>JBFZAT010000025.1:0-24671 GCA_041308845.1 Candidatus Omnitrophota bacterium | reverse complement strand
AAAATAAAGCAAGCACCTTATAGCTTTTGTTTAGCGTAGTCCTGGTGCGCTCCAAGCAAACCAGGGCAAGCACCTTATAGCTTTTTGTTTTAGCGTAGTCCTGGTGCGCGATAAGCAAACCAGGGCAAGCACCTTATAGCTTTTTTAACCCCGGAAATAAAAAATTGATCAGGGCAAACAATACCAAACACACTGATCCGCAAAAGAAAAGAGCAGCAGAAACCCCCCAGCTCTGTGCTAGAGTCCCAGAAACTAAATTCCCCAACGGCATAACCCCAGCGAAGGTAATCATAAATAAACTCATCACCCGGCCGCGAAATTCGTTCGGCACATTAATTTGCAATAAAGTATTCACTAAAGCAATCGGAATAACACTACAATAACCTACAAGCACCAGGGCAAGAATAGCTAAAAGATAGTTTTTAGATAATGAAAAAATAATTAGTGAAACAGAAAATAAAAATGCCGAATAAACTAAGAGCTTACCTTTAAATTTGAAATCCCCTAGTCTGGCTAAGCTTAAAGCCCCGCCCAAAGCCCCCAGGCCAGCGCTAGACATGAGTACACCTAAACCCCTAATTCCTTCCCCCAGCACATGACTGGCAAAGACCGGCATTAAAATAATATACGCAATACCAAAGAGGCTCATCGCGGCCACCACGCTGACTAAAGCTAAAAATAAAGGATTACGTCCAATAAAAACCAACCCTTCATG
Organism: Candidatus Omnitrophota bacterium; assembly: GCA_041308845.1. Classification (GTDB taxonomy): domain Bacteria; phylum Omnitrophota; class Gorgyraeia; order Gygaellales; family Profunditerraquicolaceae; genus UBA6249. Next base: position 23,956 of record JBFZAT010000025.1, on the reverse strand, counting down.
AATATCCTTTAGCGCAGAATTATTTTTGCGAAGCGGATTATTTCCAAACTTGATATAGAACAAAGCGATAATAACTGCTAAAAAACTGATCCCATTCAGGTAAAAACAACCGCTCATTCCGATTATCGAAATTAATACTCCCGCTACCGCCGGGCCGATGATCCGGGAGGAATTAAAAGCCACCGAGTTTAAAGCGATGGCATTAAAAAGATGTTCCTTGCCTACCAATTCCACTACGATCGACTGCCGGGCCGGAGCATCGAAAGCCATAATGATCCCGTTCAGTAAAGCAATGAACATAATTTGCGCGGGGGTTATAAAATCAAATTGAGTCAAAACAGCCAATAAGAAAGCCAGCAGCATAAAAGCTGCTTGTGTAAAAATCAGGATATTTCTTTTATTTAACCTATCTGCTAAAACTCCCCCATATAGGGAAAGAATAAAAACCGGAACTGAGCCTAAAAAACCCACAACCCCTAAAAGAAAAGCAGAATTAGTCAGCTGAAAAACTAACCAGCTCTGGGCTACAGTTTGTATCCAGGTGCCGACCAAAGATACAAACATACCCAGCCAATAAATACGAAAGTACTTTACTTTCAATGAAGAAAACATTTCTGGTTATTTTATTACGCAGACGAGGAGCTCAACCTTTGTTTTACTAAATCACTGACTAATTTACCGTCGGCCTGACCGGAGATTTTCACCGTCAACTCTTTCATCAAACGGCCCATATCCTTAATCCCGCTGGAGCCGGTGGCTATAATCGCCTCTTCAATCAAAGCCTTAATCTGATCCACCGGTAACTCCGCCGGCAGATAACTCTTTAAAATCTCTGCTTCCTTTTTTTCTTTTTCTGCCGCCTCCAACTTTCCTCCGCTGCTAAATTGCGCAATAGAATCTTGCCGCTGTTTTATTTGTTTCCGGATAACCACAGTAACTTCGGCATCATCGAGTCTTTCTTTTTTCTTAGCGGTAGCCAGATTCAACATATCCGCACGAAGAAAACTCAAAACAGAACTTTTCAAAGTATCCCTGGCTTTCATCGCTTCTTTATAGTCATTAAAAATCTTTTCATCGAGCATACGGGCCTCCTTTTGCTTATTTAAAGCAGGTTAGGAAATTTCAGTTTAGAAATAAAAACAATCCTTAAATCTGGCCAAACGCCTCTCTAAAACACTCCGGTTAAGGCGACTGGTAGCAGCCAAACCAAAATCTTCTACATTAAATGAAGCAGCCACTGTCCCGTAGGCCAAAGCCTTTTTAATAACTGTGGCATTAATTTTTCCGGCTTTAGCCAAATATCCCATAAACCCTCCGGCAAAGGTATCTCCGGCACCAGTGGGATCAATCACTCGTTCCACCGGATACGCCGGTAACGTAAAGATTAACCCTTTAGCCGAACTCCGGGAAGAATTAATTTTCCGGGTGTAAAAAAGAACTCCATGCTCACCTTTTTTAATCAACAACATTTTAGGACCAAAAGCACATAAACATTTAGCCGCCTGGATTAAGTTGCTCTCTCCGCTTAATGCTCGCGCCTCCTGGTCATTGGCCACATAAATATCAATATGTTTAAGCAATTTAATCAACTGCTTAGACTTAGTATTTATCCAGTAGTTCATACTATCTAAACCTACTAACTTCGGAGAACGCATCCGGGTCAAAAGGTGCTTCTGGATATCCGGATCAACATTGGCTAAAAATACATTTTGGATCTTCCGTTGTTGTTCGGAAATATGCGGCTTAAATGCCGCCAACACCCCCAATTGAGTATCTAAAGTAAGCGCTGAATTCAGGTCCCCTTTATATTCTCCTTTCCAACGGAAAGTTTTTCCTTGATCAACGATCAAAGAACTTAAATTAAGCCCTCGATTCTTTAAAAAAGTAATGTGCTGGCGGGGGAAATCGCTGCCCACGATAGCAATCAAATCGACCCTGGTAAAAAGCCGAGCGGCCATTGCAAAATGCGCCGCAGAACCTCCAAGCAATGCCTGCCGGTAACCAAAAGGGGTTTTAACACTATCTAAAGCCACTGTACCTAAAACAATGATGCTCAACTTATACCTCCAGCATTAACTTTACCTTAATAAATGTTTCACTCTATTCTAATCTAAAATTATTTTACAAATCCCAATGTAATGATCGCCATAACCAAACAATAATACCCGAAATAATAAAATTTTGCTTTATGAATTATTAATTTTAGAACCGCCAGCGCAATTAAGCCAAAAATAAAACTAGAGATTAAACCAACCAAAAGAAATTTGATATCTGCCTGTGCCAAAGATTCTATTTGAGGGAATTCTAATAATGTTGCCCCTATAATTACCGGTATTGAAACTAAAAAAGATACGCTAAAAGCTAATTGGCGTTTAATCTTTCTAAAGAATAAAGTAGAAATAGTAATCCCCGAACGGGAAATTCCCGGAATAATCGCCAAGCCTTGCACTAAGCCCAAGATAAGCGCATCTTTAGAGCCAAGCTTATCGTTATTTAACTGGGAGATTCTTTTAGTGGCTAGAAGTATAAAACCAGTAGCCATCCAGGCTAAAGCTACCGTTTTGGTGGAACTAAATAAGCCCTCGAAGAAATCTTTGCCCGCTATACCGATTAAACCCGTAATAATTACTGCTAGGCAAAGCCGAATAAATAATTTACGGTCTGCTAAAAGGTCAACGATCTCCTTTCTAAAAAATATTAGTGTCGACAAAAGGGTACCTAAATGTAAAACTACAGCGGTGGCTACCAAGTGATCCTGAAGATTTAAAATTTTCTGCAGGATAACCAGATGCCCGGAGGAGCTAACCGGCAGAAATTCAGTTAAACCTTGGAGCATCCCTAAAATTATATAATTAATCATGTTGGGCCAGAAAATTCTGCAATTCAGGAGCTAAATCAATACTAATAGTTAAATGTTTGCCGGTGACCGGATGTTTGAAATTAAGTTCTTTAGCTTCTAAGCAAACGCGCTTAAAACGTAAAGCAAAATCTTTGCGAAAAATAAATTTATCTTCTCCAACCAAAGGATGTTGAATGCTTTTAAAATGAATGCGGATTTGATTAGTCCGGCCGGTAAGCGGAGCAACTTCCACTACGCTGTAATTACTTTTTTCCTGAATCACCCGGTAGGCGGTAAGCGCGGTTTTACCCTCGATGGCCGAGGTGATCCTGCCTTGGCCTAAAGGCAATTTTCCGTGGACAAAAGCAATATATTTCTTACCCACCAGCCTTTCCCTAAAAGCCTGGGTCATCTTCTTTTCGATGCTTTTGCCTTTAGCATAGATCAAAAGACCGGAAGTCTCCCGGTCCAGCCGATGGCAAGGATGCAGACGGTATTTCAAAGCACGCCGCTCTGCGTCCTGATTTAAAATACCGGTTAAAGTACGCGATTCATGCTTAGGGGTAGGAACACTTAATAACCCAGCAGGCTTATTCACTACCAACAGCCAGTTATCTTCGAAAACAATCGGAATATTCAATTAAATAATTTTTAGCATGCGCTCAATCGCCAAACGCGCTTTCTGCCTGGTCTCTTCAGAAACCCGGACTTCATCCTTAAGCTCCTCAAGCGCCCAAAGCACTTTTTCCTGGGTGGTGCGTTTCATATTCGGACACACCGCACGTTCACTGGCTAAATAGAATTCTTTGTCCAGGTTATCTTGTTTAAGCCGGTAAAGCAATCCGGATTCCGTGCCCACAATGAATTCTTTAGCCGGATTTTCCTTGGCGTACTTAGCCATCTGGCTGGTAGACAATACAAAATCAGCCAAATCCACTACCGAGGACAGACATTCCGGATGAACCATCACTTTAGCCAAAGGATGAAACTTCTTCTCCCGCTTGAGATCCTCAGGCAAAATCTTAACATGCGTGGGACAAAAACCATGCCAAGCAATTAATTTCCGGCCGGTCTTTCTGGAAACATAGTCAGCTAAATATTTATCCGGCACAAAAATTATTTCTTTCTCGTTTTTCAAGGCATTAACTACGGCTACGGCATTAGTAGAAGTGCAACAATAATCTAATTCTGCTTTTACTGCCGCAGAGGTATTCACATAGCCTATCGCCACCGCCTGCGGATGTTCCTGCTTAAGCTTCCTTAAATCATCAGCAGTCATCATGTTGGCCATCGGGCAGCCAGCGGAAACATCTGGCATAATTACTAATTTATCCGGAGAAAGAATGGAAGCGGTTTCCGCCATAAAATAAACCCCGCAAAAAACAATCACTTCCGCCTCGGTTTTAGCAGCGATGCGGGATAGCTCTAAAGAATCCCCTCGGAAATCCGCGATATCCTGCACCTCAGGTAATTGATAATTATGGGCCAGTATAACAGCATTACGTTTCTTCTTAAGTTCCTTAATTTTAGTAACTAGTTTTTTATCTTCTTTAATCATGCTAACCCATAACCTTTCGGATTAACCCGCCGCCTAATACTGTATCCTTATCGTAGAAAACTGCAGATTGGCCGGGAGTCACAGCAAACTGCGGGTGTTTAAAAATGACTTTTTGTTTATCCTTATCCGGATAAACAACTGCTGGCGCTTCTTGATGATTATAACGTATTCGTACCTTAATCTCAATCTTCTTTTTAGGAGGCTCCCCTAAAAAATGCCCCGCACGCAGGATAAACTCCCTATGGTAAACCTCCTTACGCAAACCCAGGCTAATTTGATTACTGCGGGTATTAATCTGTGTGACATAAAGAGGTTGCGCAGAAGACACCCCTAGCCCATGGCGTTGACCAATGGTATAGAAAGCCACTCCCCGGTGTCGCCCTAAGAGATTGCCCTCTCGATCAATAAAATTACCGGGTTTAACGGTGCCCGGAAACATTGCCTGAATAAAATCACCATATTTCCCGTCAGGCAAAAAACAAATTTCCTGGCTATCTTTTTTCTTGGCTACTTGAAGCCCAAAATCAAAAGCTAACTGCCTGACTTTAGTCTTAGTTAGATGACCTAAAGGAAAAATTATATGTTTAAGTTGCCCTTGAGTTAAACGATAAAGAAAATAAGACTGGTCTTTTGCCCGATCTCGGGCTTTCTTCAGTAAATAACCTGCCGGAGATCGTAAAATATTAGCATAATGGCCGGTAGCCAGAAAAGGAATGCCAAGATTAAGCGTTTTTCTTAACAAAATGCCAAACTTTATAAACTGGTTGCAACGCACACACGGATTGGGGGTGCGGCCGTTAAGATACTCCTGGTAAAAATTCTGAATAACTTTCTGGGAGAAATCTTGATGGAGATTTAGAACGTAATGCTTAATGCCCAAGATCTGGCAGACTCGGCGCGCATCTTCTGCCCCCGATAAACCGCAACAGCTAGGTGCAGTATTATTTTTTTCTGGCAGATTAAAGCACATCGTCAACCCGATCACCTCATACCCTTGGTTTTTTAATAAAGCCGCGGCGACAGAAGAATCTACTCCTCCGCTCATCGCCACGACAATGCGTTTTTTAGTATTTTTCATCCATAATTTATAGCTTACTAAACAAAAAAGCCCAGCTGTTTAGGCCGGGCCTTTTTGTTTTGCTCCTGTTAGGTTATAACTTCACTACTTTAGTAGCTTGTTCACCTTTGGGACCTTTTTCAATTTCAAACTCAACCTCCTGGCCCTCCTCGAGAGTTTTATAGCCATCACCCTGGATTGCGGTATGATGTACAAAAACATCAGCGCCATTCTCAGGAGTAATAAAACCATAACCCTTTTGATTGGAAAACCACTTTACTTTACCCTTTGCCATTTTCTTTGTTTCCTCCTTTCCACAAAATTATAGCTAGCTTTAAGGAATAAACAAAAAACCGCAAGGTGTGTTATTCTTTCTCCTTACGGTTAAAGACTTCTACTCCCTAGACTTGCTACATTTGAAATTATATAATAATTTATCCGTTTGTCAATAAATATTATTTACTTAAGCTGTCCACCTGCTTGAGGTTATAGTAATCTAGAACTTTCACCTTAGCCTGGGAGCACCTCACTAGCCGATCGTGATATTTACGCATAAAACGGTCGTGGTCGGATTTTTTACTCCATTGATATACAGAAGCATATTGGTCTTTAGCCCCGCAACGCTTCATAGTCCGGTAAGACAGAAAACCGCAAGCTTGACGGGTATAACCAGCCCACATTAAGCTATCCTGGCGATATTTAGCGACCTCTTTAGGCTTGACGATAAATAAAACTACATGAGTGAACATAAGCTCCCTTGATTAATTTTATCATTACAGCATTATATCTTATAGTTTTCTTAAATTCAACTCCCGGCCATTACCATTCTAACCTTAAACCAGCTTGTATATATCTGCCCGCCTGGGGAATCCCCGCGATATCCTGATATTCTACATTTAAAATATTCATCAAATTCAGAAAAACCTTGGCATTATGGCTAATATTATAATTTAAACCGGCATTCAACAGCAGCCATCCGGAGCGGCCCGGGCGTTTTTTATAATTAATCCCGATTGCCTGCCGGCCAAAACCAAGATTAAGGTCAAAAACCGTATTCACTAAATGCCGGGCATAGTTTGGGCCGTATTTGTAAAGGTAACCTTGGTTGTCTATAGATTTATCGGTATAAGTATAATTAATATCTCCGCTTATGAAACGATTAAATTCTTTATGCAACCCGGCCTCCACCCCCCGGACATTACCAGAAGTAAAATTTCTAGCCTGCCATTTCTGAGCAGGATCAGCTCTAACCCAATCAATCATTTGTTTCTCCTGGCGCCAGAAAAAAACCAGCGCTAATGAAAAGCTTTCTTGTCCATATTTATAACCTGCTTGATAGCTCCAGGACTCTTCGGCAGCCAGATGCGCATTACCTAAAGTAGTTGCATCATTATAGTAAAGTTCCGTAAAAGAGGGGATACGCAAACTTTTAGAAATGCCCAAATTCCATGCCGTTCCAAGGCCGGGTCTAAACTTCAGATCAGCCGAACCGGTATAGGCCTGAGCAAACCCTGAAAAATCGTCTAAACGCCAGGAAAGACCTAAATCCCACCTTTGGCTAACCTGGAGAGTATCATCTAAAAATACACTTTGATGTTGACGCCGATGTTTACCTAAACTAGTAGACACAATTTTCTCCTGCCCCCACTCTAAACCCACTCCCAGCCGGCCTAATAATCCGGCTGGCTTTTGTAAATAAACTCTCGGGACAAACATTTCCGTATAGTGATCATTATAATAAGCAATTCTTTGGTCGAGGGCGAATTTATCAAAATGGCGCCGGTAAAAAAAGTTTGGTTTAATTAATAAACTGTCTCGCGCTAAGCTTAAACTGCTATTTAATAAATATGTTTTCGTCCATTCCCGGGAAGGGTACCCCTGATAAGGAGTATAAAAATCATAAGCCCCGAACTCTTTCTCTTGATAACCAAAGTTGTTATCCCAGCTGCCTAAAGATAATGGCCAATGTGTAGATAAGGTAGCGGTAAATTTTTTAAAATCTGTAGCATCGCGAAAACCTCCAGACTGGGCATCCTCCAGTGAAACTCTAAAACCCAGATCTTTAAATTTATCGCTAAGACTAAAAAGCCCATAGCCACTTTGTTGGTTACCAGCAGCAAATTCCAAAATTGTTTTTTTCTCCTGCGGAGTTTTAAGTTTAAAATTTATAGCACCGCCTAAAGCATCCGGGCCAAAGAATGAAGAACCTAAGCCTGGGAAAACTTCAATTTTGTCGATATCTTCCTTAGTAAATGGAATGTCCGAATTATGGTGGGCGGTTTGCGGATCATTAATCCTTATGCCGTTCAATAAAACTAATACCTGAGAAAAAGTAGAGCCGCGTAAAGAAAAATCCGTCTGCAGCCCAGCTCCCAAAGAACGGCTCTGTAAATCTAAAGGTAAATAATTTAGGCCTTCCAGGAATGAACGCTGGTTAAATAAATCTGCCTGGCTGGATAGATAGGAATAACTGTTTAAAAAAAAAGTTTTTTGTTGAGTAATTACCAAAGGCTCCAGCACCTTTGAATTATCTGAAAAAGAAACAGCGGTGTAAAAGAGGATAAATACTACCGTGAAAATAGACCGCTTAAGCTTAAACACGGAAACATTATAAAGCGGTCAGATGAATTGTCAACCAAAAATATGTGTATGGTTTACATTACCGGCAAAGATTAATATCTCCACAGGCAACTTTCTGTATTAACCCGGAGTCTTTACGGATAAGCAAGGCCCCATCAGTATCGATATCGATAGCCTGGCCTTCAATTTGTTTATTCTGATAATAAATTTTAACCCGTTTACCTAAGGTTAAAGTAAAATTACGCCATTTATCAATAATTTCCTGGCTACCCTTGGCCTCCAGGAGGAAATAATTAATCTCTATGCTACGCAAGAGCTCCTGCAGTATAACCAGACGGCTTAGCTCTTGAGACTGCTCTTCTTTTAAAGAAGTAGCCTGGGCAACCAACGACTTCTTGTCATTATTCACGTTTAAACCTATGCCAATCACTACAAAATTTACTTTATCCATCTCAGCATTCATTTCCGTCAGAATACCGGAGATTTTTTTATTCTGGATTAACACATCATTAGGCCATTTAATCTGCGCCTCCAGCCCGGTTACTGTCTTCACTGCTTCACAAATACTTACCGCGCTCATTAAGGTTAAGATCGGACAGGCTGCAGGCGGAATTTTAGGCCTCAGGATTAAAGACAGGTAAATACCCTTATATTTAGGTGAAAACCAATCTCGACCGAGCCGGCCGCGGCCTTTAGTTTGCGATTCTGCCAATACCAGTGTCCCACCGACAGCCCCCTGCAGGCCCAACTGCATTGCCAGATCCATGGTAGAAGATAAGTAATCGAAATAATGTATCTTCCTACCGACCAGTTTAGTATTTAAAGAGCGGGCGACCTCAAAGGCAAAAAGCCGATCCGGGCAAGACTCCAGACGATAGCCTAAATGCGGCACAGCGATTATTTCATAGCCAGAATCTTTTAATTCCTGAATGTGTTTCCATAAACCCTGCCGGGTAATCCCCAAATGTTTACTGATTTGGTCTCCGGAAAGATAATCATGTTTTTTATTTAAATAATCCAGTATCTTTTCTTTCATTTTTTATCCGCATACTCAGCAAATTTACCCCAAAAAGGATCAACCTTAGGATGTTCAAGCGCGTAGTTTTTATTCCCGTCTAAAATACGTATACCTGCGGACGCCGGAGTAACTTCTCCAACAATACTGGCAGGAATTCCGGCTTGTTCCAAGGCGGCAACAATGAACCCGGCTTTTTTCCTTTCCGCCGTAGCCAATAAAGTCCCTTCGCTAATCGCTTTATAAGGGTCAATACCGAAACATTCACAAGTTAACCTTACCTCTTCCTGCAGAATTATTTTATTTAAATCGATATGCATCCCCACCCGGCTGTGCTGGGCAATCTCAAAAAGTCCACCCCAGACCCCGCATTCCGTAGCATCATGCATGGCGGTTACTCCGCCGACTGCCGCGGCAATCGCTGCGTCTTTAACCGTAGACATTTGGTAAAAAACTTTCTGCGCCCGCTTAAGGAAAGGTTGGCCGTAACGGGCAGACAGATATTGCGGGAAATAAGCGCTCATTAAACCCGTAGTTTCAATCGCCGGCCCCTTAGAAACAATAACCAGGTCACCAACCTTAGCCGCCGGATTAATCAATTTCTGTTTATTACCTAGACCAAACATCGTTGCTCCACCGACCATCGGATAATTACAACCACTATAACGGGCAGTGTGCCCGGTAATCACGCTGATCTTTAATTTTTTGCACTCCTCATGCAGCGCATCCCACATTTTCACTAATTCCCTCTCGGTCATTTCCGGAGGAAGATTCAGATCAATAGCTAAATATTGCGGAGCGATTCCGCTGACCGCTACATCGCTAGCAATAATATGCACAGCAAACCAGGCAGCCTTGGCAAAACCTAATTCTTTAGCGATAAAGAAAGGGTCAGTAGACAGAACCATCACCTTTTGGCCCAAATCCAAAACACCAAAATCTACGCCATTCTGCGGGCCCACCATAATCGCTTTATCCGCTCGGCCAAGTTTTCGGTAGATATACTGATTAAAAAAATCCGGATGGATTTTACCTAATTTCGGTAAGTTATTTTTCATAAAGCGGGGACATAGCGCGTAATTTTTGCACCACCGGTGGAAGTTTATCCAGTAGATAATCTATATCGCTCTCTTGAGTCCAACGGCCCAAGGTAATTCTGAGAGAACCGTGGGCGGTTGCATGGTCTAAACCGATAGCCAATAAAACATGAGACGGTTCAAGAGAAGTTGAGGTACAAGCTGAACCGGTAGAACAGGCAATCCCCAGCATATCCAGGCTTAATAATATTGATTCACCTTCGATGTATTTAATGGAAAAGTTTACGCTGTTAGGTAATCTCAACACAGGATGTCCATTTAATCTAACCTCAGGAATTCTGGCCGGGATTTCTTTAATTAATCTATCCCGCAGAGCACTCTGAAATTTAATTTCATCCTGCATCTTGTCCTGACAAAGCTCAACTGCTTTGGCTAAACCCACTATCCCGGCAGTGTTATGCGTCGAAGCCCGCCGGCCTCTTTCCTGGTCACCACCGCTCATGAATGTCTGCAGGCGTGTACCTTTACGCACATACAAAGCCCCAACACCCTTAGGGCCGTAAAATTTATGCGCCGAGAGAGATAAAAGGTCAACCCCAAGTTGATCGACATCAATCGGCAGATGCCCGATGGTCTGTACCGCATCGCTATGAAAATAAATTCCTTTTTCTTTGGCTATCCGCGCTAAACGGGCAATCGGCTCGAGCGTACCGATTTCATTATTCGCATGCATAATACTGATTAAAATAGTTTTATCGGTAATAGCTTTTTTCAAATCCTCTTCTAGAACTAAACCCTCTTTATCTACCCCTAAACAAGTAACCTTAAACCCTCTTGTTTCCAAGAATTTCGCCGGCTCGCTGACCGCATGATGTTCAACCGCAGAAATAATAATGTGGTTGCCCTTCTTTTCTGAAGCATAAGCAACTCCCAGGAGGGCAGTGTTGTCTGCTTCCGTACCCCCGGAAGTAAAAATAATCTCTTCCGGCTGGGCACCGATAAAATCCGCCAAAGCCTGGCGGCTATCTTCCACCGCTTTTTTTGCCTCTTGGCCATAAGCATGTAAACTAGAGGCATTACCGAATTTATCGAAAAAATATGGCTGCATTGCACCGATTACTTCCGGGTCCGTAGGTGTGGTAGCCGCATAATCTAAATACACTTTTTTCATCTCTGAATTACCTCGTTTAAACTTCCCCGCCGGTAGCCTTCTAAATCTAGAGTAATATAATTATAACCTAAATCTTTTAATCTCTCAACGATTGCCTGCCGCTGGCTTAATAACCGCTGTAGGTCCGATTTTCGGAGTTCGATACGACAAAGATCCTGATGATGGCGCAAACGCACATTTCTAAAACCCAGACTAATCAAATATTCCTCGGCCTGATCAATGCGTTTAAGCAAGGCAACAGTAATCTTAATGCCATAAGGTATGCGCGAAGCCAAACAGGCCAAACTCGGTTTATCCCAGGTAGACAAGCCTAATTTTTTACTTAAACTGCAAATATCCGCTTTATTCAATCCCGCCTGAATTAAAGGAGATTTAATCTTTAGCTGACGCTTAGCGACATTCCCCGGACGGTAATCCTGTTGATCTGAAAGGCTGCTGGCCTCCAGCACAAAACGCAGTTTGTTACACCGGGCGATAAGCCTCAGCCGGGAGAACAATTCATGTTTACAAAAATAACAACGCGCCGGAGAGTTAGCCGTAAATTTTTTATTTGCCAGCTCAGCGGTCCTGATAATCTGGAGCCGAGAGCAGATTTGAGCGGCTAATAATTTTGCCTTGGCCAATTCCGCTTGCGGATAAGTGGCCGAAACTGCGGTTACTGCCAGAATTTTATCCGGCGGCAGAACCAGCGTACAAACCTTCAGCAGAAAAGCGCTATCTTGCCCGCCGGAAAAAGCCACCAAACAAGACTGATAACCACGAATAATACGCTTTAGCCGTTCAAACTTAACCGACAATTCCATCACATAGTTTTTATAAGGCTACCACCTCTTTAATTTCCGGGACTTCCTGCCTTAAAATTCTTTCAATTCCATTCTTTAAAGTCATCGAACTCATCGGGCAACATCCGCAACTTCCTTTTAATTTTAATTTGACCACTCCCTCAGCAGTCACCTCCACCAATTCCACATTCCCGCCATCAGCCATTAACATCGGCCTGACTTTATCCAATGCCTTTTCGATTCTTTCTTTCATCATCGCGCTCCTTGGTTAGAATTGTCCCCACTCCCTACTGGCTCAAATGACCATCTAAATTGTACCACCTTAAATTATGCCTGCAACTTAATTGTTCAAAAATTATTTTTGGACAGGTATGCAAAAACACTAAGCGTTGCCTTCGCGCCTTCCCCGGCGGCGATGATAATTTGCTTTTCGGGAACATCTGTTACATCTCCGGCGGCAAAAATACCAGCCAGATTGGTCCGGTTAGACCCGTCGACCACTATTTCCTGAGCAGGATTCTTTTTTACCTCTTTAGCAAATCCGGAATTAGGAATAAGACCGATTTCAACAAACACCCCCTGAACCGCCAATTCGCTTTGCTGCCCCAGGCTCTTAATTTTTATACTTTGTACAAACCGCTCGCCGGCTACAGACTCCACCGTAGCATTATTCAGAACTTTAACATTAACGGCTTCTTCGATCTTGCGGCGCATAATCGCATCTCCGGATAAACCGGAAGTATTGTTAATAATATAAACTTGCTGGGCGATTTTTATCAACTGTAAAGCAGCATCCAGAGCAGAATTACCGCCACCGATGACCGCCACCGATTTACCGGTAAACAAGGGCCCATCACAAGTAGCACAATAAGTCAAACCACGGTTCTTAAATTCTTTTTCTCCGGCCACCCCCAACTCTTTAGATTTCTTCCCGCTGGCGATAATCACACTGCGAGCCTGATAATCAGCTTTATTAGTCTTTAACCGGATTAACGACCCGGATTTTTCTAACTCCAGGACCTCTTCATTTTCTTTAAGTACGGTTTGATATTTACGCAGGTGTTCTTCAAACTTCTGGGTTAACTCCGGACCGCTGATAAATTGATATCCGGTATAGTTTTCGATATCTCCGCTCCAAGCGGCTTGCCCTCCAATATCTAAACTGATCACCAAAAAATCCAGCTGCTTCCTGGCGGCATAAACACTAGCCGTAATCCCTGCCGGGCCGGCTCCGATAATGATTAAATCGTAGATTTTCATTCCAGCTTGTAAACGGATAATAACTTATAGACCCAAAGCTAATTTAATTTTTTCCTTATCAAAACCAACAATAATTTCACCGTCTATATCTAAGACCGGTACCCCCATCTGGCCAGTTTTAGCCATCATTTCCTCAGCAGCCAGCTGGTCTCCGGAAACATCCAGATTCTGAAACTCAATATTATTCTCTTTGAGAAATTGTTTAGCGCGCAGACACCAGGGACAGGTCGAAGTGCTATAAACTTTTACACTTTTAGCCATTCTTTACCTCCTTCTTTAAATGATACGGAGCCAGATCAACAATTTCTTCAACTACCAACAAGATAAGCTGTTTAGGGCGCGGAAGGCTAGCTTCTGGATGATGGCCTTGGATGCGATCCTGACCTAAGTTTTTTAACAACCTTTTAGCTAAACGCCCGGTGATATTATCCTCCCAGGTCTTAATAATCTCCTGGCTGATTGCTTCATCCTGTATCATTCTGGCTCTACCTTTCAGACAATAACCGGTAAACTTATGCTCATCTACCACGCTCACACTAACATGCTGATTGCGTCGAATATTCTGGCTGGTTACCCCATGATAAACATCAACTAGATATATTTCTCCTCTCGAATCAATTTTAACAATCCCCTTACATGAACTATGCGGAAACCCATTCCGGTCAATTGAAGAAACAATGACAAACCCTTGCAGGCGTATAAAATCAATGATTGTTTCTGGTATTGGCTTCATTTTAAACTTTCCGCAAATCTCCTGCCGAATTCAAAACAACTGGCTAGTTCCTGCGGATCGGGAACATACTTACAGGAAACCCCGGGCAGAGCTTGATCCAAAAAACTGCCTCCGAGCATTTCTTGCATCTCCTTAATCGCCCCGCCGGCCCAACCGTAAGAACCAAAAAAACTTACCTTACGCCCTTGAGGTTTAAGCCCCTTAACAATCTCCAAGAATGCTGCAATATTAGGCAACATATCATTATCATGAGTAGAGGAACCAAAGATGAATCCTTTGGCCGTCAGCATCTGAGTAATTATTTCTGTGCGATCGCTCTGGGCAATATCATAAAGCTTAACCTCAACGCCAAAAGCAGCAATGGCCTCTACGATCTTTCTGGCCATTTTTTCCGTTGCCCCCCACATCGTTTCATAAACCACGACTACTTTATTTTCGGTCACCCCGCTAGCCCAAGTTAAATAGGCATTAATGATCTTGGCCGGATCCTGACGCCAAATTATTCCATGGCTGGGAGCAATAATTCTAATCGGCAAGTTTAACTTCTGTATATCCTGAATCTTTTTAAGAATAACCGATCCCAACGGCCAGAGAATATTCGCATAGTACTTCTTGGACTCTTCCATCAAGGCACAAAGATCAACCTGGTCATCAAAACGCTGACTAGCAGCAAAATGCTGACCGAAAGCATCATTAGGCATCAATAGTTCATCTTGAACGCAATAGGTAAACATGCTATCCGGCCAATGGATCATTGGTGCTTCGATAAAACTTAAACTTCTTCGCCCCAACTTTAATTGATCATTAGTTTTAACAATCTGAAAATCCCAGTCTTTATAATAATGCTTGCGTAGGCCTTCCTGGCATTTAGCCGTACCTAAAATTTTAGCTTTGGGGCAAAGCGGCATAATTGTTGGCAGCGCGCCGGAATGGTCAACTTCAACGTGATTAGCGATAATATAATCGATCTTTTCCAAAGGAATAATTTCTCTTATATTATCAATTAATTCCTGGGCAAAACCCCCGGCTACGGTATCCACCAAGGCAATCTTTTCATCAATAATTAAATAGGCGTTATAGCTGGAACCTCGGGCCGTAGTATAAGTATGGCCGTGGAAATTACGGACATTCCAATCTAACACTCCCACTGAATAGATCCGAGGTAATATTTCTATCGCTGCCATAAGTTTTTACCTTTCTATTAGGCTGACTACTGCATCTAATTAATTCTTTAGTAGCCTTGGAAATTCTCCGTCACGATCATCGGCGCAGTTACTTCCAATTCCTGGCTTAATATTCTACGCATTGCCTCGACCATCGCCGGCGGACCGCAAAGATAAAATTTCCTGTGCAGGTAATCCGGAACTTCCTGCTTAATAATTGTCGCATTAATCCTGCCGACAGTGCAAACAAACCCTGGCTCGGTTTCGCATAATACATGCGCCACCTTTAGACCCGGATAACTTTTAACCATCGCATCAAAATCTTCCTTAAATACCACGTCTTTTACAGAACGGTTAGCATAAACTAAAACGATATTAGTACCCAGCTGCCGATCAACAATATATTTACAAATGCTCCGGATCGGAGTTATCCCTATGCCGCCGGATAAAAAAGCGACCCGTAAACAAGTTGGGTCTAATACAAACTTCCCGAATGGATATTGAATCCTGACTGAATCTCCGGGCTTTAAACTATCCAGCTTTCTGGAAAAATCACTCTCGGTTAATTTTTTAGTAAATTCCAAATAACATTTTTCGGTGGGAGAACTGGAAATAGAAAGATACCTTTTTAGCTCCGGACTAGCTCCTAGCTGAACCGACAGAAATTGCCCGGCCTGAAATTCCGCCGGCTGCTCGACTTCTAAACGGAAACTTTTAACATTATAGTTACGCCGGATGATTTCTTTAATTTTAACTGCAAGTTCTAAGGGCATAGTTGCTGTTAAACTAATCTTTGAGCATTACTGGGTTAGCTGCCGACCTCAAGCACTCTTTGCAAAGCATTAAAAACTTCATTGAAATTAACCGATTGGGTTATTTCGTTAACCAGCTGGAGGTATCTGATCTTATCCTGCTGATCAATAATCAACGAGCCTCTGGCTAATAAATTCAATTCTTTAATCAAAAATCCGTAATTTAAACCAAAGGAGGAAAATCTATAGTCTGAAAGCACTACCTCATTTTTGATTTCATTGGCCGAGCAAAACCGCGCCTGGGCAAAAGGTAAATCCTTACTGATTCCCATCACTACGACCAGCGGATTAAGCCCGGCGGCCCGCTGGTTAAATTCCTTAACTTGTAAATCACAAACCGGCGTATCTAATGAAGGAAAAAAATTGATTACTTTGATCTTCCCTCTGAAATCCGATAATCTTAGAATTTTTAAATCCGGGGCAACAAGTTCAAAGTTAAAAGCCTTCTGGCCCACTTTAACCGCTTGACCGGTCAAAACTAAAGGCTCCCCTTTAAAAGTAACCATTCTGGCCATTGTCCTCTCCGGTTTAAGCTATTTTTTCAAACTGGTCTTTGCCTACTCCGCATTCCGGACAAACCCAATCTAACGGTAGATCTGAAAAACTAGTTCCCGCTGCCACCCCATTATCCGGGTCTCCAATAGCCGGATCATAAATATATCCGCAAACTAAACATTTATATTTATTCATTCTTGCCTCCTTAAGTTTAATATATCTGCTTAATTTATTCCGACTTAACGACTACTCCTTTATTACTCGCCTGGCATTTAGCGCAAGCCGAACGCTCTAAATCTTTAGATAAGGATAATTTTTCAGGCGCCGGTATAAGCGCAGGATTATTTTTATGCAGCGCTGAAGACAAATGGTCCATCTTCATCTTTTGCTGCATCATCGGGCATTTCATCACAGCCGAGCGATGAGCAATCTGATAGACCGCTCCTGAAAAAACCACCAGTACGGCTAGCCAAAGAAAACCCACTACAACATAACCAAAGGCCTTTAAGGATTTTTCTTCAACTTTACGCAGAGCATAGAGTACAAAAAAACTCGCTGTCAATAAAGCAGCCATTGGCACAATCGCCATTAAATACGATAGTTTCAACATAGAACACATACTAACCTCCTCTTTTAGATAACCTTAACTTCCTTCTCTGCCTGCCAGAGACCATGGATATTGCAATAAGCTACCGCTTTAAGCAGCCCGCTTTTATCCGTCTTAAAAGCTAAAGCTGACCCAGGGTAGGCTAATACCGTGCTGGTGTTCGGACCCTGCACAGATTCTCCATGCGCATTAAATTCAAAACGCGCCAGTTGATAAGGAAACTTTTCCTGCTCCGGTAAAAAATAAACTTCAATAAATCTAATGTGGTGTTCGGTAGTGTTAGGGTGAGCAATTTGTTTTCCTACGCTTACTTCGATTTTTAGAACTTCACCTTTCTTAAGCGTATCTTGACATTCGATAACCGGAACATGTTTTTCTGTTTTCCAATCTGCACTCTGGAATAAATTTTGAAAATCAGCCATTATTCTGTCCTTTCTTTATTCTTTCATTATTTTCTTTAAATCTGCAGCCGGCGTACTAATCAGCTTTAAACCGAATTTTTCCTGCAGAACTGCAAAAACATTCTTGCTGATAAAAGCCGGAGGAGTCGGCCCGATATAAATGTCTTTGATACCAAGATACAACAAAGACAATAGAATGGCAACTGCTTTTTGCTCAAACCAGGAAAGTACTAGGGTCAACGGGAGATCATTTACTCCGCAGCCAAAGGCTTTTGCTAAAGCGATGGCAATCTGTACCGCAGAATAAGCATTATTACACTGTCCCAAATCAATTAGTCTGGGAATCCCTTCGATATCGCCGAAATCCAGCTTATTGAAACGGTATTTTCCGCAAGCTAAAGTTAGGATAACACAATCCTTGGGCACATTCTCGGCAAATTCCGTATAGTAGTTACGGCCAGGTTTGGCTCCATCGCAACCACCGATTAGATAGAAATGCTTAATTTTACCGGATTTTACTAAATCCACAATTTTACCCGCCAAGCCCAGAACCGAAGTATGATGGAAACCAGTCCAGATTTTTTTACCCGGAGCTGCCGGTAAATGAGGTAAAGCTTTGGCTTTTTCGATCAAAAGCTTAAAGTCCCGGCTCTTCAGATGCGTTGCTCCAGAAACTCCGGTAACCCCAATAGTAAACAATCTGTCTAGATAAGTATTCTCCGGAGGAATCAACACGCAGTTGGTCGTAGCCAACAATGCGCCGCTAAAAGCGGCAAACTCCTGCTTTTGCTCTTGCCAGGCTCCTCCATAATTACCCGCTAAATGCTTAAACTTTTTGAGCTCCGGATAACCGTGAGCCGGAAGCATTTCGCTATGAGTATAAATATTCACTCCGGTATTCTCTGTCTGTTTAAGTAATTCGTATAAATCCAACAAATCATGCCCGGTGACCAAAATCCCCGGACCAGCCTGTGTGCCGGTTTCTACCTGGGTAGGAACCGGAATACCGAATTTCTGAGTATGTACTTTATCCAACAACTCCATAACCCGGTAATTCATCTGTCCACACTTTAGGACTAATTCCAAGTATTGATTTAAATCAAAACTAACATTGGTTATTGTCTTAAAAAGCGCCTCGTGCATAAAAGCATCTACCTGTTCATCATGCGCCCCCAATTCTCGCGCATGATAAGCATAAGCGGCAATACCTTTTAAACCATATAAAAGCGTATCCTGCAGGCTCTGGATATCTTCATTTTTACCGCAAACCCCTAGGTTCGTGCAACCTAAACCACCTACCGTTTGTTCACATTGATAGCAAAACATCCTGCACCCCCTTCTTATTATCTGCTTATTAAGCAAATACCGGATAAATCCAGTTATTCTTTTAGCGAGATTCCTTATATTGTTTATATCGCGCTTCTCCTAAACATTGCCGGGCGGCTTGACACCAATCTAAACAAGTCGGTAATCTTTCCTGGTAAATCGAATTTTCACACCGCGGGCAAACTACGGTAATTTCATCAGAAAATATCTCCGTCAGGTGCCCACAATAAGCACAAACTATGTTCTCAGGCCTGACCTTACGGCTGTCCTGTCCTGGGCAATGATAAAACATCAAATCTTCTCCCCCCTAATCGTAATCGTAACATCTTGGAAAGTAATATCCTTACCAGAGTTATTTATCGCTGCCTTAATAACCGGCAATAACCCCAAACAACAAGGTACTTGCATGTGTGCGTAAGTAACACTCTTGATACTATTCTTGCGGAAAATCTG
Source organism: Candidatus Omnitrophota bacterium (assembly GCA_041308845.1). GTDB lineage: Bacteria > Omnitrophota > Gorgyraeia > Gygaellales > Profunditerraquicolaceae > UBA6249. The sequence goes on along the minus strand of JBFZAT010000025.1, from coordinate 4,667 downwards.
CTCTAATTTCTCCTGGTAAACCGATAAATCATCAAATTTAGGGCAGCCTACCAAAAGAGTCTTGCCTTTTAATAAGCCTTGGTGAAAATCAGCATAAGCAAAAGGCACACAATCGGCTGCGATCAAAAGCTGAGCATCGGTAAAATACGACGCCTGCAGCGGCACAAGATGCAACTGCACCGGCCATTGCCCAAGCTCTGATTCCTGATGCTGATTAATTCCAGAATCTTGAGCTACCCGGCCCCTCCCCAGGTCCAGCGATTTTAAACCCGGACAACCAGCTGCCGGAGCCAATGGCTGGCTACCCCCAAACTCCAAAGTGACATCTATTTTATTTTTTTTCAGAAAATCCATAGCCTGTTTTAGATAAGCCAACTGGTTATGTTCTTTAAGGTGCTTTAAGTGCGCCTTAATCACGTTCGGCCCTTGTTGAACAATATTAACCATAACTTTATCTTCGTCATAATCTTCTGCTTCTCTATGCTCTACAGTAATCGCCCCTTGCGGACAATAGCCAATACAAGCGCCCAAACCATCACAAAATAAATCACTGATTAAACGCGCCTTTCGATCAATAATCTGAATAGCCCCTTCCGGACAGTTAGGCAGGCATAAAGCGCATCCATTACATTTATCTTGGTCAATCGCAATCACTTTTCTCTTGGCCATAATTCTATCCTTTAGCCAAAGCCTCAATGTTAATTTGCTTAAGTTGATTTAATGCCTGCTTCTCAATAAACAGGAGCTTCTTCCTTAATACGCATTTTCTACGATTGGGGCAGATGTCTTTCTTCAAAAAACATCCGTTTAAAGAGAGCGGCCCCTGGAAAATTGACATAATTGCCGTAAGGTAGATTTTTTTTGTAGCTAATTTTAATTTGAAACCTCCCCCTTGGCCTTTGTAAGATTCCGTTATCCCTTCTTGACTTAACTTCTGTAAAATTTTACGCATAAATGGCCGGGGTACCCCCAAAACTGCTACTAGTTCATCAACGCTAATAATCTTTTTTTGTTGAGCAATATAACAAACCGCCCTGAGAGCATAATCAGTATTTCTGGTGATCAATTTCATAAATTTAATTCTCCTAAAATCCATTTCCAAAACATGGTGGGCAGTTTTACGTCATGCCCAGGACAACCTACTGCAACCTTCTTTACAGTGGGCGATCGCCCGAAGCATATACTTAATCGTAATATCCATTTTTAATCACCTCCTTTTGATCATGGTTAATGATACCATATTAGTATCTTTTGTCAAGTAAATTTTTTCTCCGAATCAATAATAGAAATTAGACAAGTTTCTTAAAAACACTGCCAGATTTAAATTTTTATTATTTTAAAAATGTATTAAACAGGATACCTAGAATAATCACCTGCGGCAGACTAATTAAAACCATCCCGATCGCGACGCGAGGACCTAAATTACTCCATAACAGTCCGATTTCCGTATAATCGGTTACTACTCCGGCCATCAAAAAGACAAAACTATTACCCAAAGCCTGTGTTTGACGGTAAATCTCAAAAGCCAAAGGACTGGAGCCTTCCGAGCAAACTTCAATTACCGTGGCTAAGGCTAAGGTAATCATCACCCCTGCAAAGGTAGGGCCCATAAATTTGTGGAATAAGTGCGTAGGAACAAATGCCCCGGCAAGGCTGGCCAATAACACCCCCAAAAAAATCCAACCCAGCACCATTTCCGCCAATGCCGACATCCCCCTAATCAGGCCTTGAAAATCAGTAAGCAAAGTCACCCGGTTAAATTTATAATTATTTAAGCGCAAGCGGAAGTCATCAATAATAGAATAATCTTTAGCTACTGTTAAACTATTCTTATTCTCCGGGATCCATCCTTTTCTCTCTAAAAACATAAAAAGCAAACCAGTATTAACAGCGATTATCAGAGCGCTAGCGATGACGATTAACCCTTTTGGCCCGAATAAACTCAATAACATCATCGTCACAGCAAAATTCGCCCAAGGGCTGGCCAGCAGAAAACTGACTACTGCTGAGTTGCTGGCCCCTTTTTTATGTAGCTGAATCGATAGCGCTAATATTCCGTGGCTGCAAGCACTCATCAGAAAACCTAAAAACACAGCGTTAAAGATCGTACGCGGTGTTTTTTGAGCTAAAATTTTAGAAATATATTCCCGGGGCACATAGTATTCAATTAATCCCCCAAAGAATAAACCTAAAAAAACTGCCCACCAGATAGATTTTACATAATGGAATAAAACTCTCCGAAAAGGCATTAAAACCGGTAAATAATAGGAAAGGGCAATCAAAAACAGGATAATGAAGGAAACTAAGAATAGCTTATTTCCAAAGAAGGTTTTCTTCTGTTGATGACAGCAAACAGCTTCCGGAATCATTTTTATCCCCAAATAAACCAGATAAATAAATAACCGGCAATTACCGCCGCGAAGGTAAAAGGAACCCCGATTTTCATAAATTGTTTAAAACTTACCGGATAGCCTTCCTTTTTTAGTAAACCGCAAGCCACAATATTAGCTGAGGCTCCAATCGGAGTTATATTACCTCCCAGGCTAGCCCCGATCAATAAGCCAAAAAGAAACAACGCCGGATTAATTTCTAATTTATCGGACATAATTATGGCCACCGGAAGCATAGCGGCTAAGAAAGGAACATTGTCGATAAATGCCGATAAACATACTGAAAGTAATACAATCGCGGTATAGCCCAAGAATATATTACCGCCGACTAGATTAGCCATTGAATCTGCCAGTAACTGGGTCCACCCGGCCTGTGACACTGCCCCCACGATAATAAAAATCCCGATTAGAAAAAAAGTAGTATCCCAATCTAACTTTTTAAATCCGGCAATAATCGGATTCTTGTTTACTAGTTTTTCCCAGACTAAAGCTAGGATGCCAAAAATCATACAGAGCTGGCCCGCTAAAGAGTTAAAACCAGAATCAAAAAATGATGAACCTGCCAATAAAACAATTAAGCTCACTAATAAAACAGTAGGCATCCAACTTTTGACCTTTTCTACCGGTATCAGCTGGGCTTTAATTTTATATTTTCTGAAAATAAAAAAAAGTACCCAAAAAGAAACCAGGGCCCCTAATTCTACGGCAAAAAATATACCCGGTTTACCTTGATAGATAAAAAAATCTCCGAAGTTCATCCGGGCAAAACCCCCCAAAAGCATGCTCGGCGGGTCACCGATTAAAGTCGCCGCTCCCTGTAAATTGCTGGAAACAGCAATCGCAATCATCATGTTAACCGGATTAATCTTTAACTTCTTAGCTAAAGACAGGGCAATCGGTGCTACGATCAACACCGTAGCGACATTTTCAACAAAAGCAGAAATAAAACCACTGAGCAAACAAATAGATAAAACTGCCCAGGCCGTGCTTTTAGTCCTCTGAACAATTAATTCGGCTAAATATGCAGGAACCCGGCTCTGCATAAACACATCGGCCAAAATTAATGTCCCCACAAAAATACCCATCACATTCCAATTAACCGCTAAAAAAGCTTCTTTGAGCGATAAAGAACCGGTTAAAATCAGTAATAGGCTGCCACCCAAGGCAACCAAAGAACGCTGATGCGGCAGGCGGACAAACAAAAAATAAGCAAGCATAAAAACAACTAAAGTAATAATTTTCGGGTTTATCATCTAATATATTAACCTAAAACTTTTATTTAAACTACCGTCGAAATCAATAAAACACGTCCGCTTGATTAAAATCTTAACTTAATTTTGCTTTTAAATAGCTAAAAACGTCTTTTAAATTATGAAAGGCCATATAGTTTAGCTTGCTATCTTTAAGGTGTTTCAGCAAGTGATCTTTGGCAAAAATTACCTGCGCATGCTTAGCCGGGCAAAAATCTGATTCCCCATCTCCAATATAAATAATAACAGAACCTGCGGAAGTCTTGGCTAAAAGATTCTTAGTTTTACAATGCGCACAAATCTGGCAATCTTTATCTTTGAAGGGATAGTCGGTAACTATTTTATTGCGGCAAAAACTCAGTTTATTGGCATAAACTTTAAGTTTATTTATCCGGTTATTTTTCAACACCCGGTTAATGATATAATCATAGTTATCGCTTAAAACCAGGGCTTTAACTTTTTTAGCCAGTAAAAACCTGTAAAGCGGCTTAAAATAAAGATCTAATTTTATCTTGGACAGATAACTATCCAGTGATTTCTTATTTAAATCCATGCCCCGCAACTGGCCTTCTAAACAAGTCTTAGATCCGATTTTACCGCTTTTCCATCTTTTTTCTAGCTCTACCCAGCGATCATCTTTAGAGAAAAGTAAAAGCATATTATCGAAAATATCACAAGTGGCAATGGTATTATCGAAATCAAAGAAAACAATACATTTTTTAGGATTAAATTTAATAGTTTCGGATGTCATTTAAAGTCGTGAAATATATCTTTTTTGATTTATCGGGGTAAACTGTGGGTAAGATCAGCTTTGATTTATTTTAAGCCTAACCTCCCCAACTGTCAACATCAAATTTGAGCACCTTATAGGTTTTATCTAGCGAAATACTTACGAGCGTAAGCGAGTAAGTATGGGCACCGCTTGTGGTTTTATCTAGCGAAATACTTACGAGCGTAAGCGAGTAAGTATGGGCACCGCTTGTGGTTTTATCTAGCGAAATACTTACGAGCGTAAGCGAGTAAGTAT
>JBFZAT010000024.1:0-44548 GCA_041308845.1 Candidatus Omnitrophota bacterium | reverse complement strand
TTAGAACCCTGGTTTCCTTAAATGCTTTAATGGTTGATGCCACCGGAATGTGCGGTTGTTGCCGGGTAACCGTTGGCCAAGAAGTAAAATTCAGTTGTGTGGATGGTCCGGATTTCGATGGCCACCAGGTTGATTGGGTTGAGTTGGAAAAAAGAAATAAAGTTTATAACATTCAGGAAAAACATATCTGCCGGCTTTTCCCGGCGGCTTAAGCGATGAAAAAAGAACCGATTAGAGTTAGAGAAGAGCCAGCCTCAATCCGCACCGGTAATTTTCAGGAGGTAGTTTTAGGTTACTCGGAGTCAGAGGCCTTGCAAGAAGCCTCTCGCTGCTTGCAGTGCAAAAACCCGGTTTGTATTAGCGGTTGTCCGGTGGGTATCAATATTAAAAAATTTATTTATTATATTACTCAAAAAGATTATTCTGCCGCGTATTTTACAATCCGTGAAAAAAGTAATTTTCCTTCGATCTGCGGTCGGGTCTGCCCGGCGGAATATCAGTGCCGTAAAACCTGCATTCTCACTAAGAAAGATGCGCCTTTTGCTTCCGAGCAAGCAATTAATATTCATTTTTTGGAGCGCTTTATCGGTGATTATGGTAAAAATAATAATTTGGATGTTCCGGTAGAAAAAGAAGAGCAATTGTCTAGGTTTAAGGTAGCAGTAGTAGGTTCTGGCCCGGCCGGATTATGTTGCGCCGGGGAATTGGCTCGTAAAGGAGTGCAGGTGGATATTTTCGAAAGCCTGCATAAAACCGGTGGAGTTTTAAGATACGGCATTCCTCCTTTCCGCTTACCCTGGGATATCCTGGATTTTGAAATTAATTATCTTAAAAAGTTAGGAGTAAATTTTATCACTAATTTTTTAGTCGGTAAGGCCAAAACTATTCCCGACCTGTTTGATCAGGGCTATGCTAATATTTTTCTAGGTTTAGGGGCCGGGGTGCCTTCGTTTTTAGGAATTAACGGTGAAAATCTGTGTAATATTTATTCGGTGAATGAATTTCTTACGCGGGTCAATCTGATGTCGGCTTATAAATTTCCGGAATACCACACTCCGGTGAATATCGGCAAGCATGTTTTGATCGTTGGCGGAGGTAATACTGCTATGGATGCAGCCCGAGTGGCTTTACGGCTGCAAAAACTGCAAGGTTATCCGCTGAACACTACGATTATCTACCGCCGAACAGAGGTAGAAATGCCGGCGCGGCGCTTGGAAATTGAGCACGCCAAAGAGGAAGGGATAAAATTTGAATTTTTAGTTTGCCCTAAAGAATTTATCGGAGATGAACAAGGATTTGTCAGAAAATTAATTTGTTTAAGATCGGAACTGGGGGCCCCGGATAGCTCAGGTCGTCGCCGGCCGGTGGTGATCGCCGGTAGTGAATTCGAGCTGGATTGCGACCTCTCAGTGATTGCGGTGGGATTAAAAGCCAACCAAATATTAATTAATGCTACTCCAGAATTAAAAACCGATAAATATGCGGATCTAGTGGTAGATCCAGAAAGCATGGAGAGTTCGATGCAAGGGGTTTTTGCCGGGGGGGATATCGTAGGCGGAGAAGGCACGGTGATTGAAGCAATGGGGATGGCTAAGAAAGCGGCTCAATCCATAATTAACGGATTGGCTAAAAAATAAAGGAGAATGCAGATGGTCAAGAAAGTAGAAGAGTTTATGGATGCGGTGGTACAGAAGAATCCGAATGAGACGGAGTTTCATCAAGCGGTGAGAGAGGTCGCAGAATCGGTTATGCCTTTTATTGAGGAGAATCCTAAATACCAAAAAGCCAAAATTTTAGAGCGTTTGATCGAACCGGAAAGGACGGTGATCTTTCGGGTTCCCTGGCTCAACGATCAAGGAGAGATTCAGATTAACCGCGGCTACCGTATTGAAATGAACAGTGCCATCGGCCCGTATAAAGGCGGGTTACGTTTTCACCCTAGCGTGAATTTAGGCATTCTGAAATTTTTAGCTTTTGAGCAGGTTTTCAAAAATGCGCTGACTACCTTACCGATGGGCGGAGGTAAAGGGGGCTCAGATTTTGATCCTAAAGGAAAGTCGGATAATGAAGTAATGAAGTTTTGCCAAAGTTTTATGACTGAACTTTCCAGGCATATTGGCCAGAATACGGATGTTCCGGCCGGAGATATCGGCGTAGGCGGCCGGGAAATAGGTTATTTATTCGGCCAGTATAAAAGGCTGCGCAACGAATTTACCGGCGTTCTAACCGGTAAAGGCCTGAATTGGGGCGGTAGTTTGATTAGGCCGGAAGCCACCGGTTATGGCTGCGTTTATTTTGTAGAAGAGATGCTTAAAACCCGCGGGGATTCTTTAAAGGGCAAAGTCTGCGCAGTTTCCGGTTCGGGTAATGTTGCTCAGTATACCGTAGAGAAATTACTGCAATTAGGGGCCAAAGTAGTTACTCTTTCTGATTCGGACGGATATATTTATGATCAAGAAGGCATTGATACTAAAGAGTTAAACTGTGTTTTGAATTTAAAGAATGTCAAGCGCGGAAGGATTAAAGAGTGCGCTAAGGAGTTTAACTGTAAATATTTCGAAAAACAAAAACCCTGGGCGATGAAATGTGATGTGGCTTTTCCTTCGGCCACCCAAAATGAGATTGATGAAAATGATGCTAAAACTTTAGTCAAAAACGGATGCATCGCTGTTGGTGAAGGAGCGAATATGCCTACCACTCCGCAGGGAGTTGAGGTTTTTCAAAAGGCCAAAATTCTTTATGCGCCCGGCAAAGCTTCTAATGCCGGCGGAGTGGCCACTTCGGGTTTAGAGATGTCCCAGAATAGTATGCGCCTATCCTGGTCGCGTCAGGAAGTAGATAAGAAATTACATGAGATTATGATTGCGATTCATGAGAGCTGCGTTAAATACGGCAAGCAGGATAAATATATTGATTATGTAAAGGGCGCTAATATTGCCGGGTTTGTGAAAGTAGCGGATGCCATGCTAGATCAGGGTTTAGTATAATATTCTATAGAATTATCAGTAAGGGTTTTAAAACGCCCCGGATGCTCCCGGGGCGTTTACTTTTTTATAATTATAGTTGCAAGCCGGAATGTTAAGTTGTAATATGTATAATGTGGATAACGATCAGTTAATCAATGATTTCTTCCGTAGCCTAAGAGCCACGCTCACTAACTCCTTTTCTTATTCTAAAAACCATCCCTATTTCATTAAATCCGTAGATAACCTTAAGTCCAAATTGGAAGAACTTTTAGCGGTGTTTAACCCGCTTAAAATCGGGATTACCAGTTCTGGCGTATTGGTCAACGGTCAGAATCTGACCCGAGCGGGTTTTTATGATGAGTTGGCCCAGCTTTTGCACCGGCGTAAAATAAAAAGTCTGGAGATTAGCTCCGGGATTACCCTGGAGGAGTTGATCAGTTTCTTTTCAGTAATTTCTTTACGACAAGAAGAAATTAATAAAAGTGGAGGAGTGAGCCTCCTGCTTAATAAACAGTGTTTGAATAATCTTAAGGTTGAGGAGTTAGATTATTCTGTATTTTTACAGGAAACCGGCCAGGAATGTTCGGATGTCTGGGGTTATATGCTTAAAGATGCGCTGGAGAGCGCGGATGCAGCTAAAATTAATAATTTAGCTGATAATTTCGGCACGCTGATTAAGCGTTCCAATCAGGATGAAATCTTCTCCACAGAGGAGTTGCCGGCACGGATTAATGACTTTTTGCTTTCTTTAAAAAAGAAAGATAAGGAAAAGTTCAATCAGTGTTCGCAAGATCTTTTTTTATGGCTGCTGCGTAATAAAAAGTCAATTAGCCAAGAGCAGTCTGTTAAGCTCAGGCAGGTTTTCGATAGTTTAAATCAAGAAGATTTTAGCACGCTTTTTTGGGAGGCTCTGGCCCAGGAGGAGAGTTTCGATGCTTTAAGCTTACAATTCTTCTCTAGAATCTCCGAGCAAAAGAATCCTGTACAGATTATCCAGGGAATTTCCGGTAAATTTAACGCCCCGCAAAATCTGAGCAAGCGTTTCCGAGTAGCAAAAAAAATCAAAGATTTATTAGCGGGCGGGCAGGATGATATTTTGTCTCCGGTCTACCGTAATACTTTGGAATCCTTGGTCAAAGGTGATTTTCCTTCCGGAGAATTGCTTTTTGATGAAAAAGAGCTGAGAGAGCATTATCGTTGTATCGTTTTAAATATATTTTCTACCGAGGTAGATCCGGAGAATTTGTTGTTAACTGCTGAAGTTCTAGAGCAAGAGTTATCCGGTATTTTCGAGGAGCATAACTTAGAATTCTTAAAAGATCTCCGGAGCCAGTTGATTAAAAAAAAGAAGGAAGGTTTAAGCGCAGGAGCGAATCTGGAAAGAAAAATTTCTGTTTTTGCCGAGCATACACTTTTTAATCAAGCATCTACAGGCCAGCAGGAGCATCTTTTGGAGATGGTAGTTTTTCCCGGCCAGGAGATTAATTTTTATTTAAATAAAATATTTGATGTTAGACCAATAAGCAAACTAGCATTGAGTTTATTCTTTAAGTTTTTCCCGGGTAATTTGGATATTTTTTATCAAAAAGTAGAAGTAAAGCTACAGGATAGCGAGTTTCTTCACAGTTTAATTGAGGCGGTGGGCCAACTTAAGTTTTCGGTAACCTTGGGGATTCTGGCGCATCTTTATATTTCGGTCAATGAGTTGCTCAAGGTAGAAATTCTGAGCGTTATGCGCACTCTAAAAAAATTAGATGTAGAATTTCTAATGCGCCAATTAAACACGAAATCCATTTTATTGAGAAAGAATTTGCTTGCTCTTCTGGTCGCTAATACCTCAGCTAGCGATGGCGCTTTAGATCAATTGTTAGGAATGCCTGATTTTTACGGTAAAGATAACGCTGTATTGATAGAAAATATGCAGATGGTTTTTGAGTTAGGCTTAATTGAAGCTGCTGGTCGGATCCATGACCTCAGCCGCCGGAAATTTTTTTGGAACCGGAAATTACGCGCCAAGGCCAAACTGATCCTCAAGGAGTGGCATGCTCAATAATATCGGGGAAGCTTTTAAGGGATTACTCAGTTGTTTGCAGTCTCTGAAGATGTATGGGGCAGAGCATCCGATGTTCCAGAAGTCTTTGGATAAAGCCTTTGCGGCCTTAAGCGCAGTATTAGCTGATCAACCCGAGATCATCATTGGTATCGTTGGTGAAGAGCTGGCCTTTGAAAAAGAAATTCTTTTTGATCTGTCAAAGTTTCTCCGTCCGGCGATTCTTTACCTTAAAGAAAGAAATATCGAAAGAATCGCTTTTTATAGCGGTTTAAGCAGAGAGGAATTGATTAAATTTGTGAGTTTTATCGCCAGGCCCAAAGAAGATTTTAAAGCAGACCTCCAGGCTTCTTTTGCGCTTACCGGTGTAGAGCATATTAGTATTGGTAAGCTTAAGGTTAAAGCTGCCCAGGAAGGCGATCTGCTTAGTTCCGCCCACTCTGAACTTTATAATTCTTCGGTGGACCTAGTCGGCCGGGCCCTGAACGGAGTGCTTAACTCCGAAAAGATCGATCATTTGGGGCTTAAATTCTCGTTGAGCAGTATTATTGAAAATTTAGGTTCACAGCGGCAAGAGATACTTAAGTTGGCGACGCTTAAAAGATATGACGCAGAAACCTACGCGCATATGTTGAATGTTTCCATTTTTTCTATGTATTTTGCCGCGCGGCTGGGTTTTGAAAAAAACGATATTCTAAATATTGGGACTGCGGCAATGTATCATGATATCGGTAAATTATTCATTTCGCGTAAAATATTGCATAAGCCCAGCCAATTGACCGATCAGGAGTTTGGGCGGGTTAAAAGTCATACTTTGCTGGGGGCCCAGATTATGCTCAAGTATGTGAATACGCTGGGTATCTTGCCGGTAGTAGTTTGTTTTGAACATCACCTAAAATATGATTCTTCTGGTTACCCGCGCCTGCCTTATTTAAAAAAACAGCATTTGGCTTCTTTGATCGTTGCGATTTGCGATGTCTACGATGCCCTTTCACAAAGGCGGGGTTATAAACAGGATTATTCGCCGGATACAGTTTACAGCATAATGACTAGAGATAAGGGCACAGCTTTTGACCCGGAGTTGCTGGATAAATTCTTCAGGATCGTCGGGTTTTGGCCGGTAGGTTCGATTGTTGCCTTAAATGAAGGCAGTATAGCATTAGTGCGGCAACAAAATGAAGCGGATATCCGGCGGCCGATTATCGAGATTGTGGCCCCTCCGGATAAAAGACGCACGGTGGATTTGCTGCAGGAGACTAGCTTGAGCATTGAGCGCTACCTTAATCCTTGGAAGGCGGGCAAGGAGTATTTGAATTTACTTTAATCTAGCGTTGCCAAGAATGGGTTGTTAAAAACTGTATTGACATCTACATTAACTAATGATATAGTTATCTAAACAAAGGCGTTTAGCAGCCGGATTTTCGGCCCTAAACGCTTTTTTTATAAATGGTTTTTAAAGGCAAAAGAATAAAACTGGCTGGAAGCTAAATCGATGAAAGCAATCCTAGTTCTTGAAGACGGCACAGTATTTAAGGGCAATTCTTTTGGTGCAAGCGGAGAAGCCTTAGGAGAGATAGTTTTTAATACCAGCATGGCCGGATATCAGGAAATAATTACCGATCCTTCTTATAAGGGCCAGTTGGTGATGATGACTTATCCTTTGATCGGGAACTATGGGGTTAACCGGGAGGACGGGGAAAGCCGGTGTCCTTTTTTAGAAGGTTTTGTAGTTAAAGAGTACAGTAAGATTGCCAGCAATTGGCGCAAGAAACAGGAGCTGGGTGAATATTTAAAAGAAAATAATATTTTAGCTATCGAAGGCGTGGATACTCGGGCCCTGACTTTAAATATCCGGGAAAAAGGCGCCCTAAAAGCGATTATCTCTACAATAAATTTTGATCAGTCGGTCCTGGCACATAAGGCTAGGATCAGTCCGGGCTTAGTGGGTGTGGATTTAGTCCAGGCAGTCACTGTTTCCAAAAAGTATATTTATTCGCCGTACCCGGTTAAAGGCGCTGGTTTTAAGGTCGCGGTTTTAGATTGCGGGGTTAAATATAATATTTTAAGAGAATTACTGCGCTATCAGTGCAAGATTATAGTAATGCCAGCGCAAGCCAGCGCCAAGGAAATTCTAGCTGTGCGTGCTGATGGCGTTTTGCTTTCTAACGGGCCGGGTGATCCGGCAGCAGTAGGTTATGTGGTTAAGACGGTTGCCGAATTAATCGGCCGGATTCCGATTTTTGGAATTTGCCTGGGGCATCAGATGCTCGGGTTGGCCCTGGGAGGGAGGACTTATAAACTTAAGTTTGGCCATCATGGAGCCAACCATCCGGTTAAAGATTTACGGACAGGTAAAGTTTATATCACTAGTCAAAATCACGGATTTTGCGTTGATATTGATTCTTTGCCTAAGAAAGATATCCAGCTGACGCATATCAATTTAAATGATGGGACTTTAGAAGGGTTGCGGCATAGGAAATTGCCGGTATTTTCCGTACAGTTTCATCCGGAAGCGGCCCCGGGTCCGCATGAAGCAGAATATCTATTCGGGGAATTTGTGGAATTGATGCGTAAGTTTAAAAAGCTCAAACGTTGAAATATGCCTAAAAGAACTGATTTGAAAAAAATTTTAGTTATTGGTTCTGGTCCGATTGTTATCGGGCAGGCTTGCGAGTTCGATTATTCTGGTACCCAGGCCTGTAAAGTTCTAAAACAGGAGGGTTATAAGGTTATTTTAGTGAATTCTAATCCGGCTACCATCATGACTGATCCGGGGATTGCTGATAAGACTTATATCGAACCGATCAGCGTAGAAATGGTAGCTAAAATTATCGCTCAAGAAAAACCGGATGCGCTTTTGCCTACGTTGGGCGGGCAAACCGCTTTAAATACCACTATCGGGTTGGCCCAGCAGGGGATATTGAAAAAATATAAAGTTGAACTGATTGGAGCTGACATCCGGGCGATTAAAAAGGGGGAGGATCGGCAGTTATTTAAGGCAGCGATGAAAAAGATCGGTTTAGATTTACCTAAAAGCGACCAGGCTTATAATTTGGATCAAGCAGTCACTATTTCTGAAAAGATCGGTTTTCCTCTAATCATCCGTCCCAGTTTTACTATGGGCGGATCCGGTGGTGCGATTGCTTATAATGCGGAAGAATTTAAAATTTTAGCTAAGCGGGGCCTGGAATCTAGCATTATCAGTGAAATTTTGATTGAAGAGTCAGTGATCGGCTGGAAAGAATTCGAGCTGGAGGTAATGCGTGATTTAAAAGATAACGTGGTGGTTGTTTGCACGATTGAAAATTTCGATCCCATGGGCGTGCATACCGGTGATAGTATTACGGTGGCCCCGATCCAGACATTAACGAATAGAGAGTATCAGTGCATGCGTGATGCCGCTATCGCCTGTATCCGTGAAATTGGCGTTTCCACCGGGGGTTCGAATATCCAGTTTGCTGTAAATCCACTCACTGGCAGAATGGTAGTTATCGAAATGAATCCTCGGGTTTCCCGCAGTTCAGCGTTATCTTCTAAGGCTACCGGGTTTCCGATTGCTAAAATTGCGGCTAAGCTTGCTATTGGTTATACTTTGGATGAAATTCCTAATGATATTACCCAGTTGACCCCGGCTTGTTTTGAGCCGGCGATTGATTATTGCGTGGTGAAGATACCGCGTTTTACTTTTGAGAAATTTGCTTTAGCTGAAAATACTCTGGGGATATCGATGAAATCGGTGGGTGAGGCGATGGCCATTGGCCGCACTTTTAAAGAGGCTTTGCAGAAAGGTTTGCGCGCTTTAGAGCTTAAGAAATTCGGGTTAGAAAGTATACTTTTTAATAATCCCGCCCAGATTGAAGTCGGGCCTGAAATTTTAAACAAAATTTATCAGAAATTAAGACAGCCGAATGCCGAAAGAATTTTTTATATCGGGGATGCCTTTCGGGCCAAGCTGGATATCGAGATGGTCTATGATTTGACCAAGATTGACCGCTGGTTTCTGCATAATATTAAAGAGATTATTGATTGCGAAAGAGAACTGCTGAAGAATAAAAACTGTCTTTGCCGGGAATTGCTAAAAAAAGCTAAAGAGTATGGCTTTAGCGATAAACAGTTAAGCAAGCTTTTGGTTCTAGATGAGCCGCAGGTAAGGAGCTTAAGAAAATCTATGCAGATTGCTGCGGATTTTAAATTAGTGGATACCTGTGCTGCGGAGTTTAAGGCTTATACCCCTTATTTTTATTCTACTTACGAAGGTTAAGTATCCATTCTTTACAAATAGGTTAACCTATAATATAATACTTTCAAACATATAAAATAATAAGGAGCAAATGACTAAACAAATCGGTTTTGATAATGAAAAGTACTTGAAAGATCAGACCGCGGCTATTTTGGAGAGGGTAGAAAGTTTCGGTAATAAGCTCTATTTGGAGTTCGGAGGCAAGCTTTGTTTTGATTACCATGCCGCACGCGTCCTGCCGGGTTATGATCCTAACGTAAAGATTAGGCTTTTGCAGTGTTTAAAAGATAAGATTGATATTGTGCTTTCAATTTATGCTGCGGATATCGAAAAGGGCCGGGTGCGCGGTGACTTCGGGATTACTTACGATGCTGCAACTTTAAAATTAATCGATGACTTAAGAAAATGGGGTTTGGATATTTTGGCGGTGGTGATTACGCGCTTCACCAATCAACCAGCCGCGGTAATTTTTAAGAATAAACTGGAGCGCCGCGGGGTAAAGGTATATTTGCATTACCCTATTCCGGGTTATCCGGTTGATGTGGATTCCATCGTGAGCGAAAATGGTTTTGGGAAAAATGATTATATTCAAACCCGGCATCCGCTGGTAGTAGTTACTGCTCCCGGACCTAATAGCGGTAAATTATCCACTTGTCTTTCTCAGCTTTTTCATGAGCATAAGCGGGGAATCAACGCCGGATATGCTAAATTTGAAACTTTTCCTATCTGGAATTTAGCTTTAAAGCATCCGGTAAACGTGGCTTATGAAGCGGCAACAGCGGATATTCAGGATTTTAATTTAGTTGATCCTTTTCACCTAGATAAATATCAGCAAACGGCGGTTAATTATAACCGCGACGTGGAAAGTTTTCCTATTCTTAAACTGATGCTCAGTAAAATCTTTGCGCAGAATTTCAACTTTCCCACTTATAATTCTCCGACGGATATGGGGGTCAACCGGGCCGGTTTCGGAATCGTTTGCGACCAGGCAGTCCAACAGGCGGCCAAACAGGAGCTTATCCGCCGTTACTTTAGATATAATAGTGAGTATGTTTTAGGGATCGAAAAGAAAGAAACTGTAGATAGAGTGGTATTATTGATGGAGGAGATGGGGGTTAAGGTTACCGATCGGCCGGTAGTCGCAATAGCCAGGCAAGCCGCTGAAGAAGCGGAGAAACAGGATAAAGGCCATGAAGGAGTGTTTTGTGCAGCGGCAATTCAGTTAAATAGCGGAGAAATTATTACCGGGAAGAATTCCCGATTGATGCATGCTGCATCTAGTTTAGCAATGAATGCGCTTAAAGTTTTAGCCAGGATTCCGGATGAGATTTTACTCCTCAGCCCGCAGATTATCAGCCAGATTGCTAAACTTAAGAAAGATATTTTAAAGTCAGATTCGGAGAATCTGGATTTAGAAGAATGTTTGATTGCTTTAGCAATAAGTGCGGCGACTAGCCATACTGCCGAACTGGCGATGCAAAAACTCAGCCAGCTTAAAGGCTGTGAAGTGCATATGACCCATATTCCTACTCCTGGAGATGAGGTGGGGCTCAAGCGCTTAGGGGTAAATCTAACCACGGATGGGAAATTCTCTTCCCGTAATCTTTTTATCACTTAAGAATTCTTATATATGACAGTCAAGATAAAATTTTTAGGCGGGGCAAGAACCGTAACCGGGTCCAGTCATCTAGTTTCGGCGGGTAATACGGATATTCTGCTGGATGGCGGGCTCTTTCAGGGGCGGCGCCAAGCTTTCTATGAAATTAATACCACTTTTCATTATAACCCGCGGACGATCAAAGCTATGGTTTTGTCGCATGCGCATATCGATCATTGCGGGAACATTCCTAATTTAATTAAACAGGGTTTACGCTGTAAGATTTATACTACTTCAGCCACTAAAGATTTGGCTGATTTGATGTTGGCGGATTCTGGTAAAATCCAGGAAGAGGATGTGCGCTATGTAAATAAAATTAACCGGCGCATGGGATTGGCTCTGCGTAAACCCCTATATACTGCTAAAGAGGCTTCCAAAGCCACGCGGATCTTTCGTTCGATTTCCTATAACCAAAAGTTTTGTATCGCCAAAGATATATTTGCTACGATTATGGATGCCGGGCATATTTTGGGTTCAGGAATTGTTGTTTTAGATATTAAAGATGCCGGAGGTTCTCTGCGTTTAGGATATGCAGTGGATCTGGGCAGGAAGAATTTACCGCTTTTAAATAATCCGGTCATTCCTAAGGGGTTGGATTATTTAATTTTAGAATCTACCTATGGCGGCCGCATGCACCGGCCTATTGATGAGGCACAGTCCAAATTAAGAGAGGCGATCTCCCGGGCAGTCAAAAGAGGGGGGAAGGTGTTGATCCCTTCTTTTACTTTAGAGCGCACTCAAGAGGTAATCTACTTTTTAAATGAATTACTGAAGGAGAAGATAATACCTTTTGTCCCGATTTATGTGGACAGCCCATTGGCGACCAATATTACTGATCTTTTTAAATATCATTTAGATTTTTTAAATGCCAAGACCCGCCAGGCATTTGCCCGGGGGGACAACCCTTTTGAATTATTAAATTTACGTTTTATCCGCGACCAGAAAGAATCCAAAGCTTTAAATACGGATAAACGGCCGATGATTATTATTGCCGGCAGTGGTATGTGTGAATCCGGCAGAATACTACATCATTTGCAGAATAACATTGAAGATTCGCGTAATATGATCTTAGTAGTTGGTTATATGGCCCAGGATACCTTGGGTAGAAGGATAGTTGAAAAAACGCCTTTTGTAAAGATTTTCGGCGTAGAATATGAGCTTAATGCGGAAGTAGTGGTGATTAACTCGTTCTCTGGACATGCCGACCAGGAGGAGTTGTTGGATTTTGTTTCCGGTTGCCTACCTAATGAGCCTACCGGAGCTGGCCTTAAGCGGATTTTCCTGGTGCATGGCGAGCTTGAGCAGTCTCAGGCCTTAGCGGACATTTTGGTATCCCGGGGGTTCAATGTGCATATCCCGGAGAAAGACGAAGAAGTATTGCTTAATTAATAGATTTATGCTAATATTCTTGCTGCTTGAATCTGCCCAGGTAACCAGGCATTGTTGAATAAACATTAAAGAAAGGAAATTAAAATGATCGGTGGTTTTTCTACTCCTAAAAAAGATAAAGCGCTTAAGTCCAGCGGTGGCAAACTGGTTAAAACCGGCGAAATTTTGGTTCGCGGGGTGGATACTTATAAAGCTGGCGTCAACGTCCGCGGTTTAGGTACTTTATTTGCCGCTTGTCCGGGGAAGGTTTATTTTACGCGTAAAAAAACCAGTCATGGTAAAGTGCGTACATTTGTCAATATCGCGCCCCTGACTAAAGCGACCAAAAAGTAAAATGTTACTCAGTCTGCAGCCAAAGCCACTATTGTTTACCGCAGACTCAGTAAGTCCAGCCAAAAGCTATGCTCAGCAAAAATACACTTTAAGTATAATCGATACGTTTTACAGCCTAGCCCTGATTTTTATTTTTTTAGCCTCGGGGCTTTCTTCTTTCCTAGAGGGCAGCTTAAGGAATGTGGGCTTGTCCGGAGTTCTACTGACTGCAACTTATGTATTGATTATCTATCTGTTGTATTATTTATTAAGCCTACCGCTTAATTTCTACGCCAGTTTTACGGTGGAACATAAATTCAATCTTTCCCGCCAAAGTCCAGGGTCCTGGTGGAAGGATCAACTAAAATCCGGAATCCTGGCGTATCTCATTTCATTAATTTTAATTCTGTTTTTTTACTGGATCTTAAGCGCATTTAAACATTGGTGGCTGGTAATCTCTATTTTTTGGATAGTCTTTAGCGTGATTTTAGCGAAATTGACCCCGGTTTTAATTATTCCGTTATTTTTTAAATATAAAAAATTAGAAGATGAAGTTTTGCGCCAGAGGATTTTTGAGCTGGCTGAAAAAATGCAGATTAAGCTGATGGAGGTTTCCCAAATCGATTTCAGTAAAAAAACGCTCAAGGCTAATGCCGCTTTTACCGGAATGGGTAAAACCAAACGCGTGTTGTTGGCGGATACTTTAAAAGATAAATATACTTATGATGAGGTGGCGGTAATTTTAGCCCACGAGTTTGCCCATTATCGGCTTAAGCATATTTTTAAGTTAATGGCTTTGAATGCGTTGATCGCTCTGGGAATATTTTATTTGATCTTCCAAACCAGCTTTTATACCCTCAATATTTTTAAATTAGATTCTCTTGCCCAACTTTCCAGCCTGCCTTTGGTTTTTCTTTATTTTATGATTTTAGGAATTATGGCCGGCCCCTTGGAGGCTTATTTTAGCCGGAGATTCGAGAAAGCTGCCGACAGCTTAGCCTTAAAAGTAACTGCCGACCGGGAGGCATTTATTAGCTTAATGGAAAAATTAGCCGCTCAGAATCTTGCCGATCGCCATCCTCACCCGTTAATTAAGTTTTTCTTCTTTAACCATCCGCCGATTGATGAGCGGATAGAAATAGCCAAGACCGAGATTATTTAATTGCTGTTTTGAGTGTTTTACTCAACGCAATAAGGCCGCTTTATTCTTTTAACAGGGGTAGATGAGTTATTTGTTCTGGATAAAATCCAGGATGAGTTTTGCCGCCCGGGTTGAGGCGCCTGGTTGGCCCAGTGATGCCTTTACCCTTTCTAGCTCTTGACCCATGCGCTGGGCAGCCAGAGGGTTATTTAGTAATTCAATTACCGCTTGAGCGATAATTTTCGCAGAGGCGCCGAATTGGATAAACTCCGGCACCACTTTTTTCCCGGCGACAATATTGACCATCCCGATATAAGGAATTTTCATTTGCGGCCGATAAAGCAGATAATTCAATAAGTTAGTTTTATAGATAATGACAAAAGGTTTCCCTAAGATTGCTGTTTCTAGGGTGGCGGTCCCCGAACAAACCATCGCTACCTGGGCGATATTTAAACAGTCGTAAGTTTTACCATCGATGATCTTTAAATCCAGTCCGGAAGCTTTGCTTATTTCTTGGTACAATTGCATATCTAGGTTGGGGGCTTTGGCAATAATGAATTGCGTGGCGGGTATTATTTTTTTAATCTGCTGGCCGGCTTGCAGCATTAGCGGCAGGATTAACTTAATTTCCTGCTGGCGTGATCCGGGAAGCAGGGCGATAATTTTGTTATCGGTGCTTAAGCCGAGGTGATCGAGAAAAACTGTTTTTTCATACTGAGGCGTTGCCAGATCGATTAAAGGATGTCCAGCCCAATGACTAAGCATGCAGTGTTTTTTGTAAAATTCTTCTTCGAATCTGAAAAGTACGATGATTAGTGAGATAAATTTCTTTAATCCCTGGATCCTACCTTCTCGGGAGGCCCAGAGTTGCGGGCTGACATAATAAATTACGGGTAGGCTTTTGTTGACCGCCTGGGCCAGGCGTAAATTAAATCCGGAAAAATCTACCAGGATTAAACAGTCGGGTTTGTCAGTATTAATTCTATCCAAAATTATTTTTTTTAACCGGAAGAATCTGGGTAGTTTTTTTAAGACATCGAAAAATCCCATTACCGACAGCTGGTTAATATGGTAAAAAATATTACAGCCGGCTTTAGCCAGATTGGTGCCCCCGACTCCGGAAATCTCTATGTGCCCAGCTAAACTCTTGATGGCTGTAACCAGGTGGGCAGCCAGCAGGTCTCCGGAAGGTTCGCCGCAAACAATCAAAATTTTCTTTATTTCTGCCATATTTGCTTTTGGATGATTAAGGCTACTTCCAGTGCTTCTCTGGCAACTGAACCTGAAACCAAAGGTTCTTTTTTATGCATTACGCAATCTACAAAGGAAGCCAGTTCTTTTTGCAGGGGTTGTTCTTTTTCGATGGGCAGGCGTTCTTTCGTAATTTTATCCTGCAGCTTACGGTAAACTGAAGCTTCGGCATTCTTATAGTCTAAAGATATATAAGTATCTTCTTGGAATATGCGGATTTTACGCATTATTTCATCGGAAACGCGGCTGGCGGTAAGATTGGCAATGCAACCGTTTTTAAAGGTCAGCCGGGCATTAGCAATATCTTCGAAAGGGGTCAGTACGTTTACCCCTACAGATTCTATCCGGTCGATAGGGCAGTTTACCAGACCCAGGACGATATCGATATCATGGATCATAATATCCAGGACTACTCCGACATCTAGCGAACGGTTGGGGAAAGAAGAAAGGCGGTGGCATTCGATGAATTTAGGGGTTTTGATTATTTTCTGGGTAGCATTAAAGGCAGAGTTAAATCTTTCAATATGGCCGACTTGTAAAATAAGTTTTTGTTCTTTGGCCAAGGCGATTAGTTGGTCAGCTTCTTGGAGATTTACAGTAAATGGTTTCTCTACGAGCAGATGCACATTATGTTTAAGCAGTACTTGGGCTATTCTATGGTGCAGACGGGTAGGTACCGCGACGCTGGCGGCGTCAATTCTGCCTATAAGCTCCGCCGGATCAGTATAGCCGGGTACCCTTAAAGCCCCGGATACTTCTTTTAGTCTTCCGGGATCAGAGTCGCATACCCCGACTAAGATGCATCCAGGGAGATGTTTATAAATTTTAGCATGAATACTGCCTAAGTGCCCTACTCCGATTACTCCCATCTTTAATTTATCCATGTTTAAAATCATAGCATAGTAGAAGGGGCAGTTGCAATAGGAATCTTTAGTTACCGGTTGGGGTGGTTGGTGTAAGGGTAAATAAAACAATAAAAGGTTTGCTATGGTTAAACGGATATGTTAAAATATTTCTTCTTTAAGGAAAGGTAAAAAATGAAGGATTACCTAAAGTTATTACAATTCGTTAAGCCTTATAAGTGGCTTTTTTTGGCGGCGATCATTTGCATGGGGTGCTCTGCGTTATTTGACGGCGTATCTTTAGCGATGATGGTGCCGCTGGCGGATAAAGTTTTGACCAATAAAAAGATTATTGTCCCTACCAAATTGCCGGATTTTTTAGCTAGACTAGTGGATAATATTAATAATACCCCTGCGCAGGCCCTGCTTAACTATATGGTTGTGGCTGTCCTCCTGCTTTTTCTCTTAAAAGGAGTCTTCGGCTTTTTCCAGAGTTATTTAATGTCCGGTATCGGTCAAAGGGTAATCCGGGATATCAAGAGTCAGCTTTACGCTAAGATCCAATCTTTGTCACTTGATTATTTTACCCATAAGCGCGGCGGAGAGCTGATGTCACGGATTACCAATGATGTTAAGATTGTCGAGAATGCCGTTTCTTACGGCTCAACGGATCTGATTTATCAAAGCCTGCAGGTAGTTATTTTTGCTACAGTTATTTTCTTTATTTATTTTAAAATGGCCCTGATTTCCCTTGTTTTCTTGCCCCTGATCAGCTTCCCAATTATTAGAGTCGGTAAGGCTTTAAGGAAGCTTTCTAAGCGTTCACAGGAAAAGATTGCGGACACCAATTCTTTGCTTTATGAAACGATTATGGGCGCTCGGGTGGTTAAGGCTTTTAATATGGAAGAGCATGAAGTAAGTAAATTTAATAAAGTAAATGCGGATTATTACAAACTTTGCATGAAAGGTATCAAGCGTACGCTGATCCTTAATCCGGCTACAGAGTTTTTAGGGGTAGCCGCCGGAGTTTTAGTATTTTTCTGGGGTGGGCATGAGGTAATTGCCGGCAGGCTGTCTTTTGGTGTTTTTGGTCTTTTTCTGGGGTCTCTGTTATCTTTGATCCGTCCGTTTAAAAAGTTAAGCCAGGTGAATGCTTTAAATCAGCAGGCTTTGGCCGCCAGTGAGCGCATTCATGAGGTGCTGGAAACTGAGCCGAGCGTCAAAGAATCTCTGCCAGCGAAGTTGTTGCAGAGTTTCAAGCAGAATATCCAGCTTAAGGAGATTTGGTTTAATTATGCCGAGGCTCCGATTCTAAAAGGCATCAGCTTAGATATTGTTTATGGGCAGATGTTAGCTATTGTTGGCCCCAGCGGCTCCGGGAAAAGTACTTTGGTGGATTTGATCCCGCGTTTTTACGATCCGCAACAAGGGGAGATATTGATCGATGGAATCAATATCCGGGAGTTTAGTTTAAAATCATTACGCAGCCAAATTGGTATTGTTAATCAGGAAACTATGCTTTTTAATGACACTATCCTTTCTAATATTGCCTACGGCAAGCCCGGCGCTACTTTTCCAGAGATTGAGGCGGCGGCTAAAAAAGCGCATGCGCATGATTTTATTCTTAATTGCCCAAAAGGCTATGAAACGATTATTGGTGATCGGGGGGTGATGATCTCTGGCGGGGAGCGTCAGCGCATCGCTATTGCCCGGGCGCTGCTTAAGGATGCTCCGATATTAATTTTAGATGAGGCGACTTCCCAGCTGGATTCTACCTCTGAGCGTATTGTTCAGGAGGCTTTGGACCGCCTGGCCAGTGGCAGAACGGTTTTTGTGATTGCGCATCGGCTTTCAACAGTCAGAAATGCTAATCGGATTGTAGTTTTAGATAAAGGTGAGATTGTTGAGCAGGGCACGCACAGCCAGTTATTGGAAAAAAATGGTTTGTACCGGCGGCTCTATGAAGCCCAAGAGCTGCAGAAATGATGTTTAATCAGGTTTTCCGTTTCAGAATCTGCCTTAAAAATTCTAGAGAATTTTTAAGGCATTCAACAGAATTAATTCGCAGACGGCCTGTCGGCCGCTGGCTTATGTCACTAGCCTGCCATAAGCCAGCTGCTCATTAAAAATAGTTGCAAATAGATAAAATTTTGCTATAATTACACGATTAACTTTCTATCCATACTACTTAAGCCAGATAGAATGTAGGTATTGTTTTGACTATAGCGCTGCTTGTATTATAACGCAGAGTGGTGATGTTTTAAGCAGCCTAAAGGGCAGAAAATCTATTAACCATTATTGAGGAAACTAGGGCTGGGTTAGCGATAGCCAAAGCCAAAAGAAGGGGGATTGAAGACGTGCCATCAGACTTAATTAAGCAACTTTTAGAAGCAGGTGTACATTTTGGGCACCAGACGAAACGCTGGAATCCTAAAATGAAGAAGTTTATTTTTGGCTCACGCAGCGGTATTTACATTATCGATCTGGAAAAGACCGAAGAATGTATTAACGCGGCCCGGGATTTTTTAATGGAAATAACCTCTAAGGGAGAATTTGTGCTTTTTGTAGGCACTAAAAAGCAGGCTCAGGATGTAATTAAGCAAGAGGCGATACGCAGCGGAATGTATTATGTTACTGACCGTTGGCCGGGCGGCATGTTAACTAATTTTGCTACGATTAAGAAAAGTATTAACCGGCTTAAAGATATTGAAAAAATGCGCACAGATGGGACATTTGAAAAGCTAACTAAAAAGGAAATTGCGCGCTTGGAAAAAGAGCTGGCCAAGTTGAATAAAAACTTTTCCGGGATTGTCCCGATGGAAAAGATGCCCAAAGCCGCTTTTGTAGTAGATACAAAAAAAGAGGAGACTGCTGTACGTGAAGCGCGCCGCCTGGGTATCCCGATTATTGGTTTGATTGATACTAATTCTAATCCGGATTTAGTTGATTATCCGATTCCGGGTAATGATGATGCTACTAAATCTATCCGCACGGTAGCATCGCTTATCGCCGATACGATTATTGAAGGCAGAAAAAAGTTTTTATCCTACTTGGCCCAAGACGGGGTAAAAGTAGAAGAAGCTAAAGAGGATATTTCTACTGAGGTGCTTCCGGAAGAAGAGGTTAAGATTAAAGAGATCGAAGAGATTGTTGAGGATAGCCAGCCAGTGGATGAGGCTAGCGGGGTCAAAAGGGCGCATGTCAAGCCTGCCGTGGAAACTAAGCCTAAACTTAGAAAAAAAGGGTAATTTTATTAATTCAGAAGGGGTAATTTTAAAATGAAGAGTTCAGTTGATGCAATAAAAGAGTTAAGGGATTTAACCTGTTCGAGCGTGGCGCATTGTAAAAAAGCACTTGAGGAGGCCAAAGGAGACATAAAGCAGGCAGTAGTATTATTACGTAAACAAGGTTTGGAGATCGCCGCTAAAAAACAGAACCGCTCGGCTAAAGAAGGCAGGATTGATTGTTATATCCATCATGGCAATAAAATCGGAGTTTTGATTGAAGTTGATTGTGAATCTGATTTTGTGGCGCGTAACGAAGATTTTATGCAATTCACTAAAGATCTAGCAATGCAGATTGCCGCCACCAGCCCGGAGTATATTAAAAAAGAAGATGTCCCGGATGAACTGCTCAAACATGAAAAGAATAAAGAAGAGTATTATAAAAACAATTGTTTATTAGAGCAGGTTTTTGTGAAAGACCCTGGTTTAATGATTAAAGATTATTTAGGCAGTATTGTAGGTAAATTAGGTGAGAATATTATAATCCGCAGATTTATCCGCTATAAGATCGGCGAATAGATGGCCAAACCGGTTTACAAAAGAATTGTCCTTAAGCTCAGCGGGGAAGCTCTCCAGGGTAAAAAGACCCACGGTATAGATCCGCAGGTGCTTTTATCTATTGCCCGCCAGATTAAAGAGATTAAGGATCTGAAGGTAGATGTAGCGGTAGTGTTAGGCGCCGGGAATATTTTACGCGGTCAAGAGAATACTGCTTGCCGAGGGTTGGATCTGGACCGGAGTGTCGCCGACTATATGGGGATGCTGGCGACTGTAATTAACGGCCTTTCTTTGCAGGATGCTTTAGAAAAAACCGGTGTGCCAACCCGGGTCTTGACGGCTATTGAAATGCAAAAGATTGCCGAGCCGTATATCAAAAGAAGAGCCATCCGGCATTTAGAAAAAGGCAGGGTAGTTATTTTTGTCGCCGGTACCGGAAATCCTTATTTTACTACCGATACTGCGGCTGCTTTACGGGCGATGGAGATTAATGCTGATGCTATTCTAAAAGCCACTAAAGTTGACGGAGTTTATTCTGCTGATCCGGTTAAAGTAAGAAATGCCAAAAAATTTACACAATTAAAATATATTGATGTATTAAACAAAGGTTTAAAAGTTATGGATGCTACGGCCATCAGTTTGTGTATGGATAATAAATTGCCGATTGTAGTCTTTAATCTTAATTGCGTGGGCAATATTAAACGGGTAATTCTAGGGGAAAAGATCGGCACGCTCGTAGGCTAAAGGAAAGGAAAGTTAAGATGTCTGTTAAAGAAACCATCCAGAACACCGAAGAAAAGATGAAAAAAGCTTTTGAATCGGTGAATCGCCAGTTTCATGAAGTAAGGACCGGGAGGGCTTCCCCGAGTTTAGTCGAAGGCCTGCATATTGATTATTATGGTACTCCGACGATGCTCAAACAGTTAGCGGCGATATCCGCTCCGGATGCGCATTTGATTGTTATCCAGCCATGGGATTTAACGGCGATTGTCGAAATTGAAAAGGCAATTCTAAAATCTAATCTAGGGGTTAGTCCTTCTAATGATGGCAAGATTATTCGTATTTCCGTTCCGCAGCTATCTAAAGAGCGCCGCCAGGAGATGGCTAAGCTGTTGCATAAAATGTCGGAGGATGGCCGGGTTTCTTTACGTACGATCAGAAGAGAGGCTAAAGAAGCTGTCGAGAAGATGGAGAAGGATAAAATTATCTCAGAAGATGAAAAATTCCGCGGTATCGATGAGTTACAAAAAGTAGTGGATAAATATATCGCTAAGATTGATGAACTTTTGAAGAGTAAAGAAAAGGAAGTTTTAGAATTTTAAATTTTAATCCTGGCTAGCCAGGATCAGTTTGCGCATTGATTCATTCGTACCGGTGCGCTCCTAAATCAAGTGTTTATCTAATTCGGGCCTCTAGCTCATCAGGTAGAGCACCACACTTTTAATGTGGTTGTGCCGCGTTCGAGTCGCGGGAGGCTCAAATAAATTAGTTCCGAATCGAGAACGCAGGGGGTGCGGGGGAAAGTTTTCCCCGCGTCTTCGGGGTAACTGTCCACCGCAATTTTGGAGGACACCATAGGGGCAGAGCCCCTTGGGGAGCGACCAGCTGAAAAGTTGGGAGCGACGCGTTCGAGTCGCGGGAGGCTCAATAAATTTGATAACTGTAGTTTGTTCGCGTGCGAAAGTTTTCGGTGGAGAGGAAATATCCGGGCGGATGGCGAAATTGGCAGACGCGATAGCCTTAGGAGCTATTGGGGCAACCCTTGGAGGTTCAAATCCTCTTCCGCCCATAAGTTATTACGTAAATAATTGTTCTTTTAAGTTTAGGAAGGGCTGACAGACCGCCGCGTTTTGTGGCGGACGCCATAGGGGAACCTGAGGATTACCCTATGGGGAGTGAGGGCCGTTATCGACCAAGATAAGTAGTCGGTAAATTTGTAAGTGTTATTAGTTGACTTGCAACTATTGCATAAATAATAGCGAACGACACGCGGGAGTAGCTCAGCTGGCTAGAGCGCAACCTTGCCAAGGTTGATGTCGCGGGTTCGAATCCCGTCTCCCGCTCCAAATATAAAATTAGGATATTCAGGTGAATAATTCAAGTTCCGTCTTAATCGATAGTTAAGGTTTAGGATTTGATCAGCCGGCGGAATAAATTCTTGCCTGGCGGCAGGCAGGCGCAGACAGCGCAAGCGACTAAGATTTTAGTTCTATCGCTTTCGCAAGTGTCTGTTTATCTAAAGGAGCTAACCAATGCAAATAATGGATTTTCTTTCAAAAAAAGCTATCCTCACGGATATAAAATCCACTAATAAAGAGGAAGTGATTAAAGAGATGGTGGATTTTTTAATTGAATCCGGTGATGTAGAAAAACGTAACCGTAATAAACTTATTGATGCCTTGATGTCCAGAGAAGCCTTAGGATCAACGGCGATCGGTCAAGGTATCGCCATACCGCATGCCAAATGCGATTGCGTGGATAAGCTGGTGGCCGCCTTTGGGCTTTCAAAAAAAGGAGTAGACTTTGATTCCTTAGACGGTGAATTAGCTTATATTTTCTTTTTACTGGTTGCCCCGCAAGATTCCGCCGGTCCACATCTTAAAGCATTAGCCAGAATATCACGTCTTCTGAAGGACAAATATTTTCGTGATACCCTACGTACTTGTATGGATGAAAAATCCGTAATTAAGGTGATCACTCAGGAAGATGAAAAAAAGATTTAGTTAAATCGACTTTATTTACTCTTAAGCCCCGCTGGCGCATGGGCAGGGCAATGCTTTTATTAAATAATTTTTTAAAGGTAATTTAGGGCATGAGAAACCAAGTTAATGATATTTTAAAATGGTTTTATCCGGGCATCGGAATTAAGCGCTGGATGGGTCTGGGTGCTTGCGGTGTCGCGCTTTTAATTTTTGGCACGGCTAATTTACGCAGCGAAGAATTCTGGCTGATCCAGATCCTGGATACTTTAATTGTAATTTCCGGGATTATTATTTTAATTTTGGGAATTAAGCGCCTAATGCGTTCTTTTATTGCTCTATTTATCCCTTCTTCCCGGGGGACAGAGCTAATCGATATTTTATATCAAAAAAAACAGCTCAGCCGCGGCCCGCGGATTGTTACCGTCGGCGGCGGGACGGGGCTATCTGTTCTTTTAAGCGGGTTAAAAAATTATACTTCGAATATTTCGGCGGTAGTCACGGTAGCGGATAACGGCGGATCTAGTGGTAGGTTAAGACAGCAGTTTGATGTTTTGCCTCCCGGGGATATTCGCAACTGCCTAGTAGCTTTAGCGGATGCCCCTACCCTGATGCGTGATCTTTTTCAATTCCGTTTTGACGGCAGCTCGGAGTTTTCGGGCCATTCCTTTGGCAACCTTTTTCTTACGGTAATGACGCGCTTAACCGGAGATTTCGAAAAAGCGATTAAAGAAACTAGTAAAGTTTTAGCTTTACGCGGTCAGGTGATCCCTTCGACACTGGGGGATGTGACTTTGGTTGCTCATTATGCAGATGGTTCTATGGTGATTGGAGAAGAGCAAATTCCCAAAGCCAGAAAATCGATCGGTCGGGTTAGCCTGACTCCCGAGCAGCCCTTAGCTACTCCGGATGCCTTAAAAGCAATTAAAGAAGCACAAATTATTGTTTTGGGTCCGGGCTCTTTGTACACCAGTATAATTCCGAATTTATTGATTAAAGAAATTACTCAAGCGATTGCCGAATCGGAGGCGATTAAAGTCTATGTGTGTAATGTAATGACTCAACCCGGGGAAACCGATGGGTATAGCGTTTCCGACCATATTAAAGCTTTGCTCAAGCACAGCCATGAGCAAATTTTGGATTATTGCGTGGTGAATAATGGCGAAGTACCTGCGGAAGTCCTGAAGCGCTATTCGCAGGATAATTCGCTTTTGGTAGTTAATGACCGCAAGAAGATTGAAAATCTCGGCTATCGGGTGGTGGAGGAGGATTTTAGTATGATTCAGGATGGAGTAATCCGCCATGACGCCGAAAAACTTGCAAAAATTATTTTAAGTTTTATTGAAGAGATTTAATTAAGCGATAGCCGGAAATGCTATGCGCAGGTAATTAAGCCCGGGAAATGATTTAAAATTTTAGCGAGAACATCAAACGGGTAAAAAAAGAAAGCTGCTAAGTAAATGCCGTTAATTAAAAAAGAATTAATCGTCAAGAACAACCAGGGTTTACATGCCCGGCCAGCGGCTATCTTTGTGCAGATAGCTAATAAATTCGATGCGCGGATTACCGTTCGCCACGATGATGAAGAGGTAAATGGTAAGTCGATTATGGGCATCCTGATGTTGGGGGCAGAAAAAGGCAGTTTAATCGTTGTGGAAGCCGATGGGACGGATGCTGAAGCGGCGCTGATAGAGTTGGAAAAAATCATTAGTAGCGAGGAAGAGTTATGATTCAATTAAAAGGGATTGCCGCTGCCGGCGGTATTAGCATCGGTCCGGCTTATATGCTGGGTAAGGAGGAGTTTGTTGTTTCGCGTGAACCCATCGACTGGACAGATATCCCTCTGCAGATCCAACTTTTTGAAGAAGCGTTGATTCAGACCCGCCGGGAAATTATCGAATTGCAAAAAAGAATCAGCTCGGATATGGGCCAGCAAGAAGCGCAGATTTTTGACGCGCATTTGTTGGTTTTAGAAGATCGGATGTTGATCGAAGAGGTAATCAGCCGGCTTAAAAAAGAACAATTGAATGTCGCTTATATTTTTTCCGAGGTGCTGAAAAAATATATCGGGGTTTTTCTAAAGATCGAAGATGAATATCTTAAAGAACGCACAGCGGATATCAATGATGTCGGTAAAAGAATTTTAAGAAATCTCCTGGGTAAAAAGAAAAAAGGCTTAGAGGATGTTGCCGGTCGGGCGATTATTGTGGCGCATGATATTTCTCCTTCGGACACCGCGGCGATGCATACTAAGAATGTGGCGGCTTTCGTTACGGATATCGGGGGGAAAACTTCGCATACCGCAATTATGGCTAAATCGCTGGAGATTCCGGCAGTAGTGGGTTTAGAAGAAGTGACTTCCCAGGTCAACCCCGGAGATTTGTTGATTGTTGACGGAAGCATGGGGATAGTGATTATTGACCCCGATGAAGAAACGCTTAAAAATTACCAGCAGAAACTTGAAAAGTTAAAAGGGATAACGGATAAATTTCTAGCGGTTAAAGATCTAGCCGCGGTCACTACCGATGGCCGGAAAATTTTAATTAATGCTAATATCGAATTCCCAGATGAAGTTCCGAGCGTTAAATTACACGGTGGCCAGGGAATCGGGCTTTACCGCACGGAGTTCTTTTATATGAACCGTCAAGATTCGCCTAGTGAAGATGAGCATTATCAGGCCTATAAATATGTAGCAGAAGAAATGAATCCGCATTCGGTAGTTATCCGGACTTTGGATATCGGAGGAGATAAGTTCTTATCGCAGTTTAAAATCCCGCATGAAATGCAGCCGTTTTTGGGGTGGAGGGCGATTAGGTTTTGTTTGGCCCGCCCGGATATTTTTAAATTGCAATTACGCGCTATTCTCAGGGCTTCTGTACATGGCAATCTTAAATTAATGTATCCAATGATTTCCGGGGTAGAAGAGCTGCGTCAAGCTAATCGTTTGTTGGCAGAAGCTAAGGAAGAGTTGAGAAGAAATGGGTTAAGATTCAATGATCAGATTGAAGTGGGGGTGATGGTTGAGGTTCCTTCTGCGGCGCTGACCGCAGATATTTTAGCTAAAGAGGCAGATTTTTTTAGCATCGGGACCAATGATTTAATCCAATATTCTTTAGCGGTGGATCGCAGCAATGAAAAAGTGGCTTATCTTTATGATCCGGCGCACCCGGCAGTTTTAAGGCTGGTCAAAAACATTATTGATGCTGCCCACCAGGCTAAGATTAAAGTAGCGATGTGCGGAGAGATGGCTGGAGAATCCTCTTTGGCGCTCATTCTTTTAGGTTTGGGTTTAGATGAATTTAGCCTGCCTCCTCAGGTAATCCCGGAATTGAAATACGTAATTCGTGCTATTGGCTTTAAGGCTGCTCAAGCCATTGCTAATCAAGCGTTAAAACTGGCAACCGGTAAAGAGGTGGAAGAATTTTCACAGCATAAATTAGCGGAGATTTTGCAGTAGTAAAAGATCGGAGAATATTTAGATGAAGGCTTTAATCCTGGCTGCCGGATACGCCACTCGGCTTTATCCGTTAACCAAAAAATATCCTAAGCCGCTTTTAAAGGTCAAGAATCGCCCGATTATCGATTATATTCTGGATAAACTGAGTTTAATTGATAGTATTGATGAGGTGTATATTGTAACTAATAGTAAATTTATTACGCATTTTAAAAGTTGGACTAAAACAGCAAAATTTCCTAAAAAGATTACTTTGGTTGATGATTTGACTAAAAATAACCAGGATCGTCTGGGGGCAATCGGAGATATAAACTTTGCGATTAAAAAAAAGAAGATCCGGGAGGATCTTTTAGTGATTGGCGGGGATAACCTCTTCAGCGGCTCGCTGCAGGGTTTTCTAGATGCGGCTGATAAAAATCTTGCTGCGGTGAGTATCGGTTTATATCGGCTAAAACGTAAAAGCGACGCTAGCCGCTACGGTGTAGTTAGGCTGGACAGGTCAAACCGGGTAATCAGTTTTACCGAGAAGCCTGCTCAACCAGAATCCAGCCTGGTGGCGATGTGTTTATATTATATTTCTAGAAATTATTTAGACTTGGTGAATATTTATTTGCAGAACAAGAAAATAAAAGCCGATGCTACCGGTAATTATATCGCTTGGCTTAAAGGGCGGATTTGTGTTTATGGGTATGTTTTTAAAGGGGCCTGGTTTGATATCGGAGAGCATAAATATTTAAGCGCAGCTCAAGAAGGGTTTATAAAATAGGCAAAAAGTATTTTATAGCTCAAGCAGCAGAATTTTATTATTTATTAATGA
Source organism: Candidatus Omnitrophota bacterium (assembly GCA_041308845.1). GTDB lineage: Bacteria > Omnitrophota > Gorgyraeia > Gygaellales > Profunditerraquicolaceae > UBA6249. Next base: position 17,948 of record JBFZAT010000024.1, on the reverse strand, counting down.
AAGGGGAAAGTTATGGCGGTGCATAAGCATTATTTTAGTTCAGAGTCGGTGACCGAAGGTCACCCCGATAAGTTATGCGATCAGATTTCAGACGGAGTATTGGATGCTTGTTTAAGGATCGATCCTTATTCCCGGGTGGCCTGTGAAACTTATGTTACCATGGGGTTATTAATTGTGGGGGGTGAAATTACTACTCGGGGTTTTATCGATGTGCATAAAATCAGCAGAAATATAATTAGAGAGATCGGTTATGATCACCCTAAATACGGTTTTGATTTCCGTACTTGCGCTATTCTTAATGCTATTCATGCCCAGTCTCCGGATATATCCCAGGGAGTGGATAGTGGAGGAGCAGGCGATCAAGGTATTATGTTCGGTTATGCTTGTAAGGAAACTAAAGAGTTGATGCCTTTAGCGCTGACGTTGGCGCAAAAATTATCGATGCGCTTGACGCAGGTGCGTAAAGAAAAAATTTTAAAATATCTTGGCCCGGACGGTAAAACTCAAGTTACTGTGGAATATGATAACCGCCGGCCGGTGCGCGTGGATTCGGTGGTTCTAGCTTCTCAGCATACCGATGATATCTTGGATAAAAGCGGCAAGCGGATTACCGAAAAATCACGCCGGGAAATTATCCACCAGATAGCTGAACCGGTGCTTAAAGGCTGGGTAGATAAGCATACTAAATATTTTGTCAATCAGACAGGCAAGTTTGTCGTAGGCGGACCGCAATCAGATACCGGGATGACCGGAAGAAAAATTATTGTGGATACTTACGGCGGGGCAGTGGCACACGGAGGCGGAGCATTTTCAGGCAAGGACCCGACTAAAGTGGATCGATCTGCAGCTTATATGTGCCGTTATATAGCTAAGAATATCGTGGGTGCGGATTTGGCTGAAAAATGCCTGATTCAGCTGGCTTATGTTATCGGCCGGGCGGATCCGCTATCAATAATGGTGGAAACCGAGGGGACTGCGGTAATTTCGCAAGAGGCTTTGGTGAAATTGATTCGGGCAAATTTTGAGCTGACGCCCAAAGGAATTATTGAATCATTAAGATTACGCCGTCCAATTTACAGAAAAACAGCTAGTTATGGCCATTTTGGAAGGCCGGATCCGGAATTTCATTGGGAAAAGCTGGATAAAGTTGTCGATCTAAAAAGACAAGCGGAAAAATTATAAGGAGCTTATATGCAATACGATATTAAAGATATTCAACTGGCTAAAAAAGGCGCCTTAAGGATTGAGTGGGCAGCCAGGAACATGCCGGTTCTGGCATTAATTAAACAGAGGTTCGCCCAGCAGAAGCCTTTAGCCGGGCTAAAAGTGGCCTGCTGTTTACATGTGACTACGGAAACCGCAGTGTTGGCCGAAGTTTTAAAGATTGGCGGCGCAGATGTTTATTTGTGCGCTTCTAATCCGCTTTCTACCCAGGATGATGTGGCTGCGGCTTTGGTCAAAGACCTTAAGGTTTCTGTTTTTGCGATTAAGGGAGAGGATACTAAAACTTATTATGCGCATATGAAGTCGGCACTCGCCAGTCAGCCGGATATTACTATGGATGACGGCGCAGATCTGGTGAGTACGATTCATCAGCGGCCTGCTCAAATGCACGCTAATATCATTGGTGGCACAGAAGAGACTACCACCGGAGTGATCCGGCTCCGGGCTTTGGCTCAAGAAGGTAAACTGCGCTATCCGATCATTGCGGTTAATGATGCCTTGACTAAGCATTTGTTTGATAATCGTTACGGAACCGGCCAGTCTACCCTGGATGGAATTATACGCTCGACGAATAAATTAATTGCCGGATCAACTTTTGTAGTTTGCGGTTACGGTTGGTGCGGAAAGGGCACGGCGATGCGCGCTAAAGGAATGGGGGCCAAAGTTATTGTCATCGAAGTTGATCCTTTACGGGCTTTAGAGGCGACTATGGATGGTTTTGCCGTGATGCCGATTAAAGAGGCGGCTAAAATCGGGGATATTTTTGTGACGGTTACCGGAGATATTAATGTTATCCGCAAAGAGCATTTTAGTTTAATGCCGGACGGAGCAATCGTATCTAATTCCGGACATTTTAACGTAGAGATTGATATTGCCGGGTTAGAGACAATCGCTAAATCAAAGCGTTCAACCCGCGATTTTGTGGAAGAATATACTTTAAAAAATAATCGCAAGATTTATCTCTTAGGGCAAGGGCGCTTGATTAATCTGGCGGCGGCGGAAGGCCATCCGGCCAGCGTGATGGATATGTCTTTTGCCAACCAGGCTTTTTCTGCCGAATATATGGCTAAGCATTACCATAAGCTTAAAAAACAGGTTTATTCGGTTCCGGAGGATATTGATAAAAATATCTCTAGGCTTAAGCTTAAATCCATGGGGATAAAGATAGATACTCTCACTGCAGAGCAGAAAAAATATTTAGCCAGTTGGCAGATGGGTACATAAAGTTAGCCTTGGGCACTAGGTAGATATAATTGGAGACGCAGCATGGAAATTAAAAAAATCGCAGTATTAACCACTGGGGGGGATGCTCCGGGTATGAATCCGGCTATCCGCTCTGTGGTGCGCTATGGTCTTAGCCGAAAACTGGAAGTAATGGGTGTTTTTCGTGGCTGGTGGGGGTTAATTAACGAAGAGTTAAAGCCTCTATTGCATCGTTCTGTTTCGGGTATTATTGGAGAGGGCGGAACGATCTTGAAGACCGCCCGTTGCGCGGAATTTCGGACCCGGGAAGGGCAGGAGCGGGCTTACATGACAATTAAAAAGAATAATATTGATGGTTTAGTGGTAATTGGCGGTAATGGCTCATTTGCCGCTGCTCATGAATTTTATAAGAATTATAATATTCCTTGTGTGGGTATCGCCGCTTCGATTGATAATGATATTAGTGGCATTGATTATACGATTGGTACTGATACAGCGATTAATACCGCTTTAGATGCAATTGATAAAATCCGGGATACGGCTACTAGCATGGAGCGGATTTTTGTAGTCGAAGTAATGGGGAGAGAATCTGGTTTTATTGCTCTGACGGTGGCCCTGGCCGGAGGGTGTGAAGATGTAATTATTCCTGAGAAGCCGATGGATCTTAATTTAGTTTGCCATGATATCGTGCATGGTAATTTAATCGGTAAGATGAGTTGGATTATTATAGTCGCTGAAGGCGCCGGCAAGGCCAGTGAAATCGCCCGTCAGATTACGGATATGACTGGCTTGGAGACCCGTACCGTAGTCCTGGGACATGTGCAAAGAGGAGGACAACCGACAGCCGTCAGCCGGGATTTAGCTTTGAAACTGGGTAAAGCCGCGGTAGATGCTTTAATTGCCGGTGAGACCGATATCGCTTTAGGATTGGCTTCGGGCAAAATTGTCGCAGTGGATTTTGAAACGGCAATTAAGAAAAAGGAACTTAAAATTGATGATTTTTATAGTCTGATTAAAACGTTAACATAATTAATATAAGGAGAAGATTAAAATGGGAAGAAAACCGCTGGCGATTGATGATATAGTAATGGATTTAGTATTGACCGACGATGTGCTTTTGAAAAAGAAATTAGCCAAGAAGATTAGCGATCTGGCTTATAAGAAAGGGATTTATCCTTCTAGTATCCAGGCTTATTATGTCGCCCGGGGTAAAGAGGAATTTAGCGGCTCGACTGTTCCGGCGATCAATATCCGCAGCTTGACTTATGATCTGGCCCGGGCAATTTTCCGGGTGGGAAAGAAAAATAATGCCAAAGCTTTTATCTTTGAGATTGCTAAATCCGAAATGGGGTATACTGCCCAGGCTCCGGTTGAATATTCTGCGGTAGTTCTGGCTGCTGCGCTCAAGGAAAATTATAGCGGTCCGGTATTTATCCAGGGTGACCATTTTCAGGCTAACCTTAAGAAATATCAGGAGAATCCGGAAAAAGAGATCCAGGCTTTACAGGCGATTATTACTGAGGCTATTGGCGCGGGTTTTTATAATATCGATATTGATTCTTCGACTTTGGTAGATTTAAGCAAGCCGAAAGTGAGCGATCAGCAATATTTGAATTTTGCAGTTTGTGCGAAACTAACGCAATTTATCCGTCGCATTGAGCCTAAGGGGATAACTATTTCAGTCGGAGGAGAGATCGGTGAGGTAGGCCATCAGAATTCTACTCCCGAAGACCTGCGGGCATTCATGACCGGTTTTAAACAGCGTTTGCGTAAAGGTTTGGTGGGGATCAGTAAAATTTCGATTCAAACCGGCACTTCGCACGGCGGGGTAGTTTTGCCTGATGGCTCTATCGCTCAGGTAAAATTAGATTTTGAGACTTTAAAAAATCTTTCTGCTTTGGCCCGTCAAGAGTTCGGGTTAGGTGGGGCGGTTCAGCATGGAGCTTCGACTTTACCGGAAGAGGCTTTTCATAAGTTTGCCGAATGCGAGGCTTGCGAGGTACATCTGGCCACACAGTTTCAGAATATGATTTATGATTCTAAATATTTTCCTGGGGATTTAAAGAAAAGAATTTACGATTGGCTTAAAGTTAATGCGGCCAATGAAGCTAAAGCCGGGGAAACTGAAGAGCAGTTCTTTTATAAGACCCGCAAGAAAGCATTGGGGCCGTTTAAGAAAGAGATTATGAGTTTACCGCAGTCGGTGCGCGATGCGATCGCCGGGGAGTTGGAAAATAAATTCGATTTTCTTTTTAAGCAGTTAAATGCCGTAAATAATGCGGCTCTGGTTGACAAATATGTGACCTTAAAAAGGGTAATTATGCGTAAACGTCAGGAAGATCAGGCCTTGGTGCATGACGGAGAGGGCGCTGATTAAATTAGCAGATTGCAGGGAGGGCACTAATGAGATCTGATCAAGTTAAGAAAGGTCTAGACAGGGTTCCGCATCGGGCGCTTTTGCATGCCACAGGTTTGTCTAAAAAAGATCTAGAGCGGCCGTTCATCGGAGTGGCTACTTCATTTACCGACCTTATCCCCGGGCATGTCGGGATGCGGGATTTGGAAAGGTTTATTGAGCGCGGAATTTGTTATTCCGGAGGGGCGCCTTTTTTATTCGGCGTTCCGGGTATCTGCGACGGTATTGCTATGGGCCATTTAGGCATGTGTTATCCTTTAGCCTTGCGTGAATTGGTGGCGGATTTAATTGAGACGGTCTGTAATGCCCATCAACTAGACGGTATTATCTGTTTGACTAATTGCGATAAAATTACTCCGGGGATGTTAATGGGGGTAGCGCGTTTAAATATTCCAGCAATAATTGTAACTGCCGGACCGATGCTTTCCGGGCGGTTTAATAAAAGGAAGCTGGCTTTTGTGCATGATACTTTCGAAGGCATGGCGCGGGCGAAAAAAGGGGATATCTCTCTTAAGGAGCTATCTTGTTTAGAGATGGAGGCTTGTCCGGGGCAGGGGTCTTGTCAGGGGCTATATACCGCTAATACCATGGCTTGTTTGACCGAGACGATGGGTATGTCTATCCCGGGTTGCGGTACAGCCCTGGCCGGTTCGGCCAAAAAGCGCAGGATCGCTCAAGCCAGCGGAGAACGTATTGTGGAATTAGTTAAGCAACAGATTAAACCGCGCGATATTATTACTAAGCGTTCTCTAGAGAATGCTATTGTTGTGGATATGGCTTTAGGCGGCTCCAGCAATACTGTGCTGCATTTGATGAGTATCGCTCATGAAGCAGGGATTGATTTAGATTTAAAGACTTTTGACCGGATTAGTAAAAATGTTCCGCATATTACTAACATTGAACCGGCCGGAGAACATTTTATGGAAGATATCGAGTACGCTGGAGGGATTCCGGCGGTATTAAAAAGGTTAAAACCTAAGCTCAAAAATACTTTAAATGTGAATGGGCAGAAAACTTTTCAGATTGCTCAAAACGCAACAATCTTCGACGCTAGTGTAATTCGCCCGTTGAATCAGGCTTATCATCAGCAGGGTGGAATTGCTGTTTTATATGGTAATCTTGCGCCTTCTGGGGCAGTGGTTAAGCAGTCCGGGGTTAATGCTAAGATGATGCAGTTTAGCGGCCGGGCCCGGGTATTTAATCGCGAAGAGCAAGCCATGCAGGCGATCATGAACAATAAGATTAAAAAAGGCGATTGTATCGTGATCCGTTACGAAGGCCCAGCCGGCGGCCCGGGAATGCGCGAGATGCTGGCGCCGACAGCGGCAATTGTTGGTTTAGGGCTAGCTGACTCTGTAGCTTTAATTACCGACGGAAGGTTTTCGGGCGGGACTAAAGGCCCCTGCATCGGGCATGTTTCTCCAGAGGCTTCGGCCAGAGGCCCGATTGCAATTATTGAAGATGGTGATACAATTGTTATTGATATTCCTAATCGTAAACTGGAAGTTAAGTTAACTAAATTCGAGATTGAAGAAAGATTCAAAAACTGGCAGCCAGTAGAGCCTAAAATTAAGTCTGGATATTTAGCTCGTTATTTAAGGGTAGTCAGTTCGGCAGATAAAGGAGCGATTTTAGAATAAAATGAAAATGACCGGTTCGCAGATTCTATTAGAATGCTTAAAGCGGGAAGGGGTAGAGGTAGTCTTTGGGTATCCCGGAGGCCAGGTTTTACCGACTTTTGATGCACTTTATAATTATGAGGGTTTTAAGTTTATACTGCCGCGCCACGAACAGGGGGCCGCGCATGCCGCCGATGGTTATGCCCGAGTGACTGGTAAGGTGGGAGTTTGTCTGGCTACCAGCGGACCAGGGGCTACTAATCTAGTCACTGGTATTGCCAATGCCTTTATGGATTCCATACCGATGGTGGCGATAACCGGGCAGGTCCCAACCGGTTTAATCGGTAATGACGCTTTTCAAGAAGCCGATATCACCGGGATTACCCGTCCGGTGACTAAACATAATTATCTGGTTAAGGATGTTAAAGAGCTGGCCACGATTGTGAGAGAGGCTTTTTATATTGCTGCTACGGGCCGGCCCGGACCGGTGCTGATTGATTTACCTAAGGATGTCCAGGTGGCCGAAACCGAATTTATCTGGCCAAAAGAAGTAAAAATCCGAAGTTATAATCCACGATATTTGGGGCATCCTGGCCAGATTAAGAAGGCGGCGAAATTAATCATGCAGGCTAAGCGGCCGATTCTTTATATCGGAGGCGGGATTATCCTTTCTGGGGCTTCATTAGAGCTTTTAGAATTAGCAGAAAAGCTGGGTTGTCCGGTAACTTGGACCTTAATGGGTATCGGAGGATTTCCTTCCAAGCATAAACAATCTTTGGGTATGCTCGGCATGCACGGTACTGCTTATGCCAACCACAGTATTATGGAGGCAGACCTGATTATCGCCCTGGGCGCGCGTTTCGACGACCGGGTTACCGGCAGATTGGATATGTTTGCTCCTCATGCTAAAGTGATCCATGTGGATATTGATCCTTCTTCGATCAGCAAGAATGTGCGGGTGGATATTCCGATTGTCGGGGACGTCCGGCAGGTACTCGAGGAGTTGACTAAAGAGATAAAACGGGTCCCGGTTATCGACGATTGGTTAAAACACGTAGAGAGCCTAAAGAAAAAACACCCCATGGTTTATAAAGATTGCAATAAAGTCATGCCTCAATATGTCATCGAGCAGATTGAAGAAGCCACTAAGGGGGATGCAATTATTTGTACAGAGGTCGGCCAGCATCAGATGTGGGCGGCGCAGTGGTTTAATTATTCTAAACCTCGCACTTTTGTTTCCTCCGGAGGTTTAGGGACGATGGGGTTTGGGTTCCCGGCTTCGATCGGAGCTAAACTGGGGCGGCCGGAAAAAATAGTTTTTAATATTGCCGGAGATGGTTCAATTCAAATGAATATCCAGGAGCTAGCTACCTGTGTGGCTAATAAAATTCATGTGAAAGTAGCGATTTTAAACAATGGTTACCTGGGAATGGTGCGGCAATGGCAAGAACTCTTCTATAAACGCAGATATTCACATACGCCGATTAGCGGTCCGGATTTTGTAAAATTAGCGGAAAGTTATGGAGCAGTGGGAATTCGGGTGACTAAAAAAGAAGAAGTGCGTCCGGCAATCGACCGGGCGATTAAAACGGAGAATACTGTTTTTATCGATTTCCAGGTGGAAGAAGAAGAAAATGTGTATCCGATGGTACCGGCCGGAGAAGCGATTAATAATATACTCGGGGGTCTGGCATAATGAGACATACAATTTCGGTATTAGTAGAAAATAAGTTCGGAGTTTTAGCCCGTATCGCCGGCTTATTCAGCGCGCGCGGTTATAATATTGCTTCTTTAGCGGTTTCTGAAACCCTGGATCCACAGGTATCTTATATGACGATTGTGGTAGAAGCTAAAGACGCCAAGGTACTTGAACAGATTACAAAACAGCTGAATAAACTGATTGATGTAATTACTGTTACTGATTTTACTAAAAAAGAGCATCTTGACCGGGAGTTGGTGCTGGCAAAAATAAATTATGCGCCGAAGGATAAAGCACGCCTGGAAGCGATTTTTAATAAATTTGTGGGTAAAATTATTCATCATAAAGCCAATACCGCGATTATTGAAGCAGTTGGCGATCAACAGCAAATTAATGAGCTTTTGGTGGAATTAAATAAATTTGGGATTAAAGAGTTGGTTAGGACGGGGAAACTGGCGATTAGTAATTAATTCAATAAAGACAACCAGTGTTTTTGACGCTAAGTTGCCTTTAGTAAAAGGAGGCCCAAGCAATGGCAAAGATTTATTACGATCAAGACGCAGATTTAAATTTATTAAAAGATAAAACCGTGGCAATTATCGGTTATGGCATTCAGGGCCGTGGTCAGTCTTTATGCTTGCGCGATTCAGGAATTAAAGTTGTAGTTTCAGAAATGGAAGCAACGCCTAATTTTCAAATGGCTAAACAAGATGGTTTTACTCCGGTGGGCGCAGCAGAAGCAGCCAAGTCCGCGGATATCATCCAAATTCTTACCCAGGACCATGTACAGGCCAAGGTCTATAATGAGGCGATTAAGCCGAATTTAAAAAAAGGTAAAGCTCTTTGTTTTTCCCACGGTTTCAACATTCGTTTCAAACAAATTAAGCCTCCCAAGAATGTAGACGTATTTATGGTCGCTCCCAAGGGGCCGGGGGCATTAGTAAGAAAGATGTACGAAGAAGGCAAGGGGGTACCTTCTTTAATTGCCATCTATCAGGATGCCAGCGGTCAGGCTAAAAATTTGGCCCTAGCTTATGCTAAAGGTTTAAAAGCCACCACTGCCGGGGTGATTGAAACAACTTTTGATGAAGAAACAGAAACCGATCTTTTCGGCGAGCAGGCCGTGCTTTGCGGCGGGGTAAGCGAGTTGATTAAAGCTGGTTTTGATACCTTGATTGATGCCGGTTATCAGCCGGAGATTGCTTATTTTGAGGTTCTCCATGAGTTGAAATTAATCACGGATTTAATTCAAGAGCGGGGTATTTCCGGAATGCGGCGGGGAGTTTCCAATACCGCCTGCTACGGGGATTTAACCCGCGGCCCCCGGATTATTACCCAAAAAACGCGCAAAGAAATGCAGAAAATCCTTAAAGAGATTAAGTCCGGAAAATTCGCCAAGGAGTGGATTAAGGAAAATGAGACCGGGCGTAAGAATTTCGACAGCCTGATTAGAGCCGGGGATGATCACTTAATCGAAAAAGTAGGCAAGCAATTAAGGGAAATGATGCCCTGGATGAAAAAGTAAGCCGCCTACTTCAATTGCGGTCCGGTAATAATCAGGATTACTTTTGAGCTGATTAATGAATGTTTAGATTATGGAAAAAATAATTATTTTTGATACAACTTTAAGGGACGGAGAGCAGGCCCCGGGTGCGGCATTAACCAGTTTCCAGAAAATGGAAGTTGCCAGGCAGCTGGAGAATTTAGGGGTAGATATGATCGAGGCCGGTTTTCCTATTGCTTCTCCTGATGATTTTGCGGCAGTGAGCGCAATTGCCAAATTAATCAAGAAGTCAGGAGTTTGTGCCCTGGCCCGTTGTATTTATAAAGATATTGAACGCGCCGGAGTTTCGTTAAAAAAAGCCAAGCATCCGCGCATCCATCTTTTTCTGGCTACTTCTAAAATCCATTTAAAATATAAATTTAAAAAAGCTGAAGATGAAATAGCTAGTATTGCCAAGGAGGCTATCCGGCAGGCTAAGAAATTCTGTTCTGATGTCGAGTTCTCTCCGGAAGATGCCACCCGCACCCAGAAAGATTTTTTATTCCGGATGGTTGAGCTGGCGATTAAAGAAGGTGCCCGCACGATTAATATTCCTGATACCGTCGGATACAGCTACCCGCAGGAGATATATTCTTTAATTACCGATATTATTAATCATGTCCCCAATATTAATAAAGCGGTGGTTGCCATTCATTGTCATAACGATTTAGGTTTAGCTACCGCTAATTCTTTGTCTGCGGTTCTAGCCGGGGCCCGCCAGGTGCATTGCACTATTAACGGTATCGGTGAACGGGCAGGTAATGCTTCGCTTGAGGAAATAGTGATGGCGATGAGAACCCGCCGGGATGTTTTCGGCGATTTTTATACTGATATTAATACTCAGGAAATCTACCGGACTTCCCGTCTGGTAAGCAAAGCTACTAATTTTGTGGTTCCTCCGAATAAAGCGATTGTGGGTAGGAACGCTTTTGCCCATGAATCCGGGATACATCAGGATGCCATTTTAAAGAAACGCAGCACTTATGAAATTATGGATCCGCATGATGTGGGTATCGCCGCCAGCCAATTGATCCTCGGCAAGCATTCCGGACGGCATGCTTTTAGAGATAGATTAAATCGGCTGGGGATTGTGCTCAGCGATGAACAGTTAAATAAGGCTTTTGTCCGTTTTAAGGAAGTGGCGGATAAAAAGAAGGATATCTTTGATGATGACTTAAGAATTATCGTGGAGGATGAAATCCGGGTCGCTAAGCCTGTCTGGAGGCTGGATAGTTTTGAAATTAATTCCGGGACTGAAGTTAAACCTAATGCCCAAGTAGTCCTGATTAAGGCCGGGAAAAAATTATACGGCGATTCTTTCGGTGACGGGCCGGTGGATGCCTGTTTTAAAGCGATCGACAAAATTACCGGGTATAAAGTTAAATTAGATGATTTTCGCTTGGAATCAGTGACCTCTGGTAAGGATGCTTTAGGCCAGGCGAGCCTTAAACTGAAGATTTCCAGTCGGGTAGTCAGTGGCCGCGGCTCAAGCACTGATATTGTAGAAGCCGCGGTGAAGGCATACATTGATGCTGTAAACAAAATAAAGAATAAATGACCTTAAAGCCGAAACTGTACGGTTTAGTAGGTTTTCCTGTCCAACATAGCCTTTCTCCTTGTATGCACAACGCCGCTTTTAGCGCATTAAAGATCAAAGCCAAATATAAATTATTCGAGTTACCCGTTGAACAATTAGATAACTTTCTTAAAAATTTAAACAAGAACAATATTTGTGGTTTTAATGTTACCATCCCCTATAAAGAAAAAGTATTGCCCTATCTGCATATTAAATCTGTAGGAGTCAAAGGGATCGGCGCGGTTAATACGGTAGTGGTTACGCCAGCAGGGAAATTGAAGGGTTTTAATACTGATTTTCTGGGCTTTAGCCGGCATTTAAAAGTATTAAAAGTCAAACCGGCTCGGGTTGCCATTATCGGGTCCGGAGGTGCGGCCCGGGCGGTCTGTTTTGCCTTAGGCAAGAACAAGGTTAAAGAAATCTGTATTTATGACATTGATGTTTATAAAAGCTTAGGTTTAGTAAATCAGTTTAAAGATTTATTCAGTCAGACTAAATTTTCGGCTGTTGTCAGAATTGAAGAATTAGCTCTGTTGGATAAAGATCTTTTGGTTAATACTTCGCCAGTGGGCATGCATCCGCAAGATCCTTGTTTAATCGAAGCTAGATCTATGCATGCGGAGCTTTTTGTCTACGATGTAATCTATAATCCGGCTGAAACTAAACTGATTAGTCAGGCCAAGCAGGCAGGTTGCCGTTGTTCTAACGGGTTGGGGATGCTTTTGTACCAGGGAGCACTGGCTTTTGGGCATTTTACTGGTAAAAAAGCTCCGGTTGGGATTATGCAGGCGGCATTAGAAAAAGGAGTGAAAAACCATGATTGCTAGAATATTCGTTTTTATCTTTGGATCGATTGTCGGTAGCTTCTTAAACGTTTGTATCCACCGCATGCCCAAAGAAGAATCAGTTGTCTGGCCGCGTTCGCATTGTCCGCATTGCCAGAAAAGAATACCCGGGTATGACAATATTCCTTTTTTAAGCTTCATTTTACTCAGGGGCCGTTGCCGTTTCTGCCGCAAAAGAATCTCTTTGCGTTACCCGCTGGTTGAATTATTAACTGCGCTTTTAATGGTAGCGCTTTTTGAGCGTTTCGGCCTGCGCTATGAGTTCTTTTTATACATGGTTATGTTATGGGGATTGATTATTGCAACTTTTGTAGATATCGCGCACCGCATTATACCTGATGAGGTGTCTGTAGGAGGAATGATAGTTGGTTTTATAATGGTTACGGTGACCGGTTTTACGCTGCACCCTTTAAAATTTACTATTACCCCGCTAGTTAATTCGTTTTTAGGTATTATTGCCGGCGGCGGGATTATTTATTTAACCGGCGTGCTTTTCGATTTAGTGTATTTTAAATTGCTTAAGAAGCCGGCGATTGACGGAGAAACTGAATCAATGGGCGGAGGGGATGTTAAGCTTCTGGCGATGATCGGCGCATTTATGGGTTGGCCATTGGCTATTTTAACCTTTTTCTTAGCCCCGTTTTTAGGCATCGTCGTCGGGATTATAAATCTTACGACTAAAAAAGACCACACCATACCCTATGGCCCGTTTCTTTCTATAGCCGCTCTGATCGCTTTGTTCTGGGGAGATAAAATAATTTCTTTAATTTTATCCTAGAGATAATTTAAAATGCCCGCATCAAACCTTGCAACTTACCTGTCTGAAAGTATTTCTAGCGCTAATTGGAAACAGGTTGGTTTTAATAAGCGCGCCGGTGTATTAATTCCGCTGTTTACTGTTTATTCAAAAAATAGTTATGGCATAGGCGACCTAGGTGATTTAAAACTGATTATCGATTGGGCAAAATTAACCGGTAATTCCATCGTTCAGCTTTTACCGATGAATGAAGTCGGCGGGTTGTTTTGTCCCTATGATGCATTAAGTTCCTTTGCCCTGGAACCGGCTTATATCTGCTTTAAAGATTTCCCGGAAATTGCGGGGAGAAAATTTAATCCGCCCTCTAGTGATACTCATCACCTCGATTACACCGTAAAAGCTGAAAAGTTACGGTTACTCTGGGAAGTTTATCTGGCCACAGATTTATCGGAGGCTTGGGATTTTGAAGAATTCCAGCGTAAAAATTCTTATTGGCTAACCGATTTTGCTTTATTCAAAGTATTAAAAGAATACCATCAGGGTAAGCCTTGGTTTGCCTGGGCAGCTCACTTTAGGGAGCGGCAGCCAGAGTCATTACGGCAGTTTCAGCAGGAGAATATCGAAACAATCACTTTTCAAATGTGGCTGCAATGGATTTTATTCAAACAGTTTAAAGAAGCCGCTGCTTATGCTTTTGCTAACGGAATTTTTATCAAAGGAGATTTACCGGTTTTGGTATCCCGAGATAGTGCGGATGTCTGGAGCCATCCGGAGTTTTTTAAACTGGATTTTGCCGCCGGAGCTCCTCCGGATATGTATGCGGCGCTTGGCCAACGCTGGGGTATGCCGACTTACAATTGGGAAAATATCGCTTATGATCAATACCATTATATCCGGGAAAAATTAAGATATGCGCAGGAGTTTTATAATATTTTACGCATTGACCACGTGGTTGGACTGTTCCGCATTTGGAGCATACCTTATAATGATCCTCAAGAGAATCAGGGGCTGCACGGAGTTTTTGACCCGCCAGAGGAAAACCTTTGGCATCAGCACGGCCGTCAAATCTTAAGCGTTATGTTGGAAAGCACTCAAATGCTGCTTTGTGCAGAGGATTTGGGGGTTATTCCTAAATGTTGTACTGATACGCTTTTAGAATTTGGCATTCCAGGCAATGAGGTACAGCGCTGGGTAAAAGATTGGAACCTGCGCCATGATTTTCTGCGGCCGCAAGAGTACCGGCAGTTAGCGGTGGCGATGCTGTCTACCCATGATACGACCAATTGGAAGGCCTGGTGGCAGTATGAGGCGGGTACTGTAGACCAAGGGTTATTTACGAGAAGGTGCATTGAGCGTAAGATTGATTTTGCCCGGGTGGGTCCGATACTTTTTGATCCAGAGCTTTCTTTTCATGGGCGTTTACGCTGGAAAACAACAATTGATAGCGCTGATAAGCTCGTTGCGGTATTAGGAAAAGATAAAGACCAAGTAGGAGATTTTATTGAGTTTTACGAAAACACTTTTGGAGAAAAACAGAAACTCTGGCGGCTCTTAGATTGTCCTGGCCAGATGACCGAAACTGCGGATACAGCTTTATTGACCAGGGTAATGCAGTTTGTTTTAGATGCGCGAGCGGTTTTTTGCATTAATTCTATCCGGGATTATTTAACTTTAGGGGATTTGTTTCAGGGGGATGCCTATCAGTACCGGGTTAATGTCCCGGGAACGATTAGCCCGAAGAACTGGTCGTTACGCCTTCCGCTGAGCTTAGAGGAGCTGCTTGCACATTCGTTAAATCAACAAATTCGCAAGATGATCGAAGCTTCCGGCAGGCTATAAATCAACCGGTTCCATTCTTACAAAAGCTTTAATTTTTAGAATTCTGTTGCTCAGCGGGATAATAATTTAATGGGATCTATACAGGGTAGCGAATATTATATTTCTAAAGCCATAGGCAGGGCAATCATCGATTATCAGATGCTTGCCTCTGGCGATAAAGTAGCGGTGGCAGTTTCCGGTGGCAAAGATAGCCTGACTTTACTCCGGGTATTAGTTGACCGGCAGAAATTTGTGCCGATTAAATACAGCCTGATGGCTATCCATATCGACATGGGGTATCCTAAGACCATCGCCTCAAAATTAGAGAAATATTTTAAGAAATTAAATGTGGAATATAGAATCATCAGAACCGATGTCCTTAAAAAAACCCCAAAAAACAAAATTAACTGTTTTTGGTGCGCTTGGAATAGGAGAAAGGAGTTGTTTATAGCGGCTGACCAACTGGGGTGCACTAAGATTGCCTTAGGGCATCATATGGATGATATTGCCGAAACTTTACTCTTGAATTTATTCTTCCAGGGCGAGATATCGACGATGAAACCTAAGCAGGAGCTGTTTGATGGTAAAATTATCCTGATCCGGCCTTTGGCGTATGTTCCAGAACCTTTAATTAAACGTTTTGTCAAAGAGGTAAAATTAGGCCATGATCATTGTGTTTGTTTGCATGCGCTTAGCTCTAACCGTCAGCGGATGGGGCGGATTATCCGTAGCTTAGAAAAGATCTGCCCGGATATCAAAAAGAACATTTTTCGTTCTCTAAAAAGAGTTAAGCAGGAGTATTTGCTTTAAGAAAATACTATTGATGTTATAATTAGTTTAGTTAATAGTAAGTTGATAGCAGCAAGGAGAATTTATGGTTTGGTCGATATTGATTCTATTTTTGATCTTGGCCGCTTTTATCGTTGCGGTAGTGCTAAAAATTTCCTCTCAGGTTAATGAACGCCTGAATCAAATGAACCAGTCTATCCAAGAGGCGAATAAGATTATCGGTCAGAATTTAGGAAACGCCACGACTGTCTTCGGTAGTGTTCAGGAACAGCTGGGAAAATTGGAGGAGACTAATAAACAAATTATCACTATTAGCCGTGATATTTCTAGTTTACAAGAGTTATTACGGGCTCCCAAATTCCGGGGGGCGATGGGAGAGACTTTTCTGGGGAATTTGCTTGCGCAAGTATTGCCGAAAGAACATTATCAGTTGCAGTATCGCTTTAAAAGTTCTGAAGCCGTAGATGCGGTGATCCGGCTGGGAGAGCGTTTAGTGCCGGTGGATGCTAAATTTAGCCTGGAGAATTTTCAGCGCATGCTGGAGGCAACCGATGAACCCAGCAAAGAATCTTTTAGGAAAAAATTTACCCAGGACATAAAAAACCGGATTAATGAAATTAGCGTTAAGTATATTTTGCCCGGGGAAAATACTTATGATTTTGCCTTAATGTATATTCCAGCAGAAAACGTTTATTATGAGGTAATTATCAAGGAAGATATTTTTTCTTTTAGTATGACTAAGAAAGTGATTCCGGTTTCGCCGAATACCTTTTATGCTTATTTACAGGTGATTTGTTTAGGATTGCGAGGCTTAAAAGTTGAGGAAAACGCAAAGTTAATCCTAAAAAGTTTAAGCGCCCTTTCGATTGAAACAGAGAAATTCAAAGAAGAGTTTAATATTTTAGGTGGCCATCTGCTTAACGCTAAAACTAAATATGAAGATGCCCAACGGCGTTGGGATAAATTAGCGGAACGCTTGATTAATATCCAGGATCATAAGCCCAACGAAGCTTAAAAGATAATATGCTATGGTTTTCAGTATTCGGGTCAGTACAGGTGCCAGCCGTAATCGGATTGAAAAAAATCAAGATACCTTAAAAGTCTATTTGACTAAACCGGCCCAGGATGGTTTGGCTAATGCGCAGCTGATCGATTTATTAAGTGTGCATTTTAAAATTAAGAAGTATCAGATTAAAATCAGAAGCGGGGTAAGATCCCGCAATAAACTGGTGGAAATCGATGCCAACATTTAACCCTTTAGCTAAATTTAAGCCCGCTAAAGTCTCAGCGGCTTTCAGCCGTCGCAGCGATGGGAACATGTCTTTTGTTTACGGAGATACCCGTCGGGTTTTAGAGAACCGTAATAAATTCCTTTCTGGCCTGGGGATTAATTATACCCATTTAATTACTGCGAAGCAAGTGCACGGTAAGAATGTTACTTTAGTCTTGCGCTCAGACCAGGGCCGGGGAGCCTTGGATGGTGAAAGTTCGATTCCCGATACAGACGGTTTTATTACCGCAGAGCGCGGTGTTCCGATTGCAGTATTAACTGCTGATTGCTTGTCGGTTTTTATTTATGATCCAGCCACCCCGGCTATTGCTATTTTGCACGCGGGTTGGCGCAGTACTGAGCAGAATATTGCCCAGCAGGGGGTTAAGGCCATGCAAAGTAGATTCGCCAGCCAGCCTGAAGATTTAGTTGTTGGCTTTGGTCCTTCAATCCGTTCCTGTTGTTTCCAGGTGGAGCCTAGTTTTAAAAGTAATTTTTCCTACGGCCTTTTGAAAAGGGACGGGCATACTTTTATGGATATTGCTTTGATTAACCGCCGGCAGTTGGTGGACAGCGGAGTAAAAGAAAAGAGCATTTTTGACCCCCAGTTTTGTACTTATTCAGGAGATGATTTTTTTTCGTTTCGCAAGGAGGCTCAAAGCGCAGGTAGATTAATTTCCGTAATTATGCTCAAATGATCACTATATATTTATTGGAATTTATTTTACACGCTAAAAACAGCTCTGCTCAGGGGATTAAAAGTGCTTTAGCCGAATTCGGCAGTGATTTGATTGTTGGGCCATGTCAAAAGCCTGCCGAAAGCTGTAATTATAAAGTGAGTATGTCAACCGAGGATCCGACTTTAGTTTTTGATTTGTGCTCGCAGATAGGTAGAATCCGTTCAGTGAAGGTGCAGGAAAATCAAAAATCCTAAATCGCTTCTTATTTTTAATCTGGATAATCTTCTTGAAATTAAAACTAATCCCTATATAATGGTTTTATAAATTTTAGGACTAGTTTTAATCATTTAATTCAAGTTATGTATATATTGGTTTTAGTTACGGTAAAGAATAAAAAAGAAGCACAAAAAATTGCGGCAAGTTTGATTAAAGCTAAGTTAGCCGCTTGCGTTAATATCATAGATAAGATAAATTCAATATTTTTTTGGTCCGGAAAAATTGATCGGGCT
>JBFZAT010000023.1:0-19178 GCA_041308845.1 Candidatus Omnitrophota bacterium | reverse complement strand
TCGGCATCAACTCTTAAACGCATCTGGGTAGCAAAATAGCTTTCGCTATCGTCATTCTTATTGTTTTTTACTCCCCGGGTTAAATCAAACTGATTTCTTCCCACAGCTAAGATATTCAGATCGCCGGAAACTCTGACGTTCTGTACTTCAGCATAGGCGGCGCTAAAGGTTAGCCCGACTATCAACGCAAGCGCTAGTATTCCAATCAAGCGTTTACCCATTTTTTTTCTCCTCCTTTTTTAACTGTTATGGATATATGGTTAACTAGGCCAATAAACGTATTGCCTAGGATGATTTCTTTGCAAACACTTATAAATATTTTACCCATATCTGTTTATTTGTCAAGAAGTTTTTTTTAAACTCAGCAGTAACTTACCGAATTAACCCCCTACCCGGCAACTATTTAAGTAAAGAGGCAGCCCTCTACTTTGCTCTTCTTATTTGATCGGCTCTTTGGCTTTTTTACTCAAGCCCTGTGATTTAGGGCCAACAGATAAAGTAACCAGCGCTTCTTCATTCCAGAAACCGGCAACTTCTACGGTGATTATGCAGGTTTCGTTTTCACGTTCAAAATTCAACAGCCTTTGGCCATATTCAATAATATTAATCAGGTTCCAATTATACATCGGCATCTGTTCTTTATAAAAATTAATCACCTGGTCAATATTGGCCCGGCCCTGGTATTTTAAAACCGCTACCCGCACCCCGGCATTTTCAAATGAATAAGAAATATGCGGCAGGGGTTTTAACCCGGCCGGAATCGGCAGATCGGAAAACTTAAGCATAGTTTGCGGCTCAAGCCGGTTTAAGTTAGAAGTAGCGCATCCGGTAATTCCGGCACCGAGTACTGCGCAGACAAGAAACAGGAAAATAAATTTTTGTAAAGCTTTCATCTTTTCTCCTTCTTGTTTAAAAATTCTCCTACCTCCTGATAGATCTTATCAATTTCCTCGGCAGTCAATCCGGCATCCTTGCCTACCTGGATTAATTGCTCGGGAGTGATAATATCTTCCGGGGCATGACTGTCGTTATTTAAAATTAATTTAGCCTTAAATTTTCTCGCCTGTTTTACCAGGTGGGCATTAGTCCGATTGTGGCCGTTACGGCTGGTGACCTCTAAGAATATTCCGCGTTGACTGGCTAACTCTGTATCCGCATCAGAAATTAATCCGGGGTGAGCAAGTATATCGATATCTGCTAGGAGGCTCAAACGGTTAGTGTCTTTGGCTACCGGTTCAACCGGAGTTTCACCGTGGGCAATAATAATTTTAATTCCTTCTTTTCTGGCTAAGGCAGCCAGGGGCTTAAATTGTTCCGGGGGCAGGTGAGTTAATTCTACTCCCGGTAGTATCTGAATGGCGGAGTTTTTCGGCCAACGCCGGCAGAATTCTACTATAGATTTAGCCATGGGTTTAATATTGCTGTAGTCGGCATGGTCAGTAATAGCAATCACCTTATATCCTTTATCCTGATAGCGTACGGCTACTTCAGAGGGGAGTAATTGGCCATCACTTAAGAATGTGTGTGCGTGTAAATTATACATTTTGAGCACCCATATCAGTCCAGCGAAACGCTGGCGAGTACAACGAGCCAGTGTAAACCTTAACCTGCCATTAATAAAATGCGCCTGGCAGGAGTCGAACCTGCTGCCCAGAGTTTAGGAAACTCTTGCTCTATCCAGGTGAGCTACAGGCGCAGAGATGCGAATCATTCTCCTTTGAATTTAACCAAAGAATAAACCGGATATTCTTTAAATTTATCCTGGCCGTGTAAATCTAAAAGCTCAATTACAAAGCCGATTCCCGCGATCTGGCCGCCTAATTTCTCAACCAGCTGGATCACCGCTTTTACTGTGCCGCCAGTAGCCAATAAATCATCAATAATCAAAACTTTTTCACCCGGGGAGATCGCATCCTGATGGATCTCTAAAGTATCCGTACCGTATTCTAATTCATAAGCAGCTGAAATAGTTTTAGCCGGAAGCTTGCCTTTCTTGCGCACCGGGACAAAACCGGCATTAATTTTGAACGCTACTGCTGCTCCGAAGACAAAACCGCGGGCCTCAATGCCCACTACTTTATCAAAACCTTTAGCCTTATATTTTTTAGCCAGTAAATCTACAGCTTTTTTAAAAGCCGCCGGTTGCTGCATGAGCGTGGTAACATCGCGAAAAAGGATCCCGGGTTTAGGGAAGTCCGGTATATTGCGGATAGATTTTTCTAACAACGCATTATTCATTAGAGTTCCTTTTCCTGGCCTAAAACAAATTTCCTTAATTTTTTTAAAGCTGATTCTTCGATCTGCCGGATTCTTTCGCGGGATACCCCCAGTTTTTTGGCCACCACCGCCAGTGTCTGGGGCTTATCGTTGCTGAGCCCGAAACGTAAATCCAGGATTTCTCTTTCCCGATCAGACATTCCCTCCAGAAGATTATCGATCCTTTCCCGATCCAGGAGCTTGACGATTCCGGCATCCGGAGCAATTGCATTTTTATCTTCGACTAATTCGGAGATTTGATTTTCGTTATCTTCGCCAATCGGGGCTTCCAAGGAAGATGTGGTGCTGGACATCCAAAAATTAATCTGTTCGGCTTTTTCCGGTGAAAGTTTTAATTTTTTAGCCACCTCTTTATCCGAAGGCAGGCGCTTAAATTTCTGGCTTAAGCTTTCCCGGGTCTTTTTCCATTTAGTAATCAGGTCGTTCATATAGACCGGGACCCGGATCATTTTGCCCTGTTCGCTGATTGAACGGGTAATTCCCTGACGGATCCACCAGGCAGCGTAGGTAGAAAAACGGAACCCCTTACGGTGATCAAATTTTTCTACGGCTTTGATTAATCCCAGGTTCCCCTCTTCGATCAAGTCCAGAAACGGGGTGCCCATGCGCATGTAGCGTTTAGCGATGTTAATTACTAAACGTAGATTGGCCCGGATCATGTCCTTGCGGGCGATTTCATCCCCTTTACGGATCTTTTTGTTTAATTCAATTTCCTGTTTAGCAGTTAAAAGCGGGATTAAACGCACTTCTTTAAGGTAAGTTTTTAAGGCTTCCATATTTTATCCTTGGTTGATCCAGCTGGCAGCAAAGCGGCTGCTGTCCTGTATATATTTTTACTTCTTTTTCGTTTTAGCTTTAACCACTGCTTGGGCTGCGGCTAATTTGGCAATCGGCACCCTAAACGGCGAACAGCTGACATAATCCATACCTATATTATAGCAGAACTCAACTGAACGTGGTTCGCCGCCATGCTCTCCGCAGATACCCACCTCTAGCTTCTTATTAGTAGAGCGTCCACGTTGAATACCCATTTTAATCAGTTCGCCGATACCTTCCTGATCAATGCTTTGAAAGGGATCTTCCGGCAGGATACCTTTATTGATATAATCCGGAAGGAATCCTCCGATATCATCCCGGGAAAAACCAAACCCCATCTGGGTCATGTCATTGGTTCCAAAAGAAAAGAACTGGGCTAGGCTAGCTAATTTGTCCGCTACGATGGCTGCCCGGGGAATTTCAATCATCGTCCCCAAAAGGTGCTTGATTTTCTTTAAGCCGTATTTAGCCAGTACCTCTTTATATATCTTTTCGGCAATCGCAAACTGGTCAGCCAATTCTTTTACATCGCAAACTACCGGAATCATAATTTCCGGGTAAGGATTATGGCCTTCTTTGACTAATTCTGCCGCTGCTTCTAAGATAGCGCGAATCTGCATCGAGCTTACTTCAGGATAAGTGACTCCTAAGCGTACGCCGCGATGCCCCATCATCGGATTAGATTCATGCAAGGCTTCCGCTCTTTTAGCCAATTCCTGCATATCGATATTTAAATCTTTGGCTAATTGCTCAAGCTTAGCCGTCTCCCGGGGCACGAATTCATGCAGCGGAGGATCCAGCAGGCGGATGACTACCGGAAAACCATCCATTGCCGCAATCGTTCCCTTGATATCTTTTTTCACAAAAGGAAATAATGCGTCTAAAGCTTTCTGCCTTTCCTCAACGGTTTTAGAAACAATCATTTTACGCAGTAAAAATAAAGGCTGGTCAGAGCCTTTGCCGTAAAACATATGTTCAGTACGGAACAACCCGATACCTTCAGCTCCGAATTGCAGGGCTTTTTGAGCATCTTCCGGGGTATCCCCGTTAGTGCGCACACCCAGCGTCTTGATGGTGTCGCAAATCTTCAAGAACTCCGATAGCATCATATTTTCTTCGGCGGCATCCATCATCGGTAGCTGGCCTTCATAAAGATTGCCTTTGGTACCGTTTAAGGTAATCCAATCGCCTTCTTTTAAGGTTTTGTTTTCCACCTGCAATGTTTTTTTACCCAAGTCAACGTGAATAGCTGAACAACCGACAATGCAGCATTTACCCCAACCGCGGGCAACTAAAGCCGCATGCGAAGTCATGCCACCGCGGGCAGTTAAAATCGCTTGGGCTACGCGCATTCCTTCCACATCTTCCGGGTTGGTTTCTTCCCGAACCAGGATCACCTTTTTACCGGTTTTAGCCCATTCCACTGCTTCCTGCGATGAAAAAACAATCTGCCCGCAAGCTCCACCCGGGCCAGCCGGAAGCCCTTTAGCAATCGGTTTAACCGTTAATTCAATCTTAGGGTCAATGATCGGATGCAGTAATTCGTCTAACTGGCTGGGAGTGACCCGCATGACCGCCTGCTCTTTAGTGATCATCTTTTCTTTGACCATCTCGACAGCCATACGCACTGCTGCCGGCCCATTGCGTTTACCTACCCGGCACTGCAGCATAAACAACCTGCCTTTTTCGATGGTAAACTCGATATCCTGCATGTCATGGTAGTGTTTTTCCAGACGATCCTGAATCGCGTAAAGCTCTTTATAGATTTTCGGCATTGCTTTTTCTAGCGTCAGCAGATTTTTATTGTGACTGCTGGTAGAATATTCGTTGATCGGAGCTGGAGTGCGGATACCGGCAACTACATCTTCACCCTGGGCATTGATCAGATATTCGCCGTAGAAATTATTTTCTCCGTTACCCGGGTTGCGGGTAAAGGCCACGCCGGTGGCTGAATCATCACCCATATTGCCAAAAACCATAGTCTGCACGTTAACTGCCGTACCCCACTCATCCGGGATATTTTCTATCCGCCGATAGCTGATAGCGCGTTTTCCATTCCAGGAAGAAAATACCGCCCCGATTCCGCCCCAGAGCTGCTCCATCGGTTCATCGGGAAAATCTTTCCCCAAAACTTCTTTGATTTTAGTTTTAAATAAAACGCAGAGCTTTTTTAAATCCTCTACTTTCAGATCAGTATCAATGGTATAATTTTTATCTTTTTTCATCTGGGCCATAATTCTTTCCAGCTGCTTACGGATTCCTTCTTCACCTTGCGGTTCAATGCCGGCGGCTTTCTCCATCACTACGTCGGAATACATCATAATTAAACGCCGGTAAGCATCATAAACAAAACGCTCATTACCGCCGCTTTGCTTAATCAAGCCGGGAATGGTTTTTTCAGTCAGGCCGACATTCAAAACGGTTTCCATCATCCCGGGCATCGACCTTCTGGCTCCGGAACGCACGGAAAATAACAACGGGTTTTGGGCCTGGCCGAATTTCCTGCCCATTAATTTCTCGATTTTCTCTATCGCTGCTAAAACCTGGCCTTTCAATTCCAGAGGATACTTCTTTTTATGCTGGTAATAATATGTGCAGACCTCGGTAGTGCAGGTAAATCCCGGAGGAACCGGCAACAGTAAATTTTTATTACCGGCCATCTCCGCCAAATTTGCGCCTTTACCGCCTAAGAGGTTCTTCATGCTCTCATTGCCTTCACCCTTACCGCCGCCAAAACTGTAAACATATTTCTTTGCCATTACTTTTAAACCCTGCCTTTCTTTAAGTTAAGGTTACAGGTCGATTGCCTATCGACTATAGACTGTAGTCCTGCCTAGGTTAATTTGTTAATCAGGTATTCTTTTAATCTGTCCAACGAAATTCTTTCCTGAAGCATGGTATCCCGGGAGCGTACGGTGACCTGCTGATCTTCCAGGGTTTGCACATCTACGGTGATACAATATAAAGTGCCGACTTCATCCTGCCGGCGGTAAAGTTTGCCGATAGAACCGGTATCATCATAAACTGCGTTAAATGATTTTTTTAGATCCTGGGAAATCTTTTTAGCTAATTCCACAATTTCCGGCCGATTGCGTAAAAGCGGCAGCACCGCCGCTTTAACCGGGGCCAATTCTTTATGCAGTTTCAAAACTACCCGGGTATCCGCTTTAACCTCTTCTTCTGCGTAAGCATCGACTAAAAAAGCCAGCACTGCCCGGTCTACTCCGCCGGAGGGTTCAATGATATAAGGATAAAATTTTTCCTTTTTTAAATCATCGAAATATTGCAGGTCTTTGCTGCTGTATTGGGCATGCTGTTTTAAGTCGAAATCCGAACGGTTGGCCACTCCTTCTAATTCTGCCCAGCCAAAAGGGAAATTATATTCCACATCCATACAGGCATGCGCATAATGGGCCAGTTCATCTTTACCATGCTGGCGTTTTCTTAAATTTTCCTGCCGGATACCGAGATTTAAATACCAGTTAAACCGGTTTTGAATCCATTCTTCAAGCGCCTGCGGGGCGTCTTGCGGATTCACAAAGTATTCGATCTCCATCTGCTCAAATTCCCGGGTGCGGAAAGTAAAATTACCCGGGGTGATTTCATTACGGAAGGATTTACCGATCTGGGCTAAGCCAAAGGGGAGTTTCGGGTGCCGGGAATCCAGGATATTTAAAAAATTTACAAACATGCCCTGCGCGGTTTCCGGACGCAGATGGATCTCATTACCTGTTTCTTCTACCGGCCCCTGGTAAGTTTTAAACATCAAATTAAACGGGCGGGATTCAGTCAGCGGCCCGGAGCATTCCGGGCAACGGGTGAGATCTTTTAACTCTGCGCTCTTAAAACGTTTTTTGCAATTCTTACAGTCACTTTTTAAATCAAAAAAATTATGCACATGGCCGCTGGCTTCCCAAACCCGCGGGTGCATCAGCACCGCACAATCCATGCCTAAAATATCATTGCGTTCCTGGACATTAGTTTTCCACCAGGCGCGTTTTAAGTTATTTTTAAGCTCTACCCCGTAAGGCCCGTAATCCCAGGTATTAGCCAGGCCGCCGTAGATTTCGCTGCCCTGAAAAATAAATCCCCGCCGTTTGCACAGCGAGACAATTTTATCCATTAGATTCTCAGGCATAGTTTTATATTTTTAGCACACTCTGGTTTAAAAATCAAGCTAATTCGCAGACCAGGGCCCGGGCTTAAGCGTAGAAATAATCGTAAAAACTTTATTTAAGTCCAGGGCAGCACCGATATCCCGGATATAGACTTTAAAGAAATTACCTTGGGCATCGAAAACATTACAATCAAAATAGTTATTCGGCTTGGCCATAAAATAGTTGATATACCCTTGGCGGTCAGCCAGTTTAAATTTAATCATTTTAGCGGTGCTTTGATTTCCGATATCCGGAGTGAATACGCTTTTCATGATGACAAAAAAAGCATCACTGAGGGAATTAATTTGATTCAAGTGAGCATACATTAAGCGCCGGATAAATTCACGGTTATCCCGGACCCCGGCAATTTCTACCTCCGGATACAATTGGATAAAGGACCCCGGCTCCTGAATTAAAAGATAAATTACGGCTTTATTAATAGATTTGATCTTTTTTCTTCCGGGATATTGCTTTTTAAGTAATTCTTGGACCAGGGTAAAATCCTTGGGCGCAGAGATAGATAATTTAGGAAAAGCATAAGTAACCAGGGTAGCTAAATAGTCAGCATTGATTTGGGGAGTAAAAATCTTTTCCTCCGGTTGCATGCATAAAAGCGGCGTAGTTTTACAATCACCGATACCAAAACTGATATATTGCCTTAACATATTCGGGCCGGCGAATTTAATAATAAAGACCAGGCCGGCAATTAAAAGCAGGCTGCGGGTAATAAATCTGGTTAAATTGAATTTATTGCGTCGGCTCAATTTTTTTTAACTCCTCAGCGTTGATGGTGAAGGAATGCTGCGGGCCGGGAAATTTTTCCTGGATTACTTCATCTTTAAAATTCCGCACAGCCGCGGTGATTACCGCAGAAAGATCAGCGTATTGTTTGACAAATTTCGGCGTATAACGCTCAAAGAGCCCCAAGAGATCATTAATTACCAAAACCTGGCCGTCGCAATGAACCCCGGCGCCGATGCCCAGAGTGGGAATTTTTAATTCCTGGCTGATCAATTGGGCAATTTTATCCGGTATGCACTCTAAAACAATTGCAAAACAGCCGCTGTTTTGCAATACTCTGGCCTGTTGGATTAAAGCCCGGGCAGCCTGGGCATCTTTGCCCTGGCATTTAAAACCTCCGATTCTATCTGCGGTTTGCGGAGTTAAGCCAATATGCCCGATTACCGGAATCCCGGCCTGCACAATTTGCTCGGTAACCTGCGCACAGTTATCAAACCACTCTAGTTTGACCCCCTGACAGCCTGCCTCGGAAATAAATTTTTGAGCATTCATCAGGCCATCAGAAGGATTAAGCTGATAGGCGCTATAAGGCATATCTGCGATCAATAAAGCGTTTTTTACCCCCCGGCTCACCGCCCGGGCATGGTGCAGCATCTCCGGCATTCCCACTTGAGTAGTAGATTCCAAACCCAATACTACGTTAGCTAAAGAATCGCCGACTAAAATTATATCGATGCCGGCTTTATCCACCAGGCTAGCCACCGGATAATCATAAGCGGTTAACATGGTAATTTTTCTTTTATTTTTTAAAGCCAGAATTTCAGCAACCTGCATTTTAGTTTAGCCCCGGGATAAACATCTGGGCGATTTTAAAATAGATAATCAGTCCGACGACATCAACTATGCTGGTAGTAATCGGGCCGGCCAGGACCGCCGGGTCCAGCCCGATTTTTTTTGAAAAAAGCGGCAAGAATACTCCGGTGGCAATGGCTAACAAGGCAATCAGGAGCATGGTAATGCCAACTACGGCGGCAAGTACAAAATCTTTTTGTAATAAAAATGCCCGGCCAAAAGCCACTGCCCCGACAATTAAACCCATAAAAAATGCAGTTTTAAACTCCAGGCGGATTACCCGGAGCATATTTTTAATATTTACGTCTCCGGTGGCCAGGCCCCGGATAATGGTAATCGAAGTCTGGGCGCCGGCATTTCCTCCGGTATCCAAAAGCATCGGAATAAAGAAGGTTAAAGCCACCACCGAACTAAGCGTAGTTTCGAAATTTTTTAAAACCGTGCCGGTAAGAAAATCAAAAACCAGGAGCATAATTAACCAGCCGCTCCTTCTTTTTAACAGATCCAGTGTGGAAGCTTTAGCGTAGCTGATAATTTCTCCGCCTTCCGGATTCATCTTACCGATTTCATAGAATTCTTTGGTAGTTTCTTTCTCGATTCTTTCGACGATATCATCAACGGTAATAATCCCGATTAAAAAGTTATCTTTATCCACTACCGGGGCGTCAAAGAGATCATATTTTTTAAATAGCAATGATACGCTATGAGTACTAGCTTCCACGTCTACTTTAATTAATTCTGCCCGGCTCATAATTTCTCTGACGGCGATATCCGGCGGAGCTTTAAGCAGCTCCTGCAGCGAAATAACTCCCAGCAGCTTGTGATTATCATCAGTCACAAAGAGAGAGTAAATATTTTCTTTGTAGTCGGTACGCAGGCTGCCCTGAATATGCAGAATCGCCTGTTTGGCCGTCATTTCCTTTTTTAATTCGACAAATTCGGTGTTCATCAAGCTGCCGGCAGTCCCTTCTTTAAAATCCATTAACTCCCGTATATTGCGGGCATGCTCTTTGCCGACTAAGAGAAAAAGCTTGCGGAAAACTTTTTTAGGCAGCTCTTTAAACAAATCGGCGCGTTCATCCGGGGACATTTCATTAATGATTTGGGCGACCTCTTGATTATCCAGATTATTAATGATGTGGCTTTGTTCGGCAAAAGGCAGATTTTCAAAAAGCTCTACCGCTTTTTTAGTGCCCAGCAGCTTAAAGATAACAATCTTGTTGTTAGCCTCCAGATTAGCCCACCCTTCGGCTAGATCCATAGAATTAATGGAGCGGGCGAGATTTTTAATGCCAATAAAATCTTTTTTTGCCAAGAGCTCTTTAATCTCCGGCAGAAACAGGGCAAAAACGCTTAAAGATTTACGGATACCGTTTTTCATAAAAATTTCCTGATTGAATATAACACTTAACTTCTGGGAACTGCTGAATTAGTTGGTCTTTTTTTTCTTCTCCTAGAATAAAAATTGCCGTGGATAATGCATCTGCGATTAAACCGCTCTTAGCCACTACCGTCACCGAAGCTATACCGGAATCAGCCGGATAACCGGTCTCTGGATTCAGAATATGGCAATAACGCTTACCCTCTTTGACGAAAAACTGCTCATAATTACCGCTGGTAGATGCGCAGGCGTCCTTTAATTCCAGCTCTGCGGCGATTTCGGCTTGGCTTGTGCTGCGGATGGCAATCTTCCAGGCTTGACCGAATTTATCACCCAGGGCATAAACCTGGCCGCCGGCATTAATCAGGCAGCTGGCGATATTATTTTCCTTTAATTTTTTAACCGCACAATCCAGGGCATAACCTTTAGCGATGGCCCCCAAATCAATCTGAATCCCCGGGATTTTGAATTCTACCACATTATCTTTTTGATGTAAAATAATTTTATCACTGCCAACCAGTTTTAAAGCCGTACGCAGTTCCTCGTCGCTAGGCACCTGGTATACTTTTTGGGTAAATCCCCAGAGGTCTACCAGCGCAGCAACGGTAATATCAAAAGCCCCGCCACTTTTTAACCAAAAATTATAAGCCTGCTGAATAACGTAGAAAGTTTCCGGGCTTACCTGCAGTTTTGCTCTCTGGTTTAACTGCCAAACCTCACTGCCGGGGTTGTATTTACTGAGCAACCCCTCAATCCGGCTGACTTCCGCAAAAACTATTTTAGCCGCCTGCCGGTTTGGCGAAGATACCTGCCAGAAAGTGCCCATTAAAACCCGGTTATCCTGGTAGAGTTTTTTTCTAGAGCGCCAATGTTGGGATCGAACAGTTCCTAAAAAAGAATAAAGCAGGGTTAGAGACCAACCTAAGATTAAACCGACAATCAGGAGCCTGCGGGTTTTTACAGTAAAAGCCATCTTGATTACGCCGATTGCTGGGAATAGCTGGATTCAATAGTTTTTACCAAGTCTAACAAAAACTTATTAGTCGGCACGTCGATGCCCAATTCCTGGCCCAGGCGAACAATTACCCCGTTAATAAAGTCTACTTCCGTGCGTTTCTTTCTTAGCACATCCTGAAGCATTGAAGAAAGGTTTTCCTGAGTCCCTTCGCAAACTGCTTCGACTTTAGCTAAAGGATCATCAAAGATTAATTTAATGCGTTTACGCTTGGCAATCCGCGCCGCTTCCGTGACCGCATCCCTGAGAATTCTACGCGTACCTTCAAATTCAATCAACCTGCCGTTAGATAAACGGGTTACTGCTGAAAGGGCATTAATCCCGACATTAATAATTAATTTAGACCAGAGCAGGCTTTTGATATCCCGCGACATTTTACATTCCAGACCGGATTTATTAAAAATCTCCCGGATACCCCGCAGCTGCACCGGGATTTTTCCGTCAATACTACCAATAATCGTTTCTCCCCGGCCGGCATGAAGGATTCTCCCGGTATCCAGTAAAGTCGCCCCTTCGTTAGTCACTCCGGCCAACACTCTTTCCACAGAAGTTAATTCAGAAATAATTTCTAGATTACCGATGCCGTTCTGTAAAGTCAAAATTTTAGTTTCCGCAGCCAAAAGCGGTTTGATTTGCTCAACCGCAGCTTTAGTATGGAAAGATTTAACGCAGATTAAGATTAAATCCGCCTGGCCGATCTCCTGGGGTTGAGTAGTCGCTCTGACTTTTACCTGCCAGGAGCCGCTGGCCCCTTCCAAAGAAATACCGTTTTGATTAATTTTAGCCGCGCGTTCTTTTTGTTTATCAAAAAGCCAGATTTCTTGTTGGGTTTTAGCTAAAAATGCCGCAAACAGACAACCGATTGCTCCCGGGCCAACAATCACAATTTTCATTCCGCCTCCCATTTTTAACCTACGGGAACCTCTAATTTGCTCATCAGTTTTTGCGATTTCAATTCCCGCCCAAGATGGAAATTTAAAAAAGCGTTTAAGATCAGGTCTAATTCTTTTTTAATCTGAGGATTCATGCCTAAATTTAAACTGTTGGCAAAACTGTTTTTTTCAATATGTAAAACCGTAGCGATAGTGCCCCGGAAAATTCCCCGCGCTGCCGGATCTTTAGACATACAACGCGGGCAAAGCAAGCCGCCTTGAGCCAGGCTGAACTTTGATTGCCCCATAATTTTCTCTAAACAGCTTAAGCAGGAATCAAAATGCGGCTTAAACCCCGAAAGACTAAGCATCTTAATCTTAAAAATTGTCGCAATTTTATCCGGGCTATAATTAGTCTCTAATTCCTTAAGGCTGGCCAGGGCTAACTCATAAATTTCCTCATTTTTATCTTCTGCCGGCATAATAGAATTGACCAGCTCCATCATAAACCCTGCAGCGGTAGTTCGATCGATACTTTGTCGAATCCGGGTAAAATTGTTGATTTTATCCGCCTGGCTTACTAAATGCAGGCTGGAATGGGTCTTACGGTAAAAAATTATTTCGTTTAATGAAAACGGCTCTAAATTCGAGGCGAATTTTTTCGGATCCGTACGGATCCCTTTAAGTATACCGCAAATTTTACCGAATTCTTTGGTATAGAAATCAACGATTAAAGATGTTTCGCGTAAATCGCGCTTATTCAGCACTAATCCTGTGGCCCGGTCAATAGACATAAAGTTTTTCCTTCTTACGCATTAATTTGGTTTGAGCCGGTGTATGGTCGTTAAACCCTAAAATATGCAGAATCCCGTGGACGACATAAAGAGATAGTTCGTAATCCGGAGTGGTCTTAAATTGACGCGCTTGGATTAAGGCCTGTTGTGTAGAAATCATGATATCGGCTAAAATGACCATTTTGTCCTGTTGATCGGTTAAATTGAATGCCAAAACATCGGTAGAGGCTTGGCGATTTAGGAATTTGGCGTTGAATTTCTTAATCTGGGTATTATCTACAAAACAAATATTGATCCAACCGGTCTGTTTAACCCGCTCCCCGGCAAGCACTTTAAATACTAAATTTTTTATTTTTTTAGCAGAAACAGGCAGTTGATTCTGTAAATTACTCAGGGTAATTTTAATCCGGCACGTATTCCTCAAGAGTAGCTAACCCGGCTATGGTAGATGCCGCTTAATATTTTAATAAAAACACTGGAAATTTTTTCGATATCTTTTAGAGTAAGTTCGCATTCGTCAAGCTGGCCGTCAATGAATTTATTATTAATTACTTTATGCACGATTTCGGCAATTTTGTCTGCGTTGGGATCTTTTAAACTGCGCGTAGCAGCCTCTACGGAATCGGCTAACAAAACAATTGCAGTTTCTTTAGTGTTAGGCTTAGGGCCGGGATAACGGAAACCTTCCTCAGCGATCTCCTGATCTACCTCCTTGTCTTCTAGAGCCCGGCGGTAAAAA
This sequence comes from Candidatus Omnitrophota bacterium, assembly GCA_041308845.1. GTDB lineage: Bacteria > Omnitrophota > Gorgyraeia > Gygaellales > Profunditerraquicolaceae > UBA6249. Next base: position 5,534 of record JBFZAT010000023.1, on the reverse strand, counting down.
TAATAAACCAGGCTGCTGCCATGGTGCTGGCGGATAAAATCCCAAAGCACCGGGCTCAGAGAGTATTTTTTTGCCAACTCCAGGCCCTCTTTGATATGATTCATAATAATTAATTTACTCATCGTGGGGGTAAGTTCATCGTGGGCATTTTTTTTAATTTCCTGGTTCTCAATAAAATAATCCGGTTTTTGCAGTTTACCAATATCATGATAATAGGCGCCGATCCTGGCCAGTAAACCATTGGCCCCCACTGCCAGGCAAGCTGAATCGGAAAGATTGCCGACAATAATACTATGATGATAGGTCCCCGGAGCTTCCATTACTAAACGCTGTAAAACCGGATGATTAGAATCGGCCAACTCCAGCAGGCTGATATTAGTTACCGTTTGCAGGAGATACTCAAATAACGGTAAAATCCCTAAGGTGATCACTCCGGAAAGTAACCCGTTAATTAAAATAATGGTGTATCTTTGCGGATGATTGATCCAAAGATGCTCCAGGAGTATTAACCCGACCAGCTGCAGGACACCGGAAATTAATCCGGCCCGGATAACCTGGGCCCGTTTGCGGGCGTTATAAACTAAGAGTATTGCCCCAGAACAGCCGGTCATAAAAATAAACCAGGCTTTAAAAGGTTGAGCGGTTAAAAAAGCCAGCGAAATGCAAGTAGCTAAGGAAATAAAATATGCTACCTCCAAATTATTAAAAAGCAATACGCAAAGCATAGGGATAATCGCAACCGGTACAAAATAAAACAAAAATCCCCGGTTGATTAAATAATACCCCAGGCAAAAAGAGAGTAGAAAAAGAAAACTCAGATTGGCTAAGGTGGCATTTTTGACCTTGGCAAATTTTTTATAGTAGGACAAATAAAGTAAGATCAAAAAGAAAGGCGTGGCCGGGTTTAAGCGGATAAGGTAACTAAAAACAAAAATAAAAATTCCGACCCCCAGCGCCGTCAGATTGTTTTTATTAAATAACTTTTTCATAAGCCTGGATTATTCTTTGCACCAGCGAATGCCGGACTACATCGGCACCGCTGAAGTAATTAAATTTAATTCCCGGAATCTCCTTAAGGATCTCCTGGGCCTGTAATAAACCGATCGGCTTGGCCCCGGGGAGATCGCTCTGGGTCATATCCCCGGTGATTACGGCTTTGGAGTCAAATCCCAAGCGGGTTAGAAACATTTTCATTTGTTCAGCAGTACAATTCTGTGCTTCATCCAGAATAATAAAAGCGTCATTTAAGGTTCTACCTCGCATATAGGCCAGCGGAGCCACTTCAATAATCCCGGTTTCAATATATTTTTCGATCCGGCCGGCTTCCATCATATCATACAAAGCATCATAAAGCGGCCTTAAATAAGGGGAAATTTTAGCCTCTAAATCTCCGGGTAAAAATCCCAGGGATTCACCGGCCTCGATAGCCGGGCGGGTTAAAATAATCCGGCGTACCTGTTGTTTCTTGAGCGACTCCACTGCGCAAGCCATAGCGAGATAAGTTTTACCCGTTCCCGCCGGACCGATCCCAAAAACAATATCGTATTCTTGAATAGCTTCCACGTACTCTTTTTGGCCGGCGGTTCTAGGTCCAATAGCTTTACCGGCGCAAGAGCGGGTAATCCCGGTATCCAATTCCTCTAAGGGCAGGGATTTCTTACCTTTTTTTAGATTAGCAATTAGATACGCCAGATCAGTCTGGCCAACTTCAACGCTACCGGCCCGCAGACCTTCCAGCAGATATTCTACCAATTGTCCGGCTTTTTTTATATTGGCAGCACTGCCGCTAATCTTTAAATATTCACCGCGTAAGGTTAATTTAACCTTAAACTCTTTTTCGATAGATTTAAGGTTAACATCCTGGGCTCCCAGGAGCCCCTGGGTTTCTTGCTGGGATTCAAAACGGATAATTTTATCCATTAATTATTATTTTAAATTCTCTGTTGGTTCAAGCATTTTTCCGGCAGGGATTTTTAAAACTTGGCCAGGATAAAGCTTGTCCGGTGCGCGTAAAACGTCGGTATTTGCATCATAAATTTTCATCCATTTTTTAGTCGTACCGTAAAATTTCATCGAGATTTTTTGCAAGGTATCATTTTTAGCAACGGTATAGTTCTCAAAATTCATGCTCGGTATTTCTTTATCCGGAGTTTCCTGAATCATCCGGGGTTCGCTATAGCTGCTAGGAGTATAAACCGGAGTAGTTGCCGGACAAGGAACCTGGGTCTTATTAGATGCGCCTAATTCAATCTCAAACACGCGAGTGGTGCGGGTGGATTTTCTCTCTGCGGGTTCCGGAGCAGTCCCCATCAGGTAACCGCGGTTACCGGCAGAAGAAGAAAGCTCCTGGTCCACCCGGTCACGGGTTAAGTCATAGGTTCTGGCAACACAGCCTGATAAAGCCAGGGTCAAAATTAACACACAAAGAGCGGACAATTTAAATCTGTTCATTTTATTTCCCTCCTTTTCTTATGGTTAGACCTAATTCTTTCAACTGTTTATCTTCAACCTCCGAAGGCGCGCTGGTCAACGGACAAAAAGCATTTGAGTTTTTAGGAAAGGTAATTACCTCGCGAATACTGGATTCTGCCGAAAGTATCGCCAGGAGCCGATCCAACCCAAAGGCCACTCCTCCGTGGGGCGGAGCGCCGAACTGAAAAGCTTCTAAGAGAAAACCGAAGCGTTGTTGTACTTCCTCTTTCTGTAATCCGATAATATTAAAAATTTTTTCCTGCAGCGGTTGCCGGTGAATCCTGATCGAACCGGAGCCTAACTCCATTCCGTTTAACACTAAATCATAAGAACGGGATTTTACTTGATCCGGGGCCTGCTCCAATTTCTCCAGGTCCTCCTGAGCCGGAGCGGTAAAAGGATGGTGCTCGCTTTCCCAACGTTTTTCCTCAGGATTAAATTTAAATAGAGGAAAATCCACCACCCAACAGAAAGCAAAATCCATTTTTAGCTCCGGGCGCAAATCGGGTTTATCGGATTTATAGCGCTCCAAAGCCTGGGCATAACTGATACGGGGAAAAGGCGTGGGCAGATCGATATTTTTTAATTCTTTAAAAATCAGCTTCATCAACCCTTCAGCTAGACTAAATATATCTTCTTCGTTAATAAAAGACATTTCAATATCCAGCTGAGTAAACTCCGGCTGGCGGTCAGCCCGCAGGTCTTCATCCCGGAAACATTTAGCGATCTGGTAATACTTTTCTATCCCAGCTACCATCAGGATTTGTTTGAATAGTTGCGGAGACTGCGGCAGGGCAAAAAATTGCCCCAGGTTTGCCCGTGAAGGCACCAGATAATCCCGGGCGCCTTCCGGAGTAGATTTGGTCAATATTGGGGTTTCGCATTCGATAAAATCCCGGCTGCCTAAATAAGCGCGGATTACTTTATAGAGATTACTTCTTAGCAGCAGGTTGTTAAAAACTTTGGTTCTTCTTAAATCCAAATAACGGTATTTTAAACGCAGCTCTTCGGTAATTTCCAGCTCTTCCTGAATTTCAAAAGGCGGAGTATTGCTGGGGTTCAAAATTTCCAGCTCCTGAGCTAAGATTTCTACCTCTCCGGTCACCAGCTTAGGATTAACAGTGCCGGATGGACGGGCATTAACCAAGCCTTTGAGCTTAATAACAAACTCGTTCCTTAAACCCTGGGCTAATTGGTGCGCCGGGCCGGATTCTTTGGGGATAAAAACTACCTGGGTTAGCCCATAGCGGTCACGCAAATCAATAAAAATTAATTTACCGTGATCACGCCGGTTGGCTACCCAGCCGCAAAGGGTTACTGTTTTGCCCTGATCAGCAGCCTTTAGTTGTCCGCAAGTATGAGTCCTTAGCATATTAATTCCTTGGTTAAATCCTGAAGCGGGATTTCTCTTTGTGTGCTGTTTAACATATCTCTAACGGTAATCGCATTATTTTTTAATTCATCCTCACCTAAAATCAAAACTGAAGCTGCCCCGGCATCATTAGCTGCCCGTAACGCTGCTTTTAATGATTTGTTCAGATAATCCGTATCGGCGCAGATGCCCGCCTGGCGCAGCTGTTTTAATATTTTTTGTCCGCTGGATTTTGCTGCTTGGCCGAGGGTAATTAAATAAATTAATCTTTTAGCCGGAGCTTGATTTAAACTGTTGGCAACCAAAAGCAGTCTTTCAATGCCAAAGGCAAAACCGATCCCCCCTAATTCCGGGCCTCCTAGCTCCTGGACCAAGTTATTATAACGTCCGCCGGCGCCAATGGCATCCTGGCTGCCCAGATCACTGTGAGTAATTTCAAAAACCGTACGATTATAATAATCTAATCCGCGCACCAGTTGCGGATCCACTTGAAAAGCTAGGCCTAAATTATGCAAACCTTCTTGCACTGCCTGAAAATGTTCCAGGCAATCCGGGCAAAGATGGCTTGGCCCTAATCCTAGTGATTTAACGATTTGCTGACAAGCCTCATTTTTACAATCCAATATCCTTAAAACGTTATTTTGAGCTCTTTGTTGGCAATCGGCGCATAGCTGGGTTAGTTTACCCTTAAAATTCTGATGCAAAGCCGTGCCCAAGGCTTGCTTATCTTTTGGGCAACCTAAGCTGTTAAGCTTAATTCTATAACCAGTGATACCGAAATTTTTTAACAATTCTTCTGCCAAGCTGATCACTTCTATATCTAAACTCGCCGCATCTGAGCCAATCGCTTCAACACCGATATGGTGGAATTGGCGCAACCTGCCTTTTTGCGGTCTTTCTAAGCGGAACATCGGACCGATATAGTATAATTTAACAAAACCGCAGGTCTTTTCTAAATTATTTTCCAAATAACTGCGCACGATAGAAGCAGTCCCCTCCGGGCGCAAAGCGTAAATATCCTGCTGATTATGAATAAGGAACATCTGCTTCTGAACGATTTCAGTAGCCGCCCCCAATGTACGGTTAAAAAGTGCCGCTTCTTCGATAACCGGAGTGCGCATCTCCTGATAATTATATAATGAGAATATTTTACGCGCAGTATTTTCGACAGCTTGCCAGGAGGATGATTCTTGCGGTAATATATCTTTGGTCCCGGGGATTCTTTTGAACATGCAAATTATTCTATAGATTTAGCAGCTAGTGTGCAGGTTTTTTTGCTTTATTTTATCTTCTGTTTCATTTCCAAGCCAGCTTTAAAAACCACAACTTTCCTGGGTGGGACAGGAATAACCTGATTCGTACGCGGATTTCTGCCTGTGCGGCTTCGTCTCTGTTTAACTTTAAAAACGCCAAAATTACGCAACTCAATTTTTTCACCCCTGATCAATGCATCAATAATACAATCAAAGGTTTTTTGCACTATTTTTTTGACATCAATCTGCTTTATATTAGTTTCATCAGAAACTTTTAGAACAATGTCTTTTTTGGTCATTTTCCACCCCCTATTGCTAAGTATAATAACAGCAAAAAGTTACGATGTCAAGAAATAATTGAGCACCTTATAGGTTTTATCCAGCGAAATACTTACGAGCGTAAGCGAGTAAGTATGGGCACCGCTTGTGGTTTTATC
>JBFZAT010000022.1:0-140013 GCA_041308845.1 Candidatus Omnitrophota bacterium | reverse complement strand
TCAGACTTTCGTCCATTGCTAAATATCCTCGACTGCAGCCTCCCGTAGGAGTTGGGGCAGTGTCTCAGTCCCCATGTGGCTGACCACCCTCTCAGGCCAGCTACCTGTCAAAAGCCTTGGTAGGCCATTACCCCACCAACTAGCTGATAGGACGCGAGCTCATCTCTAAACAAAAACCCTTGCGGGCCTTCTTTACTTACAGCTGCTTGTGCAGCCGTAAACACATCGGGTATTACCCTCGCTTTCGCAAGGCTATCTCCGACTTAGAGGTAAATTACTCACGTGTTACTCACCAGTCTGCCGCTATAGTCCTTCTCCATCAACATATCCACCTTGCGGTCTCAACATCTCAAGAAAAGGATATCGCTCGACTTGCATGCCTAATCTACGCCGCCAGCGTTCACTCTGAGCCAGGATCAAACTCTCCGAAAAATCTATGGAAAAATTTGTATAAAGGCTCTAGTGATTTATTTAATTTCAAACCTCATGAAATTGACCCCAAAAAATCCGGTTAAGAATTCTTTGTGGCCTCGCTTGGCAATTCAATTATCAAAAGAGCAATGAATATAAAATCTCTCAGGCCACCCGCGCTAATAGGTATTGCGCCAGTGTTGCCCAGGCGCGCAAAAAAAATACGTCCCGACAATTTGTCGGGACGTAAATTTATAGTTACGCACCCTTATCGTCGATTTGGAATTAACTGCTCGAAATTGTCAACTGCGTTTTAATTATTTTCACAATAATTTAGCCCCTGTGTAAGGGGATAAACAAGTATAATACAAACGCTTATTTTGTCAAGAACTTTTTTTACTTATTTTAACTTTTAATTTAAGTTCTAAGTGCTTAATTTTACTACAGATTAATGCTCTGCTACTCTAACGCGCCATTAACTGTGAAATTTTAAAAATCGGCAGAAATAAAGCAATAACGATGCCCCCGATAACAATCCCCAAAAAGGCAATCACTAACGGTTCAATCAAACTGGTCAGGGCCCCAGCTGCAGCATCCACCTGGTCATCATAAAAATCAGCAATCTTAGAAAGCATCTTTTCCAATTGTCCGGTTTGCTCCCCGACATTAATCATCCGGGTAACCATAGGCGGGAAAACTCCGCTTTTAGCCAAAGGCCGGGAGATAGTTTCACCGTTACGCACACTCTTAGAGCAGTTAATCACTGCCTCTTCTACTACCTTATTCCCAGAAGTTTTACTGACAATATCTAAAGCGCTTAATACCGAAACGCCGCTCTTAACCAAAGTAGAAAAAGTGCGGGAAAACTTTGCAATCGCCAATTTACGTAAAAGCGGTCCAAAGACTGGAACCCTCAAAGTAAACCGGTCAAACCTATAACGGCCTTCGGTTGTCTTAACATATCTTTTGAATAAATATCCGCTGACAATTAAAAGCATCATCGAAAAGAAAAAATATTTACGTAAAAAATCACTAGTAAGAATTAAAATCTGGGTAGGCACAGGCAGCGTCCCCCCCAGAGATTCAAATATACCTTTAAAAGTAGGAACCACTTTAATTAAAAGTACGGCAGTAATAATAATCGCCATGCTGACTACTACCGCCGGATAGACCAAGCTGGAAATTATTTTACGGTTTAACGCCGCCTGTTTCTCCATAAACGTAGCTAAACGATCAAGAATCTCATTTAACATCCCGGAGGCTTCTCCAGCTTTAACCATATTCACAAAAAGATCAGAGAAAATTGCCGGGTGTTTAGCCAGAGCTTCACAAAAACTCGTACCCGCTTCGATATCCTGGCGCACATTGCCCACAACCACCCTTAAGCCTTCATTTTCGATCTGCTCAGCTAAAATACTTAAGGCGTTTACCAATGGAATACCGGCATCAATCATAGTAGCCAGTTGGCGGGAAAAAATTACTAGATCTTCCAACTTAATCTTTTTATCTTTAAGCTTAGTGCTAGCAACAGCAATCTTAATAAATTCTACTGAAAAAACTACCATTTCTTTTTTATGCAAAATATCTGCTACTTCTGATTCGGAAGCAGCCTGAATGGTCCCGTTTACGTTTTGCCCGTTTTTATCTTTTGCAGAATATTTATACGAATTCATTTTTTAGCCTATTGTAATAAAATTGGTTATAAATTATTCACCACCTCTAAAAACACCTCTACAATTCTAGGATCAAACTGGGTACCGCTATTACGCTTAATTTCTAACACTGCTTCTTCTTTAAATAAAGGCTGTTTACGGTATGAACGCGCCGAACGCATCGCTTCGTAAGCATCGGCGATATGTATAATCCTGGCCCCCAGAAGGATATCATTACCCTTTCTTCCCTCCGGGTATCCGGAACCATCATAATGTTCATGATGCTGTCTTACTAAGTCTACCACCCCATTAAGAAAAGTCAACGGCTCTAGAATTTGAGCACCCACTACTGGATGTTTACGCACCTGCGCCCACTCTTGATCAGTCAAAGAAGAAGCTTTCAATAAAATATCATCTCCGATGCCGATTTTACCTAAATCGTGCAATTCACAAGCTTGGCGTAATTGTTCAATCTCTTTATCCGAGAGCTTCATTTGATTAGCCATTGCCACTACAAAGCGAGCGACATTTTCAGAATGGCTATGCGTATAATGATCCCGGGCATCAATGGTTTGAGCCAGAACCTTAATCGTACGCATATATGTAGTGCGTAAATCATCATAAAGCCGACTGAGATTAGTCGTCGCCTCTTCGATCCTGCTGGCTAAAAGCATATTTTGCTTTGTTAAAGACTGATTACTTTCTTTTAACCCCAGGGAAAACTTACGATTAGCCTTAAGTAAAATATGCAGCTTAATTCCCTTGTCAATGGTGAATTTTAAATTATCGGTATTTAACGGACTAACTAAAGCCTCATAAGCCCCGGAATTCATCAATTCTCTTATCCCGCTCTGATCTCCAGCTTCCAATAAAACAACAATTACCGAATCCGGATCAATACCCCTTAGTTCAGCAATTAAATAATTTGTGCGCACCTCTGCCAGCGGCTGTTTAATAATAATCAAATCGTAAATATTCTGCCTTAAACTACCCAGGGCCGATTGTAAGTCAGAAACTGGGGTGACAGAGTAATCTCCTAGCTGAGCTAGTCTTTCTTTAATTTGAGCCAAAAGCGGCTGATCATCGCAAATTAAAAGTATTTTTCCGAGAATAGTCATAATTATTCTTCAGTAGTGATCCGGATCGCTTCATCCAAGGTTGTCTGCTCCTGGATGACCTTTTCAAAAGCATCATCTCGCAGGGTTTTCATCCCCATTTTTTTAATCGCGTAAGTTTTAATCTCATCTAAGGAACTTTTGCGAATAATCATTTCTCTGATCGTATCATCAATTAATAAAGTTTCCAGTACCGCAATACGTCCGAAAAATCCGGTATTATTGCAATATTTACAACCTTGGGCAGCAAAAAAGTTAGCCTTACCATGAAAACCTATTTTCTTTAAAAAATCGTGGGGAATCTCCAGGGGTTTACGGCACTTCAAGCAAATCTTACGGGCCAGGCGCTGAGCACAAAGCATAATTACACTGGAGGCCACTAAAAACGGCTCCACCCCCATATCAATCAGCCGAGTAATACTGGAAATTGCATCGTTGGTATGTAAAGTAGAAAGCACCAGTTGTCCGGTGAGCGCCGCCTTAATTGCGATGTCGGCGGTCTGAGCATCTCTGATTTCACCAATCATAATCACGTCCGGACTTTGGCGTAGAATAGAACGTAGCCCCGAAGCAAAATCTAAGCCAATCTCCGGCTTGACCTGCATCTGGGTAATCCCTTCCACTTGATATTCTACAGGATCTTCAATCGTAATAATATTTCTTTCAGGAGTATTTAGCTGATTTAATACAGAATAAAGCGTAGTAGATTTTCCGCTGCCGGTCGGACCGGTAACTAGTATCATCCCGAAAGGTTTGGCCACCGCTGCCTTGAAAACAGCAGCCGGTTGCTCTGAAAAACCCAGCTTATCTAATCCGACAGAAAGATTGCCCTTATCTAAAGCCCGCAGAACAAATTTTTGCCCAAAAGTAGTCGGCAAGCTAGAAACCCTGAAATCAATTTCCCGCCCTTCGCTTTTAACTTTAAATCGGCCATCCTGGGGAATGCGGTTTTCGGTTATATCTAAATTAGAAATAATCTTTAAGCGGGCTAAAATTGCATTTTGGTTAACCTTAGGCACCCTTAAAACATCCAGCAGTGAACCATCCACCCGGTATCTGATCCGCAAGCAATCAATCTCCGGTTCAATATGAATATCCGAGGAGCGCCTTTTTAATGCCTGAGCTAGAATAATATCAACTAATTTAACGATCGGAGCTTTTTCACTCTCTGATAAAGCATTGGATAGCTCAATCTCATCGTTTTTAAATAACTCTACGTCCTGCTCCTCTGCTACAGAACGCTCTAGCGCGGATGCTTCAAGAATATTTTGCAGATCCTTGGATTCTTTGCGATATTGGCTATCGATAGCATGATTAATCTCCTCTTCCGGGCTTAAAACAATATCAATACTACATCCGGTAAAATTGCTTAAATCATCAAAAGCAAAAATATTCAAAGGATCAGACATTGCCACTGTAATCGTAGAACCAATTTTAGACAAAGGAATAGTATTATAGAGTTTGGCTATCCTTTCAGGAATCAAATTAATAATCTGGGCATCAAACTTAAATTTGCCTAAACGTAAAGTCGGCATATAGAGTTGCTCAGAAAATAAGGAGAGCAGGACATCTTCGCTAAGAATACCCTCCTCAACCAGCACCCTCCTTAGAGGTATGCCTTTTTCTTTTTGCATGTTCAATGCCCGCTCTAATTGCAACTTAGTAATTTGCTGGCTTTTAAGCAGGATCTCAATTATGTTTTCTTTTAATGAATGCATATTATTTCTGGTCTATAGACTATTGAAAAACTTTAACCTTACCATTGACCATCGTCTGCCAACTATCAACTGGTTATTATTTTTACTCATCTGGCGCTGTAACCCTTAAAACCTCTTCAATCGTAGTCAATCCTTTTAAAGCCGCCTCCAGCCCATCCTGGCGTAAAGTTTTCATCCCTTCTGCGCGGGCCTGCTGCTTAATAAACTGCTCCTGAGCACCACTAAGAATTAAATCTCTGATCTTTTGGCTAAGCGGCAAAACTTCGGCGATCACCGTCCTTCCGGAATATCCGGAATTAAAACAGTGCTGACATCCCTTACCCTTATAAAATTCTAGCCTGCCGGTCTTACCCAAATCAAGCTTTAAACTTTGAGCGATTTCATCTTTGAGCATAAAAGCTTCCTTACAATACGAACAGATTTTACGTACTAACCGCTGAGCGATAACACAAACCAGAGAAGAATTAATCAAATATGGTTCCACTCCCATATTAACCAAACGCATCACCGCTCCGGCAGCAGTAGTCGTATGTAAAGTAGACAAAACCAAATGCCCAGTCAAAGCACTCTTAATAGCAATATCTACAGTTTCATAATCGCGAATTTCCCCAATCATAATAATATCCGGATCCTGGCGCAGTATGGAACGCAACGCGGCAGCAAAACTCAGACCAATCTCCGGCCGGGCAGTCACCTGGTTTATGCCTTCTAACTGAAATTCCACAGGATCTTCTACTGTCACAATATTCTTATCCGGGCTATCCACAGACTTTAGCACCGCATAAAGTGTGGTAGTTTTTCCGCTTCCAGTAGGACCGCAAACTAAAATCATTCCGTGCGGCAAAACCGAAACCTTAGCCAACACCTCTAAAGCATGCTCGCTAAAACCCAGTTTCGGCATATCCAGATGTACTTGGGTCTTATCTAAAATACGCAGGGCAACTTTCTCTCCAAAACTAGAAGGAAGAATAGAAACGCGAAAATCCACTTGGCGATTAAGTATCTTTATTTTAAAACGCCCGTCCTGAGGAAGGCGATGTTCAGCAATATCCAACTCAGCGATCACTTTAATCCGGGAAACGATAGAAGCATGCATATTTTTAGGCGGAGCTTTTTCTTCGCGCAACATACCATCAATCCGGTAACGAATGCGTAATTTTTTCTCAAACGGCTCAACTAATATATCTGAGGCTTTCTTCTTTATCGATTCTTCTAAAATCATATTCACTACTTTAATCACCGGCGCTTCATGACTGATCCGGTCCAGCTCCTGATCGCTCGGAGCCACCTCCTTCTCCTCTTTAACCAGTTCAATCGAAGAAACCGTCATCTCTTTAACCAACCCCTCGATAATGCCTTTAGAAGTATCTGGATAAGACAATTCAATAGTTTGATTGATATCCACAACCGAAGAGATGATGGGGTTAATTCTAAAACCGGTCAAGGCCTGAACATGATCAATAGCAAAAATGTTGAGCGGATCAGCCATCGCCAAAGTAATTGTATCTCCCATTTTAGATATGGGGATAATCTGATAGTGGCGGGCGATTTCCACCGGAATTATTTTAGCAATATCTAAATCGATTTTAAAACGCTTTAAATCGATTAATGGTAATCCCAGGCCTTCGCTTAAGGTCGAAATCAACTCATTCTCTTTAACAAACTTAAGCTCGACAATAATGTCACTGAGCTTTCCGCCTTTTCTCGCTTGCACTTCCAAGGCCTGCTCAAGCTGCTCAGTACTAATCAGTTTATTATTGATTAATAGTTCCGTTAGCCGGTCTTTGAGTGATAACATGATTAGTCGATGGACGATAGTATATAGTCGATGGACGATCCCTGGTTTCCTGTAGACCATCGACTATAGACTATCGACCAGATCATTCCTTATCCTTATAATATTTCTCAATTGCCTTTTTGATATCTGAAGAAGTAGAAACAAAAGTCTGCACGCTACAACCACTCAACAACTCCACATCTTCAATCGCCTGGACATTTAACGGATTGGACATAGCTAAGGTAAGATTGTTCCCGATTTTATCTATCGGCACCAATAAATACTGCCTAGCTACTCGACCCGGAATTATAGCAGTAATATCTGCATCTACATCATAATTGCCTAGTGGCAGATAAGGAAAACCATATTGAGCAGTCAAGGCTTGAGCGATATCATCTTCTTTGACAAAACCTAAATCCACTAGGATTTCACCAATTAACCCGCCCTTATCCCGCTGCGTGTCTAAAGCCTGGTCCAGTTGAGCCTGGCTAATAATACCGCGCTCCAGCAGCAACTCTCCTAAGGGTTTATTATTAATCCGCCTGATCACCTTAACACATCCTTATTTTAAAAAACCATAACCCGATTTTTACCCCCGGCCTTGGCCTTCCTCAACAATTCTTTAGCTTTAAGAATCAGTTGCTCAACCTGAACTCCATCCAGAGGGTTCTCGCTAACTCCAGCGCTGAAAGTCAAACACTTACCGCCATCCTGATCCATGCCAAATGAAGCTTGGATTTTTTTACAAATCATTTCGGCGATCTCCTGGGCTTGGCGTTTATTCTTTTCAGGCAGAATCAGTGAAAATTCATCATCATCAGTCCGGCCGGCCCGATCAATATCCGTAATACATCCCAAAATTAAAGCTGCGATTTCCTTAAGCGCAGATTCTGCGCAAATCAACCCAAACTTTCCGCAGTAATCTTTAAAATCATCAATATCGAAAATAATAAAAGCGCAGGGCCGCTGATAAGCAATCGCCCGCTTAATCTCTTCTTGGAGCCGGTTTTCAATAAAACAACGGTTGTAAAGACCAGTCAAGGCATCTTTAATCTCTAATTTTTCGACCCGATTCGCTAAAATACCATTTTCGATGGCTACAGCAATCTGCTTAGAGAAAATATCCAACAGCTCGATATCTTCTTGATTGTAAGAAAAATTATCCTGCAGGTTAGCAATCCCCAGCACGGCTTTAATGCTTGCGTCTAAAAATATCGGCATGGCTAAACAATTTTTAACTCGGAGCTTAGCTTGTAAGTCAAGCGACAAACTATCCGGCAAAACATTCTGGGCATCAAGAATCATAAGCTTATGAAGATTAAACAGTTGCTCATATATAGCTTCCTGGGCAAAAATCTCAATAGTCATTAAATAATCAGCCTGTATCCCATCAGCTACTTTCATCAGAAAAGAATTTTTAAGTTCATCCTTAATTAACAAAAATGATATTTCAGAATTAGCCAAAGAACGCAACTTTTCAACCGCAATTTTTAAAATCTGATCGAATTTAGACCCTTCAGAAATAAATCCGCTGATTTGCATGAGATTGGAAAGTACCATGATTTTCTTCTGAATTGCAATATTAATTTCGGCAGTTTTAGCACTATAATCTTTAAGTTCATCCATATTGCTGCGGATACGCTGGGTGAGCTGATTCAGAATATTGCCTAACTCTCCGACCTCATCGCCATGCTGCACCTGCAGCTGACGGCTAATATCTCCGGCGGCGATACATTTAGCTTCAGTAGTCACCGAAGTCAAACGGTCAAAAACTTCTTTAATCACCATCAATCCAACGATGGCTAAAAAAGCACTTATTCCTAAATACAGCAAAATATCGAATTTGAAACCGAATTTCGGGAAGATATAAATCGAGAGCAAATATATACAAACTAGAAAAGGCAAGATAGACATCAGCTGAAAAGCCACCATCAGCTTTTGTTTAATCGACCGAGAATTTAATGATAAAGGGTTTACTTTTTTATCCATTATGCCCCCTATTTTACGATATTTTAATGAATAATTATACCCCTTAACTCTTTAGCTGGCAATAGTTTTATTAAATTCACTCCATAAATCTTCCTTTTTAATCCCGGTATCGATAAAATCCCAAGGCAGTACTGCCTTAACCGGTTTTTCATCAAGATATTTCTGCGGATCGATCCCTGATTCAGAAAATGCCTCCCGCCATTTATCAAATAAAAAATGGTTACTCCAAGCGTCAAATCTGGCCCCCTTTTTATAAGCCGCCAATATCACCGGACCCAACCTTCTATCGCCCCGGCAAAGTACGCCTTCTAAAAAACCCATCCTTAAATCATGGAAATTAAATTTAAGTCTGTGGTTTTTACAATGGCTATTTAAATAATTTTGTTTTTCTTGGATTAAGTCGACAGCATCCATCTTTTTCCATTGCAAAGGAGTATGCGGCTTGGGAATCAATGGATTAATACTGATATTAATCTGCGCAGCAGAACCGTTAATTTTTCTTTTGGCCTCCGAAGCCGCTCGGGCAAAATCAATTATCCCCTGCAAATCTTGTTGGGTTTCACCGGGCAAGCCAATTAGAAAATATAATTTTAAATGTTGATAACCTGCCCGATAAGCCTGATCAATAACCTGGAAAAATTCTTCTTCCGGGAAATCTTTAGCTAAAACCTGACGTAAGCGGGCAGTGCCTGCTTCTGGAGCAAAAGTCAATCCGGTTTTCTTAATTTTAGCAATTAACGTGGATACCTTACCTAACAGGGTCTTGGCCTTTAATGAAGGCAGGGATAGATTAACTGCTTGCGCGCTGAAATTTTCGGTTAAAACAGAAACCAAAGACTCAATGCCCGGATAATCTCCCACCGATAAACCAGCTAAAGAAAATTCCTCGTATCCGCTGGCCGCATAAGCCAAATCAGCTAAGGCGATTACTTTTTGCTTGCTTCTTATCCTTAAAGGATGGTATTGCACTCTGGCTTGGCAGAAGCGGCAATGGTGGGGACAACCCCGCATGACTTCCAAAGTAATTCGATCATGAATCAACTGTACATAAGGCACCACCCAATTACAAGGAAAATAGGCGGCATCGAAATCTTCAATGATGCGTTTTTTTACCCTATCCGGCAGGGTGTTATATTTGGGTAAAAAACTAACCAATTCTCCAGATGGAGAATAATCAGGTTGGTAAAGAGCGGGGGCATAAACCCCTTGCACTTCGGATAACCTGATTAAAAGGGTTTCTTTATCCAAACGGCCGGCTTTATAATCATTCTTAAATTGACGATAGACATTTATCAGCTCAACCACCGCTTCTTCAGCTTCTCCGATAATAAATAAATCAAAAAAATCCGCTAATGGCTCAGGATTAAGCACGCAAGGTCCGCCCCCGATAACCAAAGGGTACTCATGATCCCGTAACCCCGACTCTAGTGGCAGACCAGCTAAATCTAAGATATTTAAAACATTAGTATAGTTTAATTCCGACCCCAGGGAAAACCCTAATAAATCAAAATCAATCAGTGCCTGTTGAGATTCCCAGGAAAAAAGCCGGCGTTGCTTAATCTTTAAAGCGGCTTCCATATCTGCTTCCGGGGCAAAGAATCTTTCACAAACTACCCCAGGCAAATTATTTAAAACTCCGTAAATAATCCGCAAACCCAAATTACTCATCCCCACTTCATACAAATCCGGGAAACCCAAACCAAAATTTATTAAAGCAGTATTAAACCGCTTTGCGCTAACATTCCATTCGTTGCCTAGATACTGGCCAGGCCGATGCACATTAACCAGCAGGTCTTCGATCATAAATTCCTTATTTATTAGATTAATTTACGCTTAATATACCTGGCGCTTAATCGTGCGGCGCCAGTGTCGCCTCGTAGCGATTTAGAATACATTTCTGGTGCGGTCAATATTTACTAAAATTCCTAAAGCAGTCAATGTCACCAGGATACTTGAGCCGCCATAGCTCATCAACGGTAAAGGCAGGCCGACTACCGGGGCCAATCCCATATTCATCGCAATATTAATAAATACCTGCAAGGTTAACAATAACGAGATCCCGTAAGCCAATAAACTCCCGAATGAGTCTTGAGTTCTCTGCGCGATAAGAAAGCCCTGACGGATAATTAAATAATACATTAAAATTAAAAGACTGCCGCCTAAAAAGCCCCATTGTTCGGAAAAAGTTGCAAAAATAAAATCCGTATGGGATTCCGGTAAAAAATAGAGTTGGCTTTGCGAGCCCCGCAACCAGCCTTTACCGAAAAAACCTCCGGAACCGATTGCAATCCGCGATTGAATAATAGTATATCCGGCTCCCAACGGATCAATGTTAGGATTAAGAAATACTAGCAACCTTTGCTTCTGGTAATCATGTAGAAAATGCCAGAAAAAAGGCAAGGGCAGAATTAAGCAGGCCAAAAGTATAAAGATATATTTTAAACGCACATGCGTTAAATACAACAACCCTACAAAAACCAGCATCAGCATTAACCCGCTGCCTAAATCCGGTTGCTCTATAATCAAAAACATCGGCATAGCCACAAAAATGAACGGCAGGATGATACCCTGGAAAATACCGAACTTACCCGATAAAAGTGAGGTATAATCGATCGATTTACGACTAAAATACCTAGCTAGGAAAATAATAATCGCTAACTTTGCAAATTCCGAAGGCTGAAAATTAAACCAAGCAATCTTCAACCAACGCTGAGCGCCCAAGCGAATCACCCCTAGACTAAAGACTAATAAAAGAAAAAATAGAGCAATCCCATAAATGAAATAATTAGCGTCCCAAAGCTTCCGATAATTGAAGCGGGACATAAGAAAAAAACAGCTTAGGCCGATAGTTAACCAGAGCATCTGCCGTTTGTAAATATCCTGCCACTGCGTCCCGGTTTTTTGATAAGTACTGCTATAAATAGTAAAGATGCCTAAAATGGAAATGACCAATACCAGAACAAAAATTTTAAAAAATGAATTCCTCATATGATCCCCTGTTGATCCATCGCTTCAATAATTTGTTTAGTCAACAAACAAGCCGCATACCCCGGCCCTCCATTCTCCAAAAAAACACAGATTACATAACGCGGTTTATCCGCCGGAAAGAACCCGACAAACCAAGCATGCGTAGCACCCCGGGAGACTTGAGCAGTACCGGTTTTTCCGGCCACCTGCACCGGTAAATTAGCTAAAACTTTCCCCGTGCCCCTTTCATCAGAGACGACCTTCCTTAAACCCTTATTAATAATTTCCAATGTACTTTGTCTAATGGGCACAGCGGTCAACCTTTTTTTCTTAGCGGTTAGATCTATGCCTCCGACGTTTTTCACAATATAAGGACTAGTTAAATATCCACGATTGGCAAACACCGCTAACATATTCACGGCCTGAAGCGGAGTGACCAAACAATCCCCCTGCCCAATGCTTAAATTCGCCGTATCCCCATCGTACCAGTTCTGGAATTTATTAATCTTTCTCCAAAGAGGGGAGGGAATAAAACCGCTGGTTTCTCCGATCAATTCAAAACCGATATTTTTACCTAAGCCGAATTTTAAAGCATAATCATGTATATTCTGTGCCCCGGCCAGTAAACCTGTTTTATAAAAAAATACATCGCAAGAATGGGCAATCCCTTGAAAAATATCCTCCGGGCCGTGAGTATCCCAACACTTAAACCTCCTTTGCCCAACTAAGGTGGACCCTTGGCAAACAAAATTCGATCCCGTGTTAATTTTCTTGGTTTCCAAACCAGCGGCAGCGACTACCATTTTAAAAACCGATGCCGGAGGATAACTTGATCCGATGGCGCGGTTCATAAAAGGCGCATCGACATCATTAAACAGCCCGGCGATTAGCTTGCTACGTTTATGCACAAAGACTGCCGGATTAAAATTCGGGTAACTGGCCATCGCCAAAATCTCCCCATTATCAGGATCCATAATAATAACGCTACCCTTGCGGCCGGCTAAATTTTCTTCGACGATCTGCTGAATTTCCAGATCAATTGTTAGAATTATATCTTTACCGTTACGCGGAGGCTGAAACCCTAAAACCCGGGTAAATTTTCCCCGGTGGTTAACTTCAACCGATAACCCCCCTTCCTCCTGACGCAAATAATAATCATACTTCTCTTCCACCCCACCGAATCCTACGATGTCCTTAGTCTTGTAACCGTAATCCTCTAACTTAGTCAGCCGCCAACGGTCAATCTCATTAACATAACCGATAACATGGGCAGCCAGTGCCCCGTACGGATAATAACGTAAGGGCTTAGGGGCAACAATAATACTGGGTTGCTCAACTTTATACTCACCTAGCACAATCGCTTCCTTAGAGTCAATATTCGAGGCCACGGTCACCGGGATACTAGAAGAAACAAAATTTCTTTTAAACGTGTCTTTGAGCTCTTTAATCTCGCAGCCTAAGATCCTGCTGATTAATAATAAAGGCTGATCGATATTGCCTAAATCTTGGGGAAGAATCATCACATCATAAGAAATCTTGCTACCAACAATCAACTGGCCATCACGATCTAGAATATTACCCCGGCAGCCGGATTGAGAAATTAAACGGATACAATTACTGTCGCTGAGCCGGCAAAATTTAGCCCCCTGCAATATATCCAAGTTCAATAACCCCAGGAGCAAAGCCATAAACATAAGGATAACAATAATATTTAAAATGGTTTTTCTTTCCATGGATTAAAAAGCTAAGGTTATCTTTTTTGTGAGCTTAAAAATTAAAGGTGCTAACACCGTAGTATAAACGCTAACAATAATTAAATTGCGTAAAAAAATCCCGGCCGGTATGACATTGCCAGCCGAAACACTTTGCAAGCCAAGAATAAGATTATTTAACAATGCAACTACTAGAATAATAGCTAAACGTACAGCAGGTTCGTCGGTAGAAATTTGCCGGCTAAGCCTATCTAAAGCATACCCCCACAGGCCAAAACAAATTGTATTTATAGCAAAATTACCAGGCAAAAACAGGTCTTTAGCCAGCCCGGCCAGCATACCAAATAACCAAGCCGTCTTAAAATCGGTATAAAAAACTAAAGCCACCATAAAGATTAGCAACAAATCCGGCTGGCAATAAAAGAAACGTAAAGGCTTGGGCCAAATTAATCCCAATGTCGCCAAAAATATTATGCCCAAGAAAAGAAATAATTTTTTCATGGGATAATCACCAAAACTTCTTCAATATTGGCCAAATCTACCAATGGTTTTACCAGGGCATAACGGTTAAGCCCGGAAAACTCCCGGCCAAGATTAACTACCCGGCCCACCAGTAATCCTTTAGGATAAACCCGGCTCAACTCCGAAGTAACAATAATATCGCCGACTACAATTTGCGCCTCTTCTGGCAGATAGCGCATAATTAAATTGGTGCCTAAAGTACCACTCACCAGCCCCTCCTGCCGGCTGCGCTGTACGATACTAGAGACGCCCTGATTAGGATCATTAATTAATAACACTTTACTGGTATTATCTGCGCTTTCGATTATACTCCCCACTAACCCTTGAGGACTCACTACTACCATCCCCGGCTTAATGCCATTCTCCCTGCCTCTATCAATCAATACACTAGAAGACCAACTGTCCGGAGAACGTCCGATAACTTTGGCAGCCACTAAACGCAAAGGAGATCTTTGTTTAAAATTGAGTAGATTATTTAAACGGGCATTTTCCTGGCTGATTTCGCGCAAATCAAATAATCGCCAGCGCAACGCATCTGCTTCGTTGCGTAATCTTTCAGCCTGCATCATATTCCGGTGATAAAAAATAATTCCCGTCAGTTCACGCTTAAGCAGCCCGACTAAAGAAAGATGCGGTTTGAATGTTTTTTGAGCGGAGTTTTTAAAACAAGATAAGAAATTAGATAATAAAAACAGTGAGCCAAAAATAACGATGAAATTAATTAAGGTTTTGCGGGGTAACTTAAACACATTTAATAAACAATCAACGATTGGATATGCACGCGGCGTTAATTACATCACCCAACGCTAATCGGAATTACGTTGGTGTAGCCTCGTGGCTAATTCCGTACTTCGGTCTTAACCGGCACGGTAACTTTCTTAAGATACTGAATTTCACTAAGCACAATACCTGTTCCGTTAGCTACCGCGGTAATCGGATCATCAGTAATATGTACAGGCAAACCAGTTTCTTCGGAAATTAGTTTATCCAGCCCTTTGAGCAATGAACCACCTCCGGCCATAACAATACCATGATCAATCAAGTCTGCCGCTAGTTCCGGAGGAGTCCTCTCTAACGATATCTTGATTACTTCTAAAATTGCCCGCAAAGGTTCCTGCAAAGATTCACGGATCTCTTCACTAGTGATCGTAACGGTTTTAGGTAAACCCGCCACTAAATCCCGGCCCTTAACCTCCATACTCATCTCATCTTCTAAAGGATAAGCCGAACCGATCTTGATCTTAATCTCTTCAGAAGTACGTTCACCTACCATCAAATTATAAGTCTTCTTCAGATATTCGATCACCGCTTCATTCATTTCATCGCCGCCGATGCGGATAGATTTAGAAAACACGGTGCCACAGAGTGAAATTACGGCAATCTCCGTTGTGCCCCCGCCAATATCAATAATCATATTACCGATAGGTTCCTGAATAGGTAAACCGACACCGATAGCTGCGGCGATGGGCTCTTCGATTAAAAAAACCTCCCTGGCTCCGGCTCGCTCAGCAGAATCTTTAACCGCCCTTTTCTCCACCTCAGTGATACCAGAGGGAATAGCAATTACAATCCGTGGCCTAACTAAAACTTTCCGGTGATGAACCTTTTTGATAAAATACCGCAACAT
This sequence comes from Candidatus Omnitrophota bacterium, assembly GCA_041308845.1. Classification (GTDB taxonomy): domain Bacteria; phylum Omnitrophota; class Gorgyraeia; order Gygaellales; family Profunditerraquicolaceae; genus UBA6249. The sequence continues at coordinate 124,523 of JBFZAT010000022.1, read as the reverse complement.
CGCCTCGGTAATTTCGAAGTCCGAAATAACTCCGTCTTTCATCGGGCGGATGGCCACGATATTCCCGGGGGTGCGTCCGAGCATGCGCTTAGCTTCTTCGCCAACTGCTAAAACATGCGAAGTACCTCTCTCAATAGCAACTACAGAAGGCTCACAAAGTACCACTCCTTCCCCTTTAACAAAGACTAGGGTAGTAGCAGTACCTAAGTCAATCCCCATATCATTGGAAAAAAGACCTAAAATATAATTAATCGCTTTCTTTAGATGCTGAGTCCAATTTACCATATTTTTCTCCTAAAATTATGCGACATAAGATTTTAACAAAATTTGCACCTTTTGTCAAATAAATAAATAAGCGATTATTTTTGCTACTTCTGGTTTAGACTGTTTAACTTCTTTAAAAAATCGGGGAAGGATTTATTCACGCAACTAATATCATCTAGAATAGATTGACCGCCCACAGCCATCGCCGCCACCACCATGCTCATAGCTGTCCGATGATCACCAAAACTTTTAAGCTTAGCAGCATGAAGACTTCTGCCGCCGTAGATAATAATATTCTCCGCCTCCAGCTCCCGCTTAACCCGGATATCCGCCCCCATTCTTTGCAGATTAAACACCATCGAATTAATGCGATCCGTCTCCTTTACTCTTAACTCGCTTACACCTTTAATAACGGTTAAGCCTTGAGCAAAACAAGCAGCGACCATTAAAATTGGTAATTCATCAACTAAATAAGGAATCTCCCTGGAGTTCACTACCGTGCCTTTAAGTTTACTGCTGATAACTTTTAAGTCACCGCAAGGCTCGAAACTAACCGGCTGAGCAGATTGTAAGGACGAAAGATTAATCTTAGCCCCCATTCTTTTAAGCACTTTAATCAATCCCATCCGGCTGGGATTAAGGCTAGTTTGCTCAATAGTAATGCTCGCCTGCGGAATAATCAAAGCTAAAACAATAAAAAAAGCTGCCGAAGAAATATCTCCGGGAATATAAATTTCGCCTGGACTGCTTAGCGGCAACCCAGGCTTCAAAATAATCCGTTTGTTACGAATCGAAATATTTACGCCAAAAGTTTTAAGCATTCTTTCGGTATGATCCCGAGTGCTTAAACGCTCGCAAACCTGAGTTCTACCTTTAGCTAACAGCCCCGCCAAAAGTATCGCTGATTTCACCTGCGCCGAAGCGATCTTCAAATGATAAACAATGCCTTTAAGGTCACCTCCGCGAATAACTAAGGGAGCAAATTCCTCTTTTGCCTTCTTACGGGCAATAATTCTAGCCCCCATCAAACGTAAAGGAATATTTACTCTAGACATCGGACGTGCGGACAGGTATTTACCGGCAATCACTTTAACCTTAAAAGGTAATCCGGCTAAAACCCCTAAGATCAAACGCAAAGTAGTCCCGGAATTACCTACCTGAAGCGGCTGCTCAGGAGGATTTAAACCCTGGAAACCACGTCCAAAAACATAAATTAACCCTTTTTTAAACAATATCTTTACGCCCAATACCCGCAAGGTGTTTAAAGTAGCCAAAGAATCATCATGAACGGGAAAGTTCTTAAGCCTAGTGTTATTATCGCTCAAGGCGCTTAAGATCAATGCCCGATGAGCAATAGACTTATCCCCGGCCAACCTGATGCAACCGCGGGGTATAAATTTACTTTTAATCAAAAAAGATTTTTGCGGGGGAGGAATTTTTATCTCTAGAGGGTTAACAAGCTTTATAATACCGCTCACTTTATCTTTTGCATTACCTTATCATTTTCCTTAATTAAATCCTTAAGCTGGGGAGCAAACCCGGCAGCAGACATAAATTCATGGACCTTTTCTACTTTTAAATCTCCGATCGACTGACCAGCGCGGGAAACTAAAAATTCATCGCCAACGCTCACCTTGTCTTTACTGCCCAAATTAATCACTGCAAAATTAAATTCATTATTTACTACTAGAACTTTACCTTCTTGGCCCTGGGCTAAAACAACCTGCTCTTTCTTAGCGCTCTTAACGAACTTAGCTACCGGCGGCACAGTTTTTGTTTCGGTTGTTTTAGCAGCGGCTTGCCCCTGGAGGACCTCCTCAGCCAACTGGGCTACTTCCGGATTAACCACTACTGTACCCAGCTCTACTCCGGAAGCACCAATTTCTAAATTTTTAATCTTTTCCTCTAACTCAATCTTTTGTTGTTGGATAATTTTAATTTGTTCCTTAATTTGCTGACTATCCGTCTGTACCTGAACCAATCTATTCTCCAATTCTTCTCGCAAAGCTCTTTGGTTAGAAAGATCCGCTTGGAATTGTTCTAATTGAGCTGATGTTTGAGCATGTGCGGCTTTTTCTACAGCCAAATCCTCGGCTAGAGCATCCATCCGTCTTTTAGTTTCTTGTAATTTTAATTCTAGCTCCGTAGCCGCCTGTTTAGATGCCTCTAGCTGGCTAGCGGTCGACCTCTGACGATTCTCCAACTCGGCGATCTGACCCTGCAATTTTATATTTTGAGTATATTCATTCTGATATAAGTAAAATATGCCGGCACCTAAAACAAAAGACAGGATAACTAATATAATTAAAACCGGCAATAAGATTGCGCCTCGACGATACATTTTGCCTCCTTTTATTATTTGCATTGTATTTATTACTCCTTAATATAACACCGGTTAGGCAGAAATCAAGGGAAATTTAATGACACCATAACTTAACACACCCCTGCCTAATAGTTTACGACTTCTAAACTATCTTCGGCTGGCGGTTAAACCGATTATAAATTCTTTTTGATAAAATCCTGAAACTCCGGGGGGATTTTACTGCTAAATTGCATAAACTGATTGGTGGTAGGATGTACAAAACCCAGCTCTTGGGCATGCAAAGCCAAGCGGGGAAAATTATCCTGCTTGCCATATTTAGCGTCACCGAGTATCGGATGCCCTAAATAAGCCAGGTGCACGCGTAATTGATGAGTACGCCCGGTAAAAGGCCTTAATTCCAGAAGGCTAAAGTTCTGTGTGCGTTTCAATGTTTTATAGGCAGTTTTAGCATATTTGGTATTTTGAGTGAATGAAACTGCCATGTTTTTCCGTTTCAAAGGATGTCTGCCGATAGGAACTTCGATTATATCTTCATCAAATTCCACTCGGCCGCTGACTAAAGCAATATATTTACGCTGAATAGTATGTTGGGCGAACTGTTTAACTAATTTTAAATGAGCGGCATTATTTTTAGCGATTACCAGAATTCCGCTAGTGTCCTTATCCAGCCGATGCACAATGCCTGGACGGTTTTTATTGATATCAGAAAGTTCCGTCAAACGGCCTAATAAAGCATTGACTAAAGTATGATTCCGGTTCCCCGGCGCCGGATGTACCACTAAACCTACCGGTTTATTAATTAGCGCAATATCCGGGTCCTCATAGATGATATCTAAAGGTATTATTTCGGGCAGGAGCTCGGTTTTTTCTTTTAGCGGAATAAACAACTGCAGTTCATCATCCGGATTCAGCTTATGATGCGGCTTATTGACCGCTTGAGAGTTTAGAAAGACTTTGCCCTCGCGGATAAGCTTCTGGATATTAGTCCGCGAAAGACCTAAATTATTACGCAGAGAATACTCCGCCAAAAGCAAGTCCAGACGTTTTTGAGCTTCTGCGGGTTTGACTTTTAATAATAATTTTTCCATGTTTTAAGTTACTAAAGACAAGGGTCAAGATTGATATGCTTATCGCTGTTTTTGCTTAATCCTGAGTAATTTAAATAAAATTCCCAGGGAGAACAAAAACATAATTAAGCTTAAAATTTGGAAAACAGTTAACCCGTAGAAAAAACGGGGGTTATCATTACGTAGAAATTCGATAAAAAACCTTTTTAAGGAATAGAGCAAAAGGTAGCTACAGAGGATTTGACCTGCTAAATGCTTCTTCTGCTGCATAATTCTTAAAATAATAAAGATCAGCAGTAAAAGCAACGAAGAATACAGCTGCGTGGGGATCAAGGTCTTATCTAAAACCTGGAAATATAAACCCCATTCGGATTCCCGGCCATAACAACACCCGTTAAGCAAACAACCGATCCTGCCGATGGCCTGCCCTAAAGCGATAAAAGGAACTAATAAATCCAGGGTTTTCAACAGATGCATTCTGTGTTTGCGGATAAAAAAGATGGCAGTCAAGGTCCCGGAGATCAATCCCCCAAACCAAGCCATCCCCCCATGCTGGAGCATTAAAATCTCCAAAGGAAAACGCAGATAGAAACTGGCATTCATCAATACATAGAACAACCGGGCTCCGATAATTCCAAAAATAAAAATGTAGAAAAAAAGATTAAAAATCTGCTGCTCATCGATATTTTCCCGCCGGGCTTCCCGGGAGCTTAAATAGACAACAACAAAAAAAGCCAAAACCAGCATTAAACCATAAGCAAAGATTGTAAAACTACCAAATCGGCAGATTTCAGGCAACATTTTTATTAAATAATAACTCCCAGCTTAAGACCAGCGCAGCAATAGTAATCGCTGAATCCGCTATATTAAAAACCGGCCAAACCCGAAAATCCAGAAAATCAACTACAAAACCTAAGCGTACGCGATCAATTAGATTCCCAATGGCTCCGCCTAAAATTAAACTCAAAGATAGTTTTAACATCCAAGAATTGGATTTGTTCCTCAAATGCATCAAGATTAAACCGATGGCTAAAATAGTAGCCGGAATAAACACCAGCCAATGATTCTGAAAGAAACCAAAAGCCGCTCCGCGGTTATACACCAGGGTAAGATTGAAAAAATTTTTTATCAGCGGAACTGGGGTATTCAGTTGCAGGAATTTTAAAGCGAAAAATTTGGTAGCCTGATCCAATATAATTACGCTAGAGACGATGATAAAAATCATCCGATAAATTATAGTTTTTATCTCTTTTCTTTTTTCTGCTGGCATTTAATGCACAACCGGGCAGAAGGAACGGCTTTTAACCTAATCTTGGTAATCGAAGATTTACAATCATCGCAGATGCCGAAGCTCCCTTCTTCGATCCGCTTCAGAGCATCATCTAATTCATAGAGAGATTTTCTTTCGCTAGAAGCCAAACCTAACGAAAATTCACGGTCATAATTATCCGTGGCTACATCCGCCATATGGTAAGTATACCCAGAGATATCCCCGGAAGCTTCTTTTTGCGATTTTCTTAGAGTATCTTCAGAAATATGCTTAAGATCATTAAGAATCTCTTCTTTTTTCTTCAGTACAATCTTTTTAAATTCCTTTAGATCGCTTTTCGAAAATTTTTTCTTCACTTTACTTTCCCCCGATAGCTCTGAGGCAATTATCACAAATCAAAGGATGATCTTGATGCTTACCGACCTGTAGAGAATAATTCCAGCAACGCAGACATTTAACGCCAGCCGCTTTTTCTACTTGCACCGCAAGATTTAACTTGCTCTTCTGGTCTAAAACTATGTTCACCAGTGAAACCTTAAAAATCTCTGGCAACTGGCTTACACAGCTTTGTAAGAATGTATAACGATCCTGTGTATTTGTCAATATATTTATTTGTGCATCAAAAGAGCTGCCGATCACGCCTTTTGCCCGTAGTTCTTCCAGGGGTTTAGCCGCTTGCAAAACCAGCTCGATTAAATCTTTTAATTCCTCATCTATATTCTTCGCCCCTTGCCCAAAACGATCATCCTGCCTAAAAGTAGGGTTGGTTTTTGGAAAATCCAAAAGATGCACGCTCTGGCAGCCGGCATCCTTTTTCTCCTTAGGCAAGCTCTGCCAAATCTCCTCGGAGGTAAAGACTAAAATCGGAGCAATTAATTTCAACAAACAGCTTAATACTTCATAAACCGCAGTTTGCGCAGCACGCCTTTCCGGAGAGTTAGCCGCATAAGTGTATAAACGCCCCTTAACCATATCCAGGTAATACATGGAAAGCTCTTCATTACAGAAATCGTATATGCCTTTATATGCCCGGTGAAATTCGAAAAGAGAATTTTGTTCTCTGCCGTAGGCAGTTTCGACATAATCCCTAACCCCCTCCATCCGGTAAAGAACCCACTGATCAATTTTACGTAATTTATCATAAGGGACTTTATCGGTATCCGGATTAAAATCATAAAGATTGCTTAAAATAAATTTAGCCGTATTGCGAATCTTGCGGTAGGCCTCAGAAAGCCGGGCCAGAATTTCCTTAGAAATCCGGATATCCTCATTGTAATCGCTAGAAGCTACCCACATCCTTAAAATATCCGCACCGTAATCCTTAATGATCTGGGCAGGTGAAATAACATTGCCCTGTGATTTAGACATCTTCTTGCCTTCCCCATCCACCACAAAGCCATGGGTCAACACGCTTTCAAAAGGCGGCTTACCATCGATAGCCATCCCCGGAATAATCGATGACTGAAACCATCCCCGGTGCTGATCCGAACCTTCCAAATATAATTGCGCCGGTACCCCTGCGAGTTCTTTTCTTTTCTTTAATACCGCCTGGCTGCTCACCCCGGAATCAAACCAAACATCCAAAATATCTGCCCCTTTAGCAAAAGATTTTCCTTTTTTACAGACCGGGCAGACTAGCCCAGCAGGAATAAAATCTTCTGTCGGCCGGCTAAACCAGCAATCCGAACCCTGCCCAGCGGAAAACTTGGCAAATTGCTCAATTACTCTTTCATCAAAGAATTCTTCTTTACACTCCTGGCAGACCAATGCCGGAACCGGCACTCCCCAGTATCTTTGCCGGGATAAACACCAATCCGGGCGTAGCTGGACCATCGCCGAAATCCTCTCTCTGCCGGCATCAGGAATCCAAGTTACCTGCTCTTTGATCGCTTGCAAAACTTTGTTACGTAAATCCTGATGGTCAATGATTAAAAACCACTGCTTGGTCGCCCGGAAAATTATCGGATGCTTACAACGCCAACAATGCGGATAAGAGTGAGAAATTTTTTGCTCTAAAAGCAAAGCCCCTAAAGACTGTAGCTTTTGGATAATCTGGGAATTGGCATCATAAACATTCATCCCGGCGAACTCTCCGGCAGAACTTTCAAATTTACCCCGGGGGTCAACCGGCATGACAATCTCTAAACCATATTTTAACCCAGTCTGATAATCCTCGGCACCATGTCCAGGAGCAGTATGCACCAAACCTGTGCCCTCTTGAGCTGAAACATAATCTGCCAACACGACTCTGCCTGAACGCAATCCGAACGGATGCTCATAAGCCAATCCTTCTAAATCTTTGCCTTTGAAAGTCTTAATTAATTCGTATTTATCAATCCCCATCTTTTCTAATACTTGTAACCGCAAATCAGCAATAATCAAATTTCCCCGGTTAGTCTTAATATAAGAATAGCTGAAATCTGGATGCGCAGCTACAGCCACATTAGCAATCAAGGTCCAAGGAGTAGTAGTCCAAATCACAAAGAAACTGTCCTCTAATAACCCTTTAGCTGCTTTGGCCTGGAATTTCACGAATATTGACGGTGAAACATGCTCCTCATATTCCACCTCCGCTTCAGCCAAAGCCGTCTCACATTTAAAGCACCAATTTACCGGCTTAAGCCCGCGTTTAACAAAGCCCTGCCGGAACAGATTGTTAAAAGAGTTGATAATCGCCTCTTCGTATTCATAACTTAAGGTTAAATAGGGATTCTCCCATTCCCCAAACACCCCCAAGCGCTTAAACTGCTCCCTCTGGCTAACCACATACTTCATCGCATAATCATGGGCCTTTTTCCTGAATTCTAACTGTGGGATCTGATGCTTGGCAATCTTTAACTCCTTGAATAATTGATGCTCAATCGGTAAACCATGACAATCCCAGCCAGGCACGTAGGGACAATCATAGCCTTGCATGGTTTTATATTTTACGACGATATCTTTTAGTATTTTATTCAAAGCGTGGCCGATATGTATGTCCCCATTAGCATAAGGCGGACCGTCATGTAAAATATATTTACCTTTGGAAGCTGGTTTTTTACGGATTAACTCATAAAGCCCCTGGTTTCTCCAGGCCTCCAGCATCAACGGCTCCCGCTTAGGTAAATCTGCTTTCATCGGAAAATCGGTTCTGGGTAAATTTAAAGTATGCTTGTATTCGGAATTATTTGACATATTTACCTATAATAATATTTAGATCTTTTTTTACTTTCGGGGGTATCCGCTTAGGATCAGTGACTATTGCAAATTTTAAAGCTTGGGCACAACTGCAACTATGCTGGGAGCTGAGCCCCCGGATAACCTGATAAATAATCTTCTTGGCATTGGCGATATTTTTCTGTAGATTACTCATCACCATTTCTAAAGTTACGCTAGCGCAATTAGGATGCCAGCAATCATAATCGGTAATGCAGGCCAGCGTAGCGTAACAAATCTCGGCTTCCCGGCAAAGCTTAGCTTCCGCCAGGTTAGTCATCCCGATTACATCCATCCCCCAACTACGGTAAAGCTTGCTTTCAGCTAAAGTGGAAAACTGCGGCCCTTCCATATTCAGATAAGTTCCGCTGGGGTGCATATTCAGTTTCAATATCCTGCCGACAGCATAAATATTTGCACTCAGCTGCGGGCAGACCGGATGGCTAAAAACAATGTGGCTAACCATCCCGGAGTCAAAAAAAGTCATCTGCCGACCCTGGTTAGTACGGTCTACAAACTGATCTACTACGACAAAATCCAGTGGCTTCAATTCTTCTTTTAAACTACCACAAGCAGTAACTGAAATAATTCTCTCTACTCCCAATTTTTTCATGGCAAAGATATTGGCGCGATAATTTATCGCTCCAGGAGGAATACGATGGCCCAACCCGTGACGAGGCAAAAAAACCACCTCTTTATCCTCTAATTTACCGATGGTAAACTTCTCCGAAGGTTGGCCAAAAGGAGTACTTACTTTAAGCTGTTTAATAATTCTTAAGCCATCAAATTCATATAAACCACTGCCGCCGATAATCCCGATACCTGGCATAATTGCATTCCTTTCTACTATTTAGATTAAACAAAACCAGCCAAGATTTATTTCTTTGTTAAATCTTGGGCGCGTTTTTTAGCGGCCAGCGCCGCCTGCGGCCAAGAACCACCTGCGCTGATCACCTGCAAGGCCGCTTCGGTTGTACCACCCGGAGAAGTAACCAACTTACGTAATTGAGCTGGAGTTTGAATTCTTTGAGCCGCCAGACGAATACTTGAGCCAGCAGTACTCCTGGCTAGCTCTTGCGCCAGCTTAGGATCAAATCCGACTGCCCGCGCAGATTCACACAATTTCCTAGTATATTCCTCCTGGAGTTCTTTGGTAATCTTTACTGGATCACGATGGTTAATTTCCATATCATAAAAAATATAAGCCGGTCCGCTGCCGGAAATAGCGGTAACGGCATCCATCTGCCATTCAGGCAGAACAAAAACCTTACCTAAACAAGCAAAAAGTTTAGCGGTGAATTTCAAATCTCCTTGACTGGCGAATGCACCCTTACAGATAGCCGTAGTACTGGCAGCTATCCTCACAGCTAAATTCGGCATTACTCTGACTACTTTTACTTCGCCCAGAATCTTTTGCATAAATTCGGTAGTCATCCCAGCGGCAATCGAAATAACTAATTTACCCCTTAAATTATCTCTAATCTGCGCTAAGACCGAATCGAAATCCTGAGGCTTAATTGCTAAAATGACCGCCTGACTTGACTTCAACAATTGCGATAAATCAACTGCTCTGTTTATACCGATTAAATCTTTAATCTTAGCTTGGTCTTTATCGAAAACCAAGACCCTGTAATTTACATTAATCTTCTCAGCAATCGCCTGCCCCATATTACCGAATCCGATTAACCCGATTTTTTTCCTAAATGATTTTAACATCGTCATCAAAAATTGCCCTGCCCAGCCTTATAATATCTGCCCCTTCTTCAATAGCTATTTGAAAATCATCAGACATCCCCATCGATAGAAGCCAACTTGGGTCTAATTGCTGGCGCAACCGCCTAAGTTTAGCGAAATAGGGCCGCGCCTGCTCAGCTAAATTAACCGGCGGGGCAATAGTCATCAGGCCTTTGACCTTGAGTTGTTTTAATTTGCCTATCTCTACGCAGGCCTGCGCTAATTGCTTATCCGAAAAACCAGTTTTGCTGGCCTCCGGAGAAGTCTTAACTTCTAAAAGAATATCCTGAATTTTACCGATTTTAGCGGCTTGCCGATTAATTTCTTGAGCTAAAGCCAGGCTATCTACAGAATGGATCAATTCGAATATTTTCAAAGCATCTTTAACCTTATTCTTCTGTAGATGCCCAACCATCTGCCAATGCACAGCAGTAAACCTCAAATATTTCTGCGCTGCTTCCTGCACTCGATTTTCGCCCAAATAATCTAAGCCCGCGCTTAGGGCTTCCTGGATTTCCGCTACCCCCCGGCCTTTAGTTACTGCTAAAATCTTGACCTTAGCCGGATCATGTTTAAACTGAAAGCAAATTTCTGAAATCCGCTGGCGCAGCTTTGCAATATTCTCTTTAATCATCGGGAGATTAATCTATTATACACAATAAAATTAAGCAAACAATCGGAGCATTCCGCCAAGTGGAAACTAGAAATACTCCTGATACACTTCTTTAAACCGATTGATTGTTTTAAACAATAAGTTCTTGGCAGGTTTAACCAGGGTCAGATTACCTACGGCTTTATTTTCCAAATCTTCGCAAACCATACCTAAGCTGGTAAGATAAGTTAAATATTTCTGTCCGGCTAAATCGCTACTCTCTTTCATTAAGGCGGAAATTTCCGGATGATTAATTCTGGCGATGGTTACCGCAGTACCGATTAAACCTTCCATCATTTCAATAAATCCTTCTGTCAGCAAGGTCTTGCCAGCCATAATGAAGTGATCGATCTCATGCAGCGCCACCTTCTGCTCTACCGCTGCCTTAATCTGAGTACAAATTAAATTACCAGAATGATTAACCAAAGCTGCCACATCACGTTGTTTAATCGGCTTATAAAACTCATCCTTCTTGACTAAAATTTCCTTATCTTCTTGAATACTATTCACCTCACCCATGACTCCATAAGAACGCTTGATATCCTCAGCTAGTTCAAAATTAATCTTTAAACCATCTGAGAGCTGCTGAGTCAAGCTATTTCCGCCTAAAGGTAAAATTTGAATACTTTGCAAGAGCCCGTCCCTAAAGATCAGCAATTCCGTTATATCGCTGCCCACATCACAAAAAACACTTAAACCGCGCTTCTCCTCCGATCCCAATACTGCTTTGGCGGTAGCTAACCCTGAAAAAGAAAGATTTCTGATTTCGTATCCGGCCTGACTCACCACCCGGCTTAAACTTTGCAGAGAAGCCAACTTGGCACAAATTAAATATAAGTCTACCTCCAATCTATGGCTGTATAAACCGATCGGATTAATTACATTATTTTTGGAATCGATAGAATAACTCGAAGGAATAACATGAATTATCTCATATTCCAGGTTTGACCCCAGGATCCGCGCTTGTTCGTTAGCAGCCGAAATATCCGTAGAAGTAATCACCTTGTTTCCGCGCTCAGCCAGAGGAATAATCGCATGGCTATGTTTGGTTAAAATATCTTTACCCGAAAAATTAGTATGAATAAATTTTATTTTTAACCCGGATTTAGTTTTTAGGCTCTTTAATATTTTGGTCAGGCTGATCACTAAAGCTGTAGCATCTACAATTACCCCCTCCCTGACGCCGCGAGAGGAAAAACAATCAAAGAAAATATCGCTAATCTTATTTTTCTTAATCACAGCCAAAATGGCAGATATTTTGTGCGAACCGATATCAATAGCACAGATATAACTGTTATTTAACATTTTTTAGTTTAATTAACGGCTCCTTAAACCGCAGATCGATATATTTAATATTAGCCCACTCCTTACGCTCCTGAGTTACCAAGCCGGCCAAAATCATCATCTTTTGTTTAATGTTATTGGGCCCCGTGCGCACTTCAAAACCTATCCCTTCAGCCTGCCGAACAACCGAAGAATTGTCAGCCGGCGGTTTAGCTAAAAGCATAAAAAAACCCGCCCCACCTAAAGTAGCTAAATTAATCCGCTTAAGCCTAAATTCGTTAAAAGCCGAATTAGCTTTAAACTCATGGATTATACTCAAAGCCAAACCTATCTCAGAACGCCTATAGCTCCTGCCTGGCTTAGGCGCAAAAATTTTAGTTTCTAAACCATAAATAAGCGGTAGATCCAATTCCTCTAAAACGGTATCCGGATGGTACAGAACTCCTTGATCGTCGAGGGCAAAGTTTTTATAAAATCTCACCCAGGCCACCGGCTTACGTTTTAGAAAATCAACTACCAGGCAACTAGGTAAAACTCTGGCAAATCTAACCTTGCGGCAATCCGGGCAGCTAAGATAAGCTTTACGCGCCTGCTCAGACAGGTCTAAACTAAAAATATTTTTGCCTTTTAAATGAAGAAACTGGGTGTCGGAATTTCTGACTACTACCTGCTTAACAGCGAAAAAATCCGCGCTAGTTAATACTTTCCAAATATAGCCTATAACAAAATAGATAGCAAGTAAAATTATCGCTAAAAAACTAATAATTTTGACTGGTAAATTAAGCTGCCGTTTTCGCATATGCTAACTCCAACAATTTAAGGCAAAGCCGGCTAAAATCAATACCCTTAATTTGAGCCGCTTTAGGTAAAAGACTGGTCGCAGTCATCCCGGGAATGGTATTAACTTCTAAAATATAAGGCCGGTTATCTTGAGCCAGAATAATATCTACCCGCGAGCAACCATAACAACCCAAGATTTGATGTGCTTGCAGAGCTACTTGCTGGACCTTGAACAAAACCGCTTGATCCAGCACCGCGGGAGCATACCGGGTCAAACCAGCCTGGTATTTAGCGCTAAAATCAAAAAATTTATTCTGAGAAATAATTTCAATTACCGGAAGGGCTTGCTCATCCAAAATGCCTACGGTAAGTTCCCGGCCGGATATGTATTCTTGAATAATTATGCGTTCGTCAAATCTAACAGCCTCCTGATTGGCTAAATGCAGGCCAGAAGAAGACTCTACCAAAGAGATGCCAATACTGGAACCGTGGTTAGCCGGCTTAACTACCAATGGCAACCCCAGCTGACTACTAAAGTTTTCCGCTATTTTCCAACAGGTTTTTTCCAAAAATTGAGATTTCGGTACGCACAATCCAGCTTGTAAAAATATCTCCAATGAACCGATTTTATCCATCGCCAACTTGCTAGCTTTAACACCGGAGGCAGTAAAAGGTAGGCTCAGCTGCTCTAAAATGCCCTGAATCGTACCATCTTCACCGAAACGCCCGTGCAAAGCAATAAAGGCGCAATTTAAATTATATTTTTTTAATAAATCGACATTCTCTGCAGGATTATCGCTAACGATATCGATAGCTACCGCCTCTACTCCGCTTTGAAGCAGTGCAGAAAGAACTGCCTGACCACTTTTCAATGAAATCTCCCTCTCAGAAGAAGGCCCGCCCATAAGAACCCCTACCCGGCCAAAATCTTTTATTTCCATATCTTTATCTCCGGTTTCAAATCAATTCGAAATTTCTTCTTTACTCTCCTTTGCATTAAATTCATTAGGTACAAAACATCCCGGCTCTTAGCTTGAGCCGTATTTAAAATAAAATTTGCGTGTCGCCGGCAGATCGCCGCCCCTCCCTGAGTTTTTCCTTTTAACCCGCATAAATCAATAAGCCTACCGGCAGAACCCTGATGCGGATTCTTAAAAATACATCCGGCATTAGGCAAATACTGATTCTGGGTAAGTTTACGCTGAAGAAGATTTTCTTTAATTTTAGCGGTGATTACCATTTTATCCGCCGTGTAAGCTTGAAGTTTAGCGGACAGGATAATGTATTTATTTAGATTCGATTGGCGATAAGCAAATTTACAATCCTGCGGGTAAAGTTGTTTTAATCTGCCCTGATAGTCTAAAACCGTTAATTGCTTAACCAAGCCTCCAATTGTATGCCCCCAGGCCCCGGCATTGCCCATCAGTGAACCACCAAGCGAGCCAGGAATTCCCGCTAAAAACTCAAACCCACCCAAACTTTTAGCGATAGCAAATGAAAGCAGTTTATTTAATTTTACCCCGCTGCCAGCTATAAGACAACCGCTTTGATAGCCAAGCTGACAAAAATACTTCCGGTTTAAGCTAATCACCAATCCTTTTAATCCAGAATCGCTAACTAAAATATTAGTACCCGCCCCTAAGATAAAAATCCTTAAATCACTGGCGCGGGCAACTTTTAATACTTGTTGTAAACTTTCCAAGTTCGAAGGCGCAAAAAAATATTCCGCTTGGCCGCCGATTTTAAAGCTAGTATAGCCGGCTAAATTAATCCCAGTTTTAATTTTTTTACTTAAGTGCTTGGGCCAAAGCATCGCTCACCTTTACAATATCCCCAGCTCCCAGAGTAATCACTAAATCACCTGAACTGATTATTCCTAAAATATGAGGTAAAATATCTTCTTTAGCTAAATACAAAACCTTCTGCTGCGGGTAAAATTCTTTAATTTTATTCAATAACCCTTGGGCATGCACCCCCTCTAAAGGTATCTCACTGGCCGCGTAGATATCAGTAATGATCAAATAATCCACTTGAGTAAAAGATCGGGCGAAATCGTCCAATAGCAACTGCGTGCGCGTATAGCGATGCGGTTGAAAGACGGCAATCTTGCGCTTGACTTTTAAGTTGGCTACGGCAGCCAGAGTAGCTTTTATTTCCGAGGGATGATGCGCATAATCATCAATAACCAGATATTCATCACTGCGCAATTTAATTTCTAATCTACGGCCGGCGCCTCGATACCCCTCTAAGCTACCGCGAATATCCCTTAAATCTATGCCTAGCTCTAATCCCAAGGCGATCACTGCCAGGGCGTTGGAAACATTATGCTTACCCCCTAAAGGCAAATGGAAATGCGAAATAAATTTCCCCTTAGCATAACCGTCAAAATCCGAAAGTAGGCCATTAAAAACTAAATGTTTAGCATAAATATCCGCAGATTCGTCTAAGCCAAAAAATACGCTTTTACCATTATAAAATTGCATCAATCTTAAAAGATGAGGATCGTCTCGACAGGCAAAGACACACCCTTGAGGCTGAGTACGTTGCAGATAAAGCCTAAAAACCTCTAATTCCCGCTCAAAATCCCGGTAATAATCTAAGTGTTCTCGATCGATGTTGGTAACAATTGAATATTTCGGCGCATAGTTTAAGAATGAGCCGTCTGATTCATCAGCTTCGGCCACAAAGAACTGTCCGCTACCCAAACAAGCATTAGTATCAATATTGTTCAGAATGCCTCCGATGGCCACAGTCGGACAAAGCCCGGCCTGCATCAACATACAAGCAACCAAAGAAGTAGTAGTCGTCTTACCATGGCTACCGGCAACCGTAATAGCAGTCTTTTCCTGCATAAGTTCAGCCAAAATTTGAGCCCTTTTAATTATGGGTATACCCTGGGACCTAGCCTGAAGGATTTCCGGATTTTGCTCAGTAACCGCCGAAGAAAAAACTACTACCTCTTGCTCTGAAATATTTTCTGCCTTATGCCCTAAGAATATCTTTGCCCCCAAACTTGCCAGTTGCCGGGTGATCTGGTTTTCTTTCAAATCTGAACCGCTTACCCGGCATCCGCTTTTAAGTAATAAATGCGCAATTCCGCTCATCCCAATCCCGGCAATTCCGATCAAATGATAATATTTTTTCATTTTAATATATACTGCTTCCAAGATATCTCAAAATCATCTAAATTTTTAAAAGCATACACTCTAGTCAAGGCGCTCATTAAATTCCTTTTATCCCGCAGGTACTGACAGAATAAAACAAAATTCTCTGTGCCAAACTCCGTAATCAGATATTTTACCAGACTATAAGATTCTAAGTAAAATAATTCTACTTGCTGATCATCTGCGCGTTTTAAATCAAACCGGCTCAGATCGCTCAGCTTGATATAGTTGTCCTGCTGAATATGCTGGGCTAACCTGGCTTTGGCAGAGTAAATTTCTTTTTCATGAAAAGTTGCCACCCCCTCCTGCAGCCAGAGCGGAATCGCCGGATTATTAAAACCTACCATCTCCATAAAAATTATGTGCGCTAATTCGTGCGGCAGAATATTATGCAAAAACCCCGGAGCGCCGATATAGCTCTGAATTAACTTATTATTTATCCTTACCTGTCCGGCTGACCAACCTGAGCTTTGCGTAGCCGCCTGGTAATCTTGCTGCTGATCAAAAAGATAAATTTTTGCCCGGTTATCCCAAGTCCAGAAGTTAAAACGGTTAAAACCTAAGCCTTTAGCAATCGAATCGTAGTATTCTTCGGCCCGCTCAGCTAATTCATTAAGCACGCTTTGATCAGCCTGCTTATAATAAATATAAAAATGCGTGCTTTTTAAAACCTGCCAGTTACTATCCTGAGCAAAAACCCCCCAGGTTAGAAAGAAAATTATTAACCAGCATCCGGCCTGACGAATTAATTTAAACATCGACGCATTAGAAATTAAACCGCGGTTAAAACTACTTGGGCCAATAATTGCGTTGCATTTTGCTTTGCTTGCGGAGGATAAGCCCGGCGCAGCGAATCTAATCGACTGGGATTCTCTATAAACTCCGTAATTACAGCGCTAATACTTTTTGCGGTGACCTCTTCATCCCGGATAACCCGGGCAGCTCCGCACTGTTTTAAAATCTGGGCATTATCCGATTGATGCGCATAGGCAAAAGGATAAGGAATCAATACCGCCGGGATGCTAAATCTTTGCAATTCCGCAATCGTCGTGGCCCCGGCCCGGCTAATTACCAAATCAGCGATACTATAGGCATACTGCATAGCCTCAAAAAAATCAAAAAGTTTAGAAGATAAGGTCAAGGTCGCATATTTATTCTTAAGCAAAAGAAAATCCTGCCCCCCACAAAGATGAATCACCTGCAAATTTTCTGGTTTAGGATAAACGGATAAGGCCTCCCAACAGGCTAAATTTAACCGGTGCGCGCCTTGGCTGCCGCCAGTAATCATCAGGTTGAATTTACCTTGCTTAAAATTAAAAAAATCTAATGCTGCTTGCTTTTCCACTCTGACCATCTCACGACGCAGAGGATTCCCAGTAACCACAATTTTAGTTTTAGCAATCGGTAAATAGTCTCCGGTCTGGGCGAAAGATACCGCCACCTTATCTACCCAGCTGCTTAATAAATTATTGGCTCTACCGCAAATAACATTCTGTTCATGAATAACCGTCTTAATCCTGAATAACCAGGCCCAAAAAATTAAAGCTATACTGTTTAAGCTGCCAAACCCCACCACCACTTCTGGTTTAAACTTTAATAAAATAAGCAGTGACTGCCAAAAACCTAATAAGAAGCGTCCTAAGCCGATTATATTATTGCGATCAATTTTAAAGCTTAATTTTACTCCCGGAATATATTTTATTTGTATACCCGTAACTGGGATATTCTTTTCCCGGGTGCTTTTAGGTAAAACCAAAAGTAACTCTGTTTGCTGCTGATTTAACAGTTGAGCCAAAGCCAGAGCCGGAAAAATATGCCCACCGCTTGAACCGGTCACTAATAAAACCCGCATTTTATGGATACTCTCCGCAGCGCGCGATGTTGATTAAAATCCCCAAACTAACCATATCAAAAATTAAAGAGGAACCCCCGTAGCTGATAAAAGGCAACGGCAAGCCTTTAGTCGGAAAAACGCCGCAAGAAACCCCGATATTAATAATAGCTTTAAGTGAAATCATTAACACTAAACCTAGAGCTAAAAAATAACCAAACCGGTTCTGGGAATTCTTGATGATTTTAAGACCCTGCTGAATAAAAACCATAAATAGTGCAATTACCCCTAAAGTACCCAACAAACCTAATTCTTCGCCGATAATGGAAAAAATAAAATCTGTATGCGCTGCCGGCAGGTAAAATAATTTCTGTTGAGAATGCCCCAACCCCCGGCCAAACAAACCGCCTGAACCTAAAGCAATCTGCGATTGAATAATCTGAAAACCCGTACCTTTTGGGTCAAGCCAAGGATTTAAAAAAGCTAGAATCCTGGCCCGGCGGTAAGGCACACTAAAAACTAAAAAATAAAGTGCGGGTAAGCTGCAAAGTATTAAACTTAGAATATAGCGCCCCCTAACTCCGGCAATAAAAAGCATAATTAAAACTACGCTGCCTAAAGCAATTACTGTACCTAAGTCCGGTTGTAAGAGTATAAGTAAAATCACTATTCCCAGCATACAAATCGCCGGAACGAATCCCGCCAACAGCGATTTAATCTTGTCCTCTTTACGGGCAATAAAATCGGCGATGTAGACAATAATAGCCAAATTAGCTAATTCGGAGGGTTGAAAACTCAGAAATTTTAACCTAAACCAGCGACGGGCACCAGAGACCTCCCGGCCAACTCCGGGAATTAACACCAAGATCAATAAAATTACCGCTACCCAAATCAGCCAATGTGCATATTTTCTTAAATTCCGATAATCAATAACCATGGCTAAAAAAGCCAGCGAAATTCCCACACATAAAAATACTAAATGCCTCCGCAAAAAATAAAAACTGTCGCCGTATTTTTCCCAGGCGTAAATACTAGAAGAACTGTAGATCATAACAACGCCAATACAGACCAGCACTACTGATACCGTTAACAAATTAATCCGGGTTTTCCTAACCATGAGTTTTTTCTTTTTGAGCTAAATCCAAAACAATTTTTTTAAAACTTCTACCTCTGGCTTCATAATCGCTAAACATATCGTAACTTGAACACATCGGAGACAATAACACGCAATACCCCGGCCGAGCTTGAGCATAAGCCTGTCTTACCGCAGTTTCTAAACTTCCGGTTTTACAGATCGGGAAAACTCCTTGCAAATCTTCAGCAATTATATCCTTGGCCTCACCGATTAAGAATGCCTGCTTAACTTTATCCTTAGCTGCCTGCGCAATCACCCGGTAATCAATCCCCTTGTGTTTCCCACCAGCAATTAAAATAATCGGCGCGGTAATATTGCTGATCGCCCAAATTGCCGAATCCGCAGTGGTAGCCTTAGAATCATTAATAAATTTTACCCCATTTATTTCCACTACCTCCTCTAAACGGTGCTCTAACCCTTTAAACTCCTGAAAAACTTTCTGCATTTTCTCCAAACTTATCCCCAGAATCCTACCCACCGCTATTACGGCGGCCTGGTTAGGATTTAATTTATCCGCTTTAGTAAAATAAACAACTTTAGCCTTGGCCTCTAGGGCCACTGCTGTCAAAACCGGGTCATCGGCATTTAGAACCAAAAAATCCCCGCTACCCTGATTCATGAAAATACGTTTTTTAGCGTTTAAATATTCCTCAATCCTGCGATAACGATCCAAATGATTGGCGGTCAGATTCAAGATTACCGCAATTCTAGGCTTAAAATTTTTAATCGTTTCCAATTGAAATGAACTGACTTCTAAAACTACAAAATCATCAGCCTTCAACTTCGGAATTTCCGCACAAAATGGATTCCCAATATTGCCGCAAACTCGGGCCCGCTTACCGTCAGCCTCCAGAATCTTACCGATTAAAGTTGTAACCGTCGTTTTCCCGTTTGAACCAGTTACCGCAATAATCTTAGCCGGAGATAAAATACTGGCCACCTCGATCTCGCTGATTAATAATCTATTAGCTTCCCGGGCCCAAATAACGCATTGAGAATCCAACGGAACCCCGGGAGAAATAATCACTAGATCCGCCTGCTTAATCAACTCCGCGCTATGCTTGCCTAATTCTACCTGGATTTTACTTGAGATAAGTTGCCCGCAAGCTTGACGGGTTTGCGGGCCATCTTGAATGTCCGTAACGCAAACCTGGGCCCCCAAAGTATGCAAGAGATTAGCGCAGGCAACCCCGGAACGAGCCAACCCAACGATGGTAATTTTTTTATTTTTAAAATATTCGCTGTTCAACATTAAAATTTACCTGATTTTTAAGGTAACCAGGGTAAACAAGGCAAGCAGACCTGCAATAATCCAGAATCTAACGATTACTTTATTTTCCGGCCAATTTAAAAACTGGAAATGATGGTGCAAAGGGGCAATCTTAAAAATACGTTTTTTGGTTAATTTAAATGTTCCTACCTGCAAAATAACCGAAAGAGCTTCTACCACAAATATCCCACCCACAATAATTAATAACATTTCTTTTTTAATCAGCAGCGCTACCGTGCCGATGGCTCCGCCTAAAGCCAGGGAACCAACATCTCCCATAAAAATTGTGGCTGGATAACAATTGAACCATAAAAACCCCAAACCAGCTCCAATAATGC
The DNA here is from genome assembly GCA_041308845.1 of Candidatus Omnitrophota bacterium. Lineage (GTDB taxonomy): Bacteria > Omnitrophota > Gorgyraeia > Gygaellales > Profunditerraquicolaceae > UBA6249. The sequence goes on along the minus strand of JBFZAT010000022.1, from coordinate 104,216 downwards.
TGGCGCAAAATATGGTTAGTTCCCCTGCCCCTTTAATATAAGGGATAAGCAAGTAGTTACTCAGGTTGATATTTCCGGAAACATAGCAGAGTATACTGAAAGCAATACCCACCATCACTACAATCCCGATAGCCAAACCATCTAGGCCGTCTGTAAGATTAACCGCATTCGATGAACCGGCGATTACTAGAATGACAAATAAAATATATAAACCATCTAAATCAAAATTAACCCCTTTTAAAAAAGGAATTTCCAGGCCGACATTGTGCTGATTATAAATAAGTAGCGCACCTAAAATCAAACCCAGCAGCGCCTGGCTGGCCAGTTTAATTCTCGGAGACAATCCGCTGGCTTTATTTTTCGCCTGTTTTAAATAATCATCAATAAACCCAGTAACCCCCAGCCAAAGCGTACTAAATAAAACAATCCAAATATATTGCTGGCTGAGATCAGCCCAAAACAAAGTTGAGGTTACTACCGCCCCTAGGATGAGAATTCCCCCCATCGTCGGCGTACTCTGTTTATGCTGATGTAAGTTATCTAATTGTTGACTATCGGCCTTATTAATTTTCTCACCGACCTTCATCGCTTTTAAGCGATTAATTAACAACGGCCCGAAAATTAAGCTTAAGATAAAAGCAGTCAAAGCCGCCATCGCCGCCCGGAAGGTAATATAGCGAAAAACATTAAAAACAGAAATAAAATCTCTTAACGGATAGAGTAGATGGTAAAACATTAGACTCCTAAAACCTCTTCCATTTTCATGGAGCGGGACCCTTTAACTAAAATTAAATCATCAGCATTAACGCCTATTTTCCGGAATAATAACCTTCTGGCCTGCAGTGGATTATCGCAACAAAATATCTGTTTAGTAGGCCAGCCCCGCTTCCTAGCCTCCTGCGCAGTTAACCCCGCCAAGCGGCCAACGGTAATCAACAGATCACATGTATTAGTTATACCCCAAGCAATTTGCCGATGCAATAATTCTTTTTGCCTGCCTAATTCCAGCATATCCCCCATCACCAAAATCTTCCTGCCCCGGCAATCCAAAGCAGCAAGAGCCATCAATGCCCCCTTTAAGGAAAGCGGATTAGAATTATAAGTATCATTAATAAAATTTAAACCTTTAATCTTAACTAAATTCAACCTGCCCTGAGGGAAACTAAATGACGCCAGCCTTGAGCAAAGTGTAGGATAGTCTAACCCCAGAATGCGGCCGACAGCGATAGCGCTTAAAGCATTATAGATATTATAAATTCCCGGGCTGTTTAATTCAAAGTCAAATTTTGCATTAACCGTAAATGCTAACTTTTTATTTTTTTGCATAATGCCAGAGGCCCGAAAATCACAATTTTTATTTATCCCATAGCTAAAAATATTCTGGCCTGTTTTTTTCCTGCTCAATAGATTATGTAATAATTTATCATCGGCATTTAATAGGCCAATCCCTGGTGCAGCTAAATGATTTAACAGGGTTGTTTTTTCTCGGAATACCCCAGGCAGATCCTTAAAGAATTCAAGATGACTGGGGCCGATATTAGTAATCAAGCCGATGTTAGGCGTGGCGATTTTAGTTAAATAATCCACCTCCCCGAAATGATTAGTCCCTATTTCAACTACGGCATATTTATATTTATTAGTCAACCGGGTTAATGTCTGAGGCAGCCCAATTTGATTGTTCTGCGTGCCTTCATTCTTAAGCACTAGACCATCAGCCGCTAACACCCAGGCGATCATCTCTTTGGCGGTAGTTTTGCCATTGGAACCGGTAACTGCAATCAGCGGTATGTCGATTTTTTGCCTTTGAAACTGGGCGAGCGCTCCTAAGGCCAGAAGAGTATTCTTAACTTTAATCACTGCCCGCCCCGCAGGAAGAGCAAATTTGATGTTTTGATCTACGATTAAGCAGGCGGCTTTTGCCTTGAGGGCTTGCCGGATAAAATTATGCCCGTCGAAGTTTTTACCCCTTAAAGCCAAAAATGCCTCTGCCGGCTTTAAATTCCGGGAATCCGTCGAAATACCGGCTAATCTTTGCCCATAAGCTCCCTGGACTAAGTCTCCTTGAGTAGCCTGAATTATTTCTTTAACCCTAAACATTCTATTGCCACTTTCCGATCGTTAAACCTCAATACTTTATCTTTTAATATCTGATAATCTTCATGGCCTTTACCGGCAATGAGTAAGCAATCTTCTTTTTTTATTAAAACTAAACCTCTGCGAATGGCCTGGCGCCGATCTAAAATAACAGTATAATTATTTTTCTTAATCCCTTTGCGAATATCCCGAATAATCTGACCGGGATTTTCAGAGCGAGGATTGTCAGTCGTAATAATCGTAAAATCCGCTAATTCCGTGACGATCTTACCCATCCGGGGACGCTTAAGTTTATCCCGCTCTCCTCCGCAACCAAAAATAACCACAATTCTACCCTTAACTAATGGCCGCAAAGCGCTAATTGCATTAAAAAGGGCATCCGGAGTATGCGCATAATCCACAAATATATTAATCCCCGAAGGAGCTGTTAACCTTTCTAAGCGCCCGGGTACATTTTTAAATTCTTCGATTGCCGAACGCATTATGCAGTGCGGAATTTTTTCACTTATCGCCCAACCGATGGCTGCTAAAATATTGTAAATATTATAGCGGCCGATCAGCCTACTCCTAATCCGGATATTCTTAGTACCAGCAACTAAAGTAAATTCAGTAAAACCTAACCCAAATTTAATTTCTTTAGCGAGCAAGTCTGATTTATTACTAATCCCATAAGTCATAACCTTGGCTTGGGTCATCAACTTAATCCGCCGGCCATAACTGTCGTCATTATTAATAATTGCCGTACTCTGGGCCGTGAGAGCAGAAAAGAGTTTAGCTTTAGCTAAAAAATAATTCTTAAAATTTTTATGGTAATCCAGATGATCCTGGGTGAGATTAGTAAAAATAGCGTGCCTGAAATTAATACCCGCTACCCTTTCCTGGTCTAGGGCATGAGAAGAAACTTCCATCGCACAATATTTAACCCGTTGATCACGCATCTTGGCCAATAAACTTTGTAATTCTCCGGAACCGGGAGTAGTATTGCGGGCGGCCTGAACTTTACCTTTGTAACGGTAATTAATTGTCCCAATTACTCCGCAGCTATAACCGGCCTTTTTAGCGATTGCTTCGATTAGATACGAAATAGTGGTCTTACCGTTAGTGCCAGTAATCCCTACCACTTTAATTCTGTCCGAAGGAGCTTTATAAAATATATGCGTAGCTTGAGCAAAAAATTTACGGCAATCCTTAACTATTAATGAAATAACTGGCGATGGGATTTTAACTTTAGCCGCCCCCTGCTGCATTACCACAATGCTCGCTCCCCGAGAAATAGCTTCTTTGATAAAATAGTGGCCGTTTTGACGATTACCCTTAATTGCCACGAAGAGAAAACCCGGCTTTATTTCTTTAGAATTAGCAGATATACCTTTAATCTCTAAATCGACAATTCTCATTGCTCTCTTACCTCCAGCGGTATCTGGCTAGCTTTCAGATAACGGATTACATCCCCGGCAACTTTTTGAAATACCGGGGCAGCGACTACCCCGCCAAAATAATATGGATAAGGTTCATCTACCATCACCACAATAGTTAATAAGGGATCCTCAGCCGGGGCAAACCCGATAAAAGAGGCGACGAATTTACTATGTGAATAACCACCATTAGCTTCTACTTTCTGAGCCGTACCGGTCTTACCTGCAGCGCTAAACCCTAAGACCTTACCTAATTTACCTGTACCTTCCTCGATAACCCCGGTAAGAATCTTTTTAATGCGCATCGCTGTATCTACAGAGATAACCTTGCGGATTAATACCGGCTTATTTTGTTTTATAATACGCCCCTGGGTATCACGCACCGAATCGATAATATAAGGCTTCATCAGTTGGCCGCCGTTGGCAATTACCGAAATTGCGCTGGCCAACTGTAAAGCAGTTACTCCCACCTCATGGCCCATCGGTACGGAAGTAATCGAGGTTTTAGACCAAAGTCGCACAGGTCGTACCAGCCCGGATATTTCACCGGATAAATCCACTCCCAGTTTGGAACCAAACCCAAAAGCTTTGATATATTGATAAAGCGTATCCGGACCCAATAACTGAGCTACCTTGACTGTACCAATATTACTGGATTCTTCGATCACCTGCTTAAAACTAAGGCGGCCATGCGGCCGATGATCATGTAGAATGCGGCCGCCTACTTTATAAGAACCGTTTTCACAAAAAATGATATCTTCCTCAGTTACTTTTTTTTCTTCCAGCGCCGCAGCGGCAGTAATAATTTTAAACACTGAACCAGGCTCGAATAGATCACAAATCGCCCGGTTACGGATTAAATCCTTGCTGACATTAGAATGCTCATTCAAATCATAAGTCGGCCGGTTAGCCAAAGCCAAAATTCTACCAGTATGCGGATCCATTACTACAATACTGGCAGCTTTAGCGTGAAAATCTTTAAATGCCTTATCCAACTCTCTCTCAGCGATATACTGGATAACTTCATCAATAGTCAACACTAAATCCAACCCGTCCACCGGTAGAACCATTTTCTCCCAAATATCAAGTTTTTTTAATCGCGCATCCCGCAAAAAAATCGCCCAGCCAGGAACTCCTTTTAAATAATTATCAAAACTTCGCTCTACTCCCTCAAGCCCGATATTATCCATGCCGCTGAACCCGATTATATGGCTAGCCAAATAACTATTCGGATAAATACGCTTAGTTTCCTTTAAGAAACCTAGTCCTTTGATATTCAACTTCTTGATTCTTTCGGATTTTTCAGGAGAGAGCTTACGCGCCAGCCAAATAAAAGATTTTTTACGCTGCAGCCTATCTTCGAGGTAACTGCGCTCCAGACCTAAAATCGGCTGAATCTGACGAATGACCGCATCTGAATTTTTAATTACATTCGGAACCGCATACAACGAATCCATGGACATATTGAAGGCTTGAGCCTTAAGCTGGCAATCATAAATTGTCCCGCGACGGGGTTCGAGCTCAGCCGTTTGGTTATGCTGTTTTTTAGCAATTGAACTAAGGTAATCCGAACGGAAAAATTGGATAAAAAGCAGACGGGCTATACACAAAAGCAAGAAAAGAAAAAAGACCAAAAATACCGCCTTACATCTTTGGCGATAATTGCTGATATACACTATTTTCCTTTAGGAATAATAAATATTAGGGGTTAATTGTTTTAGCTTGAGCTTCCCGCTTAAAACCAAATACGCGCGCCAGCAAGCCTTCCCGGTCCTGATTCTGCTCCGCTAACTTTAAACCTTCCCGAGAGGATATAAATTTAACAAAACGGTAATTATCCGGCATTTGAAAATCTTCGCTGCTGCTGATCCGCTCGCCAATATTCACCAAAGACGAACTTTTGTTAATATTATATCTTAATGCGGTATTCTTATCCAGTAATTCCGTAAAAATTGCTTGTTTCTTCTGCCCCAGATAAGCTAAACGGAAGATCTCGCTTTGCTGATAAACATAAAGCACCGAAAAAGAAGTAATAAAAACTACCGTGGGAAAAAATTTAGTCAGCCTCATATAATTTATATCCTTTCAGCCACCCTGAATTTAGAACTGCGACTAGAAGGATTAACTTCTATTTCGGCAGCTTGTGGAGTCAGGGGCTTAGCAGTAATAATATCAATTAATCCTTCGGCCCGGAGGGCACGAAAAGTATGTTTAATGACGCGATCCTCTAAAGAATGAAAAGAAATAACACATATTCTAGCCTGCTTTCTTAAAATAGCAACGGCTTTTTTAACCGCACTTTCTAAAATTTCCAGTTCGCGGTTTACAGCGATACGTACGGCTTGAAAGGTGCGCGTTGCCGGGTGAATTCGATAATAACTGCGCCGGTAGCGATGCGGAATCGCCCGCATCACTAAATTGGCCAGTTGCTTGGTCGTAGAGATCGGTTCATTCCGACGCTCCTGCACTAAGAGATGAGCAATACGATTATGCCAACGCTCCTGCCCGAAGTTCCAGAGTATTTGGGAAATCTCATTTTCATTGAGATTATTTACTAGATCATAAGCCGAAATATAACTACTTTTATCCAAGCGCATATCCAGTGGCCCCTCCTCTTGGAAACTAAAACCCCGCTGTGCATCACGTAGCTGATAGCTGGAAATACCTAAATCAAAAACAATACCATCAATCTTATCCAGTCCTAAATTAGCAACCAGTTGATCCAAATCAGAAAAATTAGCATGCACTAATTCTGTATTATGCCTAAACTCCGCTAACCTTTGCCGGCAGATCGCCAAAGAATTTTCATCTCGGTCTATCCCCACTAGCCTGCCTCCTGGAGTAATTCTTTTTAAAATTTCCAAACTATGCCCCCCCGTACCCAGTGTGGCATCCACAATTATTTGACCGGGAGCTAATTTTAAATAATCCAATACTTCTCTTAGCATCACCGGTACATGCAACTGCTCTTCTAACATTTATACATCCATTAATTTTTCAGCAATTTCTTCAAAGGACTGACGGCTACTAGAATAAAAATCATACCATAAATTCTTAGCCCAGATTTCGATGCGGTTAGCCACCCCAACAATCATTACATCTTTTTTAATCTCGGCAAAATCTTTTAAGTATTGCGGAAGAAGGATCCTACCTTGCTTATCAAAACTTACTTCTACCGCGCCGCTAAAAAGCAAACGGTTAAAAGTACGCGACTGCTGTTTAGTAAAAGACATGGACTTAAATTTATTCTCCTGAGAACGCCACTCTTCCTCGGAGAACATAAATAAACATTTATCCAGACCTCGGGTAACAAAAAACTTTTCCACAAATTGATTTTTGGCAACTTCGCGGAATTTCGCCGGCAAGATTAAACGGCCTTTACGATCTATAGAATGTTCAAACTCCCCATAGAACATTTTTGACTTCCTTCCACTTTACTCCACTTTTATCCACTGATGTACCAAGTATAGATAAAATCCCTCCCCTTGTCAAGAAAAAAATTTCCTAAATATTGAAAACACAACTAATTGTGGATAATCCGGCTGAAATACCTAGCTATTGTGGCCTTATTGGGTGGAGGAGTGAATCTTACGGCAAACGATGATGTCTTTTTGGATTTGCGCGGATAATTCCCGCAGGTTAGCGAATTGCTGATCTGGGCGGATTAATTGTATAAACTGAATCTCAAGTTCTAATCCGTAAATATCTTTATGGAAATCAAAGATGTGCACTTCGATATGTACTCTTTTGTTTTTAATACCCAAAGTAGGTTTCTTACCAATATAACAGACACCATTATACTTTTTCTGAGCCAGAATAATCTGTACCGCATAAATACCCGGCGGCGGGATAACCTCATGATGAGGATTGATATTGGCCGTAGGCACTCCCAATTGCCTACCCAGACGACTGCCCTTAACCACCGTGCCTAAAACGCTCACCCGGCGACCAAGCAATTTTTCAGCTTTTTTGATTTTAGAATTTTTGATTAGTTGCCTAATTTCCGTGCTACTAACCGTTAAACCTGCAGACTTTTCTACCCTGAAGATTTTAACTTTAAATTTATATTTTTTAGCTGCTTTCATCAATAAGCGGTAATCACCGCCAGCGCGATAACCAAAACGGAAATTCTTGCCTACATAAACAAAACTAGCTCGGATTCTTTTAACTAATATCTTAGCAATAAAATCTTGAGCGTTGATTTTAGCAAAACCAGGGGTAAATTTTATCACCCAGCATAGATCAATTCCTAATTCAGCAATTAACCTTAAACGATGGGCTAATGAATATAGGCTGGCTTTTTTTTGCGGGTGCGGGGAAAAAGTCAAAACTAGACTTTTACCGTTAATTTGAATTGCTTTTTTGACAGCAGCACGCAAAATATTACGGTGGCCAAGATGTAAGCCATCGAAAACTCCCAATGCTGCTACCACCGGCCTAGGTAACCGGCTGATCCTGTCTATCCCGTAAATAATCTTCATTTCTTGAGGCTTTGTCGAATTTTAGTAATTACCTTATCAGAAACAAGGGAAATTTTCCCCGAAAGATTGCAGCCGGCAGCCGTCTTATGCCCTCCGCCTCCGAAAAATGACGCAATCTTATTGACATCGGCTCCTCCCTGACTTCTTAAATTAACCCGGAATTGTGAACTTACTCCCCGATTAGGCTTGAATAAAACTACCACTTCAACCCCCTGGATTGAACGGCCGAAACTTAAAACCTGATCCGTTAGATCTAAAGCTGATTTTTCTTGCCCAGGTAAGCTGGAATCAATCCAAAAAGCAGCAATTTTTCCATTGGCAAGAAGTTTAACTTTAGATAGAATTTTTAATAGCAATTTTACCTGTTTAGGCGGAATATTTTCATAAGCATAACGATAAACTTGCGCAACATTAACTCCAAATTCCAAAAGCTCAGCGGCAGACCTAAGGGTAGCGCTAGAAGTATTAGAGTAACGGAAAGACCCTGTGTCAGTCATAATGCCAGTATATAAGGCTAAAGCCGTAGCCTTATCTAAAGATAGGTGTAAACGCTTATATATTCTATAAATCATCTCCGAACAGGAAGAAGCCTGCGCATTTACCCAATTCACATCACCGAAATTATGGTTGCTGATGTGATGGTCAATATTTAATATTGGACGATTATCCCGGTTTAATTTATAAACTCTACCGGCACGTTTCAAATCTGCACAATCTAAAATTACTAAACAATCAAATTTGATAAATTTCAATTTCCGGCCTAGACGGCGAATCTGACGGACTCCCGGCAAGAACGCATAGCCATAAGGTAATTGGTCATCACTTACCATGGTTGCTTGCTTACCCAGCTTTTTTATAAGATTATAGAATCCTAACTGAGCACCCAAAGCATCGCCTTCCGGGCTGGTATGCGCAGCAATGAGAAAATTATTGTACTGCTTTATGCTTTGGCAGATCTTATTTAGACTCATCTTTTTCTTTAATCTTATTTAATACCTCTTGGATCTTAACGCTATACTCGGTAGAATGATCCTCCTGAAACATAAGCTCTGGAGCAAAACGTAAATTTATCCTTTGGGCAACCAGGCTGCGGATATAGCCTAAAGCCGAATCCAAGGCAATCTTAGTTTTTTTACAGGCATCTTCTTTGCCCAAAACGCTGTAAAAAATCTTTGCATTTCTTAAATCTTTGGATAATTCTACCCGAGTAACCGTCACAAAACCAATGCGCGGGTCCTTGAGTTGATCATGAATAATCAAACTAACTTCTTTTTTTATCGCCTCTTCAACGCGTTCGTGCCTTGACATTATTTTCTCCGTTTCCTTTTTTATTCACCCGGGCTAATCCTTCCATCAAGGCCAGCTCAGCTGAACGACTTTTAAGCCGGCCGTTAAGTTTAGCTGCTAACAATTCAGTCAATATTTTCTGGTATCGCGGACCTGGTAAGACCCCTAGCTTTTCTAAATCTTGACCGGAGACTTCCAGCCGCAGGACATTATAAACATTTAAAAAATCAGTTAAATATTTTTTTAAATTTTTATCCGTAGAAGTAGCACTCAGCAAGATAATCGCTTCATAACTTAATGGTTCAAGTAAAGCATAAACTTGCTCAGGACAAACCTGTTTTTTACTTAAAACTTTAACTATCCTTGGACGCTTCCGGTAATAATCCAGCACCCTTTTTTGTTCTCCTTGGCGTAAGCCTAATTTATGCATCACCGCTCGCATCTGCGCCAAAGTAAGCGTTCCTATCAACCCCATAAAATAAATTAACCACTGGTCCAATCTCCTGCGCTTAGGAAATTTTTTAGCAAAACCAGCAATTTGTTTAGCAATCGCTTTGTATAAATTTTCTGTGGACTTACTAATCTTTAAATTAGGACTAATAGAGAATAATCCTCCCCAGTCGTAAATTTGTCTGACCGATCCGAAAGGAGAACACTCTTTAAGCATCAAAACCAGTTCATTCCGTAAACGATGAGGATGGACCTGTTCCAGCAGCCCATCGCTGATTGCCTGCTTAAGTAAACGCCGCGTTCGAGGCTCGATCTTAAAATCAAATCGCTGACTAAAGCGGATAGCTCTGAATATCCGGGTAGGATCATCACGGAAACTTAAATTATGTAAAACACGAATTTGACCTAAGGCTAAATCGCTTTGCCCTGCGTAAGGATCAATAATCTCCTGTTTTTTACCGGCGGTTATCTTGACTGCTAAAGCGTTAATCGTAAAATCACGACGCCCAAGATCTGCGATTAAAGAACCGGAACTAACCACCGGCAATGCCCCCGGTAGGGGGTAACGCTCCGAACGAGTAGAAGCGATATCTACCTTCAATCCGTTTTCTAAGATTAAAGTAGCTGTGCCGAAACGCTCATGCGTATTTAATCCAGATTTTAATCGTTTGGCCAATTGCCGGGCAAACATTATACCATCACCTTCGATAGCTAAATCCAGGTCGAAATTTTTAAATCCTAAGATAAGGTCCCGCAAGCAGCCACCCACTAAATATGCCGGTATTTTCATTTCAAAAGAAACTTTACTGACTAAACCGATAATTGTTTTTAACTGCGCGGGTAATTTCCTAAGATATCTGTTCATTTTCCGAATAATTTCTGCTTATTTTATTCTATTTACTGTTTTTAAGGACGCGGATGAAACATTTTATGAATCGTTTTAAGACGCTCTTTATCAATATGCGTATAAATCTGAGTGGTAGAAATATTAGCGTGCCCCAACATTTCCTGTACCGATCGTAAATCCGCTCCTCTTTCCAATAGATGCGTTGCAAAAGAATGACGAAGGGTGTGCACTTTTATTGATTTTTTAATTTTAGCCTCGTGGGCATAGCGCTTAATCAATTTCCAAACAGATTGGCGGGAAAGCTTGCTAGCGCTACGGCTGATAAAAAGAAATTCTGAAGCTTTTTTTTTCAAAAAAAATGGGCGGCTAAATTCTAAATAACGATTAATACTCTGGATGGCCTTCCTGCCCAACGGGACAATCCGCTCCTTATTGCCTTTACCGATGCAACGCAAAAATCCGATCGCTAGATTGACATTATTGGTTTTTAGATTACTTAACTCCGATACCCGCATGCCTGTAGCATAAAGAGTTTCCAGGATCGCTTTATCTCGGATGCCTTGGCGATCACGTATATCCGGCTGGCTGATCAACGATTCAACTTCATTTAAAGAGAGCGTATCTGGTACCTTCTTCCAGAGTTTTGGAGAATCAATCAAAGTGGTTGGATCGCTCTTTAAAACTCTTTCCCTGGCTAAAAAACGGTGGAACATGCGTATCGCTGCTAAACGGCGCGAAATACTCGTAGGCGAAATACCCAGCTCTTTTTGAGTAAGCATAAAATCAACAATATCGTTCTTGGCTACTTTAGAAAGCACAGCTATATTACGCTTTTCTATGAAATTCAAATAACGATCCAGATCAGCCCGATAGGCAACAATAGTATTTTTAGCTAGCGCCCTTTCCACTGTCAAATAATCCAAAAAAGAATCAATCAGTTCTTTCATTATAATCTAAATGCGCTGCTGGCTTTTTCCCTGCCGATAGTAGTAGCAGATCCGTGCCCCGGATAAACTTTGGTATTAACCGGCAGAGAAAATAATTTTTCCCGGATAGATTCCTCTAATAACCTTTGACTGCCACCCGGTAAATCCGAACGCCCGACCCCCTGGCAAAATAAAGTATCCCCGGAAAAAACAATATCTGTTTGGGGCTTTCTGATTAATAAACCCAACCCTCCCGGAGTATGCCCGGGTAAATGCATTACTTCCAATTCTAAACAATCTAATCGGATAACTTCTTTATCTTCCAAGGTTTTAATCTGCGCGCTGACTCGATAAGCTAAGGCGAAATCTGCAGAAAGATTCTTACTGGCATCCAGCAGCATCGGTAAATCTTTTTTGTGCACATAAACTCCCACACCGAATTCATCATCGCTGCCGATATGATCATAATGGCCATGAGTATTAATCACCATCGCCGGCTGTAATCTATGCCGCTTTAAAACTCCCCAGATTTTTACCGCTTGAGCTCCGGGATCAATGATTATCGCCTGAGCGCCTTCAGCACAAGCCAGGATATAACAATTAACCTGTAATTCCCCGACACTAACCGTTTCCAAAATCATTTTAAATAATTCTTTATTTTAGGATAGATAAAATTCTTATGGATGTTCGACTTAATCCGCTCAGCTGTCCGTAAATTCCGCCGGTCGTTTGTGCCATAGGCATCGCTGTTTAAATCTGCGATCAGATCGTTAAATTTAGCAATCTCCGGATCGAAATTCTTCTGGGCATCGGCTACCAACATCGCTTGCATGTTCATTAAGTTCTTCATCGCCTGCTGGGCGCAATCTAATTTTTTCTTTAAACTTGCCTTCTGAGCCAAGGCATTAATTAATTCTTCCTGCCAACCGCTCCAATAAAGATAATGCTGGCGGTAAATTTCTTCTTGCGTCAGATCGGGGCCGCGGTATTGCTCCGGAATAAGCACCATTTCTGTCGCCGCATCCGTCTTTTTACTTTTACGAGTAAACTTACGAGTGAAAGCCTCGCACCCTAGTAAATGTAATGCCAAAAAACAAACCGCTAAACCCCACAATGCTTTTTCTACTCTCATAGAATCATCTCCTTAAACTCCTGCTCGCTAATAATCGGCACCCCCAGCTGGCGGGCTTGGATTAATTTCGACCCCGCATTCTTTCCGGCGACTAAAAAATCTGTTTTACTGCTTAAACTAGAAGTAAAAATACCTCCGTGCTTGCGCACTAACTCTTTTGCTTGCGAACGTGAAAACTCATCTAATTGCCCGGTAAAAACTATAGTTTTACCGGTTAAACCTCCCATCTTAATCAGAGTAGCCTGCTGACGCATATTCACCCGGAACTTTTTTAGCTCAGCGATTAATTTTTTAGTCTGAGACAAGCTAAAATAATCTACCAGGGAAACGGAGATCACTGCGCCAATCTCAGGTATCCGTTCTAAATCTTGAAGTTTAGCTCGCATCAACTTATCTAAACTAGTAAATTCTGCAGCTAAAGTATAAGCGGCTTTTTGTCCGACATGACGTATACCGAAAGCAAAAAGCAAACGTGCCAACGGCTGCTGTTTACTTCTTTGAATAGCTGCTAATAAATTATTCGCTTTCTTCTCTTTAAATAACTCTACCTGTAATAAATCATTAAGGTTAAGCTTGTATATATCCGCTAGGCTTTTTAACCGACCCGACTTTACCAAATGCGTAATTACCGCCTGGCCTAAACCTTCGATATCTAAAGCATCCCGGCTGGCAAAATGTAAAAGTGCCCGCTCTAGCTGAGCCGGACAATCAGAGTTAATACAACGATAAGCCACATCCGCGGATTTTTCCTTAACAATCTTTCCTTGGCAGGCCGGACACTTTTGAGGTTTATTATAAGGCTGTTTCCCCTTTTGCTCCATCACTTTTATTATTTTAGGTATAACATCCCCAGCCCTTTCAATAAGCACCCGGTCCCCTGGACGTAAACCTAGCCTCTGAATCTCGTCAAAATTATGCAAGGTAGCATTACTGATCAATACCCCGGAACATTCAACCGGTCGCAGCAAAGCCACTGGAGTAATCACTCCTGTACGGCCAACATTAACATTAATCGCCAAAACTTCGGTTGTGGCTTGCCGAGCAGCAAACTTATAAGCCACTGCCCAACGCGGAGCTTTGGCCGTAAAACCTAAATCCTGCTGTTGGTTAAAACTATTCACTTTAACTACCACCCCATCAATCTCATAATCTAATTCGTCGCGTTTATCCTGCCATTTTTGACAATAGCTGATTACCTCTGCAATATTTAAACAAAGAACAGAATGCGGATTAGTACGCAAACCCCAGTTTTTAAGCTGGATTAAAAAATCCCATTGGGTAGTAATTGCCGGCCCACCCCGGTAAACCCCTAAGGAATGAGCAAAAAAATTAAGCCGTCGTTTAGCAGTCAAAGCGCTGTCCAAAAGTTTTAAGGAGCCGCTCGTAGCATTACGCGGATTGGAGAATAAAGCTTCATTTTGCTCTGCCCGCTCTTGATTCACTCTTAAAAAATCCTTTTTATCCATATATATCTCGCCGCGCACTTCAATGAATTCTGGTAAATTCTGATTTAAAAGCAACAACGGAATAGCACGAATAGTTTTAATGTTAGCCGTAACATCTTCACCGGTCTGCCCGTCCCCCCGGGTTGCCCCCAAGGCAAGTTTACGATCAACATAAGTTAAATTGGCGCTGACTCCGTCAATCTTAAGCTCAACCACATACTGATAATCAGACTTTTCACCTAACCCTTTACGCACACGCTGATCCCAAAGTCTTAATTCATCAATTGAATAAGTGTTATCCAGAGAAAACATCCCCACAGCATGGTGCACGGTTTTAAAACCCGGGCTAATCCCTCCGCTTAAACGCTGGCTAGGAGAATCTGCAGACCGATAAGCAGGATATTGGTCTTCCAGCAGCTTCAGCCTGACCAATAAATCGTCATATTCCTTATCCGAAACCAGCGGTTGACTTAAAACATAATACTGATAATCATATTGCCGTAACTGCGCTTTTAATTGTTCAATTTCTTTTTTAATTTGGATGGACATTTCTGATTTTGATATGGCTAGGACTTAATTCTAAAATCGCGGAATTCGCCGCTGGCCGGCAGCCATTCTAGGCTTACATCACGGATATACTGAAGAAAATGCTGATTGACTTGTTGTAAAAATTTATTCAGCGCATCTTCCGTAGCCTCCGCCACCACTTCTACCCTGGCATCATCTAAATTTTTAACCCAACCCAAAACCTGATGGAATTTTGCTATATCTTGGATTGTATAACGGAAACCTATTCCCTGTACCCGGCCAGAATAATAAATATGCGCCTGTTTTTTCATAGATTAAGCCCATCATTTCATAGCTAAACATTCCACAGATTGTTCGCCGATGCTAAGATTAACTTGCAGAATATTTTTGGGCCATCTTTATTTTACCCTTAACAACCTTGCACACCATCTGCCTGTAAGATTTAAGTCGGGGCGACAGGACTTGAACCTGTGACCTCAGCGTCCCGAACGCTGCGCTCTACCAAGCTGAGCCACGCCCCGCATACAAATGCGGCACCAACGCAATTCCGTTCAGCGTTGGGTGCCAGAATCTACCTTTTTGCACCAGCCAATTCTCGCCCCACGGCGACACTGACCCAATTCCACTAGGGGCCAGGTGCATTAAGCACGGAGTACAAAACGCCAGGTGCCGAAATTATCCAATTGAATAATTAGTATATCAGAAATTTATAATTTAGGCAATAATAGAAGAATTAAACTGCAGCGCGTTTGGCAAGGAGATCGAACTCCACATTCAGTTGGCCGGCTGGATAAACTGAACTTAGATTAGTGTACTTAAAAGTATGGGGAATGATACAAACTGCAAAAAAATTAGCAGTAGTCCTGGCTAAAGTTAAGCTGATTCCATTAATCGCCACTGAGCCTCTGGGCAGGCAATAACGCCTAAAAGGTGGCGGAACAGTAATCTCCAGCTCCCAGGCTCCGTTGCGTAAAAATTTCCTACGCATACGCCCTAAACAATCGATATGCCCGGAAACAAAATGCCCGGAAATTCGGTCACCCAACTTAAGACTACGCTCTAAATTCATTGCTTGGCCAACTTTGGCTAGCCCCAGATTAGTCGTCTTAAGCGTCTGAGAAACCACCTCGAAACTCAAAGTGCTGTTTGCCACCGAGACCACGGTCAAACAAACCCCGTTCACCGCAATACTATCTCCGATCTTAGTATCTAATAGTGTCTTTTCGGCGCTCACTTCCATAAAGAGCACCCCCGCTCTAGGCGCCAATCTTTTAATCCTTCCCAGTTCTTCAACAATTCCAGTAAACATTTAACTTACTCTTGCTGTTACCAAAAGTTCCTGGCCCAGGCGTTTAATTTTTAAATCCTGTAATTTTATCGCTTGATCGATACGCTTAACCCCTATACCCATTACTGAAGAAACAGCATCTTTGCCGCCGATGATCTTAGGACTGATAAAAAATAAAATTCTATCGACTAACCTTTCATCAAACAATGAGCCGATCAGCGTTCCGCCCCCTTCTACAATAATATTACTAATTTCCAACTGGGCTAATTTTTTTAAAGCATCCCGCAAATTAATTTGCCCGGCTTTCTCCTTAACTTCTAAAATCTTAGCTTTAGCTGATAACCTTATACGATTTTCCGTTTCCTGGCCGGGCCGAGTAGGCAAAGTGATAATAATTACCTGGCTGTCATTGGCAAAAATGTTGGAATTCTCCGAGATACTCAAATTACTATCGACAATTATTTTAATCAATTTCTTTTGCGAGAACCAAGCGTTTAAACTAGGATTATCACGCAATACGGTATTAACCCCCACCATAATTGCATCGTAATCTTTACGCATCCGGTGGGCAAAAGCCCGCGATCGATCCGAAGTAATCCATTTAGAATCTCCGGTGCGGGTAGCAATCCGGCCATCTAAAGATTCTGCAACTTTTACCGTTAAAAAAGGCAGGCGCGTAGTAATATATTTAATAAAACTTTCATTAATTTCTTTTAATCTTTCGCTGAGCACCCCCACCCTAACTTTAATATTACTTTGCTTGAGCAAGTTAATGCCCCGGCCATTATTTAAAGGGTTAGGATCGATCATGCCAACAACTACTTCTTTAATCCCGCTGCCGATTATACGATTGATACAAGGCGGGGTGCGCCCGGTGTGCGCGCAGGGTTCAAGCGTAACATACAAAGTCGCCCCTTTGGACTTCTTACCGGCTTCATCCAAGGCTAAAATCTCAGCATGCGCTAGACCGGCCTGGGCATGGAAACCGCGGCCGATAATTTTACCCGCTTTTACTACTAAGGCCCCAACCAATGGATTGGGAGCAGTCCTACCTTTAGCCTTCAGCGCTAATTTTAAAGCTATTCCCATGTAATATGCGTCAAGTGATTTAATCATTTTTTAGCCTGCCGCAATTTTTCCACCAACACTAATGGTATTTTAATCATGCCTAATTTTATCTCCGGTTTAACGCTACCATGAAAATCCGTTCCTCCACTGACTAACAGATTAAGCTGTTTAGCTAAATCCAGGTAAAAATTAACCATAGACTGAGAATGTTCAGGATAATAGACCTCGATACCTGCTAAGCCATAACCCGCAAATTCTGTAATTAAAGCGTCGTTGTGCAGCATATACGGATGAGCTAGGACCGCTACTCCGCCGGCAGCCTGGATCAATTGAATAGCTTCCGGAACAGATAAGCGAAACCCTAAAACATAAGCCGGAGACTTATCTCCAATATATTTACGAAACGCCTCAGAGGTTGAAGCTACTATCCCCTCCTCAACTAAAGCCCGGGCGATATGCATCCTGCCCACCGTGGCTTTACCGGAAATGCTAAAAACAGCTCCCGGATCAAGCTTGACTCCCAGTCCGGATAAATTTTCAACGATTTTATAAACTCTTTGAACACGGTTCAGCTGCACTAGCTTTAATTTTTCCAACAACTCTTTATTTCTATAATCCAAAAAATACCCCAGAATATGAATCTCCTGATTTTCATGCTGAGCAGTCAGCTCGATACCCGGAATAATCTCTAAATCCGTACCTTGGGCAGCCAGCAACGCCTCAGGCAGAGCTTGCAACGTATCATGATCGACAATCGCCAACGCAGAAATCCCTTTTTCCAAGCCGGCTTTAACCAGCTGCGCAGGAGTATAAGTTCCGTCACTGTGGGTAGTATGCACATGTAAATCAGCGTATTTCATTTTTCTTTTTCGATCTTTATTTGATCTAATATAGCATTTACAAACTTACCGGACTCTATCCCGGAATATTTTTTCGCTAATTCTACCGCTTCATTAATCGCCACTTTGGGGGGAATATCCGCGCGGAATAAAAGTTCAAAACAGCCTAAACGCATAATATTGCGGTCAACGAATGCCATACGCTCCAGTTGCCAATTAGCAGCATAGCGACTAATTTTTTTATCGATCTCTTGCAAATGGTTCACTACCCCCTCTAAGAGTTGGGAAGAAAAATCTTTAAGCTCTCCAGATACATCCTCCCGGTCATCGCTAGAACAAAAATTCTTTAAAACTTCCTGCCAATTCCCGCGGGTAATATCGACCTGGTAGAGCATCTGTAATACATATTCACGCGCCTTAGTCCGTTTCCTCATTCTATAAGCCCTCTACAGATTAAATATCATAAATCTAAAACACTTTTTTGCAAAAAGATAGAACATCCTAGCCGTCCCTGACGGCAAAACAGCCATAAGGCTCAGCCGAGTAGAACACCTGTCGGAGCAATAAGATTATTTATTATTTCAACTGGGCGTTCAAATTAACCATCTCAATTGCCGAAAGCGCCGCATCACGCCCCTTATTACCATCTTTAGAACCGGCGCGCTCGACAGCCTGCTCAATGCTATCCGCTGTAATTACGCCAAAAATTACCGGCAAGCCTCCGTCTAAAGAAACTGTAGCTACCCCTTTAGCAACTTCGGCAGCGATATAGTCAAAATGCGGAGTCGCCCCACGGATAACCGTGCCCAAACAGATTAAAGCATCAAAAGATTTAGTCTGAGCCATTTTTTGGGCAACCAAAGGGATTTCGAATGCCCCAGGAACCCAGGCTAAGGTAATATCTTTATCTTCCGCACCGTGCCTGAGTAATGTATCGATACAGCCGGCTACTAATTCTTTAGTCATGAAATCATTGAAACGTGAAGCCACCAAACCAAAACTTAAACCTTTTGCCAATAATTTTCCTTCCACCACCTTTATCATATGACCTCCCTCAATAAGCAGAAAGCTTGCTAAAACTATAACCAACCTAAACTATAGCCCTAAAAAGCCTCTCTGCGCCTGCCTTCCGGCAGGAATTAATTTTGACTTACGCATAAAACGCTCAAAAATCCGGTTGAGCACCTAGTAAAAGAAACTATTCTACCCATAGCCCTAAAGCTCTAATTGGTGCCCTAATTTATCTTTTTTGGTTTTGAGATATTTATAATTTTCCAGGCCTGGCTCGATTTCTAAAGGGACCCGCTCTAAAACCTTTAAACCATATCCCTCTAATCCGACAATTTTACGCGGATTATTCGTTAAAAGCCTGAGCTGCTTAATCTTTAAATCTACTAGGATCTGGGCGCCGATACCATAATCGCGTAAATCAGCTTTATGCCCCAAAGCTTCATTGGCTTCTACCGTATCCATCCCATTATCCTGAAGATTATAGGCGCGTAACTTTTCGGTCAATCCGATACCGCGTCCTTCCTGATTCATATAGAGAATAACCCCTTTTTTCTCCGCAGCAATCATCTGCATTGCTTTCTCTAACTGTTTTCCGCAGTCACAGCGCAATGACCCAAAAACATCACCGGTCAAGCATTCTGAGTGCACGCGCACTAATATCGATTCATCCGCCCACTCCCCCATGCATAGAACAAGGTGAGTTTGTCCATTAGTCTGGTCGCGGTAAACGATTAACCTAAATTCCCCAAATTTTGTAGGTAATTTAGTTTGGACCACTGCTTCCACTAATTTTTCTCTCCGGCGGCGAAACTTAATCAAGTCAGCAATCGTGCAAATCTTCAACGCATGTTTACGGGAAAACTCCAAAAGTTGCGGCATCCGGGCCATACTACCATCATCATTCATAATCTCGCAAATTACTCCTGCCGGATAAAGCCCAGCTAAACGCATTAAGTCCAGGCTAGCTTCGGTATGACCAGCCCGCACCAGCACCCCGCCGCGGCGCGAACGTAAAGGAAAAATATGACCGGGACGCACTAAATTTTCGGGCAGAGTTTGATCACTTATTAGGACTGTGATTGTTTCAGCCCGATCATGGGCTGAAATTCCGGTAGTAATACCTTTTGCGGCATCTACTGAAATCATCCAGGCGGTTTGAAAAGGATCGCCATTACTGATTTGCAATGTGTTTTTCAGCATCGGGTCCAGTTCTAAAAAACGCAACCTTTCCTCCTCCATGGGCACACAAATCAATCCCCGGCCGAATTTAGCCATAAAATTAATATCCGCAGGCTTGACGGCCGAAGCGGCCATTACTAGATCACCCTCATTCTCACGATCTTCATCGTCAACCACAATCACCATTAAACCGGCTTTCAAATCTTCAATAATCTCTGGAATGCTATTAAACATTTTAGCCCCTTAAAAAGAAAAACCCGAAAATAAAACTTTCGGGCATTTATTTAATCTTTTCCCATCTGGACTTTACACCAAACCGATTTACTGGTTTGGGCGCGCTTACGCGCAACCATCGGCCCTGGAATTCCACCAGATCTGCAGAAGCTAAAATCAAGCTCCGGCTCGCGGGCTTTTCACTCGGCGCTAATTAGGCGCCGGTGTGCGCTTTTTTCACTCACACTTAAACCAACCTGCAGATTTAGTGTAGCCATTTGCGCAACCGCCGGTAAGGATTCACACCTTGCCCCAAAGATTAATGTAATTATTTTACCAAAAAAACTCAACTTGTCAATATGTTTAAAAAAGTCTATAATAATATTCATGCTAAAGCCGCTCAGCCAACAAGTTCATCAGCAGTTAATTAACCAGGGAATGACTATCGCCGTTGCGGAATCCTGTACCGGAGGTCAGCTCTCTACTCTTTTAACCAGTCTGCCGGGAGCTTCGAATTATTTTGTTTTAGGTGCAGTTACTTACAGCAACCGCGCTAAAGAAAAAATCCTCAGAATTCCTGCGAAATTAATTTCCAAATACGGTGCAGTCTCTAAATCCGTAGCCATATTAATGGCTCAGAATATCCGTAAAGTAAGCCAGGCAGATCTAGGATTAAGCATTACCGGAATTGCCGGCCCCGCAGGAGCAGTAGCAAAAAAACCCGTAGGTACGGTTTGCCTCTGCCTGGCAGCCAAGAAAAAGAGTTTCTATCGTAAATTTATTTTTTCAGGTAACCGAAGCAATATCCAGCATAAAGCTGTCCAAGCAGCCCTGCGTTTATTATGCGCGTATTTATCGCCATAGGCTTACCTTTAGCTATCCGGAATAAGCTGGCGGAAATTCAGGATCAACTAAGTTTAATCCTACCCAAGATTGCCTGGGTGGCTGCTCCTAACCTGCATTTATCCTTAAAATTTCTCGGAGAGATTACCAACGCACAACTGTGTAATACTCAACAAATAATCCAACAGAGGGTTAAATCCAGCTTAGCTTTCGAAATTAAATTGGAAACCTTAGGATATTTTCCGAACTCACAGCAACCGCGGATAATCTGGATCGGCACTCATCAGCCGCCGGTAGAATTAAGTCAATTGGTCAACCAAATCGAAACGGACCTTTACACATTAGGGTTAGCTAAAGAAAAACGCACCTTCCAGGCCCACATCAGCCTGGGCCGCATCAAAAACCATCTCGGGGATAGAATATGGAGAGAAAATTTAAAAAATATCAATAACACTTTATCGGATGCGCATCTTAAGTTTAAAGTTACCGGTATTACCTTATTCCAGAGCCAACTCGGCAGGCAAGGCGCAACTTATAGCATCTTAAAAGAATTAAATTTCTAGATTTAGTTTAGAATATTAATGCCAATAGCAATATGCAACGCAGGACAAGATTAGTGTAAACCCCAGCCACCAAATCATCAGCCATCACTCCGATTGAGCCATGACTATTCTGAAACCGGGAAGCCGGATACGGTTTAAGCGTATCAAAGATGCGAAAGACCAAAAAAGCCAAAAAAATTGTTTTTAAATTAAGCGGCAGGAAGCTTAAACCCAGCAACATGCCTGCCACTTCATCGATCACAATACAACTCGGATCTTTCTTATTTAATAACCGCTCTGTTCTTCCGCTGACCAGCAGGCCTAAACCGATAATCCCTCCAGTAAACAAAAGATAGGCCGCAGGGCTTATCCCCCTTAACAGATAAAATAACCCTACCCCCACGAGACTGCCGAAAGTGCCCGGTACAAGCGGTAAATAGCCGATAAAAAAAACACTGCTTAAGATCCGCACTAGAAAACTAGCCATTTTTTTTACCTTCATAGGCGGGCAATAACTTTACGGTTTTGCCAAAGGTAGGATAAACCGGAATAAAGCGTCAGCCCTACGGTCAATAGCATTAAGAAAAATATCCCCTGGCGAAAGGCCTTTTCCCAAGCAGGATTCCAAGTATAATATTTTAATATAATTTCTTTCAGCAGGATAAAACCTAAAATGGTAAAAATAACTATCATCTGCAAAACTGTTTTATGCTTACCGGCGCGGGCCGCTGACAGCACCTTCCCTTTATTTAAAGCGAATAAACGCATGGAAGTAATCAAGATTTCCCGGGAAACAATAATTACAAACATCCAAGCATCGATCAATTGCAATTGTACAAAGGCGGCAAAAGCTGCCAAAACTAAAATTTTATCTGCAATCGGGTCCATTAACCGGCCGAAATCGGTAACCATATTCCTACGCTGAGCAATCAACCCGTCGAGATAATCCGAGAGCGCTGCCAGGATAAAAACGACTAAACTGATCGCCTTCGGCAAAAGTCCGTTACAAAATAAAAAGAACATAAATACAAAAGTTAACAAAATACGCAGCATGGTCAAACGATTAGCAAGATTCATAGTTTTGGTTCCCCCACTAGATCATACTCCAAAGTGTCGGTAATCTGCACCGGAATAATTCCGCCTGCCTTTAATAATTGTTTAGTATTTATATATACCACTCCGTCGACCTCCGGGGCATCTCCCTGGCTGCGGCCGATATAAACACCTTCATGTTTTTCCTCCACCAACACGGAAATAGTTTTCCCCAGCAATTCAGCGTTCAACCCGGATGCTATTTGCTGCTGCGCAGACATCAACCTATCTAGTCTTTCCTGCTTGAGTGCAGCGGGAATCTGACCCTGAAAATGATAAGCAGGAGTACCTTCTTCACGCGAATAAAGAAAAGCTCCTAAACGGTCAAAACGCAGATCTTTTACAAATGCCAATAATTCATCAAATTCCTCAGCAGTTTCAGAAGGAAACCCCACGATTAAAGAAGTGCGCAAGTAAACTCCAGGAATAGTTTTTCTGATCTTTTTAATTAAAACCATAATCTCCTGTTTAGTGATCTTCCGGTTCATTAACCTAAGAATGCGATTATTGATATGCTGTATCGGTAAATCGATATATTTACAAATCTGCCGACAACCAGCGATAAGTTTTAATAATTCGTTAGACACCCGGCGGGGATTTAAATATAAAAGCCGGATCCAGGGGATATCCGGAGCCTGAATGATGATTTTCCGCAATAGACCGGTTAGCTGACTTTCCCCGCAAATGTCCAGGCCGAAACTTGTAATATCCTGCCCGATAATATTTAGCTCGGCAATCTTTCGACGGTTAAAACTACGCACTTGCCGCATTATCGCAAGCTCATCTAAGCTTTTTAAGCTACCTTTAATCTTAGGGATAACACAATAACTGCATTGATTCAGGCAACCTTCGCAAATTTTTAGATAAGCGTAATGCTTAGGAGTTAAAGCAAACCTGCGCGATGCATCATCACTTAATCCCAACCTCCCGACAAAAGCATCTACTTCTGGCAGTTCTTTAGCTAAATTTTTATAGCGTTGCGCCAGACAACCGCAAACAATAATTTTTTCCAGCTTACCTTGCTTTTTTAACTCTACCAGATCCAAAATGGCTTCAATAGATTCTCGCTTGGCCTCCTGAATAAAAGCGCAAGTATTCACTATCGCCACCTGCGCTTGAGTTAAATCTTCAACAATAGTATAATGCTTAAATTTAAGCCGCCCAGCAATGGTTTCGCTATCTACTAAATTCCTAGGACAGCCCAGGCTTAAAAACCCGATTTTTTGCTTCATCTGGAAATCTTTAAACCGTCTTTATTAACCACGACATTTTTTAAAGATTGTCCAGACCTTCCCAGGTTAGCGAAACGCTGATCATTTACCTGTAATTCTACTGCGCCGGCATCACCCAAAGATAATTCTACTTTTTCCCGGGCTTGCCAGGTTTCCGAACGGCCACGGGCAAGCACCCCATGAAAAACCACCTTACCGTCTACTTTAACCGAAATCCAAGATTTACCGCGCGCAAAGATACTCAAAGCAAAACCCTGCGTCAGCTCTTTGTTAACTTTAGGCAAGGTCACTGACGCCGGCGGGGAAATAGCGCTCTTCGGCACAGAAACAGGCATAGAAGTTTTTGCCTTTTCCAGCCGGTGCTTAGGTTTAAGCCGAGCAGAAATAAATTTTATTAAATTAATCCCCAAAAATAAACAGAGCAATCCGATAATTAAAATAGCAATTATTCTTTTAAAATTATCCGAAGGCCGAAAAGCATTCAGCTTTAAAGACGCATCTTTAATGAAAGAAGCGGGTTTCTTTTCGCTACGCGCTCCAATCGGCCTGCCTACGGCGGCATTTAAAGTCGGTTTTTGCAAATGCCCGCTTGAACCAATAAAATCATTCACCTCTAATCCTAAATAACCACAATAAATTTTAATGAAACCTTTGAGATAAATCGGGCTTAAATTTGAAATACTGTCTCCTTCAATCGCACGTAATACATTAAGGTGAATTTTAGTCTTTTTCTGGACATCTTCCAAACTCAAACCTCTCTCCTGTCGAATTTTTTTGAGCCGAGAACCGGCTGTTTCAATATTCACGTTTTTCTTTCCTCCTACTTAGCGCGGGGTATTACCGCCAGTTAAATCCTTAAGCCAAGCCTCCCGGTCGACTAAAATCCGACGCGGTTTACTGCCTTCAAATTGACCCACTAAACCTTCCATTTCCATCATATCAATAATCCGCGCCGCCCGCGTATATCCTAAACGCATACGCCTTTGCAAAATAGAAACCGAAGCCTGATTACTCTCCATAATTACGCGTACCGCTTCATCATAAAGCTCATCCTTATCCCCGTTAGCTAAACTATTTTTCTGCTGCTCCTTAAGAATCTGGTCATCATAAGCCGGCTCCCCTTGAGCTTTAATAAATTCAACCACCCGTTCGATCTCAGCGTCTCTGACTAAGGCCCCCTGAATGCGAATCAAATCTTCTTTGCCGGGTTGTAAGAATAACATATCCCCCTTGCCCAGTAAAGCCTCCGCCCCGTTTGCGTCTAGAACGGTTCGAGAGTCGACCTTGGAAGCCACTTTAAAAGATACCCGGGCCGGTAAATTTGCTTTGATCACGCCAGTGATAACATCTACACTGGGACGCTGAGTAGCTAAAATTAGATGTATCCCTACTGCCCGCGAAAGCTGGGCCAAGCGTGTAATCGCATTTTCGATCTGGTCACGCGCCACACTCATTAAATCCGCAAATTCATCAACCACAACAATAATATAAGGAATTTTTTCCTGCTTTTCATTATAGGCCTCGATATTCCTGGCACCGGCTTTAGATAAAAGCACATAACGCGACTCCATCTCAGAAACCACCCAATTCAAAGCAACCGCCGCTTTCTTAGCATCGGTAACTACCGGACACAAAAGATGCGGTAACCCATTAAAAGGCATCAGCTCTACCATCTTAGGATCAATCATGAGAAATTTTAAATCATTCGGAGAACCCCGGAATAATAATGACAAAATACACGTATTCACGCATACAGTCTTACCGCTGCCAGTAGTCCCGGCAATCAATAAATGCGGCATATCATCCAGGTCACCGAATACACTGCGACCGGTGATATCTTTGCCTAAAGCTATAGTCAAAGGCGACTTCTGTTTATGATATTCTGCGGAAGTAAGTAAATCTCTGATGCAAACTAAAGCGCTTTGCAGGTTAGGCACTTCTACTCCCACCCTCCCCTTACCGGGGATAGGGGCAATGATCCGGATAGACTGGGCCTTAATCGCCAAAGCGATATCGTCGCTTAAAGCTTCAATCCGGTTAATCTTTACACCGGCAGCCGGTTCTAATTCATAACGGGTAATTACCGGGCCGCGTATAATATCGGTAACCTTGGCCGTAATACCAAAATCCTCCAGGGTATTTTCTAGTGTCCGGGCACAATCTTCCAGATCCTCCTTCATCTGACGGTTATCAGACGGAGCAGGCGTATCTAATAAATCTACGGAAGGTAAATGGTAGTCGCCGATTTTTAAATCGCTACTCTTCAGTTTTATCTCTTCGGCCGGAGGCTTATTATTCTTAATCTGGATCTTCAATTTAGGCACAGAAGAAGACTCCGGCATAAAAATTTTAGGCTTAGAAGCAGCTAACTCAAATTCTGTTTTTTTAGGTAAAGCGCTATTCTTGGGAACCAGATTCGGCTTGATCTTAACTAAAGTAGCCTTGGGCTTTTTAGTCAAGATATTCAATCCAGTAAGAACAGATTGCATTCTTTTGGTGAGTTTAAGGAAAAGAGAAGAAATAAGAATTTCCGTAACTAAAGCCAAGGAGAGAATAATAAAAGTAATAAAAATAATAAAGCCGCCTAAGCGGCTAAAATAAGCAGTAATAAAATTAGCGGTCAGTGAGCCAAAGAAACCCGACAGCTGAAACCTAAGCAGGTCATTGTTGAGGTTGAACATCCCAATTAAAGAACTGATGGAAACCAGTAAAACAAACATTCCCAGAATACGGGCCAGACTTAAATAAGGCTTATCCTGACGGAAATATTTTATACCCAACATGATCACTAAAAACGGAATGCAATAACTGGAGATACTTCCGAATAAAATAACAATCAACCCACCTAGGTAGGCGCCAAAAACTCCGAGTAAATTTTTAGCTGGGAAATTAGGATGCGAGGTGTAAAAAACAAGGTCCAAGCGATCAAAACGAATAAGGCTGGCTAATATCATCAGCCCCACCGCCACCAGAACTACGCCTTTGACCTCATTAATTCTTCTTTCTCTCACTTCTAGAATTAACTGTTTTGCTGCGGTGCTTCAGCCTGTTTTTTGCTTAAATTTATTCTGCCCAATTCATCGATGCCGATGACTTTAACTTTAAATTCATCCCCCACTTTTACCACGTCCTCGATTTTCTTTACAAAAGTACTGGATAACTCAGAGACATGGACTAGTCCCTCTTTGCGCGGAGCTAGTTCTACAAAGGCCCCAAACTGCATAATCCGCTTCACCTTACCGATATAAATCCTGCCTACTTCTACTTCATCGGTAATTGCCTTGATCATTTTAATCGCTGCATCAGATTTAGCTGCATCTAGCGAACCCACTAAAACCGTACCGTCATCCTTAATATCAATACTAGCCCCGGTAGCAGCAATAATTGCCTTAATAGTTTTGCCTCCTGGCCCGATTAATTCTCCGATCTTTTCAGTATTTATTTTCAAAACATCAATACGCGGAGCAAAACTAGAAAGTTCTTCCCGCGGACCGCTCAAGGCCGTACTCATTTTATCCAAAATAAATAACCTGCCCTCCTTAGATTGCGCCAAACAATCTTTGAGTAATTCTAGGGAAATCCCGGCATTCTTGAGATCTAATTGTACTGCCGTAATCCCGCTGCGAGTTCCGGCAACTTTAAAATCCATATCCCCGAAATGATCCTCTAAACCGGCGATATCCGTCAGAATGGCCGCCTGATCTCCTTCTTGCACTAATCCTAAAGCCACTCCTCCGACTGCTTCTTTAATTGGCACTCCGGCATCCATCAAAGATAAAGTAGCCGCGCAGACGGAAGCCATACTGCTGGAACCGTTAGATTCTAAAATTTCAGAAACTACCCTGACGGTATAAGGAAACTTTTCTTTAGACGGCATCACCGCCAATAAAGCTTTTTCCGCTAAAGCGCCATGTCCGATCTCGCGCCGGCCAGGACCACGTATCGGGCGTGTTTCTCCAACGCTAAAAGAAGGAAAATTGTAATGCAACATAAAGGACTTCTTTTTTTCTCCATCCAGAGATTCAATCAACTGCTCATCTTCGCCTGTACCTAAAGTTGTTACCGCTAAACTTTGAGTCTGGCCGCGCGTAAAAAGACTTGATCCATGGGTCCGCGGCAGTACAGAAACCTCACAGGTAATCTCCCGAATCTGTTTAAAAGAACGGCCATCAATACGCCGATTTTCATCCGAAATCATTCTCCGCACTTGCCTCTTCTCCACCTCATGCAGACCAGTGTGAATATCTAGAGATAAAAATCCTTCTGCGGTTAACTGTGTTTCTAACTCTTTAGTCAACAAAGCTATTTGCTCTTCGCGCTCTTCTTTTTTGCTTAATTTATAAACTTTGTCTAATCTTTCCTGGGAAAGCTTTTCAATCTGCTGCATTAAAACCGGATCAATCAATTTCAGTTCAACTGTAGCCTTGGGCTGACCGTAAAGACGGGCGAACTCCTCCTGCAAAGCCAGGATCGGCTTTAAGCTATCCATGCCAAATTTGACTGCCTCAAAATACTCCTCTTCGGTAACCTCTTTAGCTTTAGACTCCAGCATCACTACGCCGTTCTTGTTACCGGCAACTACCACTTCCAAATCTGCACTCTCAATCTCGGCATAAGTAGGATTTAAAACTAACTCATTATTTATCCTGGCTACCCGGCAACTGGCCAAGGGGCCATTAAAAGGAATATCCGAAATAGTTAAAGCTGCGCTGGCCCCGATTAATGCCAAAACATTCGGATCATTTTCTCCGTCGCTAGAAAGCACCATAGCCATCACCTGGACTTCATTTAAGAATCCCTCCGGGAATAACGGACGGATCGGCCGGTCAATCAAACGGCTGCCTAAAATTTCATTTTCCGAAGGCCGGCCTTCGCGTTTAAAGAACCCACCAGGAATCCTGCCAGCGGCATAAGTTTTTTCCTGATACTCAACCGTCAAAGGAAAAAAATCCTGCCCTTCACGGATTGAACTGGACATACAGGCAGTAACCAAGATAACAGTTGCCCCATAGGTCACTGTTACCGAACCATTAGCCTGTTTAGCTAACCTGCCTGTTTCTATAATAAGGTCGTTCTTACCAAATTTAATCTTTAAACTTTTATTTTGCATGATTGCTCTTTCTGTTTTTAAGGATTGGCGTTTTGACGTTATTTCCTCAAGCTCAGCTTGGCCAATATCTCTTCGTACTTCTTCATATCCTTATCTTTAAGATACTTGAGGAGTCTACGGCGCCTGCTCACTAAGAGCAGTAACCCGCGGCGGGAATGAAGATCCTTCTTATGTGATTTAAAATGCAATCCTAAATCATTAATCCGCTCGGTTAAAATCGCTATTTGCACTTCAGCACTTCCGGTATCCCTGGAATGCACTTTAAAATTATCAATTAATTTTGCTTTTTGCTCCTTGACCAAAACCAATTTTCTACCTCCCTTTTTTTAAGATTATACGCTAATTAGTCTCACAAGTCAACAGGTTAATCAATCCCTGGATGTAATCTTAAAATTAACCTGCCCAGCTGGCCCTAAAACTTAAAGGCTCGACTTACTTTTTATCCAATAACTCGATTAGTTTATTTAGCTTCTGAACCACCAGTACAGTAAAATAAACAAACCAAACCGTTAAAGCTAAAGAAATCAAACCGGCGATAAATGATGGCGCCCCGTTATTCATTTTATTCTCCTTTCCCCCGCTGGCTTAAACTGCGGAGAACTAACCTAGTTAGAACTATCGCTTAGTTGCTTTTTTAAGTTTAGAATTTATTTATTGTAGCACAAGAAAATGTTTATGCAACTTCAATCTCGTGAATTTTTCTACGCACCTGCTTCTTCTGCCCCTGGCGGCGTTTATCTTCTAGAATCTTAATTTTAAGAGTTCTTGGTTTTAGGCGATCCCGGCGCATAATCTTAGCCCGAAAAGACTGCCGCTGCAAATTATCCTGCTGGATTTTATGCGCAATCTTACTCAAAAGTATATGCCGGGCTAAAGAGCGGTTTAAAAGCTGTGAACGCTGGCGCTGGCATTTTACCTCCAAACCTGTCGGCAGATGTTTTAAATAAACACAAGTAGCAGTCTTGTTGAGGTTCTGCCCACCGGGTCCGCTAGAACGGATGAAACTTTCGATAATATCTTCTTCCCGCACCCCTAAAAAAGCCATTCTTTTTTCCAGAGTCAGGTTTTTCCCCACGCCTGCCAGCATTGAAATCACTCCTTTCTGCTAAAAATCAAGCAGCAATCTCTTGAGCGACATTTTTAATTAAATTATCTAAATCCTTAACCAGGGGCGCTGGTAAAAGTTTAAGCACCTGGACCTCCTGCTTAAGCAAGCGCAGTTGGCCAAGCAGTCTATTTAAAACCACCTCTCTTTTTTTCTCAGCGGCTGCTTGCGGTTCTAACTCCTGTCTTTGACGGATTATTACCCCGAGGTTCTTTTTTACCTCCTGGACGTCTTTACCTTTTTCGAAAACTTCTTTTTTTAAATCGCAATAATCATTCTCATCCAGGTGCTTATTGTTTTTTGCCTGACGCAGGATATTCACAGATTCATAACTGGGTAAATTTACAGGCGCAGTTGCCCCGGCGTAGTCAGCCTTAAGATACTGGGGTTCTTCCTTCTCTAAAAAATAATATGATTTAAGCAGCTTCATCGCGGTCTGCTTGCGGATACCGATCTCCCGGCCGAGATAAACCTCAAAACTAATATAACCCCATTCTTTATACATCTTATCTTTCCACACTGAATATAAAGAACGCCCCAATTCAATCCAAGAGCACTTAAAATTTTTAGCGCTCTCCAGCACATGATAACGCAGGGAATTTACATCTAAATTTTCCATCTTCGCTTCGATATTTTTTAGTGATTTCGATTTCAACGTTTCCATTTAATGATTTAAATAATTTTAAGAAGCCGCTTATCAATCAAAAATAGCTTTTAGCTCCTTGCCCAGACCCTTATATTGATCGATCAAGGTATTAACTTTATCAATTAATTGCTGCGGAGGTTGCTCCGCTAAATTTTTAGACGCAGCTTTGAAAATTATTTTCTGTACTTGTTCCCGGCTTAAAGCCGGGTTATCCAGCAAGGTATCAATATCAAATTCTAAGCTTAAGTTGCCCTGCGGATCAGCAAACAGATCCAAGGCACTCTTCATTATACCCGAGTCTAACTGCTGCTCCTGATCCGGCGCATACGCCAGCTTAGAAAGATTAAACTTAGTGCTGATTTTTAGAATATTATTCCTAGCCTTAAAAATCGAAACCAAATCTAGCTGGGCGGAGGTCAGTTTCTTTTGCGAGATAAAATTACCGTAATAGACAGAAAATCCAGTCAGGTCCAGATTCTTAACCACTAATTGCGCATCTAGGTCTTTAGCTAGATATTCCAACCGACCGCTAAAATCTAATTCTCCGCAGGCTTGGCCTTGAGAACTCAGCAATTCTGCGCTAGCATTAAAATTTGTCGCTAGCGAAGCCAACGGAAACACAACTTTAGCTACTTTTACATTCAACTTATTAATCACCACCTGAAAGCCCACCGCGCTTATTTTTTTATCCGTAAAGAATATTTTCCCGTCAACTAAATTCAGGCTAGTTAGATAGATTGGCCGAGCATTACTTTTTTTCGCCAAAACCGGCAAGTTCAACTTGCCATCGGCAGACTGCTCAAGATTAATCCGCGGCTCAATAATTCTTAACCCATGAACAACAAATTTCCCAAATACCCAGGCCAGCAAATTAGGCGACAGCGATACTCTTTTAATACTGGCTAAATCGCCAATCTCTAATCTTTCCAGAATAATCGTAAAAGGCAGCCTTATACTTATGCTCCCCAAGCTGGCTTTAAGCTTAAAATTCCGTTCAATCTGCTGCTCTATGATCCGGGGAGCATAGGTAGTGATCAAAATTTGTGCTAATAGGAAAAACCCTAAAAGAATGCTAAAGAGCCAAAAAATAATTTTATATCTTTTTTTCATCGCTTAATCTAAAATTTGCGCCTCTTGAATCCGGGAGCGGACTGTATCCCTAAGTAAAGCAAAATCGCCTGCGCCCAAACCTGCGGTTGGAACTGGCTCAAGAACGATCACCTGAACTTTAACTTTAGTCCTAAAAATCCAGCTGCCCTTAGGGATCGCCTCCTGGGTTCCTTTTAAGCAAACCGGAAGTATAGTTTTTTTCTCCTTAATCGCTAATTTAAAGGCCCCATTCTGAAAATCGCCCAACTGGCCAGTGCTACTGCGGGTGCCTTCCGGAAAAAATAAAACTGACATATCTTTCTGCAGCCATTTACTTGCCATATGGTAAATCTCTTTAATGCTAGAAAAATCTCCCCGGGTAAGCTTAATATGTTGGATCAAGCTTAAACACCAGCCAATAAAGGGTAGATTAAACAAGCTCGCCTTAGCCACCCATTTAAACTGCATTTTTATCTGATAAAGAACTACGATATCGGCCAGACTCTGGTGATTAGCAATAATCACATAGGTCTTTTTACGGTCAAGATGTTCCAGCCCGCTAACCTTAAGGCTCCAATAAGGATTTAAAGCAATCAATAAATCTGACCACCAAAAACACTGCAGATGAGTGATCTTCCTATTTTTATCGAAAGGGAAAAGCAGAATAGTTAAAATAAAAACTATAAAAAAAAGCAGGATAGTTAACAACCCACTAGCAATCCAGATTAAAACAGAAATAATTACATTCATACTCTTGTTTTGACTATAGCCCAAATCCCCGAGGTTGTCAATCAGATTAGCGAATGACCGCGTAAGGACAAATTTGATTGTAAGCGCAATAAGTGCAGGCTTTGTATTCCGGTTTAGCCGGATACTCTTGCTGGCGGATCCCTGAAGCTACCCACTGGATATCCTCTTGAACATCTGCTAAATCCTCTGCCTGCAGCTCGGACCTACCGATGATTCCGGATTCCAGAAAATATAATTCTACCGCCACCGGCAATACTCCGAAAATATGCCAGTAAGCCAAGGCATAGAGCTTCAGCTGCTTACTACCTTTGACTCGTTTATCCGCAGCTTCTTGAGTCTTGATCGCGGAAGTCTTGAAATCCATAATCACCGCCCCGTTTTCCCCCAAATCAATCCGGTCGAACCTACCGGTAATTTTATTATTACCGATAACAAAAGAAAATTCTTTTTCAATGAATTT
The DNA here is from genome assembly GCA_041308845.1 of Candidatus Omnitrophota bacterium. GTDB lineage: Bacteria > Omnitrophota > Gorgyraeia > Gygaellales > Profunditerraquicolaceae > UBA6249. Next base: position 71,144 of record JBFZAT010000022.1, on the reverse strand, counting down.
GGGAATCCTACCACGTTGCTCTTCGTGCTTATAGAATCTAACCAAGGCCTCTCTACCGATACGAAAACGTTCCTCCTGGTGGTTAGCGTCCAAAAATCCTTGCGGATCGAAATTAGCAGCGAAACAATCCAATATTTCATCCAAAACTACCGAGTCACCTTTAATTTTATTCAAAAGATACTGGCTCACTGCCTCATGCATGGCCCGGCCGTAAATAACTGTATGATGCTCCATAATCGGCACGCGCAGGATATTTACATATTTATATTTTAGAGGACAAGTTAAATAATCATCGATCTGATAATAACTTAAAGTCACCAATTTATCTGCAGGTATTTTCCCTAAAACTTTACCGGGCAATGGCTCCAGCGGAGCAAAATGTTGAATATTCTCTATCGCCGCTGTCTTTTTTTTCTGGGTCTCCTGCGGCTGTTTACCTAAAGCCTCCAAAACAAACTGGCTGACTTTACGCAGACGTTTACCTCCATAATCATCAGCACTAGTCAAATACAATTCCTCTTTAGAACGGGTCATCCCGACATAAAAAAGCCGGCGTTCCTCTTGGATATGAAAATCTCCGGATGGTAGCATTTCTTTGATCAAGCAATCCGGCAGTGCAATTTGTTGGCTACGCTTAGGAAGCGGAAACTTACCCTGCACCAGATTGACCAAGAAAACTACTCTAAATTCTAAACCTTTAGCCTTATGAATGGTTAGAATATTTACTGCGTCCTGGTCTAAATCCGCTTCCACTGTCGGAGGATCATCCCCGGAATCGATTAAAAGATTGAGATGCTGAATAAAGCGAATCACCCGGTCTTCTTGGGCGATCAATTCAAATTCCCTGACCTGATTAAAAAACTTAGCGATATTCTGAATTTTCGCTTCCTTCTCCAGGCTGGGGTTATGCGTTAAGTATTTCAAATATCCGGTATCGGAAAGAAAACTGTAAAGCAACCGACCGGTAGTCTCCTGGCGGGAGATCTGCAGGAATTTTTCAATCTCCAGAAGAATCTGCTGAATCTTATCCTTACTTGAATCTTTGATTCCGACTAATTCCGGGAGTTTATCCAAACTGCTGAATACCGCATAAAGCGTTTGGTTTCTGCGCTTGGCGAAATGATTACATAAAGCCAAATCCGCTAAATCCACTTTATAAATTTCAGAGCTTACCAAATAATATAAGCTTAATGAATCCGAAGGGTTGGCAACCAACCGTAGAAAACTAATACATAGTTTTATCTCTTCCCTGGCGTATAAACCTTGATTTCCGCTAAATTGCCAAGGAATACTTAACATGTTTAAAGATTGAATAAAACCCTGGGCGTCTGAATTGGAGCGCACTAATATGGCAAAATCCCTATACTTAAACTTACCTAAACTTACTTTATCTTGTATAATCTTACTTACAGCATCCGCTTCAGCCGAATGTGTATCAAAATGCAGGTGTTCAGGTTTCTTGCCTGCCGGACTCAGGCCAATCAGGTGTTTATTAATTTTAGCTTTGACTTCAAAACGTTCCGGATTATTATATTGAATTAACTGGTAGGCACTATCTAAAATTTCCTGCGTAGAACGGTAATTCTGGATTAAACTGATATTTTTTGCTTGCTTATATTCTTGGGTAAAATTCAGAACATTGCTATAGGCTGCTCCGCGCCAACGGTAAATACACTGATCATCATCAGCTACCACCGTAATATTTCTTTGGGCATTGGTTAAAAGCTTAACCATCTGAAACTGGGCGAAATTAGTATCCTGAAACTCATCTACTAGAATATATTTGAACTGTTGTTGATAGTTACGTAAAATTAAAGGGTGACGACGCAAAAGCTCTAAGCTCAAATAAAATTGATTGCCGAAATCTACCAATCCTTCTTTAGCTAAAAGTTCTTGATACTTAAGGTAAGCCGCAGCTACTTCCATTTGCTGGATAGCCAACTCCTCATCGGCTGGATCCGCAGAAGAAGTTTTAATCTGGGTTGAAAAATCTTGGGCATATTTTAAGTATTCTTCGGCTGAAATATCCTCATCTTTGGCTCGACTGAAGAATGAAATCAGCGCTTCGATAAAACGGGTAGGTTCGGCTAACGGCCGGTAATAATCCAGTTGGAATGCGAAAAGATGTTCACGAAAAAACACTGCGGCTTCCGGCTGGGTCAGTACCTTGAAATCAGGATTAAGCCCAGCGACTAAGGCATTCTCACGTAAAATCCGATCACCAAAAGCATGAAATGTCGAAATCCAGATATCGGTGTAACCATAAGGCATAAGAATGTCCACCCGTTCCTGCATTTCCTTAGCCGCCTTATCCGTAAAAGTCAAGGCCAGGATTTCATCAGTCTTGGCCAAACCTTGGTTAATCAGCCAGCCAATCCGCTGCGTAATTACCCGCGTTTTTCCAGTCCCTGCCCCGGCAATAATTAAAAGCGGGCCGGTGTTATGAGTAACCGCCTGGACCTGCTCCTTATTTAAACCTGCTAATACTTTATCCATCAGCGTGCAAAATTTTTAGAGTTAGCTTTTATTAATCCGATGAATCATTTGGTAAAGCCGGCCATAATCCCGTAAATTAAAATTCATAATTAGCCGGGGAAGGTCCAAAAATTCATTTTCTTGAATTTCTTTAGAGGTAGGAGAAGAGCAACGGATCTCACCAGCGGCGAGAATATCCTTAAATTCCCGATTAAGCAATTTAAGCGTATTTGCCGAAATTGCTCTTTTCAACCTCAATACCGCCTGGCCATCAACATATCTAAGCGAATGATACACGCGGTAAAAATCTTCGATATATTTAACCGCTTGCGCCGAAGTTTTTGCGATCTGAAAAAGACTTAAATCTTCTTTTTTAATAAATCTTTTTTTTACCAGCTCTGCCTTAACAAAACGCATCCAGTTAGACCAATAAGTCGAACCCGCCGGTTCCATTAAAACTATCGGACGCGGGCGGGATTTACCGGTTTGCACTAAAGTAATCATTTCAAAACCTTCATCCAGCGTGCCGAATCCACCCGGAAAAAGTGCGGTAGCATCGGTCTCTTTAACAAAAATCAGCTTGCGGGTAAAAAAATATTTAAAATTAATCAGTTTTTCTTGTTCGTCTATATAAGGGTTAGGTTTTTGCTCAAAAGGCAAACGGATATTCAATGCAAAATCCTTACCGCTGCCGGCCCCCTTATTCCCGGCTTCCATCACTCCAGGACCGCCGCCGGTAACAATCATATATCCTTTTTGGGTCAATTTCCCAGCCAGCTCCTCAGCCATCAGGTATTCGGCCGAACTACTTTTAGAGCGAGCCGAACCAAAAATAATCGCTTTTTTAGCAGTGCGGTAGGGTGAAAAAACCTTAAAAGAATAACGCAGCTCTTTAAGCGTATTATTTACTAACTTTAAATCCCCCCGGTCAATAGACTCTTTACCTAATTTAATACAAGTAGTCAATATTTGGCGTAATAAATTCCCGCTTTCTGCGTTTTGGGTATTTGCAACTAGCTGCACGATTAAACTATCCAACAACGCATCACCCACTTCATAATCCTTACTTAATCTTTCCGGCATTTTAAAAATCCTTAATTTATCCAGAATAAATAGCTGCTCTAAAAAACTATTTTCTAGGTTCAAAAACAGAAAAAAACCCTTTTTTATCCGGCCCGCTAAGGGCTTTTTTCTGAAAGTCTTCCAGCAGCGCATCTGAAACTAACTGCCCCAGCATTCTAGCTTTTTTTAAGTCCGCCCAAGCCATTTTATAATCTCCGGCCGCATAATAAACATCGGCCCGGTAATAATAAGAAAGCCCGTCATCCGGCTTCATACCGATAGAACGGTTAAGATCATACAATGCCTGGGCAAACCAACCCTTAGCGGCGTAAGCCTTTCCTCTTTCAGAATAAGCCGTAATATCATTAGGAAATATTTCGCTGGCGGCGGTAAAATCAGATATCGCATTATCAAAATCTTTTTTAGCCAGGTTGGCTTTACCGCGCAAAATATAAAGCTCATAATCCGGGCCCAACTCGATAGCCTTGCTAAATTCTTCCACCGCCCGCTCATACATTCCGGCTTGAAAATAGGCTACCGCTCTGCTTTTAAATTTTTCCGGTGTATTTCTAGCGTAACTATCAGCAAACGGCAAAAATAACAAAATTAATAAAATAGATATCCATTTCATGTTTTTTAAGTGTGCCTGATTTTAAAAGTTGAAAACCAAAATAGAATAGATCTGCCTACAGATATATTCTAGCTTGACAAGGGCAGAATTTCAAGTATACTTATTTATCCAGCAAAGCAGGTTTTCTCCACACTAAATTTTTTAGAGCTGAAACTTCAAGGAGTTTTTAAAATGCTTAAAAAATGTGTAATCTGTAAAAAAGGTGCGTTACAAGGAAAGGTTTTAGCCAGAAAAGGACAATATAAAGCTAAGGGTGGAACAGGTTCCAAAATCGCCCGTTGGTCTAAGCGTAAATTTCTACCAAACCTACAAAAAGTAAATATACTAGTCCAAGGCGCAACTAAAAGAGTTTTTATCTGTGCTAAATGCATTAAAAGAGGGGATTTTAAAAAAGCTACCCCTAGAATCAAAAACATTACTTAAAAAAGATATCTTTGGCTTCTAAAATCATTGATTCTTCCTGCCGCCAACTGTCAATTTTAGGAGTATAAACCAAATCAAATGAATCTGCCTGCAGCAAACTCTCTCTTAAGCTACTCATCCCAAAAGCAATAACTTCCAGCGTAGTTGTACCGTCTGTAGCCCAAAATTTTAAATTCCAACGATTTAAAAGTTGAACCTGGCTTTTAAGTTTCAAAAAACGGCTGTAGAACAAAGGCTCCGGATTGGCCATGCCGAATGGCTCTAGGCATTCTAGCTCTTTGACCAACGTTGCGTTTAAATCACCGAAGGCTAACTCCGCATCGATATCTTTACTCGGCAGTAAATCTTCCAGGCTCAAGCGATCACTGGCTAACTTATTAATGCTTCTTCTAAATTCATCAATATTATCCTTAGTAATCAATAACCCGGCGGCATGTGCATGACCACCAAAACTATCCAGCAGCCGCCTAGAATCTGTTAAAGCCTCAAAGAGATGAAAATTTTTAATCGAACGCGCCGAACCTTTACATAAATCTTCTTTGATCGAGATCACGATTGCCGGCCGGTAAAATCTATCCGCCAACTTAGAAGCCACAATCCCTAAAACGCCCTGATGCCAATCTTCTTTAGCAATTACAATCACTTTATGCTCTTTAAAATTCATCTGCTGATTAATTAACTCTTCTGCTTCCTCCAAAATTTGACTTTCAACTTTCTGGCGCTGACGATTAAACTGCTCTAACTCTTTGGCTAGATACGTAGCCTCAGATGAACTCTGGGTCATTAATAATTTTAATGAAACTTCAGCATAATCCATGCGCCCGGGAGCATTTAAGCGAGGAGCAATAATAAAACTTACATAAGTAGCATTAAATTTTTTATTTTCGATCCCGGCATTTTCAATGATCGCCCGCAGACCTATCTTTTTAGTTTGTGATAATTTAACCAAACCGGCTTTAGCGATTATTCTATTTTCACCGGTCAACGGTACGCTATCAGCAATCGTGCCTAAAGCTACCAGATCTAAATCATCAATTAATAAAGAACCACTCAACGCTTGAGCAAGCTTATAAGCCACTCCCACTCCAGCTAATTCCCGGAAGGGATAACCGGAATGCTTAGTTTTAGGGTTAATAATACTAGAGGCAGCAGGTAAACGGGAATGCTGCGGTTCATGGTGGTCAGTAATGATCACGTCGATATTGGCTTGACGCAAAGCATCCACCTCTGCATAATTAACAATCCCGCAATCAGCGGTAATCATAAGTTTAACCTGATTCTCTTTAGCAAAGCCGACGATCTCCTGATTCAAGCCGTAACCTTCATCAATACGGTGCGGGATATGGTGTAAAACATCTAACCCCATTCCAACCAGAGTGTTTTTAAGCAGGGCTGTGCTAGTGATCCCGTCTACATCATAATCACCAAAAACCATTACTTTTTCTTTATTCTCTTGAGCCTTTTTTACCAAACTGACTGCACAAGACATATCCGAAAATAAATGCGGACTGCATAAATCAGTAACTCCACTTTTAAGAAACTTTTCTGCAGCTACAGGCGTGGCTATTTTACGATTAATTAGGATCTGAGATAATAGCTTAGAAATACCTAATTCTTTAGAAAGCTGATTCTGTAAGGATATATTCGGGGTGGCTACTCTTAAAATAGAATGGGTAGACATAGTTTAGTATTTATATTCCGCTTAAGGCAGGATGGATTAAGGAATAGACTATAAGTTGTTTACGCTCTAATATTTTTTCTTACTCACATTTTCTCCGGTTGAGTAATACCGAGCAGCTCTAAACCACAAGCTAAAATAATCTTTACCCCTTTGATCAAAGCCAGCCGGGCAGCAGTTAAAGAGAGATCCTGATCCAGAACCCGGTGCAAATCGTAAAATTTATGAAAACTTTCAGAGAGCTCCTGCAAATATACGGTAAGCATATAGGGATCAACTGTTATCCGGCAGATGTTCAGCGTAGTAGCCAAACCGAGCATTTTTTTAATCAAGTCCAGCTCTTCTTTTTCCTTAAGTACGGTGAGATCTAAATCATCCCGGATCTGTATCTGGCTGCTACGCAATATACTACAGATGCGCGCATAGGCATATTGCACATAAAATACCGGATTTTCTGCGCTTTGTTTCTTGGCAACTTCCAGATCAAAATCCAAATGGCTGGATGTCCGACGCATTAAAAAGAAAAACCTGGCGGCATCTACACCCACCTCCTCTAAAACTTCCCTTAAAGTTATATATTGTCCGCGCCGGGTGGACATTTGCACCGGTTGACCATTACGGAAAATGGTGGCTAACTGTACAATGATCACATCCAAATCCTCTGGCGCATGGCCAAAGGCCTGAATCGCCGCTTTAATTCGCTGGATATAACCATGATGATCCGGCCCCCAAAGATTAATCAACCAGTCGAATCCACGGGTAAATTTATCTTCGTGATAAGCAATATCCGGAGCCAAATATGTCTGGTTACCGTCACTTTTAATAATCACCCGGTCTTTATCATCTCCCAAAACCGTAGATTTAAACCAGAGCGCTCCCTCTTTTTCATACAAATACCCCTTTTCCTTGAGCCGGCTAAACGCCTCTTCGATTTTTCCGCTCTTAGCCAACTGTTTCTGCGAATACCAAAAATCGAAATTAACTCCGAAATCATTTAATTCCTGTTTAATGATTTTTAAGATATAATCCGCAGCAAAATCACCTAAATCCGCTAGGCTGATCTTACGGTCCTGGGCAACTCTGGCAATATCATAAATATAATCACCCTGGTAATAGTGCTCTGGGAATTCTACCTTCTCCCCTTGTAATTCTTTAAGCCGTAGGCCTACGGATGCCCCTAAGATATTAATCTGGTTACCCTCATCATTAAGGTAATACTCCCGCTTGACTTCGAAACCGACAAAAGCTAAAACCCTGGCTAAGCAATCCCCCACTGCTGCCTGACGGGCGTGGGCCACAGAAAGAGCACCAGTAGGGTTAGCGCTGACAAATTCAATTAAAACTTTCCGAGAAGAGCCAATATCACTCCTTAAAGCCTGCTGGCCTAGAGTAATAATCGTTCTTAGCTGCTCATAAAAATAATCTTCTTTGAGATAAAAATTTATAAACCCTGCCCCTTCAACTTTTACCTGAGCGATTAAATACTGGAGTTCGGATTCGGCGATTTGTTTTTGCAAAGAATTAACCAGTTCGGCAGCAATAGTAGCCGGAGGGCGTTTCAATAATTTACTTAATTTTAAAGCTAAATTGGTAGTGAAATCACCGAAACGATTATCAGTAGGTCGTTCAAGAGAGAGCTCTTCCCGGAGATACTCCCACCAGCCTAATTGCACTAAACAGTTTCTAACTAAATCTAGCAGAACGCGTTGAATATCCTTGGGCATTTTTGATTAAATTCGCGGTTGGTGCAATTGGGTAAGCTTAACGTTTAGGGGCAATGACCCTTACTTTTTTAGCATCAGACCATAGCCCCTCTAAACCATAAAACTCTCTTACCGGTTTATAAAACGCATGAGCAATAACCGAAGCATAATCCAGGGCAATCCACCCTGATTCATCGTTCGGAGAAACCTTAGAGAGAGATTTAATTTTTTTAATTTCTAAATCTTCCTGAATAGCCTGAGCAATCGCACAGGCTTGCCTTAAAGAAGTCCCACTGGCAATCACGAAATAATCACAAAAACCGGCTACCTTGGAAACATCCAGAATAACAACCTGTTGGGCCTTTTTGGATTTAGCCACCCAGGCTATCCGTTGGGCTAATTGTTTTGAGTCTATTTTTTACTCCTCTTCAATAAAAAGCGGTTATTTAGCTTTACCTAAAATTTTATACATTCCGGTCCCGCATTCAGGACATTTACCCTTCATTGCCGCCCGGCCGTTTTTCATCGTAACTTTCTGTTCATCTTTCATCGATTTCTTTCCTTTACATTTCACGCAATATCCAGTTTCACCCATTTGTTTCCTCCTTTTTATACTACATGCATGAACCCATTGTTTATAATTTTAACATAGTAAATTTTTACTGTCAAATAATTAATCTGCCCAAGAACCTGCGGTGCTTAATGCTGTAGGCACAATTATCCGGCCCGCCCCACTCAAACACATTTTCCCTTTACGCAATGTTTTTCTTCGATTTCACCGACGATTTCTTCCAATAAATCTTCTAAGGTCACTAAGCCTAAGGCAGATTTGTTCTTATCCGTAATAATCGCAATCTGAATATTTTCAAGCTGAAACCTCCTTAACATCTCACTCACCCGCAACGAACCCGGGACAAAACAAGCCTTATGAAGTAGATCTGGTAGCAGGAACAGCCCCTTCTCGCGTAAAACATACAATAAATCCCGGGCATAAATAATCCCCACGATATTATCCTTATTACCGCTAAACACCGGAAGCCGGGCATGACCTTCCTCAACAAAAATATTTAACAAATCATCAGAATTAGTATCAATACTTACCGCAATGATTTTTTCTTTAGGCACCATAACATCAGTAAGCTTGGTCTCTCCGAACTCAAAAATCCGGTGCAGCATTCTACGCTCATCCTCACTTAAAACCCCTTCTTCCTGCCCCAGCTCAATCATGGTTTTTAACTCTTCTACCGTAACCACCGGAGAACGTTTAGCCCCTTCTGAGCTAAATATTTTTAGAATAAAATGGCTCAGCGCAGTGAAAAATCCGATGAAAGGTCTAAAAATTATTAGCACTATCTCCATTAACGGTGCGGATAATAAAGAAACCTTCTCGGCATGTTTAGCCGCCAGTATTTTAGGGGTTACTTCGCAAAAAATTAATAGTACTAAAGTAGTCACAAAAGTTGAAACCACAATCCCCCAACGATACCCGTAGAGTTGAACAAATATTCCGGTAACAATCGAAGAAATAGCAATGTTCACCAGATTATTGCCGATTAGAATAGCCGCGATCACTTTATCTAATTTAGCCACCAAGCGTTGAACATGCTTGGCCCGTTTAACACCCTGCTGCAGCATATGACGCAGACGGATTTTACTTAATCCGATGATCGCGGTTTCGGAGGAAGAAAAGAAAAATGACATCAATAGTAAAAATAGTAAAAGTAAAAAAATTAACATTTTTATCCTAAATTTAATTTAGCGTAGATTTGTTTCTGTTCTTTCTGAAGCGGGCCAATTAGTGCCAGATTAATCGCTTCGGTTTTAAATATCTCCCTGGCTACCTGGCGCACATCCTCCAGCGAAACTTGGCCTACTTCATGAATAATTTGGGCCAACGAAGAAACTTTATTCAAAGAAGCCATCCCCTCCCCCATCCAAAGCATATATTCCATAGTGTCTTCTAAGGCCAGGCTAAGTTGGCCTAAGTAGAAATCTTTAGAGCGCCGGAATTCATCCTTGCTCACTAATGTTTTTTTGGTCTTTCCCAATTCCTGAAAAACCAAAACCAAAGCTTCTAAAACTTTACGATTATCGATCCCGGCGTGAATCAAAAATGCCCCGGTATCATGATAACGCTTAAGACCCGTACCAATCTCATAAGCTAACCCTCTTTTTTCCCGGAGTTGATTAAAAAGCCGGCTGGACATATTAGCACCTAAAATTATATGCAGAAGAGCCTGGGCATGTTTAAAGTGATGATCCCGTTTTAAAGCGTGGAAACCCAAGGCCATATGGGTCTGCTCAGTAGCTTTATGAAAAATCTTTAATTGCGGCTGATGCTGTTGCTGTTGAGCTTTCCGGAAAAGATTAATTTGACCTTTTTTAGCTGGACAGAAAATATGCGATATTTTTTCAAACAACAAATCATGCTCTAGTCGGCCAGCGGCGCTGATAACCATATTAGCCGGAGTATAATGATTAATGTGGAATGATCTCAAAACTTGACGGCTGATAGCATTGACGGTTTCTACTGTACCGATTATCGGCGAACCTAAGGGTTGCCGGGGCCAAAGCAGTTCATCCAGTAATTCATTAACGTAACTTTGGGGAAGATCCCGGTACATCTTTAATTCTTCTAAAACCACGGTTTTTTCTTTCTGGATATCCGCCAGGGCTAAAGCAGGATTAACCACCATATCCGCTAGAATATCTAAAGCCCGGGTTAAATGAAAATGCGGGATTTTAACTAAATAACAAGTGTGCTCCTCAGAGGTAAAACCATTCAATGTCCCGCCTACCCCTTCGATCGACTCTTTAATCTTCCGACAGATATATTTTTTGCTGCCTTTAAAAAGCAAATGTTCCAGGAAATGCGAAATACCTTTTTGCTCAGGCTGCTCATAACGGCTACCGATATTAATCCAAATTCCTAAAGCAACAGATTGCACGCTTTTTAACCGCTTGGTAATAAGACTTAAACCGTTATTCAGCTTTTGTTTTTTATACATTTAACCTTTCGACAAAACTGGCGACTTGAGTTAATAAATTATTACGGCCTATATTTTCCCTGATTTTAGCGACAATTGCGCTGCCGATAATTACCCCATCGGCGATCTGACGGATAGCTTTAACCTGCCGGGCATCAGAAATACCGAAACCCACACAAACCGGTTTAGTAGTTAAGCGCTTAATGACCGCTAATTTATTTTTTAAATCCGCTGGCAGCTGCCGGCGGCCCCCGGTTACCCCGGTTAAAGAAACATAATAAATAAAACCACGCGCCATTTTTAAAATGGCTTTGATCCGTTTTCTAGAACTGGTTGGACTGATAAAAGAAATATTAACAAGATTTTTTTGCTGTGCATAACGCCTAAATTCCTCAGCCTCCTCATAAGGCAGATCCGGGATAATTACCCCGTCTAGGCCGGCGGCCACCGCCTTTGCGACGAAAGCTTTTTCACCAAAACAAAAAACCGGATTATAATAAGTCATCAAACAAATCGGGATGCGGGTTAAGCGGCGTAAACCTTTAACTAAATCTAGAATTTTAGCCAGATTAACGCCTTGCTTGAGGGAATAATTTGAAGCTTCCTGGATCACCGGTCCGTCAGCCAAAGGATCAGAAAAAGGCACCCCTAACTCAATAATATCTACTCCTTTTTTCTCCAGCGCGATAACTAGCTTAGCCGTCGTAGACAAATCAGGATAGCCGGCAGTAATAAAAGCAATAAAAGCTTTCTTCCCCTGTTTTTTTAACTGAATAAACTTTTCATCAATACGATTCATGCAAATCCTTATCCCCTCTTCCGGAGAGGCAAACAATAACCAGCGCATCTTTTTTAATCGCTTTCCTAGATTTTTTCAAATAAGCGATGGCGTGCGCTGATTCCAACGCCGGGATAATTCCTTCAACTAAAGATAACAATTTAAATGCTTGCTGAGCTTCTCGGTCGTTGATCGCCACATAGCTGGCCCGTTTTATGCGTTGATAATAAGCATGCTCAGGCCCTACTCCCGGATAATCCAACCCGGCGGCTACCGAATGAGCATTAAGAATCTGACCGAATTTATCCTCTAAAATCTTCGACTTAGAACCATGCAACACCCCGATTGCCCCCCGGACCAAACTGGCTGCATGTTGGCCCGAAGCCAGCCCTAAACCGGCGGCCTCCACCCCGACCATTTTTACCCGGCGATCATTAAAAAAAGGATGGAATAGACCCAGGGCATTGCTGCCACCGCCTACCGAAGCGACTAAATAATCTGGTAGGCGTTTTTCTTTATCCAATATCTGGGCCCGGGCCTCATTACCGATCACGCACTGGAAATTACGTACCATTTCCGGATAAGGATGCGGCCCGGCAACTGTGCCGATTACATAATGCGTGTTACGCACGTTAGTCACCCAATCGCGTAAAGCTTCCGTCATCGCATCTTTTAAGGTTTGCGTCCCGCTTTTAACACTCCTGACTTGTGCACCCAGTAATTTCATCCGCAACACATTTAAAGCCTGCCGGTGAATATCTTCCTGGCCCATATAAATATCACATTCTAAACCAAATAAAGCCGCCACTGTCGCCGTGGCCACTCCGTGTTGGCCAGCTCCGGTCTCAGCAATTAACCTTTTTTTTCCCATTCTCACGGCTAAAAGCACCTGACCCAAAGTATTATTAATTTTATGCGCACCGGTATGCAGAAGATCTTCCCTTTTTAAATAGATCTTTCTAATCCCTAAAAGCCGGCTTAAGTTTTTCGCTTCATAAAGAGCAGTCGGCCGGCCGGCGTATTCGGCCAGATAATATGCTAGATCAGCAACGAATTTTTTATCCTGCTGAGCCCGTGAATATTCTTGAGTTAATTCTTCTAAAGCATAAATCAAGGTCTCAGGGACAAACCTCCCCCCAAAAATACCGAAATGTCCTGCAGAATCAGGCATTTTTTTTAACAGGGAATGTTTTTTACAAAGCAGGTTCGGCTTTTTCATAAGTATCATAATCTTTAGGTAAACCTTCACTTAAAAAATCTTTGAAAATCTGATACCCTTGGCCCAGATCCCCGAACATCGCCTGGACATTCCCCAGGGGATTAACCGGCAGGAAAAAATGTTCGAGATTAGCCCGTAAAGCCATAATTTTATACATTGCCGCATTAAACACAAAAGAAGACAAATAAGCGAAAATACTACAAATTAGAAGAAATACCGCTAAGCTAGTCAAACAACCAAATAAACATTTCATGCCTTTGTTCTGCTTTTTCAAAAATTCCCCGCAATAACGACATTTTATCGCATCCGACTGTATCTCTTCAGCGCAGAATGGGCATATTTTCATGATCCAACCTTCCTGAATTAATTCAACGCTTGGATAAATCTTTTAATCTTGCGATGATCTTTTTTCCCGGGCCAGGATTCTAAACCGCTGGAAACATCTACCCAGTCCGGTTTTAATAATTTTACTGCTTGGCGCACATTAACCGGAGTTAATCCTCCGGAAATAAACACAACCGGTTCAATTCTAGCGGATTGAGCCAGTATTTTCCAGTTAAATTTTTTACCGCTGCCACCTGGTCTGTCCCCGGCAGCGCTATCAAATAAATAAGCAAAGGTCTTATATCTGTAAATTTGATCTAAATCTGAAAGCTTAGCAATCCGGAAGGCCTTGATAATTTTATAACCTTTGAACTTCCGGCAGTAAGCCGCAGATTCCTGCCCATGAAACTGCAATATATCCAGGCCGCAAAGCGCAGCGATCTTTTTGACCCGAGCGGGTTTTTCATCAACAAAAACTCCTACCCGTAAAATTTTTGCGGGCAGAAGACGCGCAATATTCTGCGCCTGGCGCCAATGAATATAACGTGGGCTTTTTTTATAAAAAACAAAACCCAAAGCATGGGCTCCGGCGAAAACACTAGCCAAGGCATCTTCCAAATTAGTAATCCCGCAAATTTTAACTCTTACCACCCCATCACCTCTTCAACTTTATTTTTAATATCCGTTGCTTCCATAAAAACCGTACCGATCAATACCGCGCTGGCCCCCAGAATCTTCAGAAATAAAACATCCTGCGCGCTTTTAATCCCGCTTTCTACTACTACGGTTTTATCCCGAGGCACTAAAGTGAATAATTTTTCCGTAGTTTTAAAATCAATCTCTAGCGTACGCAGCGAACGATTATTAATTCCGATTATCGGAGCCTTGAGGCTTAAAACTTTCTTCAGTTCCTTTTCATCGTGCACTTCAATCAAATAGTCTAAACCCAAAGTATCGGCAACCTGCATCAACTCCACCAGTTTATCTTTAGTCAATAAATCTGCGATCAATAAAACAGCGTCCGCCCCAAAATAGCGGGATTCATAGAGTTGATAGCTTTCCAGAATGAAATCTTTTCTTAAAACCGGAACGCTAACAATATTTTTAACCTGGTTTAGATAAGCCAGATTACCGCCAAAGAAATCTTCCTCCGTTAATACGGAAACCGCCTGCACCCCTGCCTGCTGATAAGATTGAGCGATCTCTTCAAGATTAAAATTCTGACGGATCAAGCCTGCACAGGGCGAAGACTGTTTAATCTCAGCAATCAAAGCGATTTGTTTAGGCTTGCTAATCGCTTCTTTAAACGGCCGGGGCCCAGCTAAACCTCCTAATTGAGCAACTATATCTTCCTGACTGAGCTGCTGTTTGGCTAAAAGAATGCGTTCCTTTTTTTTAGCCACAATTTGTTTTAAAAAGTCGGATTTAGCCATATTATTGTGAATGCTCCTTTAATAGTTTGAGTTTATTCAAAGCAGCGCCTGAATCGATAGCGACTTGGGCCAGTTTAATTCCTTTTGGGATAGAATCAGTTTTGTCTGCTGCATAAATGGCGCAACCGGCATTAAATAAAACAATGTCCCGGCAGGGCCCAACCTGGCCCGCTAAAACCCCCTGGGCAATCCGCACGTTCTGCTCGATCGAACCGCCTAATAAATCATCCAGACTGGCGCGCGGAAAACCAAATTCTTCCGGAATAATTTCATAATCTTTAATCACCCGACCGGCAACTTCGGTAACGAAAGTTTTGTCCGTAGTAGTGATTTCATCCAAGCCATCCGCGCCATGCACGACTAAGACATGACTTGAACCGAGGTTATGCAAAACTTCTGCCAACGGTCTAACCCATTGCTTAGAATATACTCCGATTAACTGATTAGTGGCCCGCGCTGGATTAATCAACGGGCCTAGAATATTAAATATGGTTTTTTGGGCAATCTGCTTTCTAGCCGGCATAACATGCCGCATAGCCATATGCAGATTCGGCGCAAATAAAAAAGCAATCCCGATCTCTTCCAAGCATTGCTTGATTTTTACCGCATCCATATTAATCTTAACCCCCAAAGCCTCTAAAATATCAGCGCTGCCACAACGGCTGGATACCGATCGATTACCATGCTTGGCTACGGTAACCCCGGCTCCGCTAGCCACCAACGCGCTAATCGTAGAAATATTAAAAGTATTTTTTTTATCTCCTCCAGTCCCGCAAGTGTCTAGAATATTAGGTTTATCGACGATAATCGGCTCAACATATTTAAGCATCACGTTAACTGCCGCTGTCAATTCCTCAACGGTTTCACCCTTTTGGTTCAAAGAGGTCAGAAAAGCTACAATATCGGCGGTATCCACGGCTCCGCTTAAAATCTCCCGCATCACCTGTTGCATCTGTAAAGGCTTAAGGTTTTTTTTATTTAACAGCTGGTTGATTAAATCTTTAATCATCTCAATTTAATAAAATTATCCAGTATCGCTTTACCATTCTTAGTCAATATCGATTCCGGATGAAATTGCACCCCCCAAAGAGGATAATTTTTATGCTTTATCCCCATAATTTCATCTTCTGAAGTCCAAGCGCTTATCTCCAGAGAAACCGGTAGGCTACTTTTCTCTATAAGCAACGAATGATAACGCGTGGCCAAAAAAGGATTGGGTATACTTTTAAAAATATCTTTTTTATTATGGTAAATCTTGGAGGTCTTACCATGCATCAGCCGCTTAGCTTGGACAATCTTTGCTCCGTAGCAATACCCGATAGCTTGGTGTCCCAAACAAACACCCAATATAGGGATTTTCCCGCAAAATTCTTTAATCAACGAACAAGAAATACCGGCGTTTTCCGGACGGCCGGGTCCCGGAGAAACCACGATGCTCGAAGGATTAAGCTGTTTAATTTCCGCCAGCGTTAAAGCGTCGTTGCGGTAAACCCGGACCTGCTGGCCTAATTCTCCTAAATATTGAACCAAATTGTAGGTAAAAGAATCGTAGTTATCGATCATCAGAATCATATTAAATCTCCTTAGTCTTAAATTTGTCGACTATAGGTTATCCACTGCTTAGCTGTTTACGGTTATTCTTTCTCTCTCCAGATCCTGGCCCCTAAATTACGTAACTTTTCTTCCATCAATTCATAGCCTCGTTCCAAATGGTAAATCCTGGAGATAGCGGTTTTACCGCAGGCAGCCAATCCAGCTAAGACTAAACCGGCGGAAGCCCGCAGGTCAGAGGCCATCACCGGAGCCCCGGACAAATTTTTTATCCCTTCCACAATAGCATGCGGACCTTCTCTTTGAATATGGGCACCCATTCGATTCAACTCGGCAACATGCATAAACCTGTCTGGATAAATCTTTTCGGTAATCACGCTAATTCCTGCGGTAACTGACATCAAACTCATCATCTGCGCCTGCATATCAGTAGGAAAACCAGGATACGGCAGGGTAGTAATATTTACCGGCCTTAATTTCTTATTGCCTTTTACTCTTAAAGCTCCGGGCAGCGGCTGAAGATGCGCGCCGGATTCATTTAACTTATCGATTAATGCCCCCAAGTGCTGAAATCGCACATTTTTAATTAATACATCTCCACCGGTAATTAAAGAAGCTAGAATTAATGTTCCCGCCTCGATTCGGTCTGGAATTATGGAATGCGTTGCTCCGTGCAGATGTTTGACTCCTTCAATTTCGATTACCGGAGTGCCCTGTCCTTTAATCTTAGCGCCCATCTTAATCAAAAACTCCGCCAGATCGACTACTTCCGGCTCACAAGCCGCAGATTCGATAATTGTCTTACCGGAAGCTAAAACTGCCGCCATCATCACATTATCGGTAGCCAAGACCGAAGACCCATAAACTCCTCCTAAATAAATATAAGCACCCTGTAATTTCTGGGCCTTAGCAATTACATAACCTGAATTAATATTAATCTCAGCGCCGAGTGCCCGAATGCCCTTAAGATGTAAGTCCACCGGCCGCACCCCAATTACACAACCACCCGGAAGAGAAACTTTAGCTTTTTTTAATCTAGCTAGCAACGGGCCTAAAACACAAAATGAAGCACGCATCGTAGAAACTAATTTATAATCGGCGATATATTTCGAAGCGCAAACAGTCGTAACGCTTACTTTGCCTTTATCGAATTCCGCCAATTTACCCAAGGCGCGGAGGATTTTGAGCATACTATTGGTATCACGCAGGTTCGGCACACCTTTAATTACGCATGGTTCAGCGGTAAGTAAAGTAGCCGCCAGAATCGGCAGCACGGCATTTTTTGAGCCAGAAACCGTGACTTCCCCGGTTAATTTAGTCCCACCTTCAATAATTAATTTGTCCATTGGCTTATATCCTTTGTTGGGCTAGAACTACGCGTTCAATGTTATTATAATCTTTAATTATCCAGCGAAGATTAAAATTTACTTCTTCTAACAATGCGCAAACCCGGCCAGCCTGCCCAGCCCCGGTTTCTAGCGCTAGGAATCCGTCATTATTTAAATAAATAGCGGCCTGTTTAATTATGCGCCGATAGAAATCTAATCCATCACTGCCGCCCTTAAGCGCTAAAGCCGGTTCAAAGTATACCTCCTTAGCCAAAGCGCAAAACTCATCACTAGCGATATAAGGCGGATTACTGATAATCAAATCGAACTTTTCCGGGTTTTTTGCAAATACCTGGAAAAGATCTGAATGTAAAAATTTAATTTTTACCTGATGGCCGGCGGCATTATTTTCGGCTAATTGTAAGGCAGCTAAAGATATATCCGTGGCCCAAAGACTAGCCAGCGGTAATAACTTCGCCAGCGAAATAGCAATGCACCCGGAACCGGTCCCTAAATCCAAAATTTTAGGAGCGGGGGCAGCAACGGCACTAGACTTAATTTTATCCAGCGCAGCGATCACCAGTACTTCGGTTTCCGGACGGGGGATTAAAACGCGCTGATCAACCCTAAACTCCCATCCCATGAATTCACAAGTACCTAAAATATATGCTAAAGGTTCACCCTGGATCCTACGCTTTAATATCCCTGACACTTCTGCCGATTGACCGGGATCTAAACAGGCATCTTTATTCAAATACAAAGAAAGCCGGTCGCAATTTAAAATATGGCTATAGACTAACTCCGCTTCGTTCATTTTTCTTATCGGTTTCTGCTTTTAATAAAGCTGCAAAAAGTTCATCCAGCTGCCCCTCTAGCATTCCCTCTAGCTGATGGGAGGTAAAATTGATTCGGTGATCCGTAACCCGACGGTCGGGAAAATTATAGGTGCGGATTTTTTCGCTGCGGTCTCCGGTGCCGATTTGAGTTTTCCGGGCACTAGATAACCTTTTTGCTTCCTCCTGGGTTTTTACCTCTAAGATTCTGGCCCGCAAGACCCGCATGGCTTTAGCCCGGTTTTTAATCTGCGAACGTTCATCCTGACAGGCAACTACCGTCCCGGTCGGAAGATGGGTAATTCTTACTGCAGAATCAGTTTTCTGCATATGTTGACCGCCGGGGCCGCTGGAACGATAAGTATCAATTCTTAGATCCTTGGCTTCAATAACTAAATCAATCTCTTCCGGCTCCATCAACACAGCTACTGTGGCCGTAGAAGTGTGAATCCGGCCCTGCGATTCAGTCGTAGGCACCCGCTGCACCCGGTGTACTCCGCTTTCAAATTTTAAACAACGGTAAGCATCCTTGCCTTTTACGCTAAAAACTATTTCTTTAATCCCGCCGGCTTCATTAACACTGGAATACATCGTTTCAATGCTCCAGTTCTTATAATCGGCATATTTAGAATACATCCGGAATAATACAGCCGCAAAAAGCCCAGCTTCATCTCCTCCGGTGCCCTGGCGAATTTCCACGATGCAATGACGTCCGGCGTCTTTATCTTCTCCGGCGAGAATTTTATTTAATTTGTCTTCCAGAACCAACTTTTTTTCTTCAAGCGTCTTTTGCTCTGATTGCACTAATTCCATAAAATCCGGATTGTGCTTCTCCAACAACACTATTTTAAGATCCGCTATCTCTCTGAGCAAATCTTTATATTCTCGGAATAAAATAACCACCGGTTTCATATCCGAAAGCTCTTTGGCCAACTTATTATAAAGCTGACGGTCAGCAAGCTGCTGATCGCTGCCTAAAAGTTGTTCTAATTCCTGGTAACGCAAAACTAATTTTTCTAACTGTCCATACATAAAGCTAATATCCTATCAGTATATCTTTAGCCCGCTCTAGCTTAGGGGATAAAAGCGCAGATAAATTCGCCGAGCGCTAGCTGTTGAAACGGCCTTAATCCTCATTTACTTCTTGGCATATTTTTTAACGAACTTATCCACCCGCCCGGCAGAATCCACGAGTTTTTGTTTGCCGGTAAAAAAAGGATGGCACTTTGAACAAATTTCAACCCGGATACTAGGTTTGGTGGAACGGGTATGCACCGTCTCCCCGCAAGCACAAACAATCGTACTCTCTTTGTAATTAGGATGTATTTTCTCTTTCATCAGTTTACTCCCTTCTTTTAATTTAATTAATATTTAATTTTTCCGTTATTAACGCCGGCTCCGCTTTGCCGCTGGCATAAAGCAGTCCATTCCCACTGCAATCGCTGATTGATTTATTTTTGATTCATACTATTTAAGAATTCTTCATTATTCTTAGTTTTGCCTAGCTTCTCAATGAGCAACTCCATTGCTTCTACGTTATTCAACTCATTCAAAACTTTCCTCAGAATCCAGGTTTTAGATAACACATCCGGCTTCACCAGCAGTTCTTCATGACGGGTATTCGAACGTTTGATATCAATCGCTGGATAGATCCTGCGCTGGAATAGATTACGGTCCAGCTGAGTTTCCATATTCCCGGTACCTTTAAACTCTTCGAAAATAACTTCATCCATCCGGCTGCCCGTATCCACTAAAGCAGTTGCGATAATGGTCAAACTTCCCCCTTCGTCTACTGCCCGCGCCGCTCCGAAAAATCGCTTAGGTTTTTGCAAGGCGTTGGAATCGATGCCTCCGGAAAGAACCTTACCGCTATGCGGGACCACAGAATTATAAGCCCGGGCCAGGCGGGTAATACTGTCTAACAACACTACTACATCGCGTTTATGTTCCACCAGGCGCTTAGCTTTCTCTAAAACTATCTCCGCCACCTGTACATGACGTTCCGGCGGTTCATCAAAAGTAGATGAAATCACCTCTCCCTTCACATTACGCTGCATATCCGTAACTTCTTCTGGCCGCTCGTCGATCAATAGAACAATCAGAATAACATCTGGATTGTTGCTGGTAATCGCGTTGGCAATCTTTTGCAACAAAACAGTCTTACCGCTATAGGGTTGAGCGACAATCAAACCGCGCTGGCCTTTGCCAATAGGAGTAAGCAACCCCATGATCCTCATAGATAATTCATCCGGCTTGGTTTCCATGTTAAACGGTTCACGCGGATATACCGGAGTCAGATTGTCAAAAAGCACTTTTTCCTTTACTTCTTCGGGATTTTCGAAATTCACTGCTTCCACTTTAAGCAAAGCGAAATATTTTTCCCCTTCTTTGGGAGGACGGATCTGACCGCTAACCGTATCTCCAGTACGTAATTCAAATTTTCTAATTTGCGAAGGCGAAATATAGATATCATCCGGGCAGGGTAGATAATTGTAGTTCGGGCTGCGCAAGAAACCAAAGCCCTCAGACAGGATCTCCAATACTCCTTCTCCGAACATTAACCCTTCCTTTTCCGCCTGGGCCTGCAATATTTTAAAAATCAAGTCCTGCTTTTTCAAACCGCTGATTCCACTGGCATTTAATTCCTTAGCCAGCTTGTTTAATTCACTAATTTTCATATCTTTAAGATTCTTAATATCTAACTTTTCCACAACTGCCTCCGTATTTTAGAAACTTGTTCCTGAATTTGACTTAACTGACCACGATTATCTATGATAAAATCCGCAAAACCTAACTGGACCTTTTGCGAAATCTGAGATTTCATTCTCTGGGCAACCTGGTTGCTGTTCAAACCTAACCGCTTTTGGCTGCGCCGCAGTTGCTGTTGGCTGGCGGCGGTGACTACCACTAACTTATCCACCAGCTTAGTTAATCCTGCCTCCACGATCAATGCGGCATCCAGAATAATAATTCTTTTTTCGGTATTACGGATACGTTGTTTGATCTGGCGGATCAATTCCGGATGAACAATGCGATTTAACGCAGCTAAAGCTTTCCGATCGTTAAAGACAATTTCTGCTAATTTCTTCCGGTCAACACAATGGTTGCCTCTAAGAACCTGTGGACCGAAATATTTTTTGATTTTTTCATACACCTGGCTACCCGCAGACAATAATCGGTGGGCCAGCTTATCCGTATCGATTAACAGGCAATCTTTGGTTTTAAACATCCCGGCAACCGTGCTTTTACCGCAGCCGATATTCCCGGTAACTCCTAGAATAAATTTAGCTTTTCTTGACTTTTGCATATAACTGAAGATATTTATCCGCTGAAACTTTCCAGGAAAAATTACATTCCATAGCATTATTCATCAAAGTTGTCCATTTCTTTTTATTCTTGAATACCAGGATAGCCTTATTAATTAACTTGATTAAATCTTCTTTAGTATAGCGGTTAAACATAAAACCGTTATTGTGGTTAATCGTATCCGCCAGACCTCCAGTTTTAAAAACTAACGGGATCGTCCCATAATGTAAACTGATTAATTGCCCTAAACCGCAAGGCTCATATTTCGAAGGCATCAGAAAGATATCACTACCGGCATAGATCTTATGCGCTAGAGGATCGTCAAATTTTAGATTCAACGAAAGAGCCTTTGGGTATTTGGCCGCCGCCTCCTTTAAACTATCCTGATATTTTAAATCCCCGGCTCCTAAGATAACTAATTGTACATCCTGGCGCATTAAATCATCCAGGCCTTCCACCAAAATATCTAATCCTTTTTGTTCAGCCAGCCGGGAAACCATCCCCAAAACAGGAATCTCACTATTCTCCGCTAACCCGCAAACTTTCTGCAAATCTTGCTTATTAAAAACTTTATATTCCAAATTAGCCCGGGAGAAATTCTGCATGATGAATTTATCCGTATTAGGATCCCAAACAGAATAATCTACTCCATTTAATATCCCCCCTAGAGCATCTTTTCTCAACCTGAGCAGTCCATCTAAACCGAAACCTAGCTCCCGGGTCTGGATTTCATTGGCATAAGTTGAGCTGACCGTAGTAATAAAATCCGCAAAGACGATCCCCGCTTTTAATAAATTAATCTTATTATAGAATTCAAAACCATCAATATCAAAAAGACCCCAGTCTAAGCCAAGCTTAGGAAACTCTTCCTTGGCAAAAACCCCTTGATAACCAACATTATGCAGAGTCAAGATACTCCTTATCCGGCTATAAAAACTCTGTTGAATATACAGATTCTTTAAGTAAGCCGCCATTAAACTAGCTTGCCAGTCGTGTAAATGTAAAATATCCGGTGGAAAATCTATTTCTTTTAATAAATCTAATCCGCGACGGCAAAAAAAGGCGAAACGTTCCAGGTTATCCGGATAATCCCCGTGCTTATCTCCGTACAAACCTTCCCGGTTAAAGTAGTCTTTATTTTCAATAAAGAAAACCCTGATATTTTTCCCAACGAGCGCAGTAGTGACCTCCCGGGAAACCCGGCTAATCTTTAATTTCGCCTCCATAATGCATTTATAAGCAGGCATAATCACGATTATTTCATGGCCGCAATACTCCAAGGCTAAAGGCAGGGCTCCGGCGACATCCGCCAGGCCGCCGGTTTTAGCAAAAGGCACAACTTCCGAAGCCACCATCGCTATTTTCATCAGTTTAACTCCTGAATGGCCAAAGCATTCATCTCCAGCCAATTAACCCCTTTTTTCATATCTACTTTTATCGGCACGGCCAGTTTCATAACGTTCTCCATTTCTTGTTTAACCAATCCGGTAAGCATATTTAATTCCGGAATTGGCAAATCAAAAACTAGTTCATCATGAATTTGCAAAATCATCTTAGCCTTTAACTGCTTGAGCTTGATTTCTGCAGCAATCTTAATCATCGCCAGTTTAATCAAATCGCTGGCCGTCCCCTGGATAGGGGCATTTACGGCTTGACGTTGAGCAAACTGCCGCAACCCCATATTTTTATTATTAATTTCGGGGATATATCTTCTTCTCCCCAAAAGGGTAGTTACAAAACCCTGCTTTTGTGCTTTTTTAATCTGCGCATCAATATAATCTTTTACTCTAGGGTAACGTAAGAAATAAGCATCGATGAAATCCTGAGCCTGATTTACAGAAATATCCAGATCCTTACTTAAACCGTATGCACTCTGGCCATAGATAATGCCAAAGTTAACTCTTTTGGCTACCTCGCGCATCTGAGGCCCAACCTGTGATTCAGGAAGATTATGAATCAATGAAGCGGTCAAGCGATGAATATCCTGGTTATGGGTAAAAGCAGTGATTAACGCCTGATCCGCACTTAAATGCGCCAACACCCTTAATTCAATCTGCGAATAGTCGCAGGAAAGCAAGCAATAATCTTTTCCCGCCGCAATAATCGCCTGGCGGATTTTAGCGCCGATATCGGTTTTAATCGGAATATTCTGTAAATTAGGGTTACTTGAACTTAACCTGCCAGTCTCCGTGCCGGTCTGGTTAAAAGAAGTATGCACCCTGCCAGTAGACGGATCGACTAATTTTGGCAGGGCATCGACATAAGTATTCTTTAATTTGGTCAACTGCCGGTATTCCAAAAGCAGCGGCGGTAAAGCGTGCTTTCCACTGAGTCGTTTTAATACTTCTTCGTCTGTAGATGGGCCGGTTTTAGTTTTTTTAATTACCGGCAAGTTTAGTTTTTCGAATAAAACCTGGCCTAATTGTTTTGGCGAATTAATATTAAATTGAGTCCCGCTGGCCGCATAGATATCTGAAATTAATTTAATGAGTCGCTGCTCGATTTCTCGGTCTAACTCCTCAAGCAATCCCACATCTAAACCTATCCCGTCTTGTTCCATCAAAGCTAAAATATGCACTAAGGGCATTTCCAGATCGAAAAATAACTTACTTAATTCTTTATCCTCCAAAGCCTGCTTAAGTACCGGTTTTAATCTAACCACCAAAGCCAGAGCGGCTTGGCCGGTTAAAGATCCCCGGCGGATAAATTCCCCCAGATACTCCAACGCTAAATCCTCCAGGGCATAGCTTGTGCGGGAAGGATTTAACAGATAGGCGGCGATCATAACATCAAAATCCAGATTGTTCAAAACCAGCCCTTGTTTAAAAAGAGAAGTTTTTAGTTTTTTTAGATCATGCCCGGTCTTTTTGATCTGCAGATCGGAAATTACCGCAGCCAACTGCTGTGGAGCTGCCTGGAGACTAAAAAATCTGCCCTCAATAGCAAAGAATAAATCCTCCACCGAAGAGCCATAAAGGACAACCTCCTGGCAGCTATCTAAGAGATCAGCTAATTCCGCTTGGCTGCCAACAGATAATCCGCCGCCGGAAGGCTTCTGCTCCATAACTGGTAACTCCGCCAATAACTTTTTAAATTCCAGTCTTTTAAAAATACTGGCTAACCGGTCGTAATCCGGCTGCCCGGTTTTCGCTTTTTTTAGATCCAAATCCAGGGTCATTTCTTGATCCAGAGTAATTAACTCGCGGTTTAATTTTATGCGCTCTTGATGCTCTAAAATCATCGCTTTTACTTTCTCAGGTTTTACTTGGGAAATATTTTTAAATAATCCTTCTAGTGATCCAAATTCCAAAATTAACTTACTGGCCGTTTTATCACCGATGCCGGGGACCCCGGGAAGATTATCCGCAGCATCACCCATCAAAGCAATAATATCTACGATCAACTTCGGAGCGACCCCGAAACGCTCCTTAACCTTAGCCGCATCATAAAGCACGCCACCGTCTTTATGCGGGCTGAAGACCCGGATACGCCGATCTACCAATTGTAAAATATCTTTATCGTTGCTGACAATAGTTACCAATAAAGACCTGCCCGCAGCTTGTTTAGCCAGTTGGGCAATAAGATCATCGGCTTCAAATCCCTCTTTTTCAAAAATCGGAACCCCGTAAGCAACAATTACTTCTTTGATCAAAGGAATCTGGCTGATTAATTCATCTGGCATCGGCGGCCGTTGCTCTTTATATTGCGGAAATTTCTTTTGCCGAAAAGTCTCCCGCGAAAGATCAAAACAACAAACCAAATAATCCGGTTGTTGCTCTTTCAAGATCTTTTTCAGAATATTAATAAATCCGTAAACCGCATTAGTCTTCTGCCCGCCGGAAGTACTCAAGCCGCTTAAAGCATAATAAGCCCTATAACAAAAGGCCGTAGCGTCAATCAAGAATATTTTTTTTCCAGCCATCAATTAAATATTTATGGAATTCAATGTAAGGAAAGATGTTTTTGCGGTACGTTTCTACCGAGTCAGGGCCCTTAACCCTGCTTTCTCGATAAAAGCTTCGATCTCCGGATTATTTGGATCTAAATACTGGGCATCCAATGCTTCTTTAACCGCTGCGGTAATATCTCCTCTATCAAAACTTAACTTGGCTTTTCTAAAGCTTCTCTGGGCAGGATTTTCATCAATCTTATTAAGCCGGGTTTCATCGCCAGCAATACTTTTCATTAAATCTAAAACTTCTTCTTCTCTTTCATCGGCTAAAGGATTAGCCGATAAAGACCTGCGGATATCTCGCAGCCGGTTAGCGGCTTTTTGCCTCCAAGGATCACAAGCTGGGCCTAAAGCTGCGCGTTTATTCCAATAGAATGCCGCCTTCTCTAAATTACGCTGATTTTCATAAAATAGCGCTAAATTCGTATAGACCCCGGCATAAGTCGAATTAATTTTAATAGAATTTAAATAATTTTCCTCTGCCCGGTCAAAAGCACCCAGAGCTTCATAAACTACCCCGAGATCATTATAAACCAGAGCAAAATTAGGGTATAAAAAAATGGCTTTCTGATAGAAACTTAAGGCTTCGGCCAAATTTCCCGAACGCTGATACTCTAATCCTGACTCCCGGTATTTTTCGGCCTGTTGCTGCTTTACATCAGAAATATCCTCAGCTAAAGCAGAACCATTACGTTCTTGAGCAAAAACCAACCCGGCAAGACCAAGAACATATAATATTGCAATTGCAGTAATTATGAATTTAGGCGGGAGACGGTTATTCATTTATCTGGTAATTATTATATACATTAAACTCTCCACGTCAAGGATCTTTTTTCAAATAATCGGACTCATGGTTAATGCCGGATGCCCGACTTGTTTTAAAAAAACCAGCAACTCTGCGGAGCTAGTAGCTATCGATTCATCAGCGATTTTTTCGATTAAATCCTCTTGCCCGATCTCGCGGGCCCGGAATTTCAACTTATCTCCCAATATTTCTTTTAGTTCTTTGGGCATCCATACCACTCTGACCAAACCACCTTCGGCGGAAATAAACTTTTTACTTAAGATATATAACTTACCGATACCCAAAAAACCCGGAGTCTGCACTCCGCCACCGACCGAACCGGCTAAGGTGGTAAAGCTCATCCCTGAAGGGGTAAGCCCGGAATAATCCCGATGCACCAGCATTACCCCGTTGGCTTCCGGAACTACGGCGACAATACACTCAAAACAACCACAAGAAGATTGCGGCCCATCCATCATAGAATACATGCTTACCGCATCGATGCTTTGATTAGATTTCTGCCGCACAAAAGCATTAACATTATCCCATTGCCCGAGCCGGGCATCTAAAAGCATGCCTTTGGGAATAGGCTGATTCGGGCCACTAGGAACAATCTCAAAAGAAGCTTTAGCATCTAACCAGGAATATGCCCCGCATAGACCTAATCGCTCCGGGGTTACCACGCAAACATGATTAGGGGCAAAAGATTGGCACAACAAACAGGAGTAAAAAGTATCCACGCTTTCATCAGTCATGCCGGCTAAACGTTCATCGCGCTGCGCATAAACCTGCTGGGCTTGAAGTGAAATTTTAACCACATCTTCCTGCCGGGTGTAAAGCTTAACTTGCACTTTATCCACAATCGCACTATATTCAGCATGCAACATCGCATGTAAAATAATTCCCAGATGTTTAAGCCGGAAACCTTTATTATAAGCCTCCTGAGAAATTCTAATCCAGACCATATCCCGCTGCCCCATATGCATCAGGCCCATACCATAGTTGATAAAGCGATGGATTTGTCTTTCCAATATCGGTTCGAAATCTTTTTGCATTTTACGGCCAAAAACATCCACCGCAATCGCTAAAGGCAAAGAACGGTTCCCTTCAGACAATTGGTCAATATCCGGCCCGATTAATTCTATACTTTCGTCAGTAACGCTAGCTTCATCTTGGGAAGTTAAAAATTCAATCGCTGCACTAGCTTTGCCGCCAAATTCAACCACTAACTGTTCTTTGCGTACGCGCTCACCTTCAAAAGCAGCCGCGTAGGCCAACGGAACAGCAACTTGGGAAATTTTTACTTTAATCCCGCGGGTCAAGCTACAGCTAGACACTAGCTTACGATAATCTTTCTGGACCACTAACGCTTCGAATAATGTAGTATTTAGCTTACCGATCGCCGGCACCTCTAAATCCGTAATAATCGGCAGGCCCAAAGCTAAACCCCCTAAGCCTGTAGCCACCAAAAGCTCATCAACCTGGCTAAGTAAAAGAATAAATGCCGGCACACGATTACGCACATAGCCGGTAATCGACTCCCACTCTCCGGGTTTATGACCGCCGTAAATCAAAGGAGCCCGCAACGCGAAATTAACCGCATAAATCGCCGATAAATAGTCATCCCCTAATGCCACGATATAATTTTCCAGGCCCAATTGAATTCCTTGATTCTGCAGTTGTTGCCTAAAAGTTTGACCGGCCAGATTACCCGCCAGCAGGCTAACGATGCTTTTAGATTGAAAATCGCGAATCAATTCTACCGCCGAGAGCTCATCTTTAGCCGGGCCTAGAATTACGGCCACCCCGGCGATCCTTCCGTCCACTAGCTGCAGGCCGAGTGAACGCAAAATCTTATCCGGGATAAAACCAGAACCCGCATTAGGGTGTTGCTGATTAACAACAGCCAGTGCGGCTAGGATCTCCTCACAGATCAAGGTCGCTACTCCTTTATTTAATAAATCTTCCGGGAAATTATAGAATAAACCGCTGGAGGCAGGTTGATTGTTGACTAAAGCCTTTGCCTGATCCAAAGCTCCAACCGCATCCTGCAAAGTTTTAACTTCCATATTTAATAGAGCATAAATTAAAGGTAGAAAATAATTAGTTTCCGGAAATTCAAGCTTAGCCTGAGGTCCTCTTTGTTTAATCGCGCTTTCCAGGGCCTGACCGGCCAGGCTTAATACCTCCAGTGCGCCTTTTGCGCCAAGCTCTAATATTAACTGCGGCCATTGGGCAGGCCTAGCCGGTTCTTCAGCCGGATCCGCCAGGGCTTTATCCATGAAAATAACTAAACACACCCCAATGGCTTTACCATCTTGGAATTTAACCGCCTCCGCCCTGCCCTCTCCGACGATTTCTTGAATCGGGCTGTTAATTAGTTGAATATCCGCCGGCAGTTGGCCGCAAGATGCTTGCGGCCAAACCAGCCTCACTCCAACTTTATACTTCTCACAAATCGATTCTGCCAGTTTAAGCGCCGGGGCAAACGGACCATCGATACAAACCGTATCATTAATCAAATAATCATCCAGCTTCTTAAAATCCTCTTCGCAGGCAATTAAAAAAACGCCTTTTTTTCTTGCTCCGGGGATCTGGGGTAAACTAGCGGCCATATTAAATAATCCTCGCTATCCGAATAAATTCATTTTTTTATAATCCGCTGGCTTCTAAAACCAGAGGTACAATCCTCTCCCAACCAATCGACATAATATGAATTCCCTGACACATAGGTTTTAACTGTTTTATCAGACGGCTGGCGATCTCTATGGAAGTAGCCACTTTATCCTGGCTATCCTGCATTTCTTGAATCAAACCTTCCGGCACATTAATACCGGCAACATGTTTATTCATAAAACGGGCCATCCCGGCGGATTTTAACAAAATAATGCCTGCCATAACCGGGAGCTTGACATGCTTAATCTTGGCAATAAAAGACTCGAAAACTTTCAAATCAAAAACCGCCTGGGTTTGGAAAAATTCCGCTCCGGCAGTAATTTTTTTATCCATTTTCATAATCTGCGGATCTAGTGGATCTGCACCGGGGTTAACTACCGCCCCAATACAAAATTCCGGAGCTTTGCCATCCAACTGATGGCCTTGCATATCGAAACCAGCTTGCAGTTTTTTGACCACCTGAATCAACTGTACGGAATCTAAATCAAAAACCGGCTTGGCCTGGGGATGATCACCTAAACTCGGATGATCCCCGGTAGCAATCAGGACATTCTGAATTCCTAAAGCAGCCGCGGAAAGCAAATCTGATTGCAGAGCCAGGCGGTTACGATCACGGCAGGTTAACTGGTAAATAGGCTCAAAACCATTCTGCTTCAGCAGAAAACTAACCGTTAAAGACCCTAAACGCATTACCGAACTCTGTAAATCCGTAACATTGATCGCATCTACTTTATTACGGATCAGTTCAGCGTCTTTCAACAACCTATCCGCATGGATCCCTTTTTCCGGACCGACTTCAGAAGTAAGCAGAAATTTCCCAGTGCGTATCTTTTCTTTAAAAGTCATTTTTTAAGTTATTACCTGCCTAAGCTTATTCAGAATTTCCTGCCCCCGTCAAAACTTCATTCTTACAGCCTGGTGATTACCGGGAAGGAATTTATCCCGGCACAGAAATACCTATCTTTAAGTCTGGCGCCTTTTAAATAAATAACCCGGATCAATCCGCATACACCTAAATAAACGGATAGCGCGATGGGAAGCTAGAAGTAAAAAAGATTAAAGAAAACTTTGCTGCTGTACTTGCGCAGTTTCCACCAAATTACGCATTAAAATCGACACGGTGACCGGCCCCACTCCTCCGGGCACCGGAGTGATATAAGAGGCGCGTTGCTTAGCAGTATCAAACTCCACATCACCTACGACTTTATCATTCAAACAGTTAATACCTACATCTACAACAATCGCGCCCATCTTTATCCACTCACCTTTGATCAAGCCGGGTTGACCGGCCGCTACAATCAAAACTTCTGCCCTTTGCACATGCTCCTGCAGTTTACCGACCTGACTAGTAGCAACATGACAAACAGTAACCGTGGCTAATTTTTCTAATAATAACATCGCCAGAGGCTTACCCACAATTTCACTGTGCCCGACAATCACCACTTCTTTACCATACAGATCTACATTGGTAGAATGCAATAACTCCATTACCGCATTAGCAGTACAAGCAGTAACCTTAGCCCGACCAAAAAGGACTTTACCGATATTCATCGGATGCATACCCTCGACATCTTTATTCGGCTGGATAAACTCACAAACTTTTCTATAATCAATATTTTGCGGTAGAGGCAATTGCAAAATAATACCATTTACCGCAGTATCGGCATTAAGTTTGAGTATAAAATCAATCAACTTATCTTCGCCAATACTGCCGGCCAACGCATGGAGCGCATAATCAATCCCTAAGCTTGCGGCAATTCTAGCCTGAGTTTTCACATAAGCTACCGCGCCAGGATTATCCCCCACCACAATGCTGGCTAAGACCGGAACATGTTTTAAACTCAGCACCTTAATTTTTAACTGTTCTTGAATTCGATCCGCGACAACTTTACCCTCTAATAATTTTGCCAACGGCTGCCTCCGTATTTTTACGAATCTTGCATACGATTTTATACATGCGCTTCATTTCTCTCCTAGTTTTTTGGGTAGTTTTAGGCTGACCTAAGTTTTTTAAATTAATCTCGACATTAAAATAGGCGGAAACGAAAGCCGAATCCAATAAAACCGCCGCTACCGCTACATCGCTGATTAAATTAATATTCCCTTTCTTAATCAAAGACGGACAGAGCTGAGCCGCCTGGCAACAAAGACCAGCTAACCTAAGCGGGACCGCCAGCTGCCGGAGGATACGGTTACTCTGATAAGCTAGAACATCCAAATCCACTAAAACTAGAAATTGCTTTCTTAATCTTTCGGATTTAATAAATATCGCCCGCAATTCTTTCTGAAATCGTGCATAGCGGGGTTTACCCAAAGAAAAATTAACCACCATACTGATCAAGCTAGCCGCTAGCGCCGCATTGAGCGCCGCTGCCGAACCTCCGCCAGGGGCCGGAAGCCTAGCCGCTAAATCATCCAAATATTTAGTCAAACTTTGATTTTTATACTGCATAATTTAAACCGTAAATTTAGTATCTAATTCAAAGGCATCCGTGATCAAAGATATTTCCGGTTCCCTGTCCGCATACAATAAGGCTACCACATCAAAGCGCGCTGCCTGGCCTAAGAAATGGCGTTCTCTTAAATAATTAACCGCCACTTTACTCATCTGCCTTTGTTTAGCTATCCCCACTGCTTCCTGAGGCATCCCCAGATATGACGAATGCCTAGCCTTAACTTCAATAAAACAAATCACCCCTGACTGACGAGCGATTATATCAATCTCACCAAATTTATTTCTGTAGTTACAAACGATTATTTCATAACCCTTGGTTTTTAAGAATTTAACCGCTGCGTTTTCCGCAGTTTTCCCGAATTCTAATTTAGCTGAACGCACCTTAAAAAACTCTTTCTATGGATAAACAGTGGACCTTTCTCCCGTAGGATCTTACGGTGCAAATACGTAGGATAACCTTTGTGCTTAATAAATTCGTATTGCGGATAGATTTTATGATAAGCGGCCATAATCCGGTCCCGGTGCACTTTAGCCACGATAGAAGCGGCGGCAATACTTAATGATTTGGCATCTCCACCCACAATACTCTGGTAAGGCAGATTTAGCTTCAAATGTAAATTACCGTCGATAAGCACAAATGCCCGTTTAAGATCCTGCGGGTTTAACTGTTTAACCAAACGCTCAATAGCTATTTGCATAGCTAAAATCGTTGCCTGCAGAATATTAATCCGGTCGATTATAAGATGATTAACTGCGGCAGTGGCGTATAAGGATTTATGCGCGATTTCCAGAAATGCATCTTCTCTTTTTGCCGGAGTTAATTTTTTAGAATCATCAACCCGATGGATAAATTTAAAATTCTTTAACCAGACTGCCGCCGCAACTACTGGACCAGCTAACGGTCCACGGCCAGCTTCATCTACGCCGATAATAAAATCATAACCTTTTAATCTTAACTTTCTTTCGTGTACGAGCACTAGCTGGTCTTTTCTTCTTTACTTTCAATCTTAGTGGCATGCTTGCCGATTTTCTCTCTTAAGTAATAAAGCTTAGCTCTTTTAACCTTACCCAAACGGATAATCTCGATACGCTCAATTACCGGTGAATAAAGCGGGAATACCCGCTCCACCCCTTCTCCAGAAGAAACTTTTCTAACGGTAAAATTAAGTTTAGTGCCCGAACCGGTTTTAGCAATTACTACACCCTCAAATGGATGCAGGCGGAATTTATCCGGCCCCTCCGGAATCCTGGTCAACACCTTAACTGTATCTCCAACATTAACCGCTGGCATTTCTTTTTTAGTAAAACCTGCTTCGATTGATTTAATATCCATTACTATTGCTCCTTTCTATTACTTTTATTTTTTAGTAAATCCGGCCGGTTAGCTTGAGTGCGTTTAAGCGCCTGGTTTTTACGCCAGGCCTGAATTTTATTATGGTTTCCGGAAACCAGCACTTCCGGAACCGACCAGTTTTTAAACTGCGCCGGCCGGCTGTATTGGGGATATTCTAATAGATTACCCTCGAATGATTCAAAATTCAAGGAATTTTTGTCTCCCAGCACACCGGGAACTAACCTAGCTAAGCTATCTACTAGAACCATAGCCGCTAATTCTCCTCCGGTTAAAATATAGTCACCGATGGAAATTTCCTCATCAGCTAAATATTGCCTTACTCTTTCATCCACCCCTTCATAATGTCCGCAGATTAAAATCAAATTACGGCAAGCGGATAATCTTTTGACCTGGGCCTGATTTAGCTTCTTGCCCTGCGGGCATAATAAAATTACCCGGGCTGGCACCTTAATCTTTTTACGGATAGCCGCCAGCGCCCTGAAAATTGGCTCCACTTGCAGCACCATACCTGCCCCACCGCCAAAAGGGCGATCATCGACTTTACGATGTTTATCCAAAGTATAATCTCTTAAATCATGAGTAAAAATTTTGACCTTACCTTTTTGCTGAGCCCGCTTAAGCATCGACTCATCCAGCACCGCCGAAAACATTTTAGGAAAAATAGTAATGATATCTATGCGCATATTTGATTGTTATAGTGCATTAAAAACATCTGTTTAAATTGGTTGAATTTATCCTCTTGGATGGCCTGGCGCAGTTGACGCATTAAATCCAGAAAGAAATAAACGTTATGCAAACTAAGTAAAATGAGGCCTAACATTTCTTTGGCATTAAACAAATGCCTCAAATAAGCCCGAGAAAAGTTCTGACATACATAACAGCCGCATTGCGGGTCTAGGGGCCGGAAATCTTCAGTATAGGCAGCATTACGGATAGCCAGTTTGCCACAACTGGTAAAAGCGGTGCCGTTTCTTCCGTAACGGGTAGGAATTACGCAATCGAACATATCCACTCCCCGTTCCACCGCTTCCAGAATATCAAAAGGATAACCAATCCCCATAGCGTAACGCGGCTTATCCGCAGGCAAAACATCTGTTACCAACTCAATGATATTATATATTAAATTGCTACTCTCGCCAACCGAAACTCCACCGATAGAATAACCGTCGAAATCCATATCCACTAAACGCTGAGCGCACTCCAGGCGTAAATCTTCATAGGTAGCCCCCTGCACAATCCCGAACAATAAACTCCCGGTATCCGCCTTAACCTGCTTTGACCTTTTAGCCCAAGCCACTGTTCTTTCCATGGCCACTTGAGATGCCTCTTTAGTGCAGGGATACTGCACGCATTCATCCAGCGGCATCATAATATCCGAACCCAGGGACTGCTGAATTTTGATCACCTCCTCCGGCGTAAGAAAATGCTTCCGGCCGTCAATATGCGACTGAAATTCGACCCCCTGCTCGGATATTTTACGGAATAAAGCTAAACTAAAAATCTGATACCCTCCACTATCCGTTAAAATCGGCTTATCCCAACTCATAAATTTATGCAGGCCGCCGGATTTTTTAATAATTTCCGTACCCGGTCGCAAAAATACATGGTAAGCGTTAGCTAAAATTATCTGCGCCCCGGCAGCCAAAATGTCCTTGAACATCAACCCCTTAACTGTAGCATGGGTACCCACCGTCATAAAAGCCGGCGTATCAAACTCTCCATGCTCGGTAGTTATTTTGCCCAGCCGAGCTTTACTATTTTTATCCTGATGAATGAGGGTATACATAAATAAGGTCCACTAAATAATCAACATCGCATCGCCATAGCTGTAAAATCTATATTGCTTACCCACTGCCTCTTGATATGCTTTCTTCATCAGCGTTGTCCCTGCGAAAGCACAGACTAACATAAAAAGCGTAGTCATCGGCAGATGAAAATTAGTAAGTAAACAGTCTACCGATCTAAATTTATATCCCGGATAAATGAATAAATTCGTGTGCCCTTGTTTACCTGCGGCGGCATAAGTCTCTAATGCTCTCAGGCTGGTAGTGCCCACCGCGATCACCCGACTGTTTTCTTGTTTGGCTTCAGCCAAAGCCATTACCGTTTCATCGGGCACCGAGAAATATTCCGGATCCATTTTATGCTCAGTAATATTTTCGCATTTTACCGGGCGGAAAGTACCCAACCCCACATGCAGGGTTAAATAAGCCAAATTAATCCCCCTCCCTTTGATCTGCTCCAGTGATTCCAGGGTAAAATGTAACCCCGCAGTAGGAGAAGCCAGAGCCCCTTCATGCTTAGCATAAACCGTTTGGTAATAAACTTTATCCAGATCCTCCGGAGTACGTTTTATATAAGGCGGCAAGGGAACAATGCCAAAATTATAAATTTCATCGGCTTGCGCCTGCTGAAAACTAATTTGCCCCCGCCCACTAATTATGCCGCTGATCTGGCCGGAGGCGAAAATAATCTTTTCTCCGACTTTAGTGCGACTAGGCTGAACCAAGCAAGAGAAAGTCGTACCGTTAAGCCGGCGAGTGAGTAAAATCTCAACCCGCCCACCGGTAACTTTCTTACCCATTAAACGGCAATGCACAACCTTAGTGTCATTCAATACCAATAAATCATGTTTTTTTAAAAAACCGGGTAAATCTTGAAAAACCTGGTGGCTTAAATTTCCGGTTTTCCGGTCTACAATCAAAAGCTTAGCTGCAGCTCGGTTTTCCAAAGGATACTGAGCAATTAATTCTGCAGGCAGCGGGTAATCAAATTCCGTAAGTTTTAACATTGGGAATAAATAATTCAGGACAGCAGCTATCCCTTAAATAAATAACCGCTGTCCTTAGGTTTAATTCAGGTAGCCAGTAATTTGCTCGTTTAATTCGTCAATAGAATAAATAACGATCCCATCCACAGCCAGAGCAGTAAGCAGGCGGAATTGATTAAAAAACAGATCTGGGTTTTGCTTCATCAAGAATGCCCCAATACCCACATAAATTTTACCCTGGCTGCGATGACCCAGGCTGCTCTTAACCGTTTCTTTAATAAACTGATTGTCCTTAGTATAAGACATCAAGACTACGTAATCAACCGCCCCCTCTTCCAGCCAGGCCGACCAGTCTTGAAAAGCGTTATTATATGCGCGCTCGATAACCGGAATAACCGCGCAAGAAACCAATAAGCCAGGAGATTTAACTTTTACTAACCCGGAGATCTTACGCACTAAATCCGTAACCTGCTGACGCTTCCAATTATCCCAGGCCAGATGTTCTTCTTCGTTATTCAGCGTAACCAGAACATTGATTCCGGTTTTTTCTCTAAAACGCTCGACATTCGCCGGTCCGTAACCATAGGTTAGGCCCACCTTATTAAACCGGGAACCCGGAATAAACGGGACCGGAGATGGATAACGTATATAATCCAAATGTATCCCGCTAAATAACGGATAACGATTAATAATTTCATTAATAATAGTCAGCATATAGGTTTCCACCTTGGGGTCACCCGGCTCTAAAAAAATCATATCTTCTCTTAAATAATATTTATCTAATTCAGTACTCGTAGAAATCTTAGACGGCCTTTGATGCTGATCTCGGGTGATTATGGAGTTGCCGTATTTGTTTAAAATATCAGCTTTATCATTTTTGCCTAATCCTAAAATATTCACCCAGGCAAAAACTTTAATATTATTCTCTCCGGCTTCCCTAAGCAAAAGATCCAAAGTATCCAGCCCGGCGGCGGCAACCAGCTGGTCGTATTTGGTTTTATCGCAAATCTTGGAATCATAATAGGCATTGCCGGATTGGAAAACCTGTAAATAAATTTCATTAATCTTGGCTTTATTACATTGGGCAATTAAGTTCCGCACGCCCTGCTCAGAATAAAGCGGTTTTTTTTCGGAAAACACCGATACCCAGACGCCTCTGGCACCCGGGAATTTTACCGAGGCCGGCCGCTCTTCCGCAAAATTATTAGCTGGACTAATTAACCATAAGAATAAAAATAAAACTGCTATTTTAAGCTTCATTTTACCTCTCTTATAATCCTAGGTCCTGGGTTAGGCAAACTGCTTCTTTCTCGGAAAGTGAATATTGGCATCCGCAATATTTCTGACGGTAAATACCTCTTTGTTTAGCCTCCAGCTGCGCAGCTTTAAATCCGACGCGAAAATCTTCATAATAAAAGTTTATGCCTGTTTGACGGCCGATTTGATAACCAAGCTGTTTAACTCGCTCATGATTCTGATACGGACTGACCAATAAAGTTGTGCTAAAGGCCCCGAAACCATTCTGCTTAGCCTGCTGAGCAGTTTGACTTAAACGCAAAGACCAGCAAGCCAGGCAACGCTGTTGCGCTGTCATCCCCTTTTCCAGCCAGATACCAATCGCCTGCCGATAATCAGAGTCCCGGTATTCAAAATAATCAACCTCTAGCAGGAACTCTTCACTTAAGACCTTTAAAGCCATCTGCCGCTTAGAATATTCGCTCTCCGGGTAAAGATTAGGGTTATAATAAAGACCTCGAAGATCAAAACCCTGATCTTTTAATCTTCTAAAAGGATAGATTAAACAGGGGGCACAACAGATGTGCAGTAAAATATTCATCACTATAACCTCTAAAAAAATTCTTCCTGCTGCTTTGGGTTGAATTTCAAGCCAAAATGGGTAAAAGCTTTTTGCGTAGCAATCCGTCCGCGAGAGGTACGCTTTAAATACCCAGCCATCAAAAGATAAGGTTCGACTGCCTCTTCAATCGTATCCACCTCTTCGTTAAGGCTGGCGGCTAATGATTCGATTCCTACCGGACCACCTCCAAATGACTCCAGAATCAACTTCAAGACCTTGCGGTCTAAGTCATCGAAACCTGCCTGATCAATACCCAGCTCGTCAAGAATTCTTGAGGCAGCTGATGGATCGACCCTCTGAATCTTCAAAACCTGCGCATAGTCTCTGATTCGCCGCAGCAGCCGATTAGCAATGCGCGGTGTTCCCCGGGCGCGTTTAGCGATCTCTAGGGTTGCCGCATCATCGATTTTAACCGATAACAATTGGCTAGAATTTTTTATAATTTTAGCCAAGTCTTCTATTTTGTAAAAATCCAAACTGTAGAATATG
Source organism: Candidatus Omnitrophota bacterium (assembly GCA_041308845.1). GTDB lineage: Bacteria > Omnitrophota > Gorgyraeia > Gygaellales > Profunditerraquicolaceae > UBA6249. The sequence continues at coordinate 33,075 of JBFZAT010000022.1, read as the reverse complement.
CCAAACCTGCCTCGTAGCGGAGCCGCCAGCAACCCGGTGCGCGTAGTGGCACCAATCAAGGTAAACGGCTTAAGGTTGAACTTAATGGTTTTAGCATATGGCCCCTTATCAATCACAAAATCAATCTGAAAACTTTCCATGGCCGGATACAAAAACTCCTCCACCACCTTAGACATCCGGTGAATCTCATCAATAAACAGAATATCCCCAGCTTCCAGATTAGTCAGGATACCAATCAGATCTCCAGCCCGTTCAATTGCCGGTCCGCTGGTCGCAGTAATTTTAGCTCCCATCTCATGGGCAATGATATGCGATAAAGAAGTTTTGCCCAACCCCGGAGGTCCGCTTAAAAGCACATGCTCTAAAGGCTCTTTTCTCTGCCGGGCGGCCTGAATAGCAATATTTAAGTTATCAACAATCTCCTGATGCCCGACAAACTCATCGAATTTCTTAGGCCTTAAGGATATATTTAAAACGATATCCTCTTCGGATTCCTTAAGATCGCTGATAATAGAATTAGCTTTCAGCAGTGTTTGCCTGGTCTCTTCGCTCATAGGGGATAATATTTTCTTTGTTTCTAGTTATGATTATATCTTCGAATTCGATATTCTGACGGGCAGTAATTTCTTTCATTTTAGCTAGCTCCAAAATCGCTAAGAAGATTACAATAATCTCCATCTTACTCTTGGTTTTGGCGAACAATTCCGAAAGTTTAATTTCTGTCTGCACCAGCAATAAGTGCAAAATATCATGCACTTTCTGCTCTACTGTATATTGATCTTTAATCACCTCATAAAAAACTTCACGGGGAATATCTTTAATCGCCCGCGAAAAAGCGTCGATCAAATCAAAAATACTCGCTTCGAAATATTTATCCTCCGGCGCATCAACAGCCTTATTATCCGCCGCCACTTCGCTTTTAGGCCGCTTAAAGACTTCTTGCTGGCTAATCTCCCTTTGTTTCAAATTTTCAGCGATTTGTTTAAACTTTTCATATTCCAGCAGCCTTTTTACTAATTCTGCCCGCGGATCCTCCTGGTCTTGCTCTGTAGCGCTCAATTCTTCAGCCGGGAGCAGCATCTTAGATTTTATCTGCATCAGCGTAGCCGCCATCACCAAAAACTCCCCCACGATATTTAGATCTAGCAGTTGCATCAAATTAATATATTCCAGGTACTGTTGAGTAACCTGAGCAATCGGAATATCATAAATATTAAGGTGGTCTTTCTTAACTAAATACAATAAAAGATCTAAAGGCCCTTCAAACATATCTAAACGGATCTTATAATTCATATTTTCAACAATCTTCTAACTTCAGCCATAGTCTGTTTAGCCGATAAAGACGCCTTATGGCAACCCGCAGAGAGGATTTTTTGTAGAAAAGATTCATCCCCCTGCAAAGCTTGTCTTTTTTTCTGAATCGGAGCTAATAGATCAACCAGTAAAACAGATAATTCCTTCTTACATTCCGTACAACCCAGTAAAGCTTGGCCGCAACGCTGGTGAATCTGGTCTTTTAACTCTGGAGCAAAAGCCGCATAATAGGAAAAAACGCTGCATTTATCCGGATGCCCACGGTCGCTAACCCGAATCCGCTGAGGGTCGGTAAACATCCCCTGAACTTTTTTACGGATTGATTCCGGTGAATCAGAAAGCGCAATATAATTATTATAACTTTTGCTCATCTTGCGGCCATCTAAGCCTAAAAGACGGGTAGTCTGAGTAAGCAAAGCTTGCGGAGGGTTAAAACAAGCTGTTTGGTAAAGATGATTAAACTTGCGTACAATCTGCCGGCTAAGTTCTAAATGCGGTAGCTGATCCTCTCCTACCGGAACACAATCTGCCTTATAGAGCAGAATATCCGCGGCCTGTAAAACCGGATAACCTAAAAAAGCATAAGTGCTTAAATCACGGTTGGCTACCTGGCGCAACTGTTCTTTATAGGTAGGACAACGCTCGAGTAAACCTAGAGGAGTAATCAAGGAAAGAATAAAATAAAGCTCCAGATGTTCTGGCACCTGAGATTGAATAAAAATAGTGGATTTCTCAGGATCCACCCCAGAAGCCAACCAGTCCACAAGATTATCCAACATGTTGGCTTTGAGTTCTGCGGGATTTTCGTATTCAGACATCAGGGCATGCCAATCGGCAATCATAAAAAAACAGCTATATTGGTCTTGCAGCTTAACCCAATTAGTTAAAGCGCCGGCTAAATGGCCAAGATGTAATTTACCGGTGGGGCGCATCCCGCTCAATATTCTCTTTTTCATAGTCTGCGAGCAATTTTCTCTATATCATAGGCTTCAATAATATCGCCTTCCAACAATTGATCAAATCCACCGATGGCAATACCACACTCAAAACCTTCAGCGACATCGCGCACATCATCTTTAAACCTTTTTAAGCTGGCTATTTTCCCTTCAAAAGCGACTGCCCCATTACGTAAAACCGTAACCAGGCAATTACGCTGAATCTTGCCTTTAGTCACAATACATCCGGCAATTAATCCTGAACGAGTGAGCTTAAACATTTTTCTAACCTCGGCTCGTCCGACAAATACTTTCTTCAATTTTGGATCTAACATCCCCTCCACTGCCGCCTTGATATCATTAGCCAGCTCATAAATAATATTGTATATTTTTACTTCCAGGCCTTCTTTAGCAATTAATTCCTTAGCCGGTTCATCGGCAGAAACATTAAACCCTAATAGTAACGCATCCGAAGCTACAGCTAAAATAACATCCGAGGTATTAATATTCCCTGCACCCATATGCATAATATTAATTTTAATCTCGGAAACATTCAGCTTATCCAAAGTATCTTTAATCGCTTCTAGTGACCCCTGGACATCAGCCTTAATAATCAAATTTAATTCTTTGATCTTACCGGCAGCAATCTGGGCGTGCAGTTCTTCTAAGCTAATCCGCTTTACCTCTTTGATCTGCTGCAATTTTTCCTTTTCCACGCGCGACTGGATTAAGCTCTTGGCCTGTTTTTCATCTTCAATAACAAAAAATTGCTCCCCGACTCCGGGAATCCCGCTAATCCCCAGAATCTCAACCGGAGTGGCCGGACCGACAGCGGTTACTCCCTGAGCCCGATCATTAAGCATCGCCCGGATCTTTCCGTATAGATTCCCGACGATTATGTTTTGGTTAAGATGCAGCGTACCGTTTTGGACCAGTAGAGTAGCTACCGGACCTCGCCCCTTTGCCATTCTGGCTTCCAAAACCACTCCGCTGGCTAAACGATTAGGATTAGCCTTAAGCTCCATCATTTCGGCTTGCAGCAAAATCATTTCCAATAAATTATCGATTCCAGCTCCGGTCTTAGCAGAAACCGGAACCGTAATCGTTTTGCCTCCCCAATCTTCAGGATTTAATCCGGCGCTAGCTAACTGCTTCTTAACCATGTCTAGATTTGCCTGAGCTTTATCAATTTTGTTAATTGCCACAATAATCGCTACCTGCGCGGCCCGCGCATGATCAAGCGCTTCTTGAGTTTGCGGCATAATTCCATCATCAGCGGCTACGACTAACACTACAATATCGGTAATCCGCGCACCGCGGGCGCGCATCGCCGTAAATGCTTCATGACCAGGAGTGTCCAGAAAAGTAATCTCTCCTTGCGGAAGACTGACCCGGTAAGCTCCAATATGTTGAGTGATTCCGCCATGCTCCATTTCGGTAACCTTAGTTTTACGAATAGCATCTAACAGTGAAGTTTTACCGTGATCAACATGCCCCATAAAAGTTACGATCGGTGAGCGATTTTTGAGCTCTTCTGGACGGTCTACTTTTTTATGATTTAAAAGGGCCTGCTCTTCGGCATTCAGGGCTTTTTTGACACCAAATTTATATTTTAAGCATAGTTTATTTAAGATCCCCTCATCCAGAGGCTGATTAATCCCAATCATCACCCCCATCCCCATAAGATGTTTAATCAAAACCGAAGACTTTTCTTGTAATTTTACGGCTAAATCTTTGACGGTGATTGGCAATTCCAGCTCGATTTCTTTTTCCCAGGCCAAACTAGCCTGCGCTCTTATCTCAGGCTCTGCCTTAACTTCAACTTTAATTTCAGGTTTATGTACAGGCTTGGCCACATCCGGAAGCCGAGTTTTAATCTCGGGCTTGAGCTCAGGGCTAATTACCGGCTTAACCTCAACTTTAATTTTAACTTCGGGTTTTATCTCCGGAGTAATCAAGGCCGGTTTAATCGCGGGTTTTAATCCGGATTTTGTTTTTTCTTTGGCCTTTTTTACGGATATTTTCGGCTTCGGTGATTTAACCACTAGCTTAGCTTTAGCCGCCGGCTTCTTAGTTTTTATCTCTGCTTTGGGTTTAGGCTTAACTATTTTTTTCACTTCGGTTTTTATTTTTTTCGTTTTTGGCATATTTTCTCTTTTCTGCCTGCCTAAACGCAGGGCTTGATATTAAAAAATTATGACCGCTTTTTGGCCTCCGCAATAATCTTTTGCGCTTTTTTCTCTCCGATTCCTTTGATCTTAATCAATCCCTGCAGTTCAAGCTTAATTATATCACCCAGGCTCTTTACTCCCGCCTCAGCTAAGCTTTCAGCAACCTTTTCCCCTACTCCTAAGATCTCTCCCAAAGAAACAGCGGGTTCCGTTATTCTTTTGTTTTCTTTCTTTACTCCTTTTTTCACCGCGGCCTTGGTCTCTTTTTTAGCTGTTTTTTTAGTCTTCTTGACTTTAACCACAGAAGAACCAACATCAGCAGTTTCCTCCTGCTTGGCTTCAACTGCCTGCTCTTTACCGCCGAGAGCTTCAGCGGCAATCATACTCTTGGTACGGATATCTAATTCCCAACCTACCAGTCGCGAAGCTAATCGTACATTCTGGCCGTGTTTGCCGATGCTCAAAGAAAGTTGATCATCATCCACGATGACCCCCGCCTTCATCGTATCCCGATCTAATTTAATTTCGGAAACTTTCGCCGGAGATAATGCGGCTTTAATATATTCACGCACATCATCATTAAAACGCACAATATCGATTTTTTCACCTTGCAACTCATTGACAATGTTCCTTACCCGGTTACCCCGCATCCCGACGCAAGCCCCTACGGCATCGACCTTGTCATTTTTAGAATAAACCGCAATTTTAGTACGTTCTCCGGCTTGCCGTGAGATCCCCCGGATCTCCACGATTCCCTCATAAATTTCCGGCACCTCCAGCTCGAACAATTCTTTAACTAAATTCGGATGGGCGCGCGATAATATAATCTGCGGGCCTTTCACATCTTTTTTAACCTCTACCACATAGGCGCGAATACGCTGCCCCTGTTTAAATTCTTCTTTGGGTGACTGTTCGCGTTTAAGCAAAACCCCTTCGGCTTTACCTAATAAATCCACAATAACATTACCCTTTTCGAAACGGTAAACCGTTCCGCTGACAATCTCACCCACCCGGCTCTGAAACTCTACAAAAACCACATCTTTTTCCGCTTCCCGCATTTTCTGAATAATCACCTGCCGGGCAGTAGAAGCAGCGATGCGCCCAAAATCAATATTAGTGACTAAATCATTATTGCGAAACGCGCGGATCTCTCCGGTTGAGCGGTCAATTTGAACCTTGAATTCTTCATCCGGCTTTAAATCTATCACCCTTTTAGCGGCGCTCAACATTGCGCTTTCTACCGCCTCCAGCATAATTTCTTTTTTAATTCCTTTTTCTCTTTCGATCTGTTCGATAATCGCTAAAAGCTCCTGACTCATTTTTTTACTCTCCGGTTATTATTATATTACTAATTGTGCTTTACTTATTTTGGATATCGGAATTTCCAGGCTTTGTTGGCCAACCTGGATAAACACCACCTGCGCTTGCACCTGACGCACTACTCCTTGCCACTGGCATTTACCGCTAACTAAATCTTTAAGGAAAAAAATCACTTCTTTATTCAACACACGTAAAAAATCTTTTTCGGATTTAAGCGCTCTATCCAGCCCCGGAGAAGCCACCTCTAAGGTATAATCCCTTTCCATTAATTTTTTTTCTTCCAAAAGGTTATTTAATTGACGGCAAACTTGGGCGCACTCTGACAAAGATATTCCGCCTGAGGGCTTATCCGCCAGCACGGTCAGGATTAATTTTTGCCCTTGAATCCGACAGATAAAATCTACTAACTCCAGTCCCTGGCCCTCTAAATTAACCCGGATTAGATCGCCTACGGCATTAATTAAAATATTTTCAGCCACGCTTTTAATTCCCCAATAAACCAGAAATAAATTTAGCCGCGTTCTCTTCAGGTATAAGTTGTGTGCTTTTATCTTTACGTATCCTTAATTCTATATTTTTTTCTGTAATACTTTTTTTACCCATCACGATGCTGAAAGGCACGCCGATTAAATCCGCATCTTTAAACTTAACCCCCGCCCGCTCATCACGGTCATCTAAAAGCACTTCTAAGCCGCAAGATTTAAGCTTTTGGTATAATTTTTCGGCTGCCTGCATAAGTTCGCGGCTAGTAACATCTAAAGGCAAAATGGTTACCCCGAAAGGAGCAACCTCAACCGGCCAAATAATTCCTTGAGCATCGTTATTTTGCTCGATAATCGCTGAAATCAGACGTGATACCCCAATACCGTAACAGCCCATCACCAAAGGCAGTAATCTTCCGGCATTATCCGAAAAATTAGCTTGCATCGCCTGGCTGTATTTTGTGCCCAACTTAAAAATATGCCCAACCTCAATAGTATTGATTTTATTCATTTCTGCTTTACAGTCTGGACAAAGACAAAGCTCATCCTGGTAAGCCTTGGCGGTTTTACACTGAGGACAAAGTAAAACAATATCTTCACCCAAAGGCGCCTGAACCATAAACTCATGCGAAACCTTACCCCCCATTACTCCGCTGTCGGCCTCGGTAATCAAAGTTGTTAATCCGCACCGGGCGAATATCCGCTGATAAGCCTTATACATTAATTGATAATTCTTATCCAGACCGGCTTCATCCTGATCAAAACTATAAGCGTCTTTCATAATAAATTCGCAGCCGCGGATTAAACCGAAGCGCGGCCGGATCTCATCACGAAACTTTGTTTGAATCTGATATAAAACCAACGGTAATTGCCTATAACTAGAAAGATTATTCTTCAATAATTCTGTAATCACCTCTTCATGCGTGGGCCCCAATGCCAAATCTCTGCCGCGACGGTCTTGGAATTTGAACATCACCTGCCCTAAATCTTTATCCCGGCCGGTTTTCTGCCAGAGCTCCAAAGGATGTAAAGCCGGCAAGAGCAGCTCACTAGCCCCGCAAGCCGCCATCTCTTCTCGAATTATTTTCTGAATTCTTTCTAAAACTTTTAAACCCAGCGGCAAATAGGTATAAGCTCCGGCCATTAACATGCGCACAAAGCCGGCACGCAATAACAATTGGTGGCTTATAGATTCGGCCTCCTTGGGCGTTTCTTTCAATGTAGGAATAAATACTCTAGACCAATACATATCAATCCTTATTAAAAAGTTCTTTAGATAAAGCTACCCCTCTTCTGCCAAAAATCGGGAAAAATACCGGTACTACTCCGGTAGCTTTAAAACGCCCGTGCACTTTTCCCTCTTTATCAACGTGTTCAATATCATAATAAAAAATATCTTCTAGATTCGTCCAACCGTCTTTTAAACCGTTCACCTGTGAAATGCGGGTAATTTTACGCCCCCCATCAGCCAACTGATCCTGCTGAATAATTAAATGCAACGATGAAACAATCTGCCGGTGAATCGCCTCTAAACTGATCGGAATCCCGGACATCAGGATCATCGTTTCTAGCCGATGCAGAACATCCCGGGGGGTATCGGCGTGAATAACCGAGAGCGCGCCGCTATGGCCAGAGCACATAGCCTGAAGCATATCTAAAGCTTCCGCACTTCTTATTTCACCGAGAATAATCCTCTGAGGACGCATACGCAGGGTATTACGAAAGAGGTCACGAATCGTAATTTCCCCTTTACCTTCGATATTCGGAGGCTTGGTTTCCAGCCTCACCACATGGTCCTGGGCCAGATGTAACTCCGCCGTATCTTCAATAGTAATCGTACGTTCATCATTACCGATATAGCTAGAGAGCACTCCGACGGTAGTCGTTTTACCGCTTCCGGTAGCACCGGCAAATATAATATTTGCCTTACCTTTAATACAAGCAATTAAAAAATCCGCCATCCTGCGGTCACAGGTGCCTAAATTAATCAAATCCTCGGCACTAACGATCTTTTTCAGGAATTTACGGATGGTGATCGTCGGACCGTCTAAAGCTAAAGGCGGAATGATGATATTAACCCGCGAGCCGTCCGGTAGGCAAATATCCGTATAAGGAACCGACTCATCCACCCTTCTCCGGGTCGGAGATAAAATTTTCTGGATAACATACATTAGCTGCTGGTCACTATCAAACTTCATTCCAGTCAACTGTTTCTTCCCGTGCTTTTCAACATAAACATTATGCGTGCCGTTAATCATGATTTCCGTAACATCCGGATCCATCATTAATTTCTCGATCGGACCAAAACCGGCAAATTCATCGACTAGTTCGTTAATAATATTCTCCCGCTCATGCTCCTTAAGCGGATTACGTGGCTGGCTTAAAATACCTTCTAAAATATTCCTCACCACCTCTGCCACTTCAGCCTTATTCCCGGCACTTTTAAACAAAATACTACTGTATCTGGCGAGAAAATCCTCGCGCACCCTATTTTTTAACGTCGGCTGAGCCATGCTCTCTCCTTAATTTTAACTCTGCTAATAGAACCGAAACACAATTATTTATGGATACTTTTTTCACTATTTTACCTCGAGCAAAAAGCAAGCCTTTGTTACTGCCAAAAGCCACTCCCAAATCCGCTTCTTTAGCCTCACCTGGGCCATTTACCAGACAACCCATCACCGCTACTTTTAATGGCCGGGCGGCCGGAGGATAATCTTGAACGGCTAATTTAGCCTCTAGGTTTTTAACAATGCTAATCAAATCTAATGCGCAGCGGCCACAAGTAGGGCAGCTGATCACTTGCACTGCCCGGCTACGTAAATTTAATGACTCCAGGAGAGAACGGGCCGCCCTCACCTCTTCTACCGGGTTATCTGTGAGTGAAACCCGGATTGTATCACCGATGCCTTCCAAGAGCAAAGATCCTAAAGCCACGCTGGATTTAATGATTCCATTATAAGCAGAGCCGGTAGCGGTAACCCCTAGATGCAGAGGATAACTACAAAGTTTTGCAATCTTACGATACGCCTCAACCGTATCTAAAACATTGTTGGCTTTCAGCGAAATTACAATATTAGTAAATTTTAGCTTCTCGATTATTCTAACATAATCCAAACAAGCCGCTACCAATTTATCGGTCATTGAAGATTTCCTCGGACCCGTCTCTTTCACCGAACCGCTATTTAACCCGATGCGCAAAGGAATTCTGGCCGCTTTTAACGCAGCGATAACTGTTCTGATCTCTGCAGGCTTATCCAGATTACCGGGATTCAGGCGGATTTTATCTACGCCACTTTCAATGGCCGCAATAGCCAGCCGATATGAAAAATGAATATCCGCAACTAATGGCAGCCTGGCTTTAGCCTTAATTTTGGCTAAAGCCCTCGCATCTTGCGGGTCTTTAACCGCCAAGCGCACAATCTGGCAACCCGCCTTTTGCAATTCTTCGATCTGTTTTAGAGTAAGCTGGATATCCGAAGTTTTAGTCTTGGTCATGGATTGAATAACCACCGGATGTTTACCGCCGATTAAACAATCCCCGACTTTGATCACTTTAGAAACTCTACGCGTAATTTCCATATTATTTAGTCAGCACCTTACTAAACTTATCTGCATAAAGCCTTAAGATATCATTATAGGTAACCAGTAAGGCCAGAGTAATCATCAGAGAAAATCCCAGATTATTAATTATGCCTTCAGTCTTAGCGCTTAAGGCTTTTTTCCTTAACTTTTCCAAGCCTAATAAAAATAAATGACCGCCGTCTAGAATCGGTAAAGGCAAAAGATTAAAAATTGCCAAACTCACGCTCAATACCGCCACTAAATGCAACAGCGTAACCAATCCTAATTTTGCTGCTTTAGAAGTAATAAAAAATATCCCCAGGGGTCCGGTCATTGAATCGCGCATCGACATTTTACCGCTAGCTAACCTCCATATGCCAGCATAAGTCATCACCGTTAAATTAAGCGTTTTCTTAACCCCGAAATAAGCCGACTCCAGAAACCCGTAGCGGACTTCAGTAATTTCATCTAAAGGAGAGATGCCGATGACTCCAGAAGCCCGCTTCTGGCCCAGCTGGTCATCTAATATTTTATCTTTGATCGCAACATTAATTTTTAGTTCCTGATCATCGCGTACAACTTTGAGCCAAACAGCTGCTTTATTTTTTCTTGCCCGAATAGCCTGCTGCAAATCCTCCCAAATTTCAACTTTACGCTCATCTACCTGAATAATTTTATCCCCAACCTGTAAACCAGCGGCTTGAGCGCCATAGCCATCAACCAACCCGCCAACCTTAGTAGTCAAGGTCGGATAACCTACAAAAAAAATAAGCCAAAACAAGATAAAACCAAGGATATAATTTAATAATGGACCGAAAAATATAATCTGGAATCGCTTACCGGGCGCTTTAGCAAAATATTCATCTTCTTTGCCCTGGTATTCTAATTGACTGTCCCCGGCCATTTTTACATATCCGCCTAAAGGGATCAGATTCAGCTTAAACTCGGTATCCCCTATTTTCTTTTTTAAAATAAGCGGACCGAAACCCAAAGAAAACTGTTCTACCCGCACTCCGTTTTTACGCGCGGCGATAAAATGGCCGAACTCATGCACAATGATTAATAAACTGAGAATTAAAATAAAAATCAATATCGCTATCATCTTTTAGTTAAAGTAAGCTGCTGCCTGCAGCGGCCAAGCGTCCCACTTCTTGCCGGGCCCAATCGTGCGCATGCATAATCTGGTTAAGCGTAGGATTGGCTAATCTAGTATGGCGCCGCATTACTTTCTCCACTATTTTAGAGATACTTATAAAATTAATCTTTCCGGCCAGAAAATTATCCACGCTGGCTTCATTCGCTGCATTAAGAACCGCCGGCAAAGTACCTAAATCCCGCGCTGCCTGGTAAGCCAGGTTCAAACTAGGGAACTTACCCAGATCCGGCTTAGCAAAATGCAGTTTACTTAAACGGTAAAAATCAACTCCGGGTAAAGTATTAGTCAAGCGCTGAGGATAAGTCAAAGCATACTGAATAGGCACACGCATATCGGTAACGGAAAGTTGAGCCATGGTTACCCCGTCATTAAACTCTACCATCGAATGAATCAATGCCTCCGGGTGAATCAAAATTTTAATTTTCTCGAACTCCAAATTAAATAAAAACATCGCCTCTAACAACTCCAGCCCTTTGTTCATTAAGGTGGCCGAATCGACGCTAATTTTCTTGCCCATCTTCCAGCGGGGATGGCGTAATACAGTTTCTAAAGTCACCTGCTTAAATTTATTACGCGCCAGGTTCCATAACGGTCCGCCGGAAGCAGTCAGATACACTCGGCGGACATTAACCGCCGGCTGGGCGCCCAAACTCTGCCAAATCGCAGATTGTTCACTATCTACCGGCCGGATTAAAACTTTATGCTCTTTGGCTAAGCGCATCAGTATTACTCCAGCGGTTACCAAAGCCTCTTTATTGGCCAGGGCAATTTCTTTACCGCATTTAATCGCACTAATTAAAGGGGCCAAAGCAGCTGAACCGGTAATCGCCACCATCACCTGCTGAATTGACTTATCTTTAACTAATTCCTCCAGACCTTGAGCTCCGCAAAAAACTTTTATTCTTCTTCCCCATTCCGCTTTTAATTTAACGGCATCCTGCGGATTCTTGACGCACACTATCTTCGGCCGGAACTCTTGAATTTGTTGTTTTAGCTGCGGAATATCGGAATTAACGCTTAAAGCCACCACCTTAAACTGCTGCGGTAGGCTTCTTATTACCTCAAGCGTGCTGCGGCCGATCGAACCACTGGATCCTAAAACCGCGATATTCTTCATTATTATAGTCGCGCTAAAATAAAATAAAACACCGGGGCGGTAAAAAGCAGGCTATCAATCTCATCTAAGATACCTCCCATACCGGGGAAAATGGTCCCGGAATCTTTAACCTGACAATCCCGTTTCAGTAAAGATTCAGATAGATCCCCCAACTGGCCCAGAATTCCTAAGCCTGCAGAAATAATCACTAACTGGAGATAGTCAAAAGGCAAAAAGGACTTGCAGGCTAATCCTCCCAGGATACTAAAGAATAAACCTCCCAGTGATCCTTCTATGGTCTTTTTAGGGCTGATCCGCGGAATTAAAAGCCTTTTACCCCACCTGCTACCGATCAAATACGCGCCGATATCCCCTAATTTAGTAATTAATAATAAAGCCGCCAGATAACCTAACCCCTGCGGAAGATATCTAATCTTAATTATAAAGCTAAAGAACCAAGAAACGTAAAGGATACCAAAAAGCGTGGTAGAAATATCCACAATCACCCCGGAGCTATCCCGACGCTTAAATTGCATCAAGATCAAAAAGAACAGCGCTAAAACAATAAACAATAATTCCCAACTTTTAGTCGGCTCAAACTTGAACATAATCGATAAAGGAATAATCGTCCCGATACCGATACCGAAATATTTATAAATACATATTCCTTTTTTTTCCAACATCGCAAAATATTCATATAGTCCGCCTACAATAAACAAAACTACGAATAAACTGCAAAGCCAATCGAAAAAAATCAAGATGCAAATCAGGCTGATCAATACGGCAGAACTAATTACTCTTTTGGCCACCATCTAACCCTCCGAATCTTCTCTCCCGACGTTGATATTGCCTAATCGCCTCTTTCAACTGCTCCATCCCAAAATCCGGCCAATACTTCGGAGAAAAATATAACTCTGCATAAGACAACTGCCAGAGCAAAAAATTGCTAATCCGCATTTCCTGGCTAGTGCGAATCAATAAATCCGGATCACTGATCTCCGGAGCATAAAAATACCGGCTGAAATTTTTCTCATTCAGCGTTTCCAGGTTGATTTTTTTATCCAACACCTCCCGGGCGAATTTTTTGGCTGCATCTACAATTTCCTGACGGCCTCCATAATTTAAAGCTAAAACTACCCTTAAACCGGTGTTGCCTTTGGTTTCTTCCTGGGCTTGATTAATCCTCACCTGGAGATATTTAGGAATCGGATTGCCGCGACCGATTACTATAAAACGCATGTTATTTTTATGCAAAATTTTAACTTCTGTACTTAAGAAATGATCTAAATAGCGCATTAAAACATTGATTTCATTTTTTGGCCTACGCCAGTTTTCCGTCGAAAAAGCAAAAAAAGTTACTGTCTCAATACCCAAACTAGCAGCGCCCCGGATAATTTCTTGAACCCTTTTTACCCCCTCCCGATGACCGACTGTCCGGGCTAAGCTTCTTTCTTTTGCCCAGCGGCCATTACCATCCATTATAAAAGCTACATGTTTGGGAATCTGAGAATTATCCTGCATACTACTGATGAACCTGGTAATCTATATCCGGAAAGAGATTATCTTTATATTCGATATCCGCCAGCCAATTCCCATCAATATTGCCGGAGTTAAGGTCTTCATAAATCCGGGTGAACCTTAAAAGGTGATCTTTAGTACGAGCGATGGCATAACTAGTATGGGTACCCGTACCTAAAATAAATGCCCAATCCGAGCTTTGCGCTAACAACAATTCTCGCAAAGCCTGATTAAGGGCCCGACGGCGTAACCCCTGAGCTTCGGGATTACCCCTGGCTAATTCAGTCATTCTGGCGGAGGCAATATGTAAATGACGGTAAATCCAATCATTGTTTCCTTGTAACCACATCTCTGAATAACCTTTATAACCCCAGCTGGAAAAAGAGGGGGTAACCACCTGATTGCGCGGATTTTGATCTAAATATTCCGAAGGAGTAATCAGACTCAATTCCTGCTGATCGCAGGCGATTTTACGAAATAAGAAATCTAACCACAAAGGACCCTCATACCACCAATGGCCAAAAAGCTCGGCATCATAAGGGGAAACCAAAATCGGGGGTTTCCCCATCAGATCATTAAGATAGCTGACTTGTTTTTGCCGGTTAAACATAAAATTACCAGCATGTTCGGCTGCCCGTTCTTTAGCCCACTGCTCCAGGTAAGGCTCTTTATGGTTATTATTTCCGGTAATCCGATAATATTTTATCCCCGTATTAATGCGTACTCCATCCGGGTGGATATAAGGTTTAATATAATCAAACTCCAAATCGAAACCGATATCCCGATAAAATTCCCGGTAATTATAATCACCGGGATAACCTTCAATAGAAGACCAAACCTGCTTGGAGGATTCCAAATCCCGGCCAAACGCAGCTACCCCGGTGCCTTTACAATAAACCGGAGCAAATACCCCATATTTAGGACGCGGAGTCCCATGTAAGATGCCGTGAGAATCCGTGAAAAAATAACGGATCCCGGCTTCTTTAAGTATTTCATCATGCCCCGGGCAAAACCCGCATTCCGGTAGCCAGATCCCTCTGGGCCTTCTACCAAATGTACGTTCATAATGATCTGCCGCCACCTTAACCTGCGCGCGCACCGAATCCCGGCAAACATCCATCAGCGGAAAAAACCCATGCGTAGCCCCGCAGGTAATTATCTCCAGCTTTCCTAAGTCCTGAAATTTTTTAAAAGCCTGCACTAAGTTAGAATTATATTGCTGAAAGATATCCCGAGCATGCGAAAATTTCTCAAAATACATCTGGGCCAAATTTCTAAAATCCGGCTGCCATTTCGTTCTCTCGATCTCTTTCTGGGTTAATTCGATAAGTTTATTAATGTGCTTAAGGTAACGCTCTTGCAGCAACCCGTCAGCCAACATAGAAATCAGCGTTGGGCTTAAAGTCATGGTAATCCGGAAATCGATGCCGTCATTAACCAACCCCTGAAAAACTGAAATTAAGGGTACATAGGTTTCCGTAATTGCCTCATAGAGCCAATCTTCTTCTAAAAAATTTTCATGTTCGGGATGGCGCACAAATGGCAGGTGGCCATGCAATACTAAACACAGGTATCCTTTAGGCATGCTTTTATTTGGTTTCTCTGGTTACGATTGGAGTAATTGTCCGCTGATCTAACTTATCCGCGGAAGTTGCTTTAACCGGGATTACTTGTTTACCGTCAGGTAAATAATAACGTAAGGTAAAAGTACCGTCGGGCCTTAATTTAATCGGTATTCCTTGTACGCTCACCTTGGCGTCTGCTTCAGTAGCCCCGTAAACAATCAATTCACAGTCTACTTTTAACCAAAAATTCCTCTCCGGAATTTCTTTTCTTACTGGGCTACTGGATAATCCGGAACTAAATAATCCTTGTTTGATACGTTCCTGCCAGGCGCCTCCCACCGGAGAGCTTTTTCCCAGCCCGAAACCCATACCATAAAGCCGGGCGAACATATCGTCAGGGATCATCCATTCTTCGTCGGTAACCCAAGAAGGTCCGTCTAAAGGGGTTTGCACGACATTCGAACGTAAAATAGTAATGAAAGATCCGTTGGCCAGCATTAACCCTAGATCCACGCACCAAGAGCGGCCGGGGCCATCAGTATCTACATACCAGCTGTTGGCGAAATTATTAATCTGGATATCAAAAAACCGGTTAGCATTGGAACCGTTGAATATAATATTCGTCACATCATAAACCCTTAAAACTTTTTTGGCCTGATAAAAATCCTGGCCTAATTTATTCTTAAGATCCTGGACAGTCTGGTCCCTTAATTCCCAATAAGCGTGCAACCAACGCGGATCACGCACCTGTAAAATTATTTTATCCTGATCATAAAAAGCCGGTAGTTCTTGCGGCCGGGGGGGAGCAAAATAATTATCCTGGGCATGACAAAATTTAGTATTGGCGATCGCTGTCTCATAAAAACTAGGCACCTCTTTAGAGGGCGGTTTAACAGCCGCCTTGATCGCCGGAGTTTTCTTTTTTAACCCTACCTTCAACTTAGACTTGGCCTGAGTAATGGTTTTAATCAATGCTTCTTTTGATTTCTTTAATATTTTCATCCAGTTTTCCCTCCTCCAATAAAAAAGGGGATTATCTCCCCCGGCCATAAAACAATCAATGACTTATACCCTGCTGCCCCCTATTTCATTTTTTAGCGTTCTTTCCATTTAGCAGAGCTTGTTTTAAATCTTCTTCCAGGGTTTCTTTCAACTTGGTTATTTTCTGCAAATCTTCTTTTAAGCTCTGGCTAGCTAACTGATCCTGAACTAAAGCTGATTGGGCAGCTTCCAGGGCTAATCTTAATTCCTGCGCCTCTGCCTCTTTGGCTTTAGCTTTCTCCTCTAAAGCCAACCTCTCCTGGACATATTTACTGGTTTGTTCTTCCAGGGCAAGACGCGCGGCTAGCTCCTTATCGCGCGCAGCCTTTTGCCGGTGCGCATTATTACAGGAGCTAAGCGTACTAAAAAAGAATACCGCCGCTAACAGCGCTAAAATGATGACAATACGATTCTTTAAACCTTCATCCATATGCTTAATCTATATTCCTAAATTAAATGCGGTAAAAACTTACTTGAGGTTCTCTCGCGGCTCTTTTAACCCGTAAGCACCAGCAGAAGCACCTTTAACTTTAGTAATATTAGGCAGAATAACTATCTCTACCCGACGATTTTGTTTACGGCCGTCAACAGTTTCATTAGAAGCCACTGGACGATACTCTCCGTAACCGATTGCCGAGAGCCGTTCCGGAGACACCCCTTGATCATTTGCTAAATAATGCAGGACGCTCAAAGCCCGAGCAGTAGAGAGTTCCCAGTTAGATTTCCAACCACTTTGCTTAATCGGCACATTATCCGTATGGCCTTCGATACCAATGTTGAACTGTGCCATATTATCTTTTAAGATACCTGAAACTTTGGTAAGCAAGGCAAAGGCCTCTGGGCGGATCTTGGCTTTGCCCGAATCGAAAATTAAGTCTCCCACGACAGTAATCACTAACCCTTTTTCCATCATCTGAAGCTTAATTTGCTTATCCCCGATTTCCTGACTTAGTTTTTGCTCCAGTAATTTCCGGGAACGCGCCAATTCATCCAGCTGAGCGCTCAACTGAGCAATTTTTTCGGCATCAGAGCGTTTACCAGCCTGGAAGATAAAAGTACAGCCAGCTAGATTAAAAGTTATGAATAAAACCAACGCAGCTTTAAAAAATTTGTTGTTCATTTTTCCTCCTTGGCTTTAGCAGGCGGATCGCCAACCAGCCGATTAACCTATTTCTATTGAAATTTAAATATAACATAACCTATTTTACTAGTCAAGTGTTTTATCCTCAAGCACTTAGATAAAAATAGTTTCTTTCCTGGCGCTACCTACAGAAACCATGGTTATTTTAGCTGCCAACAGTTCTTGCAGTTCTAATAAATAAGCCCGGGCATTGGGATGCAACTGCTTAAAAGAACTTGGTTTATTGCGCTGTTGCGGCCAACCCGGTAAATGCTTGTAAATTGCCTTGGCTTTATTCAGTACTGCTAGATCCGCAGGAAACTCTCTAAAAATCTTTCCTTTATATCTATAGGCAGTACAGATTTTAACCTGATCTACCCCCTCTAAAACATCCATTTTCATAATCGCTAGTTCTTTAATACCGTTAAGCATTACCGACTCTTTAGCGATTAGCGCATCGAACCAACCGCAGCGTCGCGGCCGGCCGGTAGTCGCCCCGAATTCATTTCCTTTATCCCGCATAAATTTACCGAATCCCGCAGGAAACTCAGTAGGGAAAGGACCTTCTCCGACCCGGGTAGTATAAGCCTTACAAACACCAATAACTTTGTCAATTTTATCCGGGGATATACCCGTACCGATACAAGCCCCTCCGGAAATCGTCGAAGAAGAAGTAACGAAAGGATAGGTTCCAAAATCGATATCCAAAAATGTCCCCTGGGCCCCTTCTAGTAAAATATCTTTTTTTGCCTGGCTGGCCTGATTTAATAATGCTGCGGTATTGCAAATATAAGGAGCAAATAACCTCCCGTACTCCAGATATTCCGAATAGATTTTAGGAAAACTGAATCCCGGGTGTCGGTAAACTTTCTTAAAGATTTCATTTTTTTCTTTCAAGTTATCCTTTAATTTATCTCTTAAAACTTCAGGATTCAACAGGTCGATCATCCGGATCCCGCAGCGGTTGATTTTATCCGCATAGCAAGGTCCGATCCCCCGGCCGGTAGTTCCAATTTTATTCTTCCTTCTGGTTTCGCGTAATTGATCTAAATTCTTATGGTATGGCATGATTAAATGCGCTAAAGAAGAAATCTTAAAGCGCCGGGCAAAATCAATGCCATTTTTACCTAAATCATTTAGCTCGCATATAAGCACTCCGGGATCAACCACCACTCCATTGCCAATACAGCAAATTTTTCCCGGATGCAATATCCCCGAAGGAATTAGGTGGAAGATATATTGTTTTTTGCCCACTACAACCGTATGGCCGGCATTATTGCCGCCTTGATAACGCACAATATAATCAACTTTTTGCGAAAGGATATCAATCACCTTGCCTTTGCCCTCATCCCCCCATTGCATACCCACCAGAACAATATTCATTTTTTCCTTTTAGTTAAATTCGGTTGAGTTGCTAAAATATAAATCTTAAGGTGTCATCGTAAAGATCTGCTGAGCGATCTCCGGATACTTAGCGATAAAATTTAACTCATCATCCACCAGCGGTTTTTGATTATGCACATTGGCATATCTGACTAACTCTAATATACGCGTAGCCTCCGCGTCATCCTTAAAAGCCACCTCCAGCTTTTCATAAACATTACGAAAGCCCTTGATACCGGAATATTCTCCGGCCGTAATCTTACGGCCAGTCTCAATAATCTCCGGCTCACCCCGGCCTAGTTCCTCATAATCATAAAGTTCATAATTACGCCGATCTTTAAGGGCCCCATCAGCGTGAATGCCGGATTCATGGGCAAAAGCATTAGCCCCCACTCCAGGCTGGTTAATCGGAATCGGTACCCCAAAAGCATAAGAAGCATATTTACAAATTTTCCAGGCGGTCTTCAAATCTATTTTTTCATCCAAAAGATAACCACTCATGCCCTGGCCGTATTTTATCGCCAGGATTACCGAAACTAAATCGGCATTCCCTGCCCGCTCACCCATACCATTAACACAGGTATTAATATAGGAATCCACTCCGGCATCGCTGGCCGCTTTAGCCCCGGCGATAGAATTAGCCACTACTAACCCTAAATCATTATGGCAATGCACTTCAACAGGAAGGCCAACTTTTTTAGCCAGTAAATTTATTCTTTCATAAATACTAAAAGGCGTATCACACCCTAAAGTATCGCAATACCGGATCCGGTCGGCACCGGCCTCTTTAGCGCTCAAAGCGAATTCTATTAAATAATCTAAATTCGTACGTGAGGCATCCTCAGCGTTTACCCCGATACAAACCGCCCCCGATCTTTTAGCCTCGGCGACTGACTCTTGCATCTCCTGAATAATCGACTGATGATCCAATTTACCTTTAAATTTATGCACAATCATTTGATCACTGGTGGAAATAGAAAGATTTAGGTATTTTAACTGCGGCACTAATTTAAAAGCTTTTTTTACATCATCTTTAGTCGCCCGCAGCCATCCGCTGAGCCTGATTTTAGAAAATCCGCCTAGCTTAACCAACTCCAAATTAGCGTTTAAGTAGTTTGTTTCATGCCGAGTGAGCGGAAACCCGAATTCCGACTGGAAAACCCCCATCTGATCCAGATACCAATTGATCATGGTTTTTTGCAGCTTAGATAAACAAATGCGCGAGGTCTGCACTCCGTCTCGGTTAGTAACATCTAAAAGATAAATCTTTGGTTTATGCGCCATAATTACCTCTTTTCTCCCGTTTGAACGGGCCAATATACAACTTTATAGTTTATTTATTCATCTCCTGCTGGGTTTGCAGTATTTGCTTAAACTTTTCCCGACTGGGCACCCCCCGAGTAGAAAATATTTCCCGGTTATCCAAAAGATAACTCGGTCCGGAAACAATCTCCAGCTGTTCATTTAAGCGGATATTCTGTTTTAACAAACCCACTCCTTCATTACTCTGAGCACATTGTTTAATTTCGGAAAATTCAGTAGGCTCCGAAACCACAGCTAAACAATCTTCCCAATAAGCACTATGAATATTGCCGGCCCGGCAAATCAAATAATCCCAGAATTTCTCCGGGTAATATTTCTGAACACAACCGGCGCGTAAATACTCCTCTATTTCAGCCGTTCCGTTTTTAGCCTCAAATTTACCATTCTTTTCTGTAACTAAAAAGTGCAAACTCGGATTAAATTCCTTTAATCTAGATAATAATAAAACAGCGTCTTGCTCAAAGATGCTGAAAAATAAATCCAGAGCACCCGGCTTAGGTTTTTGTTTTATAAAATACGCGATGCCACTGGCCTGCGGCTTTAACAGGTAAAAATTTTTGGTTAATAGTAAATTATTTTTGAGTTTTTCAAAATTTTCCTCTTGATCTACTCTCTTTTCAAAAATAAAAGCCGGTAAGCTCTGAATCCCCAAAGACTGAATACGATTTCTAGCCCGGGCATCAGCATAATCTAAATTGGTTACCAGTAGCCCGGGGAACTTATCTTTTAATCCGGCCAGTACCGCCTGGGTATTGCAAAACCGGCAGTCGCCTGCACTAATTACAGTTAAATTAATTTTATTCGGCTTAGTAAATAAACAAGTAGCATTTAAACTGCCGGGATTTTGGCAGCTCCCCGCTAAATCCTTATTGCGGCAATGAATATCAGCATAACAGGCCGGCAAGATTCCTGCGACATCTGGATCTTCGCCGATTTCTTCCGATAAGGTCCACTCTTTGAGCTGACAATCGCTAAGCCGTCCGTTTTGGATCTGCAAAGTTACTTCACCGAGACGACGCCCTTGCCAGAATGGACGCAGGATAAAAGTTGCCCCTATCCGGCTCAGTGCTTCGTTTTTTAACGGTTTATCGCCAATAAAGATTAAATCAATCTCCGGTATTTCAGAGAGCAACTGCAAATCCTGATTTTCACCCAAGGTACTCAAAAGAACCAGGATCTGCACACCTTCCTTCTTTAGCCTGGCCACTAATTGGCGTAACTGAGCCGGCCAACCAACCTTCAATCCTTCGGATTTTTGCTGAGCATTCAGTCCGGTTAAACCGATCACTGCCAGCCTGATCCTTCCATATTCTTTAATGATGTAAGGCAGAACTCTATCCGTATCTAAATTAACGCTCAGATACGCCGGCTGAGCCAATCTGGCATGTTTGAGAAAGAACTCGCTGCCAAAATTAAATTCATCCGGACCAACGGCTACCGCATCATACTGCATAAGCTCCAAAGCCCGGTAATTTACTTCAGAACGATGCATGTCTAAGCGGATATTTTGAGTATGTTCATCCAATTGTCCGCCGGCAGTAAAATTACCGCAATCCAGGAGTAAAAGTTCAGGACATTTTTTCCTTAATTCTTTCAGCAGGGCTGCCCGGCGCTTAATACCTCCATCCTGGCGAACCGGACAACTACAAGGATAAAGCATCGCATGCGTCTGGCCGCTGTAAATAATGGTTATTTCTTCAGCTAAAGCAAGCTGGGGGAAAAAACCTAAAAAAAACCAAATTAATACAACAGCCTTAAGACTTCTCACGTCCTGATTATCTTTACGGTCAGAATATTCTCCAGTCCTTTTATCTTTTCCTGGATATCCAGGCTAACCGGGCTATCTACATTCAATACGCTGATCGCCTTGCCATTCGGCTTATCGCGGCCAAAAGTCATCGCTGCGATATTAATACCATTTTTGCCCATAAATGTGCCCAGGCTGCCAATTAAACCCGGCTTATCCCAATTCCGGATAAAAACCATTTCACCGATAGGATAAAGCTCTAAATAGTAATCATCAATCTTTACGATGCGGGGCTGTTTATTACTAGACAAAGTTCCGCAAACTGATTTATTTTCTTTATCAGTCTTGATCTCTAACTGGATTAAATTAACAAATTCTCCCTCTTGAGCGGATTTTGACTCCCGCAGATTAATTCCTCTTTCTTTCAGCAGGGATACGCCGTTGACAAAATTAACGGTTTCCTTCAAAATCGGAGTAAGCACTCCTTTGACTAAAGCCATCGTCACCGGGCTTAAATCATATTTAGTAATCTGCCCGCTATAATTTATCACTAATTCTTGGAATCTTCCTTCGACCAACTGGGCGGCAAACATCCCTAACTTTTCACCCAGATTAATATAAGGATTAAGAATTTTGCAAACTTCTGCTTCCAAACAGGGATAATTAGCGGCATTACGAATGCCCCGGCCCAGGAGCGCATCGCGGACAATCTCGGCGACTTCAATAGCGACATTAATCTGGGCTTCTTCAGTAGAAGCGCCTAGGTGCGGAGTAGTAATGATGTTTTCCAGTTTTAAAAGTTCATTATCGGCAGATAACGGTTCACTTTCAAAAACATCCATCGCTGCCCCGGCCACTTTGCCTTCTTTAACCGCCTTGACTAAAGCCGGCTCATCAATAATCCCGCCGCGAGCACAATTTACGATACGTACGTTTTTCTTCATCAACGCAAATTCTTGATCCGAAATCATATGCCTGGTTTCTTCAGTTAACGGAGTATGCACGGTAATATAATCGGATTCTTGCAACACTTTTTTTAATTCCGCGATTTGCACCCCGATACTTTCAGCAACCTGAGCCGATAAAAAAGGATCGTAAGCTAAAACTTTCATTCCGAAAGACAGCGCGCGCTTGGCCACTTCTGATCCGATCCGGCCGAACCCCACGATTCCCAGGACCTTATTATATAATTCTACCCCCATAAATTTGGAGCGCTTCCACTCTCCCTTTTTCATCGAGGCATTAGCTTGAGCGATATTTCTGGATAAAGTCAAGATCATGCTCACAGTGTGCTCAGCGGTAGAGATGGTATTACCCGCCGGAGTATTCATCACAATAATTCCTTTTTGGGTCGCCGCTTCTAGATCTACATTATCCAATCCGACTCCGGCCCGGCCGATCACCCTAAGCTTAGCGGCGGCCTGGATTATTTCTTTGGTTACTTTAGTTGCGCTACGCACAACTAGTGCGTCATAATCTTTGATAATTTCTTTTAAAGCCTCCGGCTTTAAATCTGTTTTTACATCTACTGTAAATTCCGGAGAATCGCTGAAGACCTTAAGGCCTTCTTGGCTTAATGCATCGCTGACAAGAATCTTAATCATTGTATTCTAGCTCCCTATTTTAGAAATATTTCTTCAGCCGCTTTAACTCCCGCGCCGAGATTAAATTTATACCCCATTTGAGTAAGCACTTTTTCCAAACAGCTCAACCCCATAATGATATCAGATTCGGTAATGAATCCCATATGCGCAATACGGATAACTTTCCCCTTTAATTCGGCTTGCCCACCGGCAATCGTCACCCCGTAGGTATCACGCATGGTTTTTACTAATTTCTCCCCATCAATACCCGCAGGCACTTTAGCCGCCGTCACTCCATTCGAAGCGGCAGTCGGAGCAAATAATTCCAATCCCAAAGCTAAAAGCGCAGCCCGGGTAGCATCAGCCATTACCCGGTGGCGTTTAAATATGTTTTCTAAGCCATCCTGCTGCATAATCTTTAAAGCTTCATTTAAAGCAATAATCAGGGTAATAGAAGATGTAAATGGTGTATCATTTTTATCCAGAGCTTTCTTAGCCTTCCTTAAATCCAAATAATACCGGCTGCTTTTTGCACTCTCCACTAATTTCCAAGCCCGCGCTCCCAAGCTGATAAACCCTAAACCCGGAGGCAACATAAAACCTTTCTGAGATCCGGAAACTACTACGTCCACTCCCCAGGCATCGGTTTTTAAATCTACTGCTCCCAAGCCGCTAATTGCATCTACCACTAAAACCGCCGGAGTTTCTTTAACTGTCGCGGCGATAGCTTGAATATCATTATCCACTCCAGTAGAAGTTTCGCACAAAGTAGCAAACACCGCTTTAATCTGCGGATTAGCTTTTAATCTGGCGCTGATCTCTGCCGGGTTGACAGCTTTACCCCATTCCACATCTAAAACTTCAACGTTAATACCGTAAGCTCGAGCAATCTCTGTCCATCTTTCCCCAAACTTACCGCCTTGAACCACCAAAGCAGTATCTCCGCAGGAAAGCAAGTTAACTACCGCTGCCTCCATCGCCCCGGTACCTGAAGATGAAATAATAAAAACATCATTGGCCGTCTGGAAAGCCCATTTCAAACCTTGGCTTGCCTCTTTCAAAATCTCCTGGAACTGCGGAGTACGATGATGAATAATCGGTTTAGCCATGGCTAAACTTACCGGCGGTGGGAGCGGAGTCGGACCAGGTGTCAATAAATAATCCTTTTTCATTTTAACTATCTCCTTATTTTACTGTTTTATTTAAATTAACCCAAGATTAATTCAGCTTTTTTTAGTAGTTTCAGGTAAGATCACTTCATCTACCAAGCCATAACTCCTGGCTTCTTGAGCAGACATAAAATAATCCCGGTCTGTATCTTTTTCGATCCTCTCCAGCGGCTGGTTAGTATGCTGGGCTAAAATTTCATTGATCCGATCGCGGGCTTTCAAAATTTCCTTAGCCTGAATAGAAATATCGGCGGCTGCCCCCTGTACTCCACCCCAAGGCTGATGAATCATCACCCGAGAGTTAGGAAGTACAAAACGTTTTCCTTTAGCTCCTGCAGATAATAGAACTGCCCCCATACTGGCCGCCTGCCCCACGCAATAGGTAGCAACATCGCATTTTATAAATTGCATCGTATCATATATCGCCAGGCCAGCGGTGACTGAACCTCCGGGCGAATTAATATAAACATTGATATCTTTATCTTTATCTTCCATCTGTAAAAAAAGTAGCTGGGCAATCACTAAATTTGCCACATAATCATCGATCGGAGTGCCAATAAATAAAATCCGGTCTTTGAGCAGACGCGAATAAATATCGTAGGCTCGCTCAAAACCGCGGGTGGTCTGCTCGATTACCATCGGAACTAACACTTGCATTTTTTTCTCCATATTCTTTCCTCCCTGATTTAAGAAACTGGCTGCCAATCGGCTACTCTTAGCAAAAACTCCATGACTTTGCGCGGCATATGATCATCAATGGGAATATTTTCTTTTTTGGCGATTTGCGATAAAACTAAATATATTTTAACTTGTTTTCTAGCTTCCGGCTGGATGCCTTCTAAAAGCATTTTTTCCTGCTCTTCAATTTTATCCCGAGGAATACCTTTCATCGCCAGGTCAATCTTACTTTGCCTTAACATATCCTGAGTCTGGCGTTCTAATAATCCGCCAGGAAGCCTAAACTCCAGCCCCTGAGTAATATTTTCAATTAACTCATTCTCGATGCGTTGGCGTTCTTGATTTTCTTTGGTAATAAAAATTTGCCTTTCGACGGCCTTTTCCAGCTCGGCGAGATTAGGATAGCCTAAAGAACGGCTAAATCTATCATCTAAGTTCTCAGCTTGACGCGACTCCTTAACCGAATCAATCTGCCTCTTAATTTCATCCGCAGAAACCGTAACTAACCGGTACTTGATTAGCTGATGCTTATAGTTCTTAACCGCAATTTCCGGCGTAACTTCCACAGTCGCCTTAAAAGAAAGATTGCTCCGGTCCAGCTTCACCTCGGTAATCTGCGGCAATTCGATAACCTCTAGTTTTTCCGCGGCAATCGCCTGGTTATAAACATCCGGGACCAATTCTTTTAAAACCTGCTCATGTACGCTAGAAGCGTAATGTTTCTCTAAAACATCTCTGGGGGCCTTACCCGGACGGAACCCGGGGACCTTAGCGGCTTTGGCAATTTGTGTAAAAATTTCTTCAAATTTATTTTTAACCAGTTCTCCACTTACCGCTACATTAATTTCATATTTACTATTATCCAATTTCTTAACTTCAGTTTTCATCTGCTCCCTTTCTAGATTAACTCTTCAATAGTTGCACCAGACAAAATAACCACCAAATCACATTCTAAACTTTTCACCCAAATAAACCTGGCGTGCCTGGGGATGGTTAATTAAATCCGCAGCTGTCCCGGAGATAAGGATTACCCCCTCCGAAATTAAATAAGCCCGGTCGGTAATCGCCAGGGTTTCACGCACATTATGGTCAGTCAATAAAATACCTAGTCCTTTAGCTTTTAATTCTTTGATAATTTCTTGTGCCTCATTAACTACAATCGGGTCAATCCCGCTAAAAGGCTCATCCAACAGGATAAAAGAAGGATTAGTCACTAAAGCCCGGGTTATCTCCAGGCGCCTTCTCTCCCCACCGCTTAAAGTATAGGCTTTATTTTTAGCTAAATGCGCAATATTCAACTCTTCTAATAAAGAGGCCAGCCGGCGCTTTCTTTCCACACGATTCAAGGATAAAGTTTCTAAAATAGCCTTAATATTTTCTTCCACTGTCAACTTACGGAAGATTGAAGCTTCTTGAGATAGGTATCCGATACCAAAACGGGCGCGCTCATGAATCGCCATATTGGTAATTTCGTGGTTATCGAATACTATCGTACCTTTATTTGGAGGCACGATACCTACAATCATATAAAAGGTCGTAGTTTTACCGGCGCCGTTAGGACCCAATAACCCCACAATCTCTCCGCGCTTGACCGTAATATCCACGCCTTTTACTACCTGGCGGCCGTCATAAGATTTAGCTAAGCCTTTAGTTTCCAATAGCTGCATCGATATTCTCCGCTTGATAAATGATTATTTGTGGCCTACCGGTTAAAGATATCTTTTTATCTACAGAAGTATAAACGGCTTGCTGACTATAAGAAATATTTTCACCGCGGATTATCCGAACATTACCCAAAGCGACAATTTTACTGATTGAACTAGAAATAGCTGCCGGCCCCTGCGCTTGGGCACTCTCCTGCTGCTGAGAGGTAAAATACACCTGCATTTTATCGCTATGGATTGTTAAATCTGACTTTTCTACTTTAACATTATTATTGAATATGGCAATATTTTTTTCATAGTCTACATCCAGCGGACCATCACAAGTAATTACAATTTTCTCTTTGGTATCCAACTGCTTATCTTGCGCCTGCATATCCAGGCGTACGTTCTTATCCAACACGATCTGCTTTAATGCAGTCTGGCCCTGGGCGCCTTGGCCAGAAAGATTTATATCCTGGCGGCTAAGGTTAATTTTATCCAAGGTGCTTACAATTTGCTGTTTGCGGTCCCAATCCAGAGTATCGGTCGTAAGCTTAGTACCGCTAGCAGTGGTAATCACGACATTATCTTCTAAGTGCACCAAACCGCTATCCTTATTAAAATCCCCCTTATCGGCGGTCAAATTTATCGTATCGTTTTGGGCGTAATTATTACCTACTACTTCTTTTAACTTAACCACCTGGCTGAAAATATCCGCGGATTTTCCGGATAAATCCCAAGCTTTCTTGCCCTTGTCCCCGTATCCGGAAAGTGAAAAGTCTCCAATCTGCTGATCGGACTCCTGCACAACCTCCAGCGGAGCCGGAGATTTAACTTCAACTGCGCATAGATCTAGACGGAAAGTAAATAAGAAAACTAAAATTAAAATTATTTTTTCATGCTCCATAAAACTTTAAAACATCTTTCCACTTATCTTGCGACTTAAGAATCAGCTCGGCCACCTCCCGGACTGCCCCCCGGCCGCCTGCAGATTTAGTGACATAAACAGCTGCTTTTTTAATTTCTGCGCAGGCATTAGCCGGAGCTATCGGCAGGCCGATTTTACGCATGAGTGATAAATCCACTAAATCGTCTCCCACAAAACACACTTGCTCCAGGGCAACTTTATACTTTTTAAGAATTTTAGCTAAAACCGCGGTTTTGGGAAAGATATCGGTAAATACTTCAGCTACCCGCATATCTTTAGAGCGCGGTCCGATGCTCCCAGAATGCTTAGCAGTTACAATAATGGTTGGAATCCCGAACTTATGCAAAACATACACACCTAGCCCGTCATGCACATCGAAAAACTTTGAATCCCTTCCTAGGCAATCATAAATTATTCTACCGTCGGTCAAAACGCCGTCTGCATCTAAAAGTAAAAGCTTAATCTTCTTAAAACGGGCAGTTAATTTTTTTTTAGCCATGTTCATAAATTATATCTTAAATTAATCCAGCCTTCAGTAAATCCTGCACATCCAGCAAGCCTACCGGGTGCATACCGCTATCCACCACCGGAACTTCATCAATCTTTTTAGCCTGCAAAATCCGCATCGCTTCAGCGGCCAGCATATCTTTATTCACTACTGTAGGGTTCTTAGTCATTACCTCTTTAATTAAACGGCCGGGAAGATTACTGTCACTAGCCAGATGCCGGCGCAAATCACCGTCAGTAAAAATTCCTTTAAGCTTTCCGCACTTATCCACCACAATCGCCGAACCGGCCCGGGCCCGGGTAATCGCCAGAAGAACCTGAGCTACCATTTTATCCTCCCGGACAATAGCATTAGCCTGCCCTTGACGCATAATATCCTGGACAGTTAGAAGTAAACGCCGCCCCAAAGCCCCGCCGGGATGGAAAAATGCAAAATCTTTCTCCCGGAAACCTTTGCATTCCAATAGACATACAGCCAAAGCATCAGCCATCGCTAAAGTAGCGGTAGTCGAAGCAGTCGGAGCTAATCCTAGGGGACAAGCTTCTTTTTTCACGCTGACATCTAAAACTACATCGCTGTATTTAGCCAAAACAGACTGGGAATTACCGGTCAAAGAAATAATCGGAGCTCCGATTTTCTTAAGTATCGGCAGAAACTGCTTCATTTCTTCAGTTGATCCACTATTAGAAAGGATAACCACCACATCCTCAGCAGTAACTTTTCCTAAATCGCCGTGGATAGCTTCAGCAGTATGGAGAAATAGGCTGGGAGTACCCGTAGAGGCTAAGGTCGCCGATAACTTTTGTGCAATGATCCCAGTTTTACCCATACCGCTAACTACCACTCTCCCCTGACACTTAAGCATAAATTCAACAGCTTTAATAAAACCCGGCCCTAAACGCCGCTTAAGCAGCCGGACAGCTTCCGCCTCGATTTCAAATACTTCTTTGGCCCTTTTAATTATATCGGTCTTCATAATACCTGCCTAATCTTTCTTATCTGCTTAAGAAGTTGCTCTAATTCTTTAAAATTAATCATATTCGCCCCGTCGCAAGGCGCTTTTTTGGGATCCGGATGCACCTCTAAAAATAAACCATCGCAACCAAAAGCTACCGCCGCCCGGGATAATCCGGCGACAAACTCCGTTTGCCCTCCAGAACAACCAGCTTGCCCTCCGGGCAGCTGCACACTATGCGTAGCATCATAAATCACCGGATAACCGAATTGCCGCATAATTGCCAAGCTGCGTAAATCGGTTACTAAATTATTATACCCGAAACTTACCCCCCGCTCGGTGATCAAAATCTGACGGTTACCGGTGCTTTCGGCTTTTTTAATGATCGGTAAAATATCCCAAGGGGCCAGAAATTGTCCTTTTTTAATATTAACTACTTTACCGGTGCGAGCGGCCGCCAAAACAATATCTGTCTGTCGGCATAAAAATGCCGGGATCTGTATAATATCCAACACTTGAGCAGCAGCAGGGACATCTTTGGCGCAATGCACGTCGCTTAAGATCGGCAGCTTAAGTTTAGTTTTCACTTTTTTTAAAATCTCCAGCCCTTTCTTTAAGCCCGGACCACGGTAAGACCCCAGAGAAAGCCGATTAGCTTTATCAAAACTGGATTTAAAAATAAACGGAATGGCTAATCCGGAAGCGATACTTTTAATCTTAGCCGCCACCTCTAAAGTTGCGCCTTCCGACTCTATGGCACACGGCCCGGCAATAAGCACCAAAGGATAATGCTCTCCGAATTTTATATTACCGACTTTAACTGGATACATTATAAGGCCCCTTTTTTAATTTCTCCAAAACTTTCTCCAAGTCTGCAGGAGTGTCTACGCCTACGGTATCAAAGGGGGTCTGAATAACTTTAATTTTAAAACCCTCTGCTAATACCCGCAACTGTTCTAACTTTTCCGTTCTTTCCAGATTAGAAACAGGAAGATTTTTATAAGTAAAAAGAAAATCCTTGGTATAACCGTAAAGGCCGATATGTTTATAATAAGTCACCTGGTCGATTTCGGCATTGGGGGCCAGATAAGGAATGGGAGCGCGCGAAAAATACAAAGCAAAATTATTTTTATCTACCACGACTTTTACCACATTAGGATCAAGCAGCTCCATAACATCCTCGATCTTTTTCATCAGAGTAGCCATCTGCAGCATCTTATCTTCCAGTAAAGCCCGGGCCAGGCTATCGATCATCATCGGATGGACCAATGGTTCATCCGCTTGTATATTAATGATCACTTTCACATCCAAAGGATTAACTACCTGGCTGATCCGATCAGTGCCGCAGGTATGCTCTTTAGAGGTTAAAACAGCCTTAGCTCCAAATTCGCTAGCCGCCTTTAAAATAAGTTCATTGTCACAAGCAATAATCAAATCATCCAGCATGCGAGACTGTTTAGCGTGCTCCCAAACATGCTGCAACATCGGCTTGCCTAAAATATCCGCCAGCACCTTAGCCTGAAATCTGGTAGATGAGTATCTAGCCGGGATTACCCCGATTACATCCATCTTATTTTATCCTCCCTAAAAGTTCTTCTCGGCTGGTCACCGCCGTGCCCAACTTGCCTACGACAATACCTGCGGCAAAATTAGCAATATGCGCCGCCTCTAATTTAGAGGCCCCGACGCAAAGTGCCAAAGTAAAAGTACTGATGACCGTATCCCCGGCCCCAGAAACATCAAAAACTTCCTGAGCCACAGTCGGGATATGTGTCAGGCGGCCGTTGCTCTCCAATAATTTCATCCCCTGCTCACCTAAAGTAACCAAAATCGCATCCAAGTCCAGGTAAGCTAGAATTTCCCGAGCCGCCAGGTCCACATCCTTATCTTGGAATAATTTATCCGTATTAATCTTAAAACGATTAGTAGTGTCCTGAATTTTAAGATTACGAATAGCATTTTCTAGCTCTTTACGGTTAGGGGTAATCGCATCCACCGAACGGTAATACTGGAAATTCTCTTCTTTAGGATCGACAGTAATAATCTTCTTGCGCGCTTTAGCCAGCCCGATTAAAGTATCCAATAAAGCAATGTTAATCACTCCTTTGCCGTAATCTTCAATAATAATCGCATCGAAAGTATCGATATTTTTCTGAATAAATTTTAAAATCTTGGCGTTTAATTTCTGTGGTAAATCATGGGTGTGCTCCCAGTCTACTCTAACCACCTGCTGATGCCCGGCTAGGATGCGGGTCTTCACCGTAGTATGACGGTGATTTTCGGTAAAGATCCCAGCAGTATTAATCTTTCTCTTCTTTAATTCACTGATTAGAATTTTCGCGCTAGCGTCTCTACCGGTGACTCCCAGCAAAGTAACCTTGCTCCCCAAAGAACAGAGATTGTTGGCGACATTAGCTGTACCCCCGGGAACAAAGGTCCGCCTATTGGCCCAAAGTACCGGGACCGGCGCCTCCGGAGAGATTCTCTCCACGCTCCCCCAAATATATTCATCCAAGATTAAGTCTCCAACTACCAGCACATTAGCTTGATTAAACTTACGGATTATCTTTCTTAATTTTTTCATATATTCTCAATTACGCTTTGGGCTAAAAGCGGTAGCATAATTTCATGATGTCCGATAATATAATAGCCTTTACCTGCTGGCAGCACCGGCCGACTGACGACATTCTGTGCCGCCCGATACTGATAAAGCATATCAAAATTAGCCGCGGTGAAATTTTTAACCGGATGGCCTAAATTACGGGCTAAATTTAAAGCCTTCAAAAATACTTCCGGCAATAACACCGCAGAACCAAAATTTAAAAGTACGCCCCCCTGGTTTAAAGAACGGATGGTTTCTGTAAAAATATGAAAATCGCGCAAGGCACCCACACCAGTCGAAGCAGGGTCAAAAGAGGGATGCTGATGAATAATATCAGTACCAATACCCACAAAAACACAAACCGGTACTTTTTGCTTATAGGCATTATAAACCAAACTTAAATTTTTGTGCGCCAAATCTGCAGTAGCTAACTTATTAGCCACAGCATAACCTAAACCAAAACCTGCGCTCACCCCTTCCTTAACCGCTAAGTTCAGGAAATCGGCGGTCTCCTTACCCATGCCAAAACGCCCAGTCTTCAGATTAGCTGCAACGTCTTCGGAGGTTTTACCTTGGTAAGCAATCTCAAAATCATGAATAATGCCTGCACCGTTTAAACAAATGCAAGTAATTATTTTCTTCTCCAAGAGCTCAATGAGCACCGGGCTCAATCCGCATTTAATAACATGAGCCCCGGCCATAAGAATTACCCCTTTATTCTTCTTGTGCGCTGAAACAATATCAGTGACAATCGCACGTAAATCTTTGGTTTTCAAAATATTGGGTAAAGAGCTTAAAAAGGCAGAAAAACTCCTGTGTTTGGCTGGTCTAACTGCAAAATCGCTTTTTTTTACCTTACTTAAACGTGTCTTAAGCGAGTATCTTTTTACTTTATTTAAGTCAATCATAGATTATAATTTTAACACAAATTAATACTAAAGCAAGCACCTTATAGCTTTTGTTTAGCGTAGTCCTGGTGCGCTCCAAGCAAACCAGGGCAAGCACCTTATAGCTTTTGTTTAGTGTAGTCCTGGTGCGCTCCAAGCAAACCATGAAAAACTAAATCAAAACAAAATTTCTTCTGCGGCTTTTAATACATCCTCAACACTGGTAGCCTTAAGACAAGCAAAATCTTGGCGGCAATTGTGAGCCAGGCAAACGGTACAACCTGCTGTTTTATACAAAACCCGGCACTTTTCTCCTACCGGACCCCAACGCAGTGGGCTCAGACCTGCCTGACTGCGCCCGAAAATCGCAATCAACGGTACCCCTAA
>JBFZAT010000021.1:0-10335 GCA_041308845.1 Candidatus Omnitrophota bacterium | reverse complement strand
TTTCCGGAGCCACTATATAAACCTGATTGTTTTTGCTGTCAATAAACATCTGCACAGTGTATCCCCGGGTGGCAATGATGCCGTCATTTTTGATAATCGCGTATTCAATACAAAGCTTGGCACCTTCCGACCAGATGTATGAGGCCTGGACGCTAAATTCTTCATCCAGATAAAGCGGATGGTAATAGTCGGTATGAAATTTTACGATCGGAGCGCGCAGGCTTGATAAATAAAAATCCTGAAAAGATAAACCGCAACGCCGGCCTAATTCGGTTTGCGCCTGTTCAAAATAAATCGCATACTGGCCGTACCAGACAATCCCCATAATATCCACCTCATTGAAACTTACCCTTCTTTTCACTGTAAAACTGATCGGCGCAGGGGCCTGAGGTATTTTTTCAAAGTAACCCTGGTTTTTTAGGCGCATCGGAATACCCTCTCTTTTTTATCCTAAAATATTCACCCTTAACTGCAATTCGGCTATTTTTTTATTTTCACCGCTGATTTTAACCGTAACGGTTGATTCGCCGCTGTTTTGGGGATGTTCTTCTAAATTAAATAACAACTCCTGGTTAAAGGTTACCGGGGTAAAAAATTTAGCCAGGATAATTTCGGCTAACCTTACATTTTTAGCTTTGCGTTCCTCTAAAATCAATAATGCCGCCTGGATTTTACAGACTCCGGGCAGGATCGGATTATTCGGGAAATGCCCTTTAAAACCAATGAATTTTTTTGAAAAACAGAAACGGGCCGAAGTTTTTAAATCACTGATTGCCTCTAGCGATAGCAGGCTAGATTTTATTTCTTGCCTTAATTTACTCATACTAGCGTACCTCTTTTAAGCGGATAATTAAATTGTAACCAAACCGGTGGTGCTTAAAGATTAAAGCGGCCGGATACAGCCGATCACCAAAAGTCAGGTAATCATAATAGAAGACGCTCCAAAGCTTGCGTTTTTTTTCAAAATAATGTTTTTCTACCAGCCACTGCCGGTCTCCGGCAAAAACATAAACCAGTTTACCTGCTCCGCTGGGCTGGGTGAAAATTATCCGGTATTTTTCTTTTTTGACCTTGGCTTGTGCAGAAGGGGTAAAATTAAAATAAATCCTGCGGATATCTTCCCCTACCGCCCTGGGTAAATCCCCCCTTTGCAGTAATTCATTCAGCACAAAGATAGATTTTATCTCATTTTGGTCTCCGGTCAATTCAAATAATTTAATTCCGACCGGATTCATGCAGGAGACCTGGAATCTCTCCTGGGCTAAATCCAGCTGGGTGTAACCCAGCGCCGAAAATCTCTGCCACTTATATTCAAAAACAATGCTACTGACGGTTTCTAATTTTTGCGCCAGCTTAGCCTTAAATTCTTCCAGCAGGGTATTTGGATCTAAGTCGTCCAAGCGTACATAATCGATGCTCTTAAAAGGTACTGACCGGCAGCCGGCAACACTCAAAATAAGCAGTAAAAATAATAAAATTTTCGGTTTAATCCTGCACATCTTCTTTAACCTTCCATAACCGATAAGCAGCCGGGATGACCAGTAAGCTGGATAGATAGCCGGATAGAACTCCGCTGACCAGGGTTAATCCAATAGAAAATAATACCGGATGCTGGGCAAATAAAAGCACCCCTGCCCCAATTAAGGTTGTAACGGCTGCCAAGGTCACAGCGGTGATTGTTCCGGTCTGATATTTATATTTACAATAATACACCATAAAGATGCCGTAGTCACTGACAATCCCAATGATGACCATGGCGGCAATTACACTGGGAATATTTAAAGATAAACCGGTTAAACCGGTTATCCCGCCGATAAAAGCCAGACTAGTGACCACCGGGATGACCGCCAGTACCGTGAGGCGGAAGTTTTTCAATAAGATCGCCATTAACCCTAAAGTCGCTAGCAAAGCCAGAATAACTAAATAGAAAAATTCTCCGCTTAGTGCTTCGGAAATCTGGCGGGAGAAATTCTTCCGGGAAACCAAGAATGAACCAGGGTAATTCAATTGAATTTTAGAAAACTGGGTAATTAATTTCTCCTGGTCCGGGAAAAATGACAGAATCTGGCACTCCTCTTTTTTCTCTAATACAAATTGATCTTTAAGTTGTTTAAAAAAAGCTAAATTTTGCGGATCTTGATCCAGGCTTAAAGGACGGTCCAATTGCCGGTCAAAGGGGCTAAAAGCTGATTGCGAAAAATCAAATTGTTTTCCTTGTTGGGCCAATAAATCCCGAAATTTTCTTTTTTTCTCCGGAGTCCAGAATTTGATCCAAGCATCTAGATTGGCCTGCCGTTGCTTTCTTCCTGGCCAGATTTGGGCAAAACTGCGGAAATTTTCCGGGCCGACAGCTAAAAGGGCATCGGCGTATACTTGAGCATTAATTTCATAAGCTTGCTCTAGTGTGGGGGCGGTAACCACAAATATCGCAGGGAGCTCCTGATTGCCCCAGGTATGTTGAAACTCCTCTTCGCTTTTGGCTACCTGGGGCCCGGCCGCGTCAAATTGGGTGATATCGTTATTAAATTTTAAATGCGCAGTTGTACTGAGCATGAAAATGATGAGGGATAGCCAAAGTATTAAGTTTAAACCATCCGGAAGTTTAAAATTATATTTAACCGCCAGTTTAACTTTGGGCGGCTTAGTTTCCTGGTAAATAAAATGCGGCAGGATAAAAAGTACAAACCCCAGGCATAAAAGTATAGTGAAGTTTGAGAAAAAAGCTAACTGGTGATAGCCTTTAACGCTAGAGAAGAAAAATACCACAAAAACGCTGATAGTGGTCAGCGCTCCGCAGATCATCGGCGGACGGATATTCCTGATGGTCTGCGGGTGATTGCCGGCTTTACGCACCGCCAGATAAACATAAATCCCGTAATCAATGGTAATGCCGGCGATTACGGTGCTTAATCCGATGACAAAATAAGACAAACTTTTAAAAACTAAAAAGGTTACTCCGGTAGTAATCAGCACTGCCCCTAAAGGCATCAGGAAAATAATCATCGCCCGCCAATCCCGGAAGATAAATAAAAATAGCAGGATAAAACCCAACGCAGCAATAATTGAAGTCAGCCGGATATCGCTTTTAATCAAGTCTTCATTCTTGACGGTATGCATATGGCCGGCGATAATATCGGCGTTGATATAATTCGGCAGGGTTTTTAACTTTTCCTGCAGGTAGTTGACTATTTTACGGCTGCCGAAACCTTCGGTGAGCAGCACGCTGGTCTTAACAATGATCATTGCGCTGCGGCCGTCGGGACTGATAAAATGCCCGCGGTTAAGGGTGACATTGTATCCGGATGCCTGGGAAAGTTTCTGGATATTGGTTAAAATGCTTGAGCTTAAGTTTAAAGGGTCGGCTTGTAAAAAAGGCACGCTAAAAGCGCTGCCTAAGGATAAGCTTTGCCGGTAAATAAAACTTAGCCGCTCTTTGATCCCGGCGGCAGTAAGCTGGCTGTCAAGTTTAGCCAGGGATTCCGGGCTGGTAAGCTGGGGAGAATACTGTAAAAAAAAAATCATTTCCTGGATAAAATCAGCGCTAGAGATGCTGCCGATTACCTGATTAACCAAAGCCGAACCCGCAATCGCATTCGCCAGCTGGTCAGTAGCAGAAATTAATTCTTCAGTAGTCCGGTCAGGTTCATTCAGCTTTAAGGAAATAACCAGTTTATCCGAGAAATTTGACTCGCGTAAAAAGCGCATCGCCTGCTGCACCTGGCTGTCTGCCGGCAGCATTGCCTCGATATTATTATTGTATTTTATAAACTTTAAGCTAAACAAGGATACCAGCATTAGTAAAGCTAATAATCCTAAAACTAATTTTTTATGCCGTTGGACAAACATTAAGATTTAACCTCCCAGGCTTTAGCCGGGATCTCCTGATTAAGTTTAGCGTCGATGAATTTTAATAAGGTACTGTCTCCGTTTTTTTCCAGGATCGATATTTCGTTGATATATTCCTGGTCAGCCTGGAAAATAACGGTTACTTTATGGATAAAATTACGGGCTGCGGATTTTTCCTGCGGGATAAACTCTAAAGTTAAGGGTTGCTGGCTGATTAAATTGATATAGTATTCTCCTTGCATAGATTTATAGCTGCCGGAAAACCAGTTTTGCATCTGCTGGATAGCTACCTGAAAGCTGGGATTTCTAGCCAGGGCTACAGACTGGATTTGGTCGGTGTCCTGATCCCATTGGCTGATATCCGTGCCATTAATCACCAGGGCATAACGCATCGGGCTAGAAACTTTCCAGGCCAGCATACCCGGTTTTTGGATAAAAATCTTACCTTTTAAATGCACTTTTTGATTAAACAGGGATAAGGTTTTTTCCTGGACAAAATCGGTCTGGATAGTTTTAACCAGGGACATCCTCTCTTGCAATCCGGTAAGGATAAGGTCCAGCTCTGCTTGAGGGTTAGTTTCGGCGCAAAGTGGCTGAGTTCCCAGTATAAATATCAGTAGAAAAAATAACCGTTTCATGCTTTTTTATTTTCCCAGACTTTAACTTCACCTTGGGCTAAAAGGTCTTCTCCCCGGAGGACCTTACCTTTAAAAATACCAAAATCCCCGAAACGGGCATATTTTTGAATGGAAATAGTTAAAGTATCCCCAATGTGGGCCGGGGCAAAAATTTCCAGGTTTTTTGCTCCTAACAGGAACCCGTCAACTGATTGGTCGCTAACGCCTAGCTGTTTAAATCCGGCCTGGGCAGCGATGCTTTGGGCAATTATTTCAATATAGGCGGTTTCATCCAGGGTACCGTCATCGCGGACAAATAACATATCATTAGAAATGGTAACCTTAATTTCGGCTGAACGTTCCCCGATACTAGTTAAGGTGTCAACAACCTGCATCGGCGGCTGCTGGGGAATAAAACGGTTAACCGCCGCCGGCAGATGCACGATTTCGCTTTGGCGTTCGATATTATTCCAGCATAAAGGGTCAGAAGCCAGATAATCTCCGGTTAATTGGTAGGCTGCTCCGCGGCAACCGTAGCAGTTCTCAATCTTTTCGCATTGACGGCAAGGTCCTTTAATGTGCGTGCGAAAATTCCTTAAATCCTGGATCACTTCGCTTTCCCGGATAATGTCGGCTAATTTACGCTCCCGGATATTGCCAACCGGAATATTGATTCCGACGCAGGGTAAAACATACCCCTGAGAGTTTAACAGGCAGGAAAATTGATGGCGCAGGCACTTAATCCCAACCAGCGGCGGCTGGGGATCCCACTGAATGCCGAATTTAACCCGGTCGAGTTCGGCAATTTTAAAAAAAGTATCTTTGAGTTTTTGCGAGTCTACATGCAGCCATTCATTTTCTTTGCCTTTACCTTGCGGGGTGATAATTTCAAAATACGGCTCGATCTGTTGAGCTCGTAACCATTCCCAGAGTGGAATAATCTCCTCGAAATTCTGCTGACAGACTATGGTTGAGACCCCTAAATTTTTATTTTTCCCGGGGAATCCGGCCTGCTTTAAATTATTAAATGCATCCTGGATAATTTTATAGGCCCCCTTTTTACCGGCTAAAGCATCCTGCAGGTCTTCTTTGCGGCTGTTCATCTTCAAAACCACCATAATTTCTAACTCCCGCAACTGCCTGGCCACCTCTAAACTGATCCCGAAACCATTAGTGAACATTTCTATAGCTAAGCCTTGGCTACGGATAAATTTTAGCATTTTAAGCACTCCGGGGTAAACCATCGGCTCGCCGCCTAAAACCACGATTTTCTTAACGCCCAGGGCTTTGGCCTGCAATATCGCATCGTGCAATTCTTCGAAACTTAATTCATTTTCGAAACTGCTTTTATCGGGAACATAACAATATTGGCAGCGGAAATTACAACGCAGGGAAAATTCAATCTCCATAGAAAGCAGGCGGTTATTTTTTACCGCCGCATCGATTTCCGATTGACTAAATTCGAAATTAGGGGAAAAAATCTGGCAGTTGGTCACTTTGCTCTCCGATCAATAAAACGCACCGGTTTACGCGAGCCGGCAGTATAAACCTGGGCTTTAATTTTTTCTTCTGCCCGGATAAAAACTTTAGGCTTAACCCGCAAATGCGCCTGTAGTTTCTCCTGGATTAAATTTTTAGTGCAAGCTGAATTATTAACCGCAGCGTAAATCTCCAGATTATCCGCCAATCGCCCGGCCCTGGAAATACAGATGTAGTATTCGCTAATCCCCGGGATTTGCTCTAAGCAGGAAAAAACCGCTTGCGGATAAAAGGTTGTCCCCTGCACCTTCATCATCTGATTTTTCCTACCTAAGATCGGGCCTAAACGCAAAGATTGGCGGCCGCAGGAGCAAGGGGTACTAATTAAAAAACTAATATCTCCGGTTTTAAAACGCACTAAAGGCATCCCCTGGATTTGCAGCGGGGTCACCACCAGCTCACCAATCTGCCCGTCTGGCAGAGGCCGGCCTTGGGAATCGATAATTTCGGCGATAGCTAAATCCGGATGCAGGTGCCCGCCGGCTTGAGCAGTGCATTCGCAAAATGTCGAAATAATTTCAGTAGTAGAGTAAGTAGAATAGGCCTTAGCTTTCCAAATTTTTTCCAGGTCCTGGCCGACTTTAAGGAACTTTAAATGTTTATCCCGCAGAGGCTCTCCGATACAGACAATCTTTTTTATCCCGCTTTTTTGCGCCGGATAACCGTTTTGATTTAAATAAAGCCCGAGCTTACGGATAAAACTGGGTACCCCGACAATCGCTGTCGGTTGCAGCCGGCGGATTAACCCCAGATGGCTTTCTAAGCTATTCAAACCGTTGCGGATGGCGGTAGCGCCTAAAGCCCGGATACCCGCATGATAAGCCAGTCCGGCAATAAAACAACGGTCTAGGGTGCAGGTTAATAATACGCTATCTTGATTAGTGAAACCGCAAGCGCTAAAAGACTGTTCTTCATTATAAGCTAAGCGCTTAAGGTCTTCTTCAGTATAGGCGATTTTAGTAGGGGCTCCGCAGGTTCCGCTAGAGAGAACGATTTCCACTACTTTCTCAGCCGGAACGGCCAGGAAATCATCATTGTATTTTTCGATATCGGATTTATCGGTAAAATCCAGCTGGGATAAATTATCCAGGGTAATTTTTGCCAGTTTAGTTAAAGATTTAAATTTACGGCGATAATAAACAGAATTTTTCTGGCAGTAGGCTAAATGCTCATTAAGCAGAATATTCTGCGCGGTTTTTATCTTCGCCGCGGAAGCCAACTCTAAATTTTTATAAAAGTATAAGCCATTCATCTTATTGATCCATCGCTAATACTTCTTTAGCGATTATATCACGCACGTAGTTTTTAAGTTTAAAAGCATTCCAGTCTTTATATTCCTCCCAGGTGATTGCCGCTAAACGGTGAATTTTGATCGTACTGGGTTCAAGCAAAGGCGAACCGATCGGCGGAACGCACTGATTACCGGTGATACTTACCGGTATAATCGCCGCCTGGGTGGCCAGAGCAGTACGAAAAATGGCGCCATGAAACTGCCCCACTGAATTGTTGCGCGATCGCGTACCTTCCGGAAAGGCTAAGATCGAAACTCCCTGGGAGATTAATTGGGCAGTTCTTTTGGCAAATTCCGCATAAGGCATTTCCCTGACGCTTAAGTAGCCGGCAAGCTTAGCGATTATTCCCAGCGCCGGCAAGCGGAAAGGCCAGATATTGACTATCTGGATACCTTCATAAGGAAAAACCGCCATCAGGAAAGGGTCACTGGCCGAACGGTGATTACAGATAAAGA
The DNA here is from genome assembly GCA_041308845.1 of Candidatus Omnitrophota bacterium. GTDB lineage: Bacteria > Omnitrophota > Gorgyraeia > Gygaellales > Profunditerraquicolaceae > UBA6249. The sequence continues at coordinate 2,586 of JBFZAT010000021.1, read as the reverse complement.
TATACGGGCCGGCCACTTGCGTGGTTTGGAAATTTTTATAATCCAGGCGGACCAACCCTAAAGGCAGAATCCGGATAATTACCGCCCCGTACCAGCGGATAGCGAAACGCAGGAATTTTAAAATGTTGCGTTTGGACAAAAAGACCGCCGAGAGGATGATCAAGCTGCCCAACCCGATAAAAGCAACCAAAGAAAATATAATAAAGAACAAATAAAAGAAAAAATTTAAAAATGCGATTTTTAAAATTCGCATTATTTTCCGATTTCCTTTTTGATGGCTAAAATAAACTGCTGGAGATCACCGAGGGTGCGGATATTGCGGACCCTTTCATCATCCCGAATGGTCACTCCGAATTTCTTCTGCAGGGCCACCACTAAATCTACTACGTCTAAGCTATCTAAACCCAAATCGTTGAAAATATTCGCCTCTGGCCGGAGCTTGGCAGCTTCAATTTCGAATGAATCAACGAAAACTTCATTAGTCATTTTAATTACTTCCTGTTCAGTCATTTTAATTTGCTCCTCCTTTACACACTAAACTGGCATTGATTCCGCCGAAAGCAAAACAGTTTTTTAGCAGAATGTTAATTTTTTTATTTAATGGCTGTTGAACATGGTTGATCCCCCGGCAGTCCGGGTCCGGATCGTTTAAATTTAGAGTAGGATAGATCTTTGCTTTTTCCATCATGATTACTGAAGCAATTAATTCAATTGCTCCGGATGCCCCCAGGGTGTGGCCAAGGTTGCCTTTAAGGCTGCTTACCGGCACCCGGGCACCGAAGATATCCCGGATGGCCGCGGCCTCTTCCTTATCCCCTTGAATGGTCGCGGTAGCGTGGGCATTAATATAATCAATTTGGTCGGCTGCGACTTTGGCTTTTTTTAAAGTTTCATTTATACAGGCAGCGATGGCCTGGCGGTGGGATTCGCTGACATGACTGCCATTGCCGAAGCTGTTATAACCGATGATTTCAGCATAAATTTTAGCTTTACGTTGTTTGGCTAGGTCGTAATCTTCAAGAATAACAATACCGCTGCCTTCGCCGCAGACTAAACCGTCACGCTGAACATCAAACGGCCGGGGTGTTGATTTAGGTGATTGATTAAATTTGGTTGAGGTGGCAAAAAGCACGTCAAATGATCCGACAACTGTCGGATGCAGGCCTTCGGCCCCTCCGCAGATCATAATATCCTGCTGGCCGGTGCGGATCAAGTCGTATCCGGCGCCAATTGCCTGCAGAGCAGAAGCGCAGGCAGCATTGGTCGCCATTACTGTTCCGGTAATCCCTAAGCACTGTCCGACATTTAAAGCCGCAGTATGAGAAACACATTGGAAAAATTTAGTCGAAGTAAGCTTGGAAAGATCATTATCCGGAAGCAGGGTCTCAAAAGCCTCGGCAATACTTTCAGCGCTGCCCATGGTAGAGCCGATTATGCAGCCAAGCCGGCCAGAGGTTAATGCCTCCGGGGCCAGTGCAGCGTCCTTGAGCGCCTGTTGGGCCGCCTGGACGGCAAAAATACTTAATCTGCCCATGGAACGGCGGTTTTGCCGGGGAATTAATTTTTCATCTTCCAATAGGGCCGGGGCGCCAACCAGACAACGCAGGCCTTTATAGTTTTCCCAAGCGGGCATATAAACGCAGGCATTCTGGCCACTTTCTAAGCCGCTCGTTAAGGCCTGGACACTATTACCTAAAGGGCTGATTACGCCTAAACCAGTAATTGCTACTCTTTTCAATTAACCAGTGCTCCTTCGATGAAATGATTAAATTTTTCTTTGCCAATTAAATTCCTGGCCACAATAAAAGATGATACCATCGCACCGACAATGCCCGGTAAAACCGCGCTTTGGCCGGCGACATAAATATTGACTAAAGGCAGTTTACCGAAAAGATTAAACTGCCCCATCTTCTGTATTATACCGTAAGCATTGCCTTCTGGGGAAAATAAATAATCTCTGAAGGTTAATACCGAGGCAGAATCCAAAACTTTAAAATCAGCGCTATATTGCGGGTAGAGGGCTTTAAATCTTTCAGTGATTCTTTCGACTTTACGTTTTTTATAGGCGTAATAATCTGCCGGCCTTCTGCCGACCGATGAATCGGCCCATTGTTTAAGATTTACGTAAAACTCCGGTTCAAAGGCATTGACCACGCAGTAGGTCTTGCCGTCTTTGCCGGTTTCGCTGCTGCGAATAATGGCCAGCGCCGGGTCAGTTTTTTGCGCCGGATCAAGCAGGGCGTTTATATTTGTATCAGGTAAAAGCGAAGCCACGCTGGGGCCGAATTCCTCAGGGTTAGCATTTTCTACTGTGGCAAAAGCAGAAAAAAATCCGTTGGAAGTTTGGAAAGCAGAAACTCTTTCTAGGAATGCTTTCTTAAGGAAAGCCCGGGGTAGGAGTTTTAAAATTTCATGCGGATGGATAGTGAAGGTGCAATGGTCACAACGAACCTGCTGGCCATCGCTTAAAATAAATTTTCCTACGCTATCGTTTTTAATATCCGCGCATTCAGCGATAGTGGTATTACAAAGAATATCAATGCTGGCTTTTCTAAAACTATCCGCAAAGGCCCGGATAAATGCCTC
>JBFZAT010000020.1:0-44107 GCA_041308845.1 Candidatus Omnitrophota bacterium | reverse complement strand
CACTACGCTCCTATTTCTTCTACCCATAGCTATTTATCATAAATCTTAAAATTGTAAGCATTCAGTGGGCGGACTTATGTTTATAACAAGTAGTGGCTAGTGGATAGCTAGGTGTCCTAACAGTGCATATCAAGGATGGCAATCTTCACCAATGGTTACCAATCCTAATCCAATAAAAGCAACGTAAGTGATTAACGGAATTCCTGGTTATAAAAAAATCGATAGTTTACTAAAATATTCCTATCGGTTCCAGAATCTTGTGTCCTACCATTAGACGACAGGGCAGTAGCGTAAAAAGTATAGCGTGGATAAAAAGTTAAATCAAGGGAATTGTTGAACCACAAAGCCGGTTTATGTTAAATGGTATTCATGGGAAACCTGTTTAGGTAAATAAAAAAACTGAACGGTTAAGTTCAGCTTTAGGCCATAGCATAGTTACAAGATTATTTAACCCTTTAGGTAAAAACCCCAGTCCTTCAACTGCCGGATGTAGAGATTTCTCTGCAGCCGCGGAAAATTGGACCAATAATCCGATAGCCGCTTATCTTTTCCTGCCCTACGTCTTCTTCCGCAATGTCTTCTATCCATTTTTAGCTATCTTTAATATTCAATTTTACACAAATATAACATCTGTGCACAGTAAAAACAATAGCCAGCGGGGGTTTTTCGAAAGCGTTTCCCTTTAAACATTAAGGCTAAGTAATCGCAAAACAAACTTCCAGTCTAAAAAAATGATTGGCTTGATGGCCAACACCCTATCAAATCATTGGCGGAAAAGTTTTAAAAATCTACTTTTAAGTTTAAGCGGATTGCTAATCATGGCTGGGGGATGCCTGGCGGATATAGTAAACTATAAGAATGTTATTAAACCAAGAAGCCCCGTAAGTTACTTACGGGGCTTGCAATTACAGCCATATCAACGCTTTATTAAAGATATTTTGATCAGATTGAAAATTTTATTTTCTAGCTAGGAAACGCGAAGGTAGCGTAAAAGTATGCCAGTTAATCACTGACCTGCGCCAACCTTTTAACCTTAGAGACATACCTTTTGACTACCCGCGGCGCATTATGCAGCCCTTTCTTTGCTAGATTATGCGGCCCCCAAACATAAGCGGCCAGTAAATTATCCAGATTAACCGGCACACCTTTGGCCTTAAGAAGCTTCTGCAGAATGTAAAGGTAATCTGTCCCGGCTTCCCTGGCTACCTGGGCTTTACACATGTCATCCCAAAAACTAAGATTAGCGTATTTAGAACGGTAATGTTTACGTAACTCCCTCCAAGCAATGGGGGTAATCTGGGTCAACCCTCTGGCTTGAGTATATTGATTATAGGCGCGGGGGTTATTCGAACTCTCTACCTGGATAATTGCTTCCAAAAGCTCCGGGGTTACCACAATAGTCGCATACTCAGGAGGAACTGGCAAACTTGCTTTATAATCTATGAAAGCAAAAGAGATGCGATAAACAAGCAGGAAAACAATAAAAATAGGCAGTATCAATAAAATTAACCTGAATACTTTTATAAAGTTTTTAGTAATCTGGGATAAAAAATTTCCTACCTGCATAGAGATTCCCTTTGTAACAAATAGTTTGTGGTTTTGGATGTAAAATACATGGAATTTAAATGTAACATATTCCAGAGGTATTTGCAAGTAAAAATCAGAGGTTTTTTTAAGTAAAGTTGTAAGTTATTATTTTACAACTAGTTAAGCTTGATTACGGTTGACATTTTTATTTCATTCAATTGACTATCCAGGTATTGAACCAAAATGTATGATTTTGGAATAAAGTATGCTTCTTCGATTTAAACTTTGCTCAGACTAATCAGAAATTGTATGCTGCCCGGCAGTTTATTTGGCTGGAATTTATTTAACTTAGACCCTTGCAATTGAATACTAAAACCGTGTATACTTAAATTAGAGGGTAAAACAGCAACTTAAGTTGCCTCAACCTTCGTCCGGCAAGAGTGAGGAGTTGGAGGAAATAGGAAGACGGCCTCACGCCTTGCCTTTTTATTTGGTTAGCAAAAACCGGATTAAAACCGTTTTTTTGCTAATTCCTAGCTTTTGAGCCTATCAACGAACAATATGTTATGCTTAAAAATTACCAGAGGTTCTCTTTTACCCAATTATCGGCCTTTTTTATTATCCCAGTTGGCCCTTCTTGAGCTGCACTTTTAGCCGAGATCTTACATTGGCTAGGATTACCTTCAACATAAACTTTTTCCGCGCAAATCGATACGCACCCACTAACAGAAAAAACAAAAAGTATAACTAATAAAATTGACTGCCTGACCATGATGCCCCCCTTTTGCTCAAAATAAAAAATAACTATGTTTAATTTTATCGCTGGATTAATATTATAATATCAGATTCTAATAATTTATCAAGCTTTCCCGCAGAAATATCAATCAGTAAAACCGCTGCATTTTTCTTCCACGGGGTTAAGTGAATATAAATCTTGGGGGGAGGTTAAAATAAAAGGCAAGGGGAAATTCTATTGGCCTTTTTTTCTGGGCATTGCCTGCCCGCTGGTAGTTTACCCCTTGCCCTTAACTAATTGTCCTTACTGACTAAATATAACATAAATCTATACCCCATTTCAAGATCGGCAGAAAAATACTTTTTTGACAAATAAACCAAGGGACCAGATTCTTTATGTAACTGGTGGCCAGCTTTTACCGGTTCTTAAGGGAAAGCCCGGGCAGATTTGGAGCCTTTGATTTGCCCAAGCCAGATTGGCTAATCGAAGTAGCTTGCTTAGTCGGTACCTCTATCGGCGCCGGAGTTTTAGGTGCGTTCAAAGCGGCGGTATAAGCTTTACGTAACAGTTCCATCTGAGGAGTAATTATCTCTAAGCCGCCAGAAGATGCGGGTTGAATCGAAGAAATCTCTTCACTATAAAAAATTAGCTCTACCCCTTGGAAATCTAATTTAACGTATTTATCCGTTTGCTCTGTAATAACCCCCTCGACTTTCTGCCCCGACTTCAATATAATCGTCTGGCTGAAAGCTAAGACTAAATGAGAAAAACAAAAAAAGACGCAGATAAAAAACATCCTTATTTTACCCATTTTAATAACCTCCGGCAACTGCGTTCTTTTCCTAAATAATAAATTACTTCAAATAATCCCGGGCCGATGGTCTTTCCGGTCAGCGCTACCCGGACAGGATGAATTAATTTTTTCGCTTCAATACCTAATTCTGCCACTAGCTGCCGAAAGCTTTCTTCAATATACGCAATTTCAAATACAGCTAATTTACCTAGCCGCTCTGAAAAAAGACTGAATTCTTTAGATAAATCCTGGGTTAGGTATTTTTCTTGGGCTGCCGCATCAATTAAAGGTTCTTCTAGGAAAAAGAAATCCGCCCAATCCACAAAATCATTAAGCCGGGGCAGCCTGGCTTGAAACAATTTCACCAAAGCCAAAAGCTGAGCGCGATCGAAATGATCCGGGTTTAAATACTGTTTGGCCGCTAACTGTGGAATCAGCGCATCAGCTAGTTTTTCCGGATCAGCAGCTTTAAGATATTGGTTATTTATCCAATCCAATTTTTTCAGATCGAAGGTGGCAGCAGTCTTGTTAACATTCTTTATTTCAAATAATTCCACTGCCTCTTGAATGCCCACCAGTTCACGATTCTCTCCTGGAGCCCAACTCAAAAGCAATAAATAGTTTATCAACGCTTCCGGAAGGTACCCCATCTTACGATAATCACTAATCGCCGTAGCCCCCGTACGCTTGGAAAGCCGGCCTCCGTCAACGCCCATAATTAAAGGCAGGTGGGCAAATTGCGGCAGTTCCCACCCTAGGGCTGTATAGAGCAAAATTTGTTTAGGCGTATTAGAGATATGGTCATCTCCACGGATAATATGCGTAATATTCATTTCCCCGTCATCTACCACGCAGGCAAAATTATAAGTCGGCGTTCCATCAGATTTAATTAATACCTGGTCCTTAATCAGGGAGGAGTCGAATTCGATCTGGCCGCGGATTAAATCCTGCAGCTTAATTTTTTGCGCTGGAACTTTATAAATTATCGCTTCTTTACCCTCAGGAGATTTCTCAATATAAGCCAAGCCGGACTGTAGCAACCTCTCCGCATGCCAACGGTAACGCTCAAAACGTTGGCTCTGGTAGTAAATTTCGTCCCAATTAAAACCCAGCCATTTTAAACTATCTAATATTTCATCGACAAATTCCTGCTTAGAACGCAGCTGATCAGTATCCTCGATTCTTAAAACAAACGCACCCTTTTGTGACTGGGAAAAAAGCCAGTTGAACAACGCAGTACGCCCTCCGCCAATATGTAAATTACCCGTTGGACTAGGCGCGAATCTTACTCTTACCATGTTTTAATCTCTGCCCTTCTTTTAAAGCCCGCTGGTTAACCTGCAAAATTTTTAAATCACCGGACGGAGCGATTAATTTAAATACTTTTAAGATATTTTCCGTCTTAATAATCTTTTTAGCTGCAGTAAAACAACCTAAGGCCACCATATTAGCAACTTTAACATTACCAAGTTTTGCGGCAATTTCGGTAAAAGGAAACTGCCAAGTTTCTACTTTTAATTCCCCATCCATCCTGGCCAAAGAAGAATTAATAATCAACAACCCGGAGCTTTTAACTATCCCCTGAAATCTATCTAAAGATGGCCGGTTAAGAACGATCAATGTATCCGCCTGGCTTATATAAGGAGAGCCGATCTGCTGGTCTGAAATCGTCACCATGCAATGGCTGGTACCCCCGCGGACCTCCGGGCCATATGCCGGAAACCAGGTAACCTGTTTATTTTCCAGCATTGCGGTTTGCGCTAAAACCTTACCTAAAAGCATTACCCCTTGACCGCCGCTACCGGCAATAACTATGCGTTCGATCATTTTATCCTCCCCAGAGGAAATTCTTGGCGCATAACATCCCGGATCCAAGCTAAAGCCTCTGGCGCAGATAGGCCCCAATAAGTCGGACAAGGAGAAAGAATCTCCACTAAAGAAAAACCTAAATGGTTAATTTGATTTTCAAATGCCTGCTTAATGGCGCGCCTGGCTTTTAACACCTCCTGGGGATTTTCTAACGAAACCCGTTCAAGATAATGAACTCCCGGCAACAATGCCAGCATTTCAGAAATTTTTAAAGGATAGCCCTGAGACTTATTCTTTCGACCTGTAATAGAAGTAGAGGTTTTTTGCCCTAAAAGCGTAGTAGGAGCCATCTGCCCACCGGTCATTCCGTAAACCGCATTGTTAATAAAAAATACGCAAAGATTTTCTCCGCGATTAGCCGCGTGGATAGTTTCACCCGTGCCAATCGCCGCTAGATCCCCGTCTCCCTGGTAAGTAAAAACAATGCTCTGCGGGCGGACTCTTTTTATAGCGGTAGCCACCGCTAATGCCCGCCCATGCGCAGCTTCCGAACAATCAAACCTCCAGTAATCATAGGCCACCACCGCACAGCCTACCGGGGCTACTGCAATGGTTTTTTCTCTTATCCCTAACTCCTCCACCACTTCAGCTATCAAGCGATGGGCAATGCCATGCCCGCAACCCGGACAATAATGTGTAGGCACATCATACAAAGACTGGCAACGCTGAAATATTGTTTTCATTATAATATTTGTTGAATTTTCTTAATAATCTCTTCCTGGCTAGGTACCCCTCCTCCGGAGCGACCCAGAAACTCTACTGGAGCTCTTCCATTAACCGCTAAACGAACATCCTCCAGCATTTGGCCATAAGACATCTCAAGTACCAGGTATTTAACCCGGCTATTTTTTCTATTAAAGCCGCGTTGCGGAAACGGCCAGAGGCTAATCGGCCGAATCAAACCTATTTTCTTCCCGGCCTTTCTTAATTGACTAATTGCGCTTTTAGCAATCCGGGCCATTGTGCCATAGGCCACCAGGACAATTCGGGCGTCGGATAAAAACAACTCTTCATCGCGAGCCTCTTTTTGCCGAATAATCGCATATTTTTTCTGTAGCGCCAGGTTAAATGTTTCTAATGCCCCTTCGCGCAAAAAAAATGATTTAATAATGTTGGGCTTTCTGTTTTTACAGCCAGAAAGCGCCCAAGCTTTAACCGGATTAATTTTAATTGGTTTAGTAGATAATCTCACCGGCTCCATCATTTGGCCTAATATACCATCCCCTAGGATCATCACTGGAATACGATATTTATCCGCTAGGTCAAAACCGCTCTGGGTAAGATTATACGCCTCTTGCACCCCTTCCGGAGCCAAGACGATCAAATGATAGTCTCCGTGGCCTCCCCCGCGAACAGCTTGGAAATAATCCGATTGTGCCGGCGCGATATTACCCAAACCCGGACCCCCGCGCATAATGTTGACGATCACTGCTGGTAGTTCTGCGCCAGCGATATAAGATATTCCCTCCTGCATCAAACTAATTCCCGGGCTAGATGAAGAAGTCATTGCTCTTGACCCGGCAGCCGCCGCTCCATATACCATATTAATCGCCGCTAGTTCTGACTCCGCTTGAATAAATACCCTGTGCGCTGGTAGAAAACCAACAGCGTCAGTTTCCATATGTTTAGCCAAATAAGCAATAATTTCGTTCTGGGGCGTAATCGGATACCCGGCGTAAAAATTACAACCGGCCTGGAGAGCGCCCTGGGCGATTGCTTCATTACCGCTTAATAATTTTCTTGTTTTAACCATAATGGCAAGCTTTTGAATTTTTAATGCACACCTAAAACTTAAAGCTCAAAAATCGCAACCTAGAATTTATCATTCCTTATACACTTTGATACAACAATCCGGGCAGATTATGGCACATTGCATACAGCCGATACAATCCCCCGTTGAATCAAATTCCGCGAAATTTAAACCTTGCTGATTAAGCTTTAAACTTTTTTTGATTAAGCCTTGGGGGCAGAAATTTACGCAGAGCAAACAACCTTTACAACGATCATGATTAATAATAATCTTAGCCATGGTTTTTTATCGCCCGGCGGATGTTTTCGGCCAGCCCCGCAGCGGTAAGTTGATATTGTTCTAAGAGCAGCCGGCGTGATCCATGGGGAATAAATTCCAACGGCAAACCAAAGCACTCTACCGGTTTATTTAAACCTAAGGCCACCGCGCTGCCAAAACCTGCATCTTTTATGCCTTCTTCGACTGTAAAAATAAATTTTGTTTTACTGCAGACTCTTTTCATTAATTCTATATCCAACGGCGCACAAAAACGAGCATTAATTAAACTTCCAAAGAAGCCCTCTTGACTCAATATCTCCCAGGCCCCGCTGGCTTCCTCAACCATACTGCCGAAAGCAATCAAAGCAAAATCCTTGCCTTCTTTAAGTAGTTGCCCGTGGCCTAATTCTAGCGGCAGAAAATTACTTGTGTTTAAAAAAGTTGTGGCCCGCGGGTACCTGATCGCTACCGGTTTATTCAAATTTAAAGCCAACTCTAACATATGCTCAAACTCCTGACCATCCCCAGGAGCCATAACTACTAAATTCGGGATACTTCTTAAATAAGCAATATCAAATATCCCATGGTGGGTTGCCCCGTCTTCTCCTACAATACCAGCCCGGTCAATGGCAAAGATAACCGGTAATTCCTGCAAGGCCACATCCTGGATAATCTGGTCATAGGCGCGTTGTAAAAATGTGGAATATATCGCTACTACTGGCTTAAATCCTTGCTTAGCTAAACCGGCGGCAAAACAAACTGCGTGGGCTTCAGCAATCCCACAATCAAAAAACCTTTCCCCAAAACAATCCCGGAATTTATCTAATCCTGTACCTTCCGGCATAGCCGCAGTAATACCAACCACCCGCTCATCGGCTTCAGCCAGCTGAACTATCTTCTCACGGAATATTTCAGTATAAGTTTTTACTCCCGGTTCAGTAAGCTTAATCGCTTCTCCGGTTTGTAGATCAAAACTACCGATCCCATGGAATTTAACCGGATCTTGCTCAGCAAACAAACAACCTTTACCTTTTTTGGTAACGACATGTAAAAGACGGGCGCCTTTGATTTCCAAAATATTCTTTAAGGTTGTGGTTAAGGCTCCCAGGTCGTGCCCGTCAATCGGCCCAAAATAACGAAAACCCAACTCTTCAAACAACATCCCGGGAACAAATAATCCTTTTAGCCCCTCTTCAAACTTATTCATTAATTTTATCAACCGGCTTCCCCGCGGAAGTCGGTTCTTTAAAAAATTCTCTAAATTATAGTGAAAACGATTGTAAACCGGTAAAGAGATAATTTTATTCAAATAATTGCTAATCGCTCCCACATTCGGAGCGATGCTTAATTCATTGGTATTCAAAATAACTAAGATATCTTTCTTCAAATGCCCGGTATTGTTCAGCCCCTCAAAACAAAGACCTCCGCTCAAAGATCCATCCCCGATTACGCAAACCACTTTAAATTGCTCATCTTTAGGCAACAGGTCGCGGGCACAGGCTAACCCAAGCCCTAGAGAAACCGCATTCGAACTATGCCCGCAGGTAAAAGGATCGTATACCGACTCGTTTTTTGAAGGAAACCCGCTTAACCCCTGGAATTGCCTAAGCGTGGGAAACCGCAGGTTACGTCCAGTCAAAATTTTATGCGCGTAGGCCTGATGCCCAACATCAAAAATAATCTTATCCCGGGGAGTATCCAAACAATAATGCAGAGCTACAATTAATTCTACTGCTCCTAAGCTGGATGCCAAATGTCCTCCGGTTTGAGAAACCACCTCCAGGATTCTCTGGCGGATCTCTGCGCTTAGGCCGCCTAATTGTTCCAGGCTTATTTTTTTTAAATCTTGCGGTAAATTTATTTTTTCCAGTAACATCTTCTATTTTTCTTGGTTATTAGCGTCATCAAACTTTTCTAGAGAAATCTTACCGTCCTTCTTCATTAATAACTCTACTTTACGCTGGGCATCCGCCAAGGTCAGAGAGCAAGACTGGGCAATCTTAACCCCTTCTTCATATTTTTTAAGCGACTCACCTAAAGTAAACTTACCGCTGGAAAGATCCTCAACAATTTTCTGTAATTTTTTTAGATCTTCTTCAAACAATATTTTTTCTTTCATCGTAAATGACCTCCTGCACTCGGCTGGTGAATGCGCCTTTAGGTAGGACTGTTTTTATTGCATCTCCCGGTTTAATTGAGGCAGCATCTTTAATAATTACCCCTGCCGGCAAAAGCAGACTCAAGCTATAACCGCGGGATAATACCGCTAACGGGCTTAATGCTTCCAACCTCTGAATCAACCCCTGGGCGCGCTGGGTTGATAAATCCAAAACATGCTTTACATTATAATCCAACCCGGACAGCAATTCATCTATTTGTTGCTGTTTTTCTAGTAGATTATCCCGCGGACTCTTCAGCATATGCGTAAAAGCGGTAAGCCGGTTTTTCAACTCCCCGATTATAGCGTTGATTGAAAAATCCAACTCATATTTCAATCCGGCCAACTGCGCTAATAAAGTACTTTTTTTATCCGCGATTATTTTAGCCGCCGCTGAAGGAGTTTCTACAAACATATCCGCTACTAAATCTGAAAGGGTGGTGTTAATCTGGTGGCCAACCGCCGAAATAACCGGTAGCCGGGAATTATAAATTGCGCGCGCAACAATTTCTTCATTAAACGCCCAAAGATCTTCGGTGCTCCCCCCTCCGCGGCTAACAATAATTAAATCTAAGTTCTTCAGCTGGTTTAAATCAACAATCCCTTCCGCAATTTCGACAGCGGCTTGATCACCCTGCACGCGTACCGAACGTAAAACTACATCTACGCAAGAAGCGCCTTTTTTAAGGATCTGTAGGAGATCACGTACTGCGGCCCCGGATACAGAAGTAACTATACCTACGGTAAAAGGCATCAACGGCAACGCTCTTTTATGCTCAAGGCTAAATAACCCCTCTTGCGCTAACTTCTTTTTCAGCTGTTCAAAAGCCAGCTGTTGAGCGCCCACCCCTTTAGGCTCAATCGCTTCTATGATCAGCTGATACTGCCCGCGGGGGCTGTAAATATCTATTCTCCCAAAGCAAACCACCTTTAATCCATTTTCCAGCTTAAATTTTAGCCCCTTGTTGGCATAAGCATACATTACTCCGGAAATAATCGCTTCCTGGTCTTTTAAGGAAAAATAAAAGTGTCCGCTCGGATAGGCCTTAAAATCAGAAATCTCTCCCTCTAACCAAATTTCCCCGACCTTATCCTTAAGTAATCCTTTGACTAACTGGTTGATTTCAGTAACTGTGTAAATATGTTTATTGGGCTTCTGCATTATTGATCTCTTTAAGCGGAGTTTCCTGCTCGACTTGATGCTCAGCAATTTTTTCTGCCGGTTTGGCTTCCGCCACTACAGGTATAATAGAAGTTGCACCAGCTGTAGTTTCAACCGGTTTGACTTCAACCGGCTTGGTTTCTAATGGCTTTTCTACCGGTTTAACCGCAAATACAGGTTTCTTCTTAAACACTAAAAGCTGCACTGAATAAGGAGCTAGCTCCATTGCCTGAAAATAACCGCCTTGATTAAAATCGATCTCCACCTCCTGGATGGGTTTAAATTCACAATTCCGGCTACAGCTATTATCAAGCACATAATTACTAAAAACGTAGGTATCCTTTAAGCCTTTTACGTTGATCTTAATCCTGCGGTTAGCCACAGCAAACTTATTAGCTAAATTATTTAATTCTATTGCCCGGCTAAGTATCCCCTTAGTTTTAACGCTTAAACGCAAGGTAGCCAGATTAATCTGCCCGGCTAGGATCTTTTTCATCCGGTCAGATTTAACGATACCTAGAATCCCTTTTTGTTCGGCGCTATTTAAATCAACAATTTTATGTGAAATATAATTCATCGCTGCCTGCGGATCAATATAATTATAAATCAACAAAGCCAGATATTCCGGGGATTTTGTACCAATAATTCCTACGAATTCATCGTTAAATTTACTCTTAAACAAATCCTGCCCCAAAAGTCCCAGCATGCGCCAAACATTATAATTAACCTTGGGGTATCCTTTATGTTCGGGCCGCAGGGGGTCAAACGAAAAAATACCTAAATTCCGAATCATCCCCACCTGATTATCAGCAAAATCTTCAAGGCAGAAATAAGTCTGGTAATCTAGACCGGCTTCATGCATATTTTTTATCCGCGCGGGGATATAGCTGGCAGAAATATGCGCGTATTTGTCTCTTTCGGATAAAACATTTGCTGATCCGTCAAAACTCCATTCATCAACTAAAAGGGGAAGATTGCTATTAAATTTAAAATAAGTCAGCCAGTTGCGGATCAGTTCAATAAAAGGTTTATTATAAATCGTAGTATGTTTTTCTTCCGTCGGATCGCTAGAATAAGCGTGCCAGGAGATAAAATCCAACGGCAGCCGGTAACTGTAACAATATTTAATCAATTCATAAATTAAACTGCGTTCGGGCGTCAGTATATTATTCGGCTCAATATTCCGGAACCAGGCGCTCACCGAAGGCCCACCCAGAGGTATATGCATTTTATATTCTTGCCGCAATTCTTTTATCGCTTCGGCTACAATCCGATAGAGATTTAAATATTCTGATCTTTGCCCGATAAAAAAATCATCGATATCCGGAGCATTCCAAACTTCATACCAAATATTATATTTTTTTTCGCAGCTGAGCTTGCCTACCACATCTTTAACCAGTTCTTTATAGGCTTTCAGGTTACGCGGGGCGCTATTTTTATCCAACACAGTGCCTAAACCGTCCGGGGTACCAAATAGATTTAAAATTACCGTGCCCCCGCTATCGCTGATCTTTTTAATTATATCTTCGTAATTATTTAAGAGTTTCTGGTAAGCATCCGGGTCTTTAACTAGCTGCTGGATCTCCCAAAAGTTATATTGTAGGCGGTATATATTACGAAAACCAAGATCCATCTGCCAGCTTTTCCAGGCTTCTGCCGCGGCTAAAGTTTGGGGCAGAGTTTTATCCGGCTGTTTACCTCTTCCACTCAGATCTAAACTGGTCCTGTATATTTTGGGCAGGTTGACTACCGGAGAATTCGCATCTAAACTAAACTCTAATTCTTCGGGGATTTGAGCTAAAATAGACGGTAGACAAAAAAATAAAAAAAAAGTTAAGCTTAAACAAACTCTGGATAACATATCCACTGCCTTTTTAATCATTTAATCTTTTCTGCACCCTTAAAATCGAAGTTGCCTTGCCGGTCATTTCGTCGACTTCGACCAAGGCACCATGTAATTGGATATCGCCTTGGGCTACTTCAAATCTAACCGGAATAGAACTTAAAAAACGAGTTAAAACATCTTCCACTCTTCTGCCGATTACCGAATCATAAGGCCCGGTCATCCCGACATCCGTTATATAAGCAGTGCCCTGGGGGAGAATCTTTTCGTCAGCGGTCTGAATATGTGTATGCGTGCCAAAAATTGCCGAAACTTTACCTTCCAAATACCGGCCTAAAGCTATTTTTTCAGAAGTAGCCTCTGCGTGTATATCCACGATGATAATCTTTGTCTCTAAAGCCAACTCCTCAGCGGCCTTGAGTGCGGCTTTAAAAGGGCACTCCAATGCTTCCATAAAGACCCGCCCGTTAATATTAATTACTCCCACTTTAACTCCGTTTTTGGCTTTAAAAACCTTCGCACCGCGGCCCGGAGCCCCACTGGGAAAATTCAATGGCCGTAAAATCCTTTCCTCCTGATTAATTAATTCAAAGATTTCGGGTTTTTTCCAAATATGATCCCCGGAGGTCAACACATCCACTCCAGATGAAAAAAGCTCCGCAGCGACCTTGGAGGTAATCCCTGAGCCACCAGAAGAATTTTCGGCGTTAGCAATAACAAAATCTATCTGTAGTTCCTGCTTGAGCGGACCAACCAACATTTTTATCGCTTCCCGGCCGGGGCTACCGACAATATCCCCAATGAAAAATATTTTCATAGATTATTTAGCATACTCAATCGTACGCATCTCGCGAATCACCGTTACTTTAATCTGCCCGGGATATTCCATCCCCTCTTCGATCTTTTTCCGGATATCCCTACACATGGTAACTGCTTCATTATCATTAATTTTTTCCGGTTGGACAATGACCCGGATCTCGCGTCCGGCCTGGATGGCGAAAGATTTCTCTACTCCCTTAAATAAATTGGCAATGGATTCCAATTTGTCCAGCCGCTTAACATATATTTCTAAGGTTTCCCTTCTGGCTCCGGGTCGGGCAGCACTCACCGCATCAGCGGCAATCGCTAGAACCCCATACATGCTTTGTGCGGGAGCCTCTTCATGGTGCGATTCAACCGCAGCCACTACTTCGGCGCTTTCATTATATTTTTTCGCCAGCTCTGCGCCCAATTTCGCATGCGTACCTTCTACTTGATGGTCAACAGCTTTACCGATATCATGTAAAAGGCCGATTCGGCGTCCAAGTTTAAAATCCAAACCTAATTCTGAAGCCATGATACCTAAAATAAAAGAAACTTCTTTGGAGTGTTGCAAGGCATTTTGGCCATAACTAGTACGGTACTTAAGCCGTCCCAAAAGCTTAATAATCTCCGGATGCAGACCGTTCACTCCTGCCTCAAAAGCCGCTCGCTCTCCTTCTTCGCGGATTTTTTCATCCATCTCTTTTTTAGTTTTTTCTACGATTTCTTCAATCCGGCCGGGGTGAATTCTTCCGTCGGAAATAAGTTTTTCTAAACTCAAACGGGCAATCTCCCGGCGCACAGCATCAAAACCCGAGAGCGTAACCGCTCCGGGAGTATCATCAATAATTACATCTACCCCCGTGGCCATCTCTAAAGCCCGGATATTTCTCCCTTCCCGGCCAATAATCCGACCTTTCATTTCATCATTGGGCAAAGTAACTACGCTCACCGTAGACTCTACCGTATGTTCTGCTGAACAACGTTGAATAGCTAAACTAATAATTTCACGGGCTTTCTTATCCGCAATACTGCGCACCTCTTCTTCCTGACGCCGAATAAATACTGCCTTTTCGTTATTTAATTCGTCGTTTAAACGGCTAAGCAAGATTTGCTTGGCTTCCTCGGCGGATAAAGAAGCGATCTTCTGCAGGCGCTCCTTTTCTTCTGCGATTAAAGCATGTAATTGATTTTCTTTTGATTTTAAGGATTCTTCGTGTTTTTTGAGGCTATCATTGCGTACCTCGATTTCTTTTTCCTTTTTTTCCACCAGGTCTATCCGGCGGTCAATATTTTCTTCTTTCTGAGTCAGCCTTTTTTCAAGATTAATAATCTCCTGCTTGCGATCTTTAATCTCGCGTTCAAAATCCTGACGCATGCGGTATAAAAGATCCTTGGCTTCCAACTCCGCTTCCCGGCGTTTATCCAAAACATCTTTTTTGGCAACCTCCAGGATATGCTCTGCCTGCAATTCGGCATTTTTGATTCTTTTCTCAGCAACATACCTTCTTAGGAAATATCCACAATAAACGGCAACTAGGCCGACAAAGATGGGCACAACGATGTTCAGAATCATCTCTCTTCCTCCCTTTTAACCTATTTACACTTATTTGGTGTTACTAAGGAGTTCTAGGAAAAGATAACTTTCTTGACGCTTACATCATAGCAGGTGGTGGGAATTAGGGGTAGAATTTGAAAATCAAAGGCCAGCCCGATAGAAGGGGTTTGTGCAGAAATTTTTCCTAAAAAACGGTCATAGCAACCTTTGCCGCGGCCCAAACGATTGCCCTTTTTATCAAAGGCCAGGCCGGGGACAATAATAAGATCCAGGTCTGCGGGTTGAAGCTGGGCTTGCACTACCGGCTCTAAAACCCCGTAAGGCCCCTTCTTCAATTTAGCATGATCTTTTAACATTGCTGGCTGCATAGTTTCATTATCTTTTCTGCAAACTGGAACACATATAAGCTTGCCTATTTTTTTAGCTTCCCTAATCATTTCTTCAGTATTTACTTCACCACCAAAAGCGATGTAAAACATCACTATCTTGGCCTTTTTAAAAACCTTATCCTTTAAAAGTTTATCCTTAATCAACTTACTTTTTCGGCTTCGGTCTTCCTCCTTCTGTGATTTTAATCTTAAGAGAATTTTACTACGGATTTGGGCTTTTGTCAACATGGCTAGATTACAAACAACTCTCCCCTTGGTGGGCATGTCCTTTATCTGTAAAAGGGGGCTGTTTACCTTGTTTTTTATAGTAATCCTTTAACGCTGAACGCAGGGCTTCTTCGGCTAACACCGAACAATGCATTTTCTTCGGCGGCAATCCTCCTAATGCCTGAGCAACCGCGTTATTAGTAATACTTAGGGCTTCAGTAATTGTCTTACCTTTCACCATTTCGGTAACCATCGAACTTGTAGCTACTGCTGCTCCGCAGCCGAAAGTCTTAAATTTCACGTCAATGATCACTTCGTTTTCAATGCTTAAATACATTTTCATCACGTCGCCGCAAACCGGATTACCCACTGTGCCTACGCCGCTGGCCCCTGGTATTTCACCCACATTACGCGGGTTAGTGAAATGGTCCATAACTTTTTCGCTATAAGGAAGCTGTTCTGCCATATTATTGCATAATCAATTTATGCGGCCGAGCTGACTTTTGAAAATCTTTGGGTTTGTGGATCTTTTTTAACGACTCTAATTTATTCTGCTTGTCTAATTCCCGGTAAATCAAAACCCAGGCGCAATCCCTCTGGTTGTCTACTTCACATTTACCCTGATGCACCCCTCCACAAGGGCCGTTTAACAAACTTTTCGAACACAGAGTAACCGGACAAATCCCAGCGGTCAGGTCTAAAACACACTCTGCGCACAGCGAGCACTTTTCGAAAAAATTACCCTGTCTATCCATGACTGCGCCGAACAAAGTATCGCAAGCCGGCATAACCGTAACCCCTAAACGGTCATTTTCCTTAAATGACTGCACTCCTAATCCGCAGGCTAAAATTAAAGCTACTTCTGACTGTTGGAGTGCTTTAATGTTTTTAGCGATTTCAGTTTTCAGCTTAGCTGCCACACAAGGCGCAGAAGGAATACAGGACCCGGTAACTACTTTACCTGCCTGCTCCAAAAACTGCCTCAGGCTAGCCACCTCTGGCTTGCCTCCGCTTTTACAGGCGGTGGCACATTCCCCGCAACCCACTAAGAATATTTTACTATACCCCTGCAAAGAGGATAATAAATTTTCCCTGGATTTCTGCTGGCTAATAATCATCTTAAAAATTTTAACATACTTTTTCCCTGAGCTCAAGGTAAAAAGCGGTGCTTAATATTTACACTATTCATTCTGAAAATATTCTTCTAGCGTTTCCAAAAAAATTTTATGTTTATTATTTTCTGGCCCCAGGATATCTTCTAATTCTAAATCCTCCGCGTCCATGGAATTATCGGCGTTTTGCACTGTAAGAAACTTTTCTAAATTACCCTCCTGCAAAAACCGGGAAACTTGGGTGAATACCGCACCACTGCCATCTATAAAACTCCGAGGAGAGCGGTCCAGGCGTGGTTTTAATAAAAATAAATTTACCTTGGCTCTGGTGGCGGCAACATAAAATAAACGGCGCTCCTCTTCAATTTGCTCCTGGTTTTCCAAAGATAAATAAGAAGGCAGGTGCCCTTCGGCCAGATAGATTAAGAATACAGTATGCCATTCTAAACCTTTGGCCGAATGAATCGTTGAAAGAGTGAGCGGATGATCCTCTTTATCCCGATGAGTAGGCTCAACCAGCATCCTTTCTGGTGGTTCCAGAGCCAAATCAACTAAAAATTGTTCGGTTGTTTTATAACGCTGGGCAATCCTAAGAAGAGAATCCAAGTCATTTAAACGTTTGTTAAAATCATCATACTTAATCTTTAATAACGGCTGGTAATAATCAAGAAACCTGGCGATAGTTTCGGCGGGAGATTCCCGCTCTAAGTTAATATCATGCAATAGCTCGAATAATTTCTTAAGCTCCGGGTACTTTTGAGATAAATCGTGGTCTTTGGATTTTTCCGGAATAGACTCCATAATTCTAGCTGCGGTTTTAGGCCCAATCCGGGGGATTAGCAAAAGGGCGCGCAGCCAGCTTACCTGGTCTTGGCGGTTATAAGCGATACGTAAATAGCTAATTAAATCCTTGATGTGTGCAGCCTCAACGAATTTCTGACCGCCGTATTTAGCAAAAGGGATATTCCGGCTGGCTAATTCAATTTCTAAATCATTGGAATGCCATCCTGAACGAAAAAGCACGGCAATATTTTTTAAAGCTACTCCCTCTTCACGTAACTCTAAAATTTTCTCCGCAACAAAAACAGATTGCGCATTTTCATCCGGGCAATCAATAAAAACCGGCAGCCCCCCACCTTGCTTCTGAGTATAAAGATGCTTCTCGAATTTTTCTTTGGCAGAAGCAATCACGGCATTAGTCAAATTCAATATCGGCTGAGTAGAGCGGTAATTTTCTTCCAGCGTAATGATTTTAGTATCTTTGAAGATCCGGGGGAAATCAATGATGTTTTTAAAATGCGCGCCCCGAAAAGAATAAATGCTTTGCGCATCGTCCCCCACCACCATAATATTGCTGTGATCGGCGGCTAAAAGGCAGGCAATATGTGCTTGCAATTTATTGGTATCTTGGTACTCATCAACCATAATGTATTTATATTTAGCGGCTAAGCTGGCCCGCACCTGCTCATGCTGAGTAAGCAGTTTCTTTAGAAAAACCAGTAAATCATCATAATCCAAAAGTGATTTTTGAAATTTATATTTATTGTATTCATCGCGGATTTTTTTAAACTCTAAAGTAAATTCAATAAACTGCGGATATTCTTCCAAAAGCACTGCGGAAATTTCCGCAGATTTATTCACGCTTTTTGAGATAACTTCTAAGATAGCGTGTTTACGTGGAAAACGTTTTTCGGATTTATGGAAATTCAACTGGGCGCGTATCAAATTTAGGGCATCTTCAGCGTCCGCTTGATCTAGGATCGTAAAATTATTCTTGATTTCTAAAAGTTTGGCGTATTTTCTTAATACCATGTTGGCAAAAGAATGGAAGGTCCCCCCGGAAACATTTTTACAGCGCTCATCCAAAAGCAAGCTGGCCCGACGCAACATTTCTTCAGCTGCCCGGCGAGTAAAAGTAAGTAAAAGAATCTGTTCCGGAGCGACCCCTTGCTCAACCAGATAAGCCACCCGGTGCACTAAAACCCGAGTTTTACCGCTTCCGGCACCAGCAATCACCAGGTGCGGACCACGGATAGATTCTACGGCCTGAAGCTGGGCAGAATTAAGTTCTCGATGATAGTCTATTTTTTGCATAAGTTAACCGGTGACAGCTGCGACTAAATTAGTTTTGCTTGATATTTTAAGATCCGGATTTTCTATAAGCTCGGTTAATTTTTTGCGGGGCAAGCGGACGATCCTGGGCATCCACCGGAGTATTTTCAATTTTTTGTACCACCTCTAATCCAGAAATAACCTCGCCAAAAATAGTATGACGCATATTTAACCAAGGTGTCGGGGCACAGGTTATAAAAAATTGGCTGCCATTAGTATCCGGACCGCTATTGGCCATGGCCAAAATACCGGCACTATCGAATTTTGCTACCGGGGTTAACTCATCCCTAAAGGCTTTGCCCCAGATAGAAGCGCCCCCTCTGCCGGTTCCTGTAGGATCTCCGCCCTGGATCATAAAGCCCTTGATCACCCGGTGGAAAATTAAATCATTATAATATCCTTTTTCTACTAACTGGATAAAATTTTCGCAGGCTTGGGGGGCGATATCGTTCTTCAATCGAATTTCAATATCGCCTTGGTTGGTTTCTAAAACTACAATAGTTGCATCCATCGCTAAACTCCCTCCATAGTAAAAGAATAAACTTAAGATCAATAAAATTATTCCCATTGCACTTTTACTGCTCATTATCTTAGCTGGCCTTTCATTATTATGGTTCTTCTGTTTTTTTTAAAGATTTGTTATCCGTGGCTGCTGGAATTATAGTTTCATCGATGATTTTTTCTGGTGCTCCAGCTGAAACAGCTGTATCGCTCTGCGGCTCCAATAAAGGCGGGTCAATTACCGCAGGCGGCTGAACCACTTGCGCATTAGCAGCCGCAGGTTGATTCTCCTTTGGAAGATGAACAGGTAATTTATTTTCTGGGGGCACTTGAGTTTTTTGATCGCTTGACTGCCGCAAATGAGCGATTTCAGCGGCGAAATTTTTCAACCTCTCCTGACTGGCTTCAAAATCTTTCTCTAATTTTGTATACTCCTCATTTAATTGATTAAATTCCTGCTTGGGTACCCACTCGCTGTTTTTTTCTTTTTGGCTAAATTCGGTAAGCTTAGCCGCTTGATCACTGATAGTTTGAAGTTGCACTTGGCTCTGGTGCTTTTGCGCCTGCAGCTGATCTTCTTTAAGCCGACACGCCATCTCTTTAGCCTCCAAGGCCGCCTTACTTTCACGCAGTTCCCGGGTAAGGTTAACATTTTTCGTAAATTCTTCCTGTAATTCTTTTTCCTTGGCTAAAAATTTATTATTTAAATCTGAATTTTCTGACTTAATTTTAGCAAGTTCGGCCTCCGCCTTGGCCACCCATTCTTCCCTGCGTTTGAGCTCTACCGAAAATTCCTCTTCCTTATCTTTAACCGCCAGAGCCCCAGATTTTTTTTCCAAAGCGGCAGCCTGGGCTTCTTCTAATTGGCTTTCTAATTTAGCAACCTGGCTTTGTAAGCGCTGGATTTTCTGCTCCTTACCGGGATCATCCGGAGGCAAGACGGGATCTAAAATTTTATGTTTTTTTGGTACATGCTTACCCACAGTAGAAACCCCAAAAACTGCATAAATCACCAGTGCTACCCCTAAAACCGCCAATATTTGCATAACGAGCATCATCTTAAATTACCCTCCTGTCAAAGCTTAGCTGTTATACTCTAACCTCAGTTTTTTACTCCGCTTCAAGACTTTGGGCGGATTTTCTCCAGGCGTTCCTTGATTTTGGCTTCGTGACCTAAATCCGTAGGTTCATAATAGCATACTTTTTTAGAAGTATATTGTTGTTTTACGTAGTGACCCGGATAATCATGGCTGTATTTATACCCTAAACCCGCTCCCAGCTGCTGGGCTCCCCGGTAAGAAGCATCTTTCAGGTGATTGGGAATTGCTTGCACTTTATTTTCTTTAATATCCTGGGTAGCTTTTTCCAAAGCCAAATAACTGGCATTGGATTTAGGTGCACAGGCCACATAAATTACCGCCTGCGCCAGCGGGATCCTGGCTTCAGGCATCCCTACAAATTCCGCAATTTGTAAAGCGGCATTAGCCAAAACCAAAGCCAGGGGATCAGCGTTGCCTACATCTTCAGCGGCTAGAATACATACCCGGCGGGCAATAAAACGTGGATCTTCTCCGGCGTACAACATTTTAGCCATCCAATAAATAGCTGCATCCGGGTCAGTCCCGCGCATAGATTTAATAAAAGCCGAAGCTGTATCATAATGGTTGTCGCCATCCCGGTCATAAATAACGGCTTTTTTTTGAATAGATTCCTGAGCAATCTCTAGACCAAAATGAATATACCCATCGCTGGCTACAGGAGTAGTTAAAACTCCTAGCTCTAAAGCAGACAGGATCCGCCGAGCATCACCTTCGCAGCTTTGGGTTAAGAATTTAAGCGCCTTTTTTTCAAGCTTAACCTTAACCCCCCCTAACCCTTTTTCTTTATCCTTTAAAGCCAGATTCACTATTTTTAACAGGTCAACTTCCTCCAGCGGTTTTAATGCACAAACAATCGATCGGGAGAGTAAAGCCGAGGTTAAAGCAAAATAAGGATTCTGCACAGTGGCCCCGATCAAGACCAAACTGCCTTCTTCAACATCGGCTAAAAGTACATCTTGCTGGGCTTTGTTAAAACGGTGAATTTCATCAATAAAAAGAATGGTTTTCTTTTTTGCCCCTTGGCTGCGCAGCTTGGCGGCAGCCAGAATCTTTCTTAATTCTTCAACATTCGAAGTGGTAGCATTGATCGCTATATAGTTAGCTTTGGTGGTATTGGCGATACACCAAACTAAGGAAGTTTTACCGCTACCCGGAGGCCCAAACAGGATCAACGAAGTTAACCGATCGGCCTCAATGGCCCGCCTTAATAATTTATTTTTACCTAAAATGTGCTCTTGGCCGAATAATTGATTAAGGCTAGTCGGGCGCAGGCGTACGGCTAAAGGCAAGTTCTTATTTTTGGGGTCCGGGATTTCTTGAGTAAATAGGTCCATATATATAAAATTAATATTGCCCGGTGGCTACACCAGGCGCTTAATCGCACCTGACGCTAATCGGTATTGCGCCAGTGTTGCCCAGTGGCAAAAAAAATCCCCGCAAAAGTGCCGTTGGAATGATATTCTGAACCGATTTGGCTTCAGGTGGGTGCCCTATCTTTAGACACACGTGCCTAAAGAATAATCGGGCTCCCATGAAAATAGTGTTGGTTCAACAATTATCGGATTTCCAACGCGCACCGCAGGGATATCTAAAAAAACTATTTGATTCCTTAAAAGTATAGCACATATTACCCGCAGATTCAATCCTAGCGTAGCGTTAGACCAAAACGTTCTTTTAATAAAGAACAAATATTATTGTGCACCGGAGCAACTTCTTCTTCAGTCAAGGTGCGCTCAGCCAGCCGGTAAACACAAGACACGGTTAAACCTCTAGAACCGGCCGGGATCTGCTTACCCTGGTAATAATCTACGATCCTGGCCTGAGATAATAACGGAGCGCCTTTGCCCTCAATCGCCCTTAAGAGCTCTTGTACTAAGATATTTTCGTTAATCACAAAGCTTATATCCCGGGTAATCCCCGGATATTTAGGCAGCTCGGAAAATCTTTTCTTTAGGTCTATAATCTTAAACAGCTGATCTAAATTTATCTGCGCTAAGAATACGCGGCGGTTTTTGATATCAAAAGCGCTTGTAACTTGCGGATTGATATCCAGCATAAAACCTATCGGCTGCTGATCAATAATTATATTAATTTTATTATCCGGCTGGGGAGACCAGTCCAGGTTCTTAAATCCTAATCGCGCCAATAAGGTTTCAATAATACCTTTTAAATGCAACAATGTAATTTCATCCCTGACTAATCCTTGTTGGGTAAAGGAACTTTTCGTTCCGCACAAAGCTATGCCTAGGCGGAGCTCTTCGCAGACAGTTTTCAGGCGACCGGAAAAAACATTAGCGATCTCAAAAATACTTATCTGATCCTGTTGGTGGTCTAAATTATGGGCTAAAACGCGCATCAAACTGGGTAAAAGTGCCGGCCGTAAAACTGCTTGCTCTTTACTTAAAGGATTAAGAATTTCCACTGGATCAGCTGGAAGAACAAGCCCGGATTTTTCAAGTAGCTCACGATCAACCAGGCTATAAGTAATCGCCTCATCTAGGCCTAAACCGCTCAAAATGTTTTTTATATTTCCCACAATATCTCTTTGGTCTAAAATCTCCCGCTTTGGCTTTATCGCTGGGATGGTCTGGGGGATTTCAGAATAACCATGGATACGCGCGACCTCCTCCACTAAATCCACCGGCAGTTTTAAATCCGGACGGAAACTGGGCGCTTGAACAGTTAATAAATTTTTGCTTTTCATTTTTACCTGACAGCCCAGACGGCTGAGAATTTGTTTAACGCAATGGCGGGAAATATCCGTACCCAAGGTTTTATTTAAATAAACAAGATCCAGTTGGATTACCGTTGGTAATATATTAATTTTACCAAAACTCCGGGACCCCGCAGATCTTCCACAAGCCAGTTTTACAATTAATTCCTGCGCCGCAGCAGACGCCTGGAGCGCTGCCTGGCAATTTACCCCTCTTTCAAATCGATAAGCCGATTCGGATGATATCCCCAGTTTTTGTTTAGCCCGCCGGATCAACACCGGATTAAATACTGCCGATTCCAGTAAAATATTGCACGTCTTATCCGTTACTTCGGTTTGCTGGCCGCCCATAATACCAGCAATAGCAATCGCCTGCTGTAAATCAGCAATTACTAAGGTTTCCGGGCTCAATACCCTAGTTTGACCATCAAGAGTAATAATTTTTTCATCCACCTTAGCCCGACGCACCAGAATGGATTTTTGACATAATTTATCTAAATCAAAAGCATGCAACGGATGGCCTAATTCAAATAAATAATAATTCGTAATATCAACAACGTTATTAACTGGCCGACAGCCTAGGGCCTCCAGCCTTTTTACCAACCAGGATGGGGAAGGCTTAACCTTGAGGTTAGAAATTATTCTGGCACTATAAAACGGGCAATCTTGTTTATTGGCAACTGTAACGGCTAACGGCCAAGAACCACCCGCACAGGCCGAAGCCAAAGCGCTTTGCAACTTCAGCTTCTTTAGTTTCGCCCCGGTAATCGCGCTGACTTCCCGGGCTACCCCTATAATACTTAACCAATCCGGACGGTTAGAGGTAATCTCGATCTCTAAAACAAAATCACCGTCTTTTTTTTCCAGCCCCACCACTTCTAAACCGGCCATGGTCAACTTATCGGCCAGCTTTACAGGAGAAAGCCGGATATCCACAAAATCTTTTAACCAACGATAGGTAACTTTCATTTGTTAAAATTGTTTTAAAAATCTTAAATCGTTCTCGAAAAATAGACGGATATCATTAATGCCGTATTTTAACATTGCAATTCTCTCCACCCCCATCCCAAAAGCAAAACCCCTGTAGAGATTAGGATCATAACCTACTTGTTTAAAAACATTCGGATGTATCATGCCGGCACCTAGGATTTCTAACCACCCTTTTCGGCCACAGACAGGGCATCCTGTGCCTTTGCACATAATACAAGAAATGTCTACTTCCACTGAAGGTTCGGTAAAAGGAAAAAAGTGCGGCCGAAAACGCATGCGGATCTTTTTACCGAATACACTTCGGGCAAAAAGCTCCAGAATCCCTTTCAAATCAGAAAATCTAATGTTTTCATCGACTAAAAAACCTTCGATTTGATGGAACATAAACAAATGGCTGGCATCTACTGCATCCGGCCGGTAGACCCTTCCGGGAACCACAACCGCCAAGGGAGGCGGCTGTTGCTTCATAACCCTTACCTGCGCCGGGGAGGTATGGCTACGCAGGAGTAAACGAGAATAATTTTTCAGATAAAATGTATCGAAGGCGTCGCGAGAAGGGTGTTCTAAAGGGATATTCAACCCGGTAAAATTATTATATTCGGTTTCCACCTCCGGCCCCTGCACTACGCTAAAGCCCATCCGGTTAAAGATCAGGCAAATTTCATCAATAATCTGAGTAATCGGATGCCGGCTGCCTAATAGTTGAGCAATGCCCGGCATTCCAATATCCAAGCTATTATTTACAACCTTATCCGGATGAATTAAATTTTTTTCTTTTTCCGCAAGCAAGCTCATCAGCCTACTTTTTAAAGCATTAACTGTTTTACCGAAAACACCCCTTTGCTCAACCGGTAACCCAGGAATCGAACCGGTTAGTTCCGCAATCAAGCCTTTGCGACCCAAATATTTCAGACGCAGTTCTGCTAAGGCCGCGGCATTAATAACCCCAGCTAAATCGCTGTCTATTTGTGCTTGAATAGAGTTAAGGTCCATATGAATAACAGTGCTCCCAACAAAATAAAGCTAAAACGTACTTTATCAAAATTTAACTTTTCCTTCACTATCCTCCCCGGGCTAACCTTGCGTACAATCTGAGCATGAATATCTAATTCTCCTCCGTGTTGGAGGCAAGCGCGGTTCAATATGCCTGTAATCTCCAGAATATCCCCCCGGGTTTTATAATTCCCTGTAAACTGCACCGTTTTAGCTATTGCAGATTTTACCCACACTCCCAAAGCATGCTCTCCGTCGTGAATATTCAACCAGGCAAATTCGCCCCGGAGCATTATATCACCGATCACCTCTCCGGAATAAATAACCGTTTGAGCATCATATTCTTGGGCATGATTAATCAATGTGCTACTGCTTAAATTTTGGGAAAAAGTCAAGCCTGGGAAACCGAATAAACAAAATAAAATTACGATGATAACTTGAAAGTATACTCTCATTTCCCCTCAATCCGGGCGAAGATAAACCCCAGGATAGTAAAGACGGACATAAATTCCAAACGCCCCGCCCACATCTGTAAAATATAAGTAATCTTTAATGCCGTTGGCATCTGCGTATTGGTGATTCCGCAAGATAATCCTACGTTGGCGCCAGCTGAGGTGGATTCAAATAAAGCGCTCAAGAAAGGATAGCCATAAAACATCCCCACTAAGGCCCCGGTAATATATAAGATTATATAAGCCAAAGTAATCATTAACGCTCCGCGCACCAGTTTATCCTCTAAAAATACATTTTTAATGTGATGAAATTTTTCGATCACCACTGCTCTTTGCGGCATAATAATTTTTTTAAGATCCTCCTTGAAAGCTTTAAAAATAATTCCAATCCGCAGCATCTTAATTGCCCCGGTTGTCGAACAAACTGCGCCACCCATCCCCATGGCTAAAATAATGCCTAATAAAGCCAGTTGATTCCAATCCGCAGTAAATTGCTGGGCATAGATTGTTTGAAAACCAGTCCCAGTGTGCGCAGAAATTAATTGGTAGAATCCTTTCCGGAACAACCGGGTGGCCTCCGGATAAACTCCTGCCTGCGCCAAACCTACCGCTACCACCGAAAAAGTTGCCATAATTGTCACTACTAAAGTGCGGGTTTCGATATTCTTAACCAGCTCCCTACGGTTTCCCATCCACAAATGATAATGCAGTTTAAAATTCAAAGCCCCTAACACCATTAGAATGATGGTAATAATTTCATATACAAAGCTGTGATAATAAAGAATGCTTTGCGACTGCGGGCTAAAACCACCAGTATCAAAAGCTGCCATAAATATACAGGCGCCATGAAAAAAAGCATTGAGCGGCAATATGCCGTTAAAAATCCCTACCAGGCCTAAAGCCAAAGTGCCTAAGATTAAATAAACAATGCTCACCAGCCAAATAAACCTAGAAGTATTAATAACATTCGGCATAATCTTTTCATCCCGGGCTTCGCCGACATACATTTTGAACGCCCCGGAGAACCCACGTACAAAAAAAGACAATGCAATCACTACAATCCCCTGCCCTCCTAAGAACATGATCAGGTGGCGCCAAAAATTATGCGCGTAGGAAAGATGGTCTAAGTCTTGAACTAAGACTAAGCCAGTAGTAGCGAATCCGGACATCGCTTCAAAACAAGCGTCTAGCACAGTTTTCCAGTGCCCGCTTAAATAAAGAGGAATCGCTCCTAAGAACATTGCCACTATCCAAGATAAACTCACAACGATCATCCCTTGCATCCAATTCAGATCTTTGTCCGTACGGCAAATAGAGATCAGCAGCAGCCCGATTAAAATGGAGATTTCGATACCTAAAATAAAATCTAAAGCGGGATTGATCTCCTTGTAGCAAACGGCGACCAAAACCGGAATGACCATAGTCAAAGCAATACCTAAAATTATTTTTCCTAGGTAATACCCGATAATTTTTAAATCTTCCAGGTGAGGCTTAAGAATCATAGCTTAAAGTAGATAACCCAACAAATCAAAAATGCTATTAGCATGATCAATACAACATAGAGGATTTCCGTGGTTATTCCGAATATGATGTTTAAGGTGGGCTTAAATTTCATGGCTTTCAAAGCTTGCCGGCCAAAAGGCCGAGCAGTTGCGGTTCATTCCCGATAATCGTTAAAGCAATAACATCATCTCCGGTTTTCAGCACGGTATCTCCTTTGGGCAGAATTACTTCTTCCCCGCGAACTATCGAAACCAAAACCGCATCTTTGGGTAAAGCGATGTCTTTGACTTGCCGATTAATTACCGGGGCATCATCCGGAAGATCAACGCGCACAATCGCCAATTTTCCGCGTTTGAAACTCATGAGATTGACAAAATCCGAAAAAGAAACTTCCTCTTCGATAATTTTAGCGATAATTTTAGTGGAATCAACCGGGACGTCGATACCGAGCTCGTTAAAAGTATGTTCATTGTCCGGATTATTAACCCGGCCAACCGTACGTTGCAGATTAAATCTTTCTTTGGCTAACTGACAAATGATCAAGTTGTCTTCGTCATCACCGGTAACCGCCGCTAGAACATCCGCCCGCAAAATCCCGGCTTCCTCTAAAATTTTCGGATCACAGGCATCGCCATTAATTACCAGGGCCTCTAATTCTTTAGCCAGCTCTTCGCAAATCTGGCGATCTTTATCAACAATACTTACCGTGTGCTTACCTTGGCAGAGTCTTTTAGCTAAAAAATAACCCACTTTACCTGCGCCGACAATTATAATATACATTGTTATTTTTCCCCTAACTGAAACTTATCTCTGACCCCTTGGAGGCTGGATACTTTAACTACCCCCATTAAAATATCTTTATTTCTTAAAACGGTTTTAGATTCGGGGATCACCACGCCTTGCATTCTACGTAAAGCTACAATAATCAGCTCTCCGGGAATATTAATATCCTGAATAGTTTTTCCAATCAAACTATTTTTAACTTCAATCTCCAGAACGCCTAAATCTTTAGATTCGATTAAATAGCTAGAGAACCTGCTTTCAATAATTTTATCTCTGAGCATGGCCGAAAAAAGCATCGTCCCGCTGATGATATCCAAGCCTAAAGCTGCGTAAATATGGGCACGCTGGGGATCATAAACCCGCGCAATCACTTTGGGGACATTAAAAATCTTTTTGGCCACCTGAGCACTGATCAAATTGGTATTATCACCATCGGTCACCGAACAAAAAGCATCTGCTTTTTCAATGCCCACCTGCTTAAGTAAAGCCAGGTCAAAACCGTTACCGACCATAGTCAATCCGTTGAAAGTATCCCCCAGACGTTTAAGCGCCTCCGGAGTCTTATCAATCACCACTACGTCGTGACCTTCCCCAGATAAAAGTTTGGCTAGTTCTGAGCCTACTCTCCCGCACCCCACAATAATCACATACATAAACCGCCCCTTATCCTTTTAGCCGACAGCATTCGGCCAGAAGACTGAAAGGATCTTTATTTCTTAATTGTTTCCACTAACTTTTTGAACGCCAAGTTATCCCGGACTGCTAAATCCGCTAAGATCTTACGGTCCAAAGTAATTTTTGATTTTTTTAATCCGTCCATAAAGACGCTATAAGAAATCCCCATTTCTCGGCATGCCGCGTTAATCCGGGCAATCCAGAGGCTACGGAATTCACGCTTCTTATTGCGACGATCCCGATAAGCATACCTGAGCGCATGTACCAGCACGCGTTTAGCCTGCTGGTATTGTTTACTGCGATCTCCCCAGAACCCCTTAGCCTGCTTGAGGACCTTCTTCTTTCTTTTACGAGTTGCTACGCTGTGTTTAGCCTTTGCCATTATTTTCTCCTTTAACCTTGCTGCCTAAACCTACCCATAAGGTAACATTGATTTAATAAATTTTGCTTCTTTCTTGCCTGCCAGTGTGCGTCGCTTCCTTAAATTCCTGATCTTTTTAGTTTTTTTAGAAGAAGCCAGGTGGCTCTTGCCTCCGGCAGAATACTTAACTCGGCCTTTTTTGGTTAACTTAAAACGTTTAGCTACCCCGCGTTTTGTTTTTAACTTTCCCATTTTTTCTCCTTGAATGCGTACATAACAGACCCACACATTCTACTGTTGCACCTTGCTTTAGATTATTTAGGGGCGATCACAAAAGACATAATTCTGCCTTCTAGCGATGGCGCCTTTTCTACTTGTCCATCATTCTGCGTATCAAGAATAAATTTATCTAAAACCTTCCTGCCCAGGTCTAAATGCTCCATTTGCCTGCCCCGGAAGAAAAGATTAACTCTAACTTTATCTTTTTTCTTTAAAAAACTAGTCACCTGCTTGACTTTGGTAGCAAAATCATGTTCGTCGATATTCGGCTTAAGGCGGATTTCTTTAAGCCGGCCCTGTTTCTGGTGTTTTTTAGATTCGCGTTCCTTTTTTTCCAAATCGTACCTGAATTTGCTATATTCAATAATCCGACAAACCGGCGGGGTAGCCGCAGGGGCAACTTCGACTAAATCCAGTTCATGTTGGTTAGCGATCTCTAAAGCCCTTTGCACAGACATCACGCCCAGCTGAGTTCCATCATGCCCAATCACCCGCACCTGAGGTGCACTAATTCTATCATTAATCCGTGTAAACTTTTTTATAGCTTCCTCCTTTTTTATTTGTGTTCCTGAATCTGGTTAGTTATATTACCAATAAACTCATCTAGAGCTACCGCGCCCAGGTTGCCGCTGCCTTTCTTACGCACGCTAACCTGTTGCTGCTTAGCCTCTCTTTCCCCTAAAATTAAACAATAAGGAATTTTATTAATTTCGGCATTGCGAATTTTCTTATCTAAAGTATCCTGGCGTAAATCTATTTCTACCCGGAAACCTAAATTTTCCAATTTACTTTTTATTGTCTGGGCATAATCCAAAACTGTTTCTTTAAGCGGAATTAATAAAACCTGGACCGGGCTTAACCATAAGGGTAACTCTGCTTTATAATGTTCAAGCAAAGCGCCGATAAAACGCTCCAGGCTGCCTAATAAAACCCGGTGTAACATAATCGGCTGGCGGGCTTGCCCCTGGTCATCAATATAAGCTAAATTAAATCTTTTGGGAAGAGCAAAATCACACTGGATAGTCGCACACTGCCAGGTTCTTTTAAGTGCATCTTTTAATTTTATATCGATTTTCGGTCCATAAAAAGCCCCTTCACCAGCATGCACATCATAGGATAAACCTTTTTCTTTTAAAGCCCCTTCTAAGGCCTCGGTTGCCTTCTGCCAATCTTCATCTGAGCCAATTGATTTATCCGGTCGCGTACTTAATTCAACCCCTACCGTATCAAAACCGAAAACCTTCATCGTGTCAAACACGAAATCGATCACCCCTTTAATTTCCGTTGATAGTTGTTCGGGCAAACAGAATATATGTGCATCGTCTTGTGTAAAACCGCGCACCCGTAATAATCCATGCAACACCCCGGCTTTCTCTCGGCGATAAACCGTCCCTAGCTCAAATAAGCGTACGGGTAAATCTTTATAGCTGCGGGTTTTTGCGCTATAAATTAAAACGTGGCCAGGGCAATTCATCGGCTTGAGCACAAATTCTTTTTCTTCAGAGACAAAAGAATACATATTGTCACGATAATAATCATAGTGCCCACTGGTTTTCCATAGGCCCACATCCATAATATGAGGAGTGATAACAATTTCATAGCCACGCTTAAGATGCTCCTTTTTTTCATAATCCTCAATAATCGTGCGCAACAACGCCCCCTTAGGATGATAAAAAACTAAACCGGCTCCGGCGGTTTCATGGTAAATATCAAAAAACCCCAAACTCGGACCCAGCTTGCGGTGGTCACGCAGCTTGGCTTCCTCTAAATTATTGAGATATTCATTCAATTCTTTCTGTGTATCAAAACAGGTGCCGTAAATTCTTTGCAGCATAGGATTAGTCTCGATCCCATGCCAATATGCCCCGGCCAGCGAAAGCAACCGAAAAGCCTTAATTTGGCCGGTAGATTTTAAATGCGGGCCGCGGCAAAGATCTAAAAAGGTTTCACCAGTTCTATAAATAGAAACACTATCCTCTTGCAAAGCTGCAATCAGCTCTAATTTATAAGTTTCATTTAAACGTTCAAATAACTCTTGAGCTTGTTGTTTATTTACTTCCTCTCTGATAAAAAGCTGATCCTGAGCAATGATTTGGCGCATTTTATTTTCAATGGTAGACAAATCAACTTCGGTAAATGCCGAAGGTTTATCGAAATCATAATAAAAGCCGTCTTCAATGGCCGGGCCAATCGCTAATTTTACCTCCGGCCAAAGCTCTTTCACTGCTTGGGCCATGATATGCGCACAAGAATGTCTTAAAATATTTAGATCCATAATTTATCCGTTAAATTCCTGTTGGTAATTAACCTGGTGACTACTTATCACTACTTAAACTGAATCCTGCGCTATGCTAACGGTAAAGCTATTTAATGGGCCCAAGTGGACTTGAACCACTGACCTTTGCGATGTCAACGCAACGCTCTAACCAACTGAGCTATGAGCCCAACACTGCGCTGTAGTTTATTTTTGCCTTTAGACCTATTATAACGGGGAATACTATCTTTCCACCCAACCCCTATTACTATTCTTTTATAACTCTCGACTGTCGGCCTCTATCTCATCGATCAACATCGGCCTGCTCTTCTATCATTAAATTGGGCAAGAAGGGAGTCGAACCCTTACGACCTTGCGGCCAACAGATTTTAAGTCTGTCGTGTATGCCATTCCACCACTTGCCCGAAAAATTAAAGGCGACGAGCGGAATTGAACCGCTGAATAGTTGTTTTGCAGACAACTGCCTTACCACTTGGCTACGTCGCCAAAAACTATAATAATTTTTTAACTTCTTTGACAATCTCAGCCGTCTGGGCTAAACAACCTTCTCCGACTACGCCGCAGGCCAATAACCCTTTATGCGGCTGAATAAATCTATACCCGCAAGCTTTTAATTTTGCGATATTGCTCTGGGTGATTTGATGCTGCAACATATTGACATTCATCGCCGGAGCAATTAATACCTTAGCTCTACTGGCACAGATCGTACAACTCAAAAGGTCATCGCAGATACCGCAAGCCAGCTTGGCGATAATATTAGCGGTAGCTGGCGCAATCAAGATTAAATCCGCCTTGGCCGCCAAAGCAACATGTTCAATGTCCCAGACATCCGAGGCAGCAAACAGGCCACCGGTATAAACTCGGTTACCGCTTAAGCTTTGAAAAACAATCGGCTTAATTAATTCCTCTGCTTCTTTAGTCATCACCACATGCACGGCCCAACCGCACTCTCTTAATCTGCGGATCAAGGAACAGGCTTTATAAATAGCAATACTAGCGGTGATACCTAAAACGATATTTTTTTCAGTTTTTTTCATTAGCGTTTACTCTTTAGCCTTAGCCTTTCTAGCTTCAATTTTGCCGGCAGCAATTTCATGTAAAGCTACAGTCGAAGGCTTAACTGCAGCATCATCCGCCACTAATTTTGGCTGGCCTTCGGCAATCTCCAAAGCTCTCTTGGAAGCCAAAATGACTAATTTATAAATCGAACCCATACTTTTATCTAAAAGTTTTTCTCTACCCTGATAACCCATTTTTACCCCCGCTGTAATATGTTAAGCCCCCGCTTTCTTGTAAAACGATATTTTTCAATTCTTTAAGCGCCAGCGCTAAATTTTGATTCAAAATACAGTAATCAAATTCACCAGCGGACTTAAGCTCCTTACGCGCCAATAATATGCGCTGGGCTACCTCCTGCTGTTGAGTGTGACGGCAACGCTTTTGAATGCGCTCTTGCAATTCTTGCAGTGAGGGCGGTAACACAAAAATCTTAACAATATTCTCTGGGTACATTTTCCCCAGAATCCTCGCTCCCTTGAGGTCTAAGCATAAACCTATATTCTTACCAGCCTTCAGCTGTTCTTCTAGGGGCCGCTTAGGCGTTCCGTAATAATAGCCCAAATACCTGGTCCATTCAAGAATTTTTTTACCTTTTAACATCCGCCTAAATTCTGCTGGGCTAACAAAAAAATACTCCTTAGCCTGCCTCTCCTGCGAGCGCTTTGGGCGGGTTGTAACTGAGCAAGACTTCATTAAGGTTTTTCCGATTTTTTTATCTTGGAGAAGGTTATTCAACAGGGTAGTTTTACCGGAGCCTGATGGTCCGCTAATTACAAAAATTTTACCTTGGCTCTGGCTAGAGGCAGCCACACCATTCTCCCCCGAGCTTAGCTTATTTCTTCTCTTAGCGGCTTTCACTACTCAATATTCTGTACTTGTTCGCGAATCTTTTCGATCTGGCTCTTCATGCCTACGGCCCGGCCGGAAATTATCAAATCAAAAGATTTAGCCGCCAGAGTGTTGGCTTCCCGTTGCATCTCCTGAGTAATAAAATCCAGCTCCTTACCCACCGGACCACCATGAGCGAGTTTATGCTGAAAATTATTAATATGAAAATAAAGGCGGTCGGTTTCTTCGGCAACATCCGCCCCGTTCAAAAAAGCTAATCTTTCCTCTTCTGTTTGCAGTTTTTGCAATCTCGCTTTCACCGCTACCCCGAAACGATGCTTTATAAATCCGAGATCTTTTTTTAAAAGAGCGCTTCTTTTTTTTAACACCCTGGCTAAAGCAGCTCCTTCTTTCTGACGGGCTTTTAATAAGCTTTCCAGGGCCCGGGTAAAAACGGGCTTAAGCTGTTCCCCAATATGCACACCTAGCGGCCGATCTTCTTTAAGCGATAACACTCCCGGCAAACGGATTAATGCGTCCAAACTTAATCCGTCCTGGATTCTAAATTCTTTCTTAAGGCGGTTAAACTCTTGTAAATAATTTTTCAGTAATTTGCGATTGATAAAAATTCCTTGGGCCAATTGGCCCTTTATATTAATGGCGCAATAAATACGACCCCGCTTAATTCTGGCCTCAATTTCTTTTTTTAATTTATCCTCTAAAGCAAGCAGGCCCTCGGGTAAATGGAAAACGGTCTCTAAAAATTTATGGTTAGTGCATCTGAGTTCAACACTGATCCGTCCGCAAGCTTCCAGATCAGTTTCCTGGGCACCAAAACCGGTCATACTATTCAATGGATTTTTCATTTAGCCGCCCAATCTTTGCTCGGACATTCTTTGAATACAATATCTTTAATGGCATAAAGATCGACGATAATTTCTTCCGGCCGGAACCAAAGCTTAATCTCTCTCTCCGCTTCGGTGGCGTTAGAAGAAACATGAACTACGTTTTCATAAACACCGTGAGTGGTAATGCGTCCGTAAGAACCGCGGATAGAGGTGGCTTCCGCTTCTTCGGGATTGGTGGCCCCGGCTAAATCCCGACATTTAGTTATTGCATCATTACCCCAATAAACTAAAGCCATGACTTTTTTACGATCATGCAAATCACCCTGCAAATATTTTATAATGTCGCCGAAAAAAGGCTTATCTTTTAAATGCCGGTAATGCTCTTCGGCCAGGGTCTTAGACACGCGCACCATTTTTGCCGCTACTATTTCCAGTTTGGTTTCCGATAAACGGGTTAAAATATTACCAGTAAGAGATTTTTTTAACCCGTCAGGCTTAATTAAAATTAACACTGCTTGGTTCATTCTTTATTTTCCTCCTTTAATAACATTAGCGATACGCTGCAAGTCTTCAAGTGAATAAAAATCAATCCGCAAATGTCCGCGCTTCTTTCTTTTAGTAATCCGCACCTTCGTGGCTAAAGCATGCTGCAACTGCTCCTCTAAAATTGCGACCAACGGATCCACCTGGCCAGATCCAGCGCTGCGTTTTATCACTTTGGGGCGGCGCACGCTTTTAATCAAATTTTCTAGTTCGCGCACCGAGAACCCTTTAGTAATAACATCTTGGGCCAGTTTGCGTTGATAATTACGGTCTTCAATTTCCAAAAGAGCCCGGCCATGGGCAAAGCTGATCCGGCCGTTTTTAATTTCTGCTTGAATTTCATGCGGCAGTTTGAGCAGACGCAATGTATTAGTCACTGTAACTCGCGATCTACCTAGGACTTCACTGATTTTTTCCTGGGTAACCTGAAACTTATCTATAAGATGTTGATAGGCGTGGGCTTCCTCGATAGGATTTAATTCTTCTCTCTGGATATTTTCAATCAAGGCCAACTCTAATGAATCTTGGTCGCTAACCTCTCGCACTATAATTGGTATCTCTTTTAGTCCCAACGAGTTAGCCGCACGTAATCTTCTTTCACCGGCAACCAGTTCATAATGATCGCCTTGGCGCCGGACTAAAAGCGGCTGGATTACGCCTTTTTCTTTAATCGACTGGGCTAGCTCTTCAATATTTTGCAGGTTAAAATCTTCTCGCGGCTGAAAAGGATTGGGTCTGATTTGAGTAGGTTGGACAAAAATAACCTCTTCTTTTTTACGCATTGAATCATCAGCGATCGTTTCCGGGATAAGTGCGCTAAGTCCCTTACCTAAAGCTTTTCTTTCCATTATTCCGCTCCTTTTGCAACTTTCGCATTCAAAGGTAAACCTAAAATTTCACGACTAAGATCTTCATATTTCTGCGCTCCTAAAGAATCGCGATCATATAAAGCTATCGGCTTACCAAAACTAGGAGCTTCGGTTAAGCGGACATTTCTGGGAATCACAGTAACATATACTTTTTCATTAAAATGATTGCGTGCTTCCTGAATAACCTCTTTTGTTAAATTAGTACGAAAATCCGCCATAGTTAATAATACACCTTCTATCGTTAACAAAGGGTTAAGATTTTCTTTCACAAGTCTAATGGTATTATGTAGTTGCGTCAATCCTTCTAACGCATAATATTCACATTGTACTGGAATAATGACAGAGTCTGCGGCGCATAAACCATTAATGGTCAGCAATCCTAGCGATGGAGGAGAATCGATAATGACAAAATCATAATTGTTTTTTTCCGCTTGTAAGGCCCTCTTTAGTCGATATTCTCTCCCCAGTGCCCCGACTAATTCTACCTCGGCTCCAGTTAAATCGAGATTAGAAGGAGCCAACATAAGATTTTCGATGGCTGTTTTTTGTAGAATATCGGCTAGCTTGGCTTCTTCAAGTAAGATATGATACGTACTAATTTGAATATCGTGTTTATTGATGCCAATCCCGCTGGTGGCATTAGCTTGAGGATCTAAATCTATTAACATAACTTTTTTACCAGCCATAGCTAAATAGGCTGCTAAGTTAATTGAGGTTGTGGTTTTGCCTACTCCTCCTTTTTGATTACAAATTACTATTATCTTACCCATTGATATTATTATATTTATGTAATGTTCCACGGGGAACATTATCGCTGCTGAATCTCGCTATAGAGTTTGGTAATGTTCCACGGGGAACATTACCAAACCTAGATTTATTATCCTAAAATAAATAAATTTGTCAAGGGGTTATTTACTTTCAATCACACTCACCCGTATTTTGGCAGGTTTAGCTCCAGCCATGCCAAACAGCCCCCTTTTTTCCTCGGATAAACTTTCAATCTTCACTCTATGCCGGGGAAGATTTAGTTCTTTTAAGGCCTTGGCAATCGCATCTTCTACTGTTTTTCCTTCAATTTCTATGTAGCGATTCTTTTTCATTTTTGGCGATTGATTTTTAGTTGATACATTAACATAAACAAGCTATTCACGAACCAATACAGTACTAAACCAGAGGGCATCTGATAAAAAATCACACCGAACATCACTGGCATAATAATTGACATAAGTTTTTGTTGTTGAGCAGCCTCTCCGCTGGCTTTAGCCATGGAAATTTTCTGCTGCACAAACATTCCGATTGCCATCAAGATCGGTAAAACGTTTAACTGGTTACCAAAAAACGGGAGAGAATTATTAAATGTAAAAGCTTTATCCGGCGCAGATAAATCTTTAATCCACAGAAAATGGGCACCTCTTAAAAAAACTGAGCGGATTAAAGCCTGATATAGAGCAAAAAATATTGGCATCTGTAATAGGAGCGGTAAACATCCGCCTAATGGATTAACTTTATGTTCTTTATATAATTCCATTATTTCTTTATTTAGTCTTTGCGGATTATCTTTAAGCTCTTTACGTAAAATTTCGATTTTTGGTTGCAAAAGCTGCATTTCCTTCATAGAGCGCATCTGCTTTATAGATAATGGAAATAGTAAAAAATAAACAGAGGTGCTGAGGATAATAATTGCTACCCCCCAATTATGTACTAGGTTGAAAAAGAAGCCTAACAATTGCAAGAGTAGCTGGGCAATAAAATCAAAGGTGCCAAAATAAATTATTGCAGCCCATTCTGGTTTAATGCTGTTAATTAATTTTAAATCCTGTGGTCCCATATATATATGATATAAATGTCCAATCTGCTGTTTTGGCCCCAACTTCATTTCGCTCATTTGTAATCCTATTTCGGACACTTGGGGAGCAAACTTCTTAATGTAGCCACGAGCTGCTAATTGTGTAGGTTCAACAATCGTACAGAAATATTGATCGCGTACTCCAATAAATTTTACATCATCACTACTAAAATCTTTTCCCGCTGCAAGATGCATAGATTTTTCTTTATTGCTAAGAAACACATCCTGAAAACGTGCTTGAGGATTTTTGCCAGACAGGTCAAGACGGCCCAGCACTAACTGCGGTTGCATTACTAAGGGCTCGGTAGATAAATTCATTGTGCTGATCTCTAAATTGATGGTATGACTATCTTTAGGGATAATAAATTTTTTAATAATCCGTCTTACTTGGTCCTGGTGAATAAATGAAATACTTTCTGCTGTTATATCATGTTGCTTAAATACCAGGTCACCATCTGTTATAAATCCGATCTGCAGAGGAAATTTATGCTCCAGCTTATCTTTAAACAAAACATACACTATAGTTCCCAGATCAGGATTAAAAATAATATCCCGATGTTCCTGACTAAAAGTAACTGTGTTTTTAACCACCTCCACAGCATCTACGGAATGTATAACTGGTGGTTGTTTCAGAGTGTCTGCGGTCGGTGCGCTAATGTAAGAAGATAAAACTGGTGGCGCTTGACCATCATTAAGTATTTGGGGCTCAAGACTTTGCGGCTTTGGGCTCAAAGCCGACCAGCTTAGCATTACTAATAGTGACAAAGCGATCGCTAGAATTAAACGTTTTTCCATAGATTTTATACCAAAGGGTCGTATCCAGATTTACCCGAAAACGGATGACAACGCAATAACCTGCATACCCCCTTTAATCCTCCTTTAAATAATCCGTATTTTACAATTGCCTGTTTTGTGTACTCTGAACACCCTGGCTCAAAACGACATCCCGCTGCGATACACGGGCGGAAATATTGCTGGTATAGATTAATTAGTTTCAGTATCACCTTAGCCGGGGTTAAAGACACAGCTTTTTTCGCCCCTTGCAGCGCCTGCGCGCCAAAAGCTTACGGCCAGACTTGGTAGCCATTTTACTGCGGAAACCATGACGTTTTTTACCGACGATGTTTGTAGGCGTCTTTAAGTTTTTCTTCATTTTTTAGTTCTCCTTATTAACCAGCACTTGAAAATAGTACAACCGTTTTAATATGAAAAAGCGTTATTTTATCCCAAGCGATTATTGATTTTGTGAATTGTAACATACATTTATGCAGCGGTCAAGTTTTTTATTGACGGTTTCACATATTGTTGTATAATAACTCAAGTTTAACTTTTTTACTTGCAAGGTTTTTGGTCTTTGTTATAATAATTGCGTTTAATGATTTTGGTTGCAGCATTTTATCCACAGTTTTATACAAGCTGTGCATAAACTGTGAATTCTGTGATTAGTAACCACTGCAGATCCGTGGCTTAGTTTACGACCCATAACCTAGCCTATATCGTCTAAATAAGGACATTTAAGAAAAATTATTGCTATGGCCTCACCATGTCAGAAATAACTAATAGCTGGGAAGAAATTAAAGTAGATTTAAAAAACGTTCTCGGAGAGACTGTTTTTTCTACTTGGATTGCGCCGCTCAAGTGTTTACTGCTCAATGAGCATATTATGGAAGTAGGAGCGCCGGACCAATTTTTCAAAGACTGGGTGGAAAAACACTATTTAAGAATTATCCAAGAGACATTAAAATCAAAAGGCTTGGATAATCTGTTAGTAAAATTGGTTGTCAACAATGCAGCTGTTGGTCCAATAGAGTTATCTGTGCCCAGCGAAGGAACGCCTAAGGTCGTGATTGCTACCGGATGCCCGAATCTAAACTCACGCTATACCTTCGATAATTTCGTAATTGGCGGGGGGAACCGTCATGCCCACGCTTATTCGCTGGCTGTCGCCAATGCCCCAGCCAAAACATATAATCCTTTATTTATTTACGGTGGAGTAGGGTTAGGAAAAACCCATTTGATCCAGGCCATTTGTCACCAAATAAAAAGTCATACCGCTAGCTCAATAAAAATCTGTTATGTTTCCAGTGAAAAATTTACCAACGAATTAATCGATGCGATCGTGCACCGCTCTACGGCGAATTTCCGGCAAAAATATCGTAACTTGGATGTATTAGTCATTGATGACATCCATTTCATCGCCGGAAAAGAATCCACTCAAGAAGAATTTTTCCATACTTTCAATACGCTTTATGACGCGCACAAACAAATTGTGTTTTCCTCGGACCGGCCGCCCAAAGAAATAACTAATCTACAGGAACGGCTGGTGTCGCGTTTCGGTTGGGGCCTGGCTACAGACATCCAACCGCCGGATTTAGAAACCCGGGTCGCTATTCTAAAGAAAAAAATTGAGCGAGAGCCGGTGCATGTTCCAGATGACGTAATTTTCTTTATTGCTCAACTGATTAAAACTAATATCCGTGAACTAGAGGGGGCTTTAATCAGGACGATTGCTTATTCTTTGTTAGAAGAGGCCCCAGTTAGCTTGCAGTTGGCCAAAGAAGTGCTCAAAGACCTTTTAAAAGAACCGGCCAAATTAATCACTATAGATTTTATCCAGCGTTGTGTAGTGGAAGAATTCGGTATTTCTTTACAGGACCTGAAAACCAAGCGGCGCAATAAACAAGTGGTATTTCCCCGACAAATTGCTATGTATTTAAGCCGAGAATTAACAGAATTATCATTGCCTGAAATTGGAGAGCTCTTTGGCGGGAAAGACCACACTACGGTATTACATTCTTATAAAAAAATTAAAGACGACATTGCACAAAATCCAGAGCTTAAAGAACGAGTGGAGAAGGTTATTCAGGTTATTAAACAATAATACCCAGGTTATACCGAGTCAATTTTTATTGTAACTTCCATGATAATATATACTTACGCGTTTATACACACCAAACCCATTGTATTAATATGACTACTGTTTTAAGTTATTATATATATATTCAATAATAGGAGACAAAAATATGAAATTTAAAGTTGAAAAAAACCATTTAATTAACGCAATTCAAGCCGTACAAAATGTTATTACCACAAAATCCGCACTTCCTATTCTGTCTAATATTTTAATTGAAGCTCAAGGAGGTAATTTAAAATTAACTGCCACAGATCTCGATATTGGTATAACCTGTGTAATCCCTGTGGATATTCAGGAACCTGGGGCAATTACAGTGCCGGCGAAAAGATTTAGCGATATAGTAAAAGAATTCCCGATTGATATTATCACTGTAACTACCAAAAAAAACAATCAGGTTACTATTGATTCTGATGTCTGCCAATTTAAAATTATGGGTTTAACTAAAGAGGAGTTCCCTAAGTTGCCAGAGTTTCGGGATAAAAAAGTTATTAAAAT
Source organism: Candidatus Omnitrophota bacterium (assembly GCA_041308845.1). Taxonomy (GTDB): domain Bacteria; phylum Omnitrophota; class Gorgyraeia; order Gygaellales; family Profunditerraquicolaceae; genus UBA6249. The sequence goes on along the minus strand of JBFZAT010000020.1, from coordinate 3,805 downwards.
TGACCAAGGTGTTTTTAAGGAGATGTTGGTTTTAACTGCTTTTGCGGTATCTTTAGATGAAACGCGCTATGTTTTAAATGGGATTTTATTTAAAATTAATAAAAATTTGCTGACCTTGGTGTCTACGGACGGGAAAAGACTGGCTGTAGCAGAGAGGAAATTAAATTGTGAGTTAGATGTTGATGTGAACATGATTGTGCCGCTGAAAACCATCCAGGAACTCAGCCGCAACCTGAAAGATGAAGGGGAGCTTTCTCTGATAGTTGGTGGTAATCAGGCTTTGTTTGATTTAGGTCGAGTGGGAATTGTGTCGCGCCTAATTGAGGGGGAGTTCCCGGATTATAAACAGGTGGTGCCGCCGATTACAGAAAATAAAATGACACTGGGGCGTAATCAATTTTTGTTAGCGGTAAAAAGGGCTGCTCTTTTGGCTACGCCTGATTATCAGGCGGTCAAGCTAGAAATTTTTAAAAACAAACTGGTTATTTCTAAATCTACGCCGGATGTAGGAGAGTTCCACGAAGAGCTAGCGGTGGAATATCAAGGCAGGGAATTAGTGATCGGTTTTAACCCTATTTATTTAATTGATATTTTGAAAAATTTAAATACGGAAAAAGTGGGCGTGGAGGTAAGCGATGGGGAAAAACCCGGCGTTATCCGCATCAGTGGTTACGTGTACATAGTCTTACCCATGCGCTTAAGTTAACCCATGGAGCTTTTAAAAAACACGCTACAGGAGTTAATGCGGCAATTAGACGCACAAAAAGGGGCTGCCAACAACGCCTGCCCCCAAGAGTGGTTAAAAAAAGCCTTGACAAAAAAGGAGTTGAGGCATATAAGAGTTAAATATTTCAGCAAGGGCATTTTAGGTTTAAGCGTAGATTCGTCGGCCTGGCTATATGTTTTAAGTTTAAAAAAAGAAATTGTGCTAGCGAAGCTGCAGCAGGAACATCCGGGATTAAAAAACATTAATTTACGCATTGGAGAGCTGGAGTGAAAAAAAATACAGAATTATCTAAAGCCAACCAGAAGCCGGCAGAGGCGGCCAAAGCCTACGATGCTACCAGCATCCAGGTTTTAGAGGGTATAGAAGCCGTAAGGCGCCGGCCGGCTATGTACATCGGCGATACTGCAGTGCGCGGTTTACACCATCTCGTGTTTGAAGTGGTTGATAATAGTGTAGATGAAAGCCTGGGCGGCTATTGCGATTCTATCATGGTTTCTATCCAACCGGATAATAGCATTACAGTAGTGGATAACGGCCGCGGCATACCGGTAGATATGCATAAAACTGAAAAAAAGCCCGCGGTAGAAGTGGCATTAACCACCTTGCATGCCGGAGGTAAATTTGATCATCGATCTTATAAGGTGTCTGGCGGTTTGCATGGAGTAGGGGTAAGTTGTGTTAATGCGCTTTCGGATTGGCTCGAAGTTGAGGTCAAACGGGACGGGAAAATCTACCATCAACGCTATGAACGCGGTAAAACTGTATCCAAGCTTACAGTTATTGGCAAAAGCGCTTCCACCGGTACCAAAATTACCTTTAAACCCGACAAGAGTATTTTTTCCAAGACCGAGTATGCTTATGATATTTTATCCGGCCGCTTAAGAGAATTGGCGTTTTTGAATAAAGGCTTAAAAATCAAATTAACTGATGAGCGTTCAGATAAAGAAGCGGTATTCGAATTTGCCGGGGGGATTATTTCTTTTGTGGAATATCTGAATAAAAATAAAAATCCCCTGCACAATAAAGTGGTGTATTTTGAAAAACTCCAAGATGAGGTGAAGGTAGAAGTAGCGTTACAGTATAATGACGGTTATGCCGAAACCATGTTTTCCTTTGCTAATAATATCAATACGGTTGAAGGGGGCACGCACTTGTCGGGTTTTAAATCAGCGTTGACCCGAGGCATCAATCAATATGCTAAAAGTAAAAATCTCTTAAAAGATAATATTGCTATTACTGGTGATGATGTGCGGGAAGGTTTAACTGCCGTGATTAGCGTGCAGGTTCCCAATCCGCAATTTGAAGGTCAAACTAAAACCAAATTAGGTAATTCTGAAGTAGAGGGTTTAGTGGCCTCAACCAGCCTGGAGGCTCTCTCAAGTTATTTTGAAGAAAATCCAGCGGTAGCCAATAAAATTATTGATAAAGTTATTGTGGCCTCTCGGGCTAGAGAAGCTGCGCGTAAAGCACGTGAATTGACCCGGAGAAAAGGCGCTCTAGAGGGGGCGGGGTTACCGGGGAAACTGGCGGATTGTTCGGAACGCGATGCCGCCCTATGTGAATTATATATTGTAGAAGGTGATTCAGCTGGTGGTTCTGCTAAGCAAGGCCGCGACCGCAGGTTCCAGGCGATTTTACCGATTAAGGGAAAAATTCTCAATGTAGAAAAGTCGCGCTTAGATAAAATTTTGTCAAATGAGGAAATACGCACAATCATTACGGCCCTGGGTACAGGCATTGGGGAAGAATTTGATTTAACTAAGTTGAGATATCATAAATTGATGCTCATGGCGGATGCAGATATTGATGGATCCCATATCCGTACGCTGCTATTGACATTATTGTACCGTCAGCTGCCAAAATTGGTGGAGGAGGGGCATGTGTATATTACCCAGCCTCCGCTTTATAAAATTAAAAGAGGGCAACGCGAAGAATATATCCAGACTGAACAGCAGATGAATGACATGCTATTAGATTTGGGGCGGGAGGGTCATAAATTAATTAGCGTTAAAGATAAACTGGCTTTTACCGATAACCAATTTAAAGAGCTATTGAGGTTATTAGTAGAGTTAGACAAATTAGGCCGTTATTTAGATAAAAAGGGAGTGAACTTTGCTGAATACTTAGCTTTTAGGAACCAGAAAACCAGAAAAATGCCTATTTATAGGGTTAAAGTGGAGGGGAATAGCCAGTTTTTATTTTCTGATAAAGAATTAGCTACGCTTACAGAACAGCAAGGTAAAGAAGCAGAATTAGATGTGTTGCATCTTTTTGAGGCTCAGGAGATTGAAGAGCTAGTGTTAAAAATTGAAAAATTAGGCATTGAATTCGATACTTATTTTAGTGCCGTGGTGATGCCCAAAGCCGGGATGGTTAAAGAGACAGAGAAGAAAATTAAACCGTTATACCGGATTGCTAATAGTGATGATATTAAAGAAGTGTTTAGCCTAAAAGAAATCTTGTCCTATATTAAGGAAGTAGCCGCTAAGGGTATGCACATACAGAGATATAAAGGTTTAGGGGAAATGAATCCGCAACAGCTTTGGGATACAACTATGGATCCGGAAAAGAGGACAATCTTGCAGGTAACCTTAGAAGACGCGGTGGAAGCAGACAAAATGTTTACTGTATTGATGGGAGATCAGGTTGAACCGCGGCGGGAGTTTATTGAGGAGCATGCCCATCAGGTAAAAAATCTGGATATTTAATTATGTATACGCGTAATGAAAAAATAATCCAAGTTTACATTGAAGATGAGGTGAAGGATTCTTACCTCAATTATGCGATGAGCGTTATTGTCGGCCGGGCGTTGCCAGATGTGCGCGATGGCTTAAAACCCGTACATCGCCGGATTCTGTATGCGATGCGTGAGCTGAATTTAGAGCACTCTAAGCCTTATAAAAAGTGTGCGCGTATCGTGGGTGAAACGATGGGTAAATATCATCCGCACGGCGACATGGCTATTTATGATACCTTGGTAAGGATGGCGCAGGATTTCTCTTTGCGTTATCCTTTGGTAGATGGGCAAGGTAACTTTGGTTCTGTCGACGGGGATGCGGCAGCGGCGATGCGTTATAC
>JBFZAT010000019.1:0-12219 GCA_041308845.1 Candidatus Omnitrophota bacterium | reverse complement strand
ACAGATCGGTAAAGTAGAGCTGGCCGGGGTTTGGTTATGCCTCTACGGTAATATTTTTTATTCTGATCCTCAGTACAAAACCGATCCTTCAGTGCATGGCGAACTTTTTGATTTTGCTACTCCTTATTTGAGCCATTATGTAAATAGTCCTACCTTAGAAAACATCGCTACGATTTTTAAATTCGGTATATTACCCGCCAATATAACCGGCAGAGGTTATGGAGACCATTTACATGCCCAGACTACTTCATATGCTTTAAATAGGCCCCATGGTATGCCGGAACATAAGAGAGCCTTAACTATAATTATTAATCCTGATTTTGGTTATCAAGAATATTCTCAGGCAGGATATATTAATGAATCTTTTGTGGGGCTGGATTTACACGGCCTAAAAATTAAGCGGCTAGGCGGGGATAGCTTGCATGGTTTTGTATTAAATGCGATTGAGGACGAAATACAGGCTGAGCAAACATTTCCTTCTGCTTTTAGGTGTATCGTAATTGACATGCCCGAAGAAGAAACCCAGGCATTTTTGTTAGGTTGGAAGCAGATGGTTGAGCAAGGGTTTGTTTTTGATATGCCTATTTATGATGCGCGCACTGCTAGAGAGCTTACGCAATTCGGTCAGAATGGCGGTTATATTGAGCAGGTATATAAAGTTATCGAAATGAAAGATGAAGTTGTACTAAGGGCGGTAGCCAATCGTGTTGATTTAACCGGAAAAGGCCAGGTAATTTTATACTTTAATATTAACGGCGAATGGAGCGAGTTTGAGACTCCCTTGAGTTTTGTGGAAAATTCTCCGGAAGCTAAAGCCATATATGAAATCAAAGTCAGGCCATTACGCAGTTTTGAATATACTTTTATCTTTGAGCAGGCCAACGGCCAGCGTCACTGGGCGGATTTACCGTACGGCAATGGCCGGGTAGTGGTGAATCAGAAATTTAGCGGTTCTTTAGTATTTATCGGTATGGAATTTGCTAAATTGGCTAAAGTTGGCGGCCAGGGAGATGTAATGTACGAATTGCCCAGAGTGTTTACCAGCGCAGGCTGCTCGGTCAGCGTGATTATTCCGGATTTTCAATCGATACAATCTAAGCTCATTCAATTTAATCCGGAAATTCTGGAAGAGATATTAATTGAAGTTCCCTTTTCATATGGGGTAGAAAGGCTTTTAGCGCGTAAGGTAATAATTGACGGTATTCAAGTCTATCTTTTAGGCGCGGAAAATAAAAATATTTTTGTTAAACCTTATCCGTCTACTGTTTATGAAGGCATAGAAGGAAAGCAGAAAGAATTTTATGAATCGATACTCCTTTCGCGCGGGGGATTAGAGTTATTAAAGCAATTAGGCTTCCAACCGGATGCGATTATTACCAATGATCACCATGCCGGTTTAGTTTCTTTATATATGCGTACGCTCTACCGGCTTTATTTTGCGCATACTAGTAATTTATATATTATCCATAATGTTGGATATCAGGGGGATTATCCTTGGGAGTGGGCCGAGGAAATCGGACTAGAAGGGGCCGAAGATTTATTAAAGGTTTATGGAAAAATTAACTTTATGGCTGTTCCTCCGGGAGTGATATTGGGCAGGGCAGAAATCAATACTTTAGGCGGTCGAGGACATTCGATTATGACGGTGAGCCCGACTTATGCGGCTGAAATCCGGCATACGCTTTTTGAGATTGACCGGTTGTTAAATATGGTTGGGCCAAAGTTTGGCGGGATTTTAAACGGGATAGATTATTCTATTTGGAATCCTGAGACGGATTTACTCCTACCCCATAAATACAGCATTACTCAAGGAATCGATTCGGTAATTATAAATCGTTCTAAAAATAAAGCAGAGCTGCAGGAATTGCTTGGTTTGGGAGTTGATTTATCGGGCCTGGGTATTGCAGCCGGCCTAAAATACGGTAGTTTAACCCCGGATTCACAACGTCCTTTGGTGGGGGTAGTTTCGCGGTTTGTTGGGCAGAAACAAATAGATATTATAGCTCAGGTGATTATGGATATGCGCTCTGGTCAAAGAACAGATTTAGGCATTGATTTGGTAATTTTAGGTACGGGAGAAAAATGGCTGGAAGAACAACTGGCTGAATTGGCCGGAAATTATCCGGGGTGCTCAATTTGTTATGTACGCGCTTACAATGATACTTTGGCGCATATAATTTATGGCAGTGTTGATATGCTGGTGGTTCCTTCAGATTATGAGCCTAGCGGTTTAACTCAGATGATTGCGATGCGTTATGGGGCTATTCCGATAGTGCGTAAAACCGGTGGGCTGGCGGATACGGTATTTGAGTTAGATCAGCAGTGGACTGGTTTTGTATTTGACGGAGTGGCCAGGACTTTTATTAATCCTGCAGAAGATTACACGCGGATGCTGGAAAATTCAAGACAGCTCCATGAGGCTACTGTAAGGGCAGTGGCTGCTTACGCAGATAAAGAGATTTGGCATGGAATCGTCGCAAATGCAATGCGGGCCAATAATAGTTGGGCTAGAAGTTTAGGCGACTATATGAATATATTGGTTAGCCTTCAAGAGGAATTAGCCGGTCAGGATAATCCATATTTAGAGCAAGCCCCGGGGCAGAGGATAAAAGCATTAAGCCGGCCTTCTGCGGATACGGCAGAAGCTGGCCAGGCGGGTAGTCATGCTGCTGCTTTTAAAAATACCGGTATAGTTAAATGTTCTTTATTGCCGCTTCTTTGGTTCGCGGGGATAACGGAATTTATTCCGCAAATCAGCGCTTGGTTAGGTGGGCATTTAGAAGCAGTGATTATTTTAGCAGCAGTGGCAATGGTAGTTTGGGCTACGATAGCTTACTTGAAATCAAGGTTGCAAGGGCAAAAGATTTTGGTTGTGCTCCTGCTGGTGGTGATGTTTTTAATTAGTATCGGGTTCACCAGTTGCAGCAGGCACAGTCTAGATGTTATTAATTCTCAAACGACTACGGAGCAGATAAATGTTGCACCTTGGGAATATACCCTGGATACCTTCAATCCTACGGAAGCTTTACTACCGAGCTTAGCCCCTACTGCTACTTTAACGCCTACCTCTGAGTTATCATCACCGCCGGCCACCGTTACTGCTACTCCTATTCCTAAGCCGACAATTACTTCTACCCCTGTGGCGGTAAGGACCGATATAATTCCGGGAGTAGATTTTAGCGTTAATATCGATTCTAGTGCAGATCGGTTTAGCATTGTTTCTTCAGACGGTCAGATACTAAAAACTTCTTCGCTGGAACTCTTAAAGGTCATGGGTATTATAAATTTGGTCAAAGATTATGAGCAGCAAGGCAGCATCGGTTTTAATATCAATATCCCTGATCCCAAAAATTCTACTACTAATCCGTTTACCCATGAAGGTTATGGAGACCAGTGTACGGCATTGGTAGCAGAAGTATTAGCCGCTTTCAGAATCTCTCCACCTAGCTTGGACAATGCAAATATGTGGGATGATAGCGGCGGATATATTGTTTCTAACCGGCCAATGGCTGGAGATATCATGGTTTGGAATGCTTCCGGAGAAAGAAGCGTGGGCCATGTAGCTTTTGTTACGGCAGTCTATGCCGACGGTAGTATATCGATTATTGAAGCGAATTATGATTTAGATAGAGACGGTAAAGGAGACCGTATTATTACTATAGCCACCTTGTCTGCGCATGATTACCGGGGAATAAATTTTGTACATGTAGGTTCTTCGCGCAAAGGAGTAATTTATCATATTACCGTGGATGGCCAGATTCCTCCAGATCGGCTTGATTTTACTCCAACTCCAAATCCGACTCCCACCTCTGAATCATCTTTGCCGGTTACCGGCAACTATATTGCTTTAGCTGGGCTTGGTTGTATCCAGTGGTTAAAAAATCGCCGCAACACTATCCGTAGAATAACCGCTCTAGAATTACAGAGATTTATTACTATTCATCGGCATAAGATTGATCCAGCCAGGCTGGCACAGTTGTTCAGAGTTACTCAGGCAATTAAGAGATTAGAGGAATGGTTAGTTGATTCCGGTAAGCAGGCCGGCCCTCCTAAGCTAGCGTATTGCGATATTGCTACCGGTGAAATTACTTTTGCTCCAGAATTGAGTACTGAGGACGGTGAGTTTGATGTGGAGAAAATAAGCTCCATTCTAGAAGCTGCCGGTTATAGTTCCGAAGAAATATCTGCAGTAATTTCCTTTATTTATACCCACGAAAATCTGCATAGAGTTTACCCTAGATTATCCGAAGAGAGGATTTTAGACATTCAGATTTGCTCTGGCGATTGCCGGAGCAGTATCGCTTCTTCTGCCAATATCGCTAAAGGCCAAGGTATCAGCCATTTCCAAGTTAATGATGATATTAAATATTCAGGGAAGATCTGGCTTTATGGCAATTTACCGCAAATTAAACTTTACGATGACCAGGATTATTTGGACCATCGCGATAGCGAAAGCACTTATATTGAAAAAGCCTTATTGGTTATCGAACAACATGGTCCTTTAGGCTTAGCTGAATTTATTAGGCAGCATGTACGTTTAGTCGGGATTGTGCCGCATAGCAGTATTCCGTTTTTGCTGTCTTTTGAGGATAAGTCCCACCTGCAAGTCCTACATGTCGGTTTACGTAGACAGGTAATTTATATTCCCCAGGTCCTGTATGATCTAATTAAAACCAGTCCGCAGCTGCTTGCCTGCGCTTTAGTGCAGGATTCTTATGAATTGCAAGAGTTGATTGCAGCTTTTCAAAATTTCAGTCAACAGGGTTTAGATGAAAGTATTAGCGATTTCAGGGATAACCATATTGATTTTCTTGAATCTCTTCATGCGCAAGCCTATGAATATGAACAATCTATCGGTGGGCTCAGCCAAATTATAGATGGCAGCTATTTAGATGAAGTAATTAACTCCCTGATTGATGATTATTATTCCCGGGTCGCTTATAAAGTTCCGGATGAAGAAGTAATCAGATTGATCCGGCTGATTTTCGAGCATCACCGGGAAATCTTAGAACAGTACTTGGGTGAAGTTTTAGGAGTAAAAGGAGTAGAGGTCACCGGAATCCGGGAGATTTATTATGCCGGAGAAGGGGCAATGAAAAAAGTTTATCGAGTTTCTTTTAATACCAATTTCGGACATCAAGCTTTAGGGATAAGGTTTATAAAAAGCGGAGAGGTGCAAAATATTTCTTCGGCCCAAAGAGAAGTTGGTCTTTTTAATTATTTTTATTCTTTGTCTCCGGATTTAGCCATTCAAATACGCGAGTACTGGGATATCCAGAAGCTCCTGGCTCAATCTGCTCCGGAAGTTACCCAAAGCTTGAGATCACTAATTCAAAATTTAGGTTTTTGGGGGGTTACCTTCGGGGAATTCGTACACGGTTTTACCCTAGATAAACTTCCTTATGAAGATAAAATTTGCGTATACCGGAAGAATGTCGAATTATTATTCAGGACTTGGTTATTAACTTTTGATTCACGTCGAGGCCTAAGAAAAGGCAGCGGACAGACGATTAATGATATGAAACCGGAAAATTTCATCTATAGCTATCGGTTGGATAGAGTTCTATTTATAGACCTAGATCGAGCAGAAGCTTTACGGTTTCACCGATTTTTACATTTATTATTGGTATATCTGGCGGATTTAAGAAGTTATGGTACGCCGACCAAACTTGGTTTTATTAATTCTCACCGGGAAGTTGATCGCAATGTGGTTAGGGAAGTATTGGTGCTGGGATTTTTAGATGTAGTGGGAGCAGAAAGAGTGGAAGAATTCTTTAAATATTTCTTAAGTACAGTTAAGGCTAATTCTGTCGAGGGTTTAATTATTACGACGGCTTTAAAAGAATTAGAGGCGGTTACCGGGTCTAAGAATAACAGCTCAGATAGGTTTTCCTTTAGGACCCGATATGGTAAAGCTGCTCCCAGCCAGGCAGAGATTGATTCGGTTTTCAGCGGTATTAAATTTGATACATGCGCATTGGTAGATAGCCGTTATAATCAAAAGGTAATAAAAGCATTGCACAAAATTAATCAGCCTAGATTAGCTAGTTTCTTAGAGAACTTAGATTCTACCGGGCATCTGCGCGCCCCGCCTCAAGAATTATTAGATAATAATCCTTTACTTAAAGATATTTTTGAACGTATATTTGGCTTGGTTTATCAGGATAACCTAGGCAAATTTTGGATATTTATTGCTCCGGATTTATTTGTTGGTGACCATTCTGAAATCCTACCGACCTTAGTGCATGAAACAGCAGAAGCCTATTTGCGTAATCAAGGAATGGCTTTATTAGAAGCCCATCAAGCTGCAGGAAAAATCGAAAGAAAACTGATAGATACTTTTAAAGCCAGTGAAGAGCTCTTTAGGCCTAATAAATCATTAAATCCTCATACTTCTTGGGGTGATTCTCTGGCGTGGGCCTGGGAGCCGTTTTTATCATCACCTTTAATCGGCAGTATTCTGGAGGATAAATTAAAAAATGGCGCCACAATAATATTTGTTGGGGTTGAGCATCCGGAGATCCCCTTGCAGGTGGCCGCGGCATTGCCTGGGGCGCATATTGTGGTGGTTAACCCGAAATGGGAGACTGCCCAGGCAGGAAATATTGTAATTATCGGCGATGAAGTGCAGAAGCTTCCCCAGTATCAAGAAATAATCTATGGAGCGGCGGACCTGATTATTTCCACAGGTGTATTTAATTATGATTGGCAGGATAATATTTTCGACTCTGTTCATCAGGCAGAAAATGTATATGAACGGATGATTAGAGGGATGGCGGATATTTTAGCTTCTGATGGGGTGATTATTATTGGTACCACCGGCGGTCATTATCGTTTAAGTGTCGGTATCGAAAAATCAGGTTTGGAGATTATAGATGTTTGGGTGGATAACTTTATTTTACGCCATCCTTCTACTCAGACGGCTAAACCGGCGGTTATCCGGTGTTCTTTAGTGCCGCTTTTATTTGTATTAACGATTAGTGAGTATTGGCCGGCAATAATCGCTTGGTTTAGCGCAAATGTAGTGTTAGTCACTGTACTTGGCTTGTCTGTTGGCAGCTTGGCTATTTTATTATATGTATTTAGGAATTTATTTTTTACAACAAAAGAAAAGCCTTTCTTAGCCGGTCAAGTTTATACCCCTGCAGCTGATTCTGTTTTAAATGATTCAGGCTCTGGTGCTGGCACTCTTAAATGTTCACTGGTGCCGCTGGCAATAACAGCCGTTTTAGTTTCTTTGCCAAATTTTCTAAATAGCCTGTCCGGTTTGGGTAATAATCTTATTCTTGTCGGAGAAGCGATTTTAGGATTTGTTATTTTATTTATTCTTTCAAGCTTGCTTGCGGCTATTCTCTATGATGGGGTCACGCTTGCGGATACCCGTCCAACGGTAATCGGAGCGGCTATTTTAGGGAGTATCCTCTTGTTAGTGCGTTTTATCATCGCTGCTCTGTTGGCGACGGTATTTTATTCAACCGTAGACTTAACTACTGTTCTACAGGCTAGCGGTTGGCTATTCTTATTTGAGGCTGGGCTGGCTTTATTCGGGACGTTAAAAAATAACTTAAGCGGAGTTCTTTATGTTTATGCTCTTCTGGCGGTACTGGCTAATCTGACCGTCAATACTTTTGCTTTGGTTTTTACCGGGTTGGCCCTGGGTGCAGCATTTACCTCAGCTTTAGGCGGGTTGATTACGTTATTTACTTTTCTGGGAGTGATGATTTTAATCGCCTATGTTGTCACCCAACTGACGCTTTTCTTTTTAAACGATCAAATAGATGAGCAGCTAAAAAAGATAGTGTTTAACAGTTTAGTAGCGGTTTTTGTAGTTGGCTTAATTTCCCTGCTTGTTTTTTCAGTGATTGATTACTTCCACACTCTTGCGCTCGCCCAGGCTTTGCCTACGATTATCCCTACAACTACGCCTGTTCCTTTGCCGCCGGTTGCCCCAGCTCAACCTTCAAATAGCGCCGTAGCGGAGATTTTTAATTTCGGGACGCTCTTTTTAATCGGTATTGTCGGAGCGATGTTTGCAGCTTTGGCCGGAATAGGCGCGCGTTCAGCTAAAGCCGCAGGAATAGGTTTTGTTGTAGGATCAGCTTTGACCTTTATAATAATTTTAGCGGTTTTTATTTTTGGGAATACTGCTTCTGTTAATACGGAAGCGCTGCCTACACTTTTGCCTTCTTTAACCCCCAGCGCGGTTCCCGCATTAGAACTCAATCCAGCGATAACCGGACAGTGGTTAGAATATACCGTGCAGAGCGGAGATGGATTGATGCAAATTTTTAGGAATCATGGCTGCAACCCAGGGTTGCTCAAAGACGCGGAGTTTTTGAAAGAATTCTTTAGAGTAAATCCCGGGATTGATTTAAACCTTATATACCCTAACGATATTATTAATATCCCAGTTTGTCCGCAATCCAGATTATCTCCGGTTAATTCTTTGCTGGGGTCAATTATATTCGGTATAACTTTTGGTTATCCGGTTTTAACCGATGCAGTCAAAAAGGAGGTGGCAAGATGGAGATTTTACAGGCTTTGGAATTTTTCCGTATTAAATCTACTGCCGAGGGGATTTTCGCTAGCGCCAAACTTCTTAACTGGAATTCCGAATACGATTTCTTCCTTCAGCCCAGAGGCCGTGTTCAGGGCAGGACAGCGACGGGCGGCTGGTATGAACTTAGCCAAGAAACTACTGAGCTTATTCAGGCTAAGATTCGACTCTATATGCGCAGCCGTAAACTTTCCTTCTATTAAAGAAGAATTGGCAATTAGCGCCGTATCATTATTGATGCCTATAGCAAGGCAGCCGGTTCTTATGGGCCAGCCGGGGACAGAGGCAGGCGGTATAAATCTACCCTTGCTTAATTCAGGGGTGGATGTGGCTCAATCCTGGTTCTGGCCCTGGGTTTTATTTACTTTTTCGCTTGTTTTAGGATCACTGCAGCTTAAGAATCGCCTGGGTAACAAAAAAATTAAGTTTCTCCTTTCCTTCGATTATAGCGGTACTGTTTCTAATATGCTGTTGCGTGATCCTGCTTTTGCCAAGTATTTCCAAAGGCTTCTAGAGAGGCAAGATGTTCAGGTAGTAATTAATGTCCGGGATGTAATTGCTTCTACCTATCTTTTGTCCCAAGGGGTTAATTTTGATAATCGCCATATTATTATCGTTGGCCCGCGGGCGCAGGAATTACCCGGTTATTATTCTGGAGTGAATAAAGCGGAAGCATTAAAACGCTGGGCGCTGGACAATGGTATACAAGCGGATATAATTATACATTTTGATAATGAGCAGCAGGAATTTGCAGGTTTTTCAGAGGAAAATTTCCCAAAGGCGGTGGTTAAGACAGTAATGATTCTTCCGACTAAACGCTTGGCCGGTAAGCGTGAATCATATTATATCAGCGAGTTTGAAGAGAGAGTTATTTCTTATCCGACTTTGGAGGCAGTGCGCCAAGACGTAGATGCCGACGGCGTGCAGTTGGCTATCTGGTCTGAAGATGCAAGTAACGATATTGAGCGGATTTTGGATATTTTAAGCAAAAAATATTCCGGTTATTTGGCCAAAAAGAATAAAGCTGTAGTTAAATTCCGGTCTTCTACCGGGGATCTTGTCGGTGCGCTGGCGGCAATGCGTAGCTGGAAACTTCAGCATGAGGATATTCTGGACCGGCGTACTGGCGATCCTTTCGTTACCGAACTGCAAGCAGCAGCCAGGAATATTTATACTCAATTTAGGTTATTTAATTTGCCTTCAGCAGAACGGATGATTTTTGTGAATACGGTTTTTGAAGAAAGTCGCTTTATGCGTCTGCGTAATACTGTTGATGCGCTTTATCAGCGGATTTATCTTTCAGCTCCAGATTCAGAGGAGTTTATTGGGCTTTCTGCGGAACAATACTATGCGTTGGCGAATACACTTTCAGAGATTGAGAATCAGTATACCATTCTTGAAAACCGCTATTTACGCTTAGCAATGAATTTAATCTTTGACATTTGGGAGCAGGAGAAGCGGGTTCTTGAACAAATACATTTGGTTAAGGAAATCGATAGTGAGTTGGCTCATCCGGGCAGTGGTAACCTGCCTTTGATTGCTGCGATTCAAGATTTACACGGAGGCGCCCGGCGCGCTTTGTGTTTGATTGGATTTGTGATGGGCCTGCCCGCAGGTATTTATGAAGATTTTAGAACGGTGGATGATTTAAAAATGCTTTTGGCTGAACGCCGGATTAATCCTCAGGAGCTGGGTGTTCGTTTTGTCGGGTTGAATGATAAATATGACCGCGGTAATAACCCGATAGGGACCTTTGAATTGGTCGCCTGGTTACGAGAGATCGGGAAAGCGAAAACTTTTATCGGCAATCATGATTTCTGGCGCACCTTGAGTGTATTAGGAGTGCATCTTCTATTTCAAGAGCAGGGGATCGATTTTAAAGCCATGGAGGTAAAAAATCACCACATTGCTTATTGGGCGCGGGATGCTTTTAAGCACTCCGGTTGGGGGGATATCGAGCTGGAGCAGATTAATGAAATAAGATTTAACCAGGCGGTAGCAGGGGTTAACATTATCTTAAAGTTTAATGGTTTAACAGAGTTTTTGCCGATAAAATTAGCCGCAATACGCGGTCAAGATGAAAATGAACTAAAAAAACTCAAGAAACAGAACGCCAAGATCCGTGAACAGAATGAGTTACATAAAAATGAACCCGGATATATTAGACAATCAGAATTTGCTTTGCCAGATATTTTCAAGAATACGCTTGCTTATCTCAGAGTAAAGATTGAAGAATATAATCAGCGTATAAATGAATTAAATGCTGAGCAGCACCTAGATCTGCCTTTGATCGTAATCAATGAAGTTAATTTAAATAATTATTGGACTGACCCGGAAATTATCTCCCGGGCGTTATGGGAGCTAAAGAATTTTAGATTATTTTATGTAGATATATTGGGTAATCTGCACATGCATAATATTGTCCCGATTGATTACCAGCGTGGCGGTTTTGATGTAGCATATAAAGGATTGCGCGGACTTCCGGCTCTGGAGTTAATGGCCGAAGATATCCGTATTTTCTTCCAGGATATGGAAACGCTACCTGATTCCATGAATTTCCGGCAGAAGATGTGGTACGAATTGGGAGAAGCTTTTACGATTATCAACAGCTGGTATTCAGATATTACCGCTCATGCTAAAGCAATTTCTGTAAAGAGATTCGTGGAAGCCGGAGGGTTAGAAGGATTGGGGCATGAAATACTTGGACACGTTACTCAAGCTTTTGTCGACCGAGAATCCACCATGTTTGTTATCTGGGGACATAATGAACGTAAGAAATTTGCCGAATCAGAGTCCGCTTTACCATATGTTTATCTATACCCGGCGTTGGGTAGCGGGATATTAAATATCGATTATGAAATGTCTGAAGGGTACGCTGATCGGGGAGCAGTGGTGACTTTCTTTATGCGCGAACCTTCCGGGCAAATCACCGGGCTTAGAAGATGGGGTTTTCACCAAGGTTCGGCACTTATCGAAGACCTTACTTTAGAAGACACTGAAGGTTTATCTAGTCAACAGCTAGCTATGCTTAAGATGCTTAGTGATGGTCAAGGATTTATGCGTTGGTATCGCATTAAGGCGATGCAGCATGCTTATGAGCATGCTCAGCGCTTGTTAGTGATGGCTAAACATCTTAAACGTCCGGATAAGGAAGCTTTCGCTCGTAAGATGCTGGTAGAATTAAGCTCTGCCCTCGCACAAGGAAATAATTCTGATCCTAGCTGTGCATCTAGAGAACTCAATCCGCAAGAAGCTAGCGAATTAGAAGAGATTATCCGGCAGCATCAGGAATCTTTTGCCGAATATGTTCCGGAATTTCCGGATGATAAAAAGCGCGCAATTGGTATTTTTGAGCAACTAGGTTACTCTGCAAGTGCTTCTACTCTACGCAATACGATAGTTATCCGCGCTCCCCCGGATGCTGATTTTATCCGTCAGATCAGAAGGTTAGAACGTAAATACAGTACTCCTACAGATAAGCTTACCATTTATGCTGTTAATTGTACCTACCTTAATAAGCACTATATAGTTATTATTAATCCGCTTGAGCCGGTTGTTAATCTTATCGCTCATGAAACCCGGGCGCTGGAAGGTTATAACGATGCTCAAAACCGGGCCGTTACTGAATGGGTAGATTTAATAAATAAGCAAGCACCCAATGA
>JBFZAT010000018.1:0-3507 GCA_041308845.1 Candidatus Omnitrophota bacterium | reverse complement strand
CTTCTAAAATATACATCTGCTTCCAGGCCAGTTCAGATGGTTTTTTAGTTTTTTCAATTGCTTGGCGCGCCTGGGTGAGCCACTCCCAGGCTTTTACTTTATACGGATTGCCGATCCATTTTCCGAACTCTCCGTAAATCCAGGAGCCGGCGCTTAAGCGTTTAATTTTATTTGTAGCCGGGTTAGTTTTTAAATAATCATTCACGGTAGTGGTTTTCACAAAATCGGCATCGCTTAGGCGTTGGTAAAATAAATTTAAAAAATCATGGCCGTCATTGCGGAAAAATTCCCAGGCGTTTTCGCCGTCCAAGGCTACGGTGACCAGCAGGTCCTCATTTTTAAAAGCCTTATGGATATTTTCCAGGTGGCCGATGAAATTGTTGACTGCATCGATCTCCGGCATTTGATGATAATTGAAACCGATTAAGTCGGAAAGGTTGCGGTCGCGGAAAACAATGCTTAACTCCCCGTCTTTTCTTTTTAAAAGGTGCGGCTGATAAAGCAGGCGGCTGTTGCGTTTTTTTAATTTTAAGGATTTAAATAAAATCGCTTCATCAGTGACAATCCATTTAATTTTGGATTCGATGAAGTAAGGCAGGATGTGTTCGCTTACCCCCTCTTCTGAAGGCCACATGCCGGCCGGGGCCTGGCCGAATCTTTGCCGGTAGAATTCTACGGCGCTGTCGATTTGATATTTTGCATCTTGGGGATAATTAAATGGCTCCTTAGGCAGGGCGGTTTTTTTATTGGCTTCTTTGGCGATGTTGGTGTCATAAAGTAAAGGCAGGATCGGATGATAATACGGGGTCAGGCTGATTTCTATCTGCTGGTTAGCCTGGGCTTGTTTGTAAGCCGGGAGAATGCCTTTTAAAATTTCCAGCTGAATATTCAGGATAGTTAGTTTGTCGGCCTCGCTAAAGAACCTTTCTTTATCTACGATTTTTTTAAGCTCCGGGATATTTGCCCTAAAGCTGGGGTCGATCCAGTGAAGATTAAAGCAGACCTGTAAATCCAGGTAATCCTCCAGGTTAAACGCCTGGCCGGTTTTCTTTTTGTGGTAGAGCTGATAATAGCGCGGGGAAAATGAGATGACTTTGTCCGGGTTAATGGAGAAAAAATTTGCCAGCAGGAATTCTTTGTCGGCGGCGGTTAGCTGGCCGGCGGGTTTTTTAGTTAGGAGCATGAATTTGTCCTGCAGGTTGGCCTGGGTGTAATCCTCGATTTGCTCGAATAATGAGGGCACGACATTAAAAGTCAGCCGCAGGTTTGGAAATTTTTCTACGCTTTGGACCATGTCCAGGTAGTCCTTGACCCCGTGCAGGCGCACCCAGGGCAGGTCGCTCTCCTGGGTCAGGAGGTTCTTGTAGTAGGGTTGGTGCATATGATAGATAATCGCTAAATTCACCATTTTGTCAGACGTTTTAGTTAATTTTAACACAATCAAGGACTTACGCAACAATTCTTTTAAGCGGGTGGCCTCTGCGCTTGGGGATGTAACGACCGTTTTGCTTAATTAATTTCCTTAAAAACTGTTTGTCCCCTTTTGGTTGCTCTAGCTGATCGAAGGCAATTTCATCTAATGCTGAAGGGTTGGACAAAAACCGGATGTAGCTGTTTCTTCGTTGTTCAATTTTTTGGCCGAATTCCATAAAGGCTGGGTCTTCTGCGGTGATTTGATCTTGCGCGCCTAAGCAGTAAAATGCGGCGCTGCTGTAGGGATAATTATGCGCTTGTTCAACGAGGCTGGCTTTGACGGGGTTGCGTTCAATGTATCTGCCGCAGGCGAGGATATATTTTTCTCTCTGAACCGGCTGTAATTTGTACCGGCCTTGCCATAAAAACCCGACGGTGGAGTAGGATTTGTGATGATAATGTGTGTAGGCGCGGTTGAGCCCCGCCATGCAGCTGGAGATTTCTTCCGGGTTTTTGATTTCCAATAAAAGGTGGTAATGGTTGGGCATCAGCGCCCAATGAAATAATTTAACTTGGAAGTTGGAGCAATATTCGCCTAGCAGTTTTATGAAATGCTGGTAATCTTGGCTGTGGTTGAAAATCTGCTCTTTGCGGTTACCGCGATTCATCACGTGGTAGATTAAAGAGTTATTCAACTGGTGCTTGCGAGCGTAGTATGGCATCTGCCCTCCTGTTTGTCTGTTTTAATAGACGGATAAAGCAGGAGAATCTAACCGCTAAATTTTGTGTTTAAAGAATTGTTTCAGATGTGTTGTGTTTAGAGTGGGTTACGTAAAACGTCTTATGATTTTGCCGCTGGGGGTTTTGGGGAGGTTGTCTACAAAAATGAATTCTTTAGGCACTTTGTATGATGCTAAGTGCTGATAACAAAATTTGCGTAAAGTTTCGCTATCCGGGCGGGCGGATTTATTTTTCAGGACAATTTTAGCTGCGGGCAGTTGGCCGTATTCAGAGTGCGGCTTGGCATAGACTAAGCATTCTTTAACTAAAATATGCGAATTCAGCAGGTTTTCAATTTCATAAGGAAATATTTTCATTCCGTTAAAATTTATTAATTGTTTGTGACGGCCGAGGATAAATAAGTAACCATCTTCATCCAACCTGCCTAAGTCCCCGGTATTAAACCATCCGGCAGATAAAACTTTTTGCCGGGGCCGCCAGGGTGAGAAATAAGCATCGAACATCCCTTTGCCTTTGATAAGGATCTCTCCTATTCCTTGCGCATCGGGATGGGATATTTTAATTTTATAGTCCGGCAGGATTTTACCGACGGAGCCGAGTTTTTTTAGGTTGCCGCTGGAATTAGTAAAAGGCAGGCCGATTTCGATGATGCCGTAGCTTTCAGCCAGTGGGAATCCGAATTTTTGGCTGAATTTTTCGGCGATAACATCAGGCAATTTAATGGCGGTTGAGACCGCCAGGCGTACTTTGGAAAGTGTTGATTTGGGGATATTTAAGCTGGACAATAGATGATAATGCATCGGCGAAGCATAAATAAAAGTAGGTTGATGCTGGGCTAGATTCTGCAGTAAAATTTGCGGGAAATTCCGGCTGCTTAAGATAATGGTTGCTCCCCGCCGCAGAAATAAAAGTATGGTCACCACGAAATGGAAGCTCATTGAAAGCACCCAGATAATTTTTTCGCCGTGATTAATTTTTAAGCCTTGATTTGCCGCAAGCGTCCTTTCGATTATTGATTTATGCGAAAGGACCACTCCTTTATTCTTCCCGGTGGTGCCGGATGTAAAACGGATAAACGCCGGATTTATTTTATAAAATCCAGCCGGGGTCCGGCCTTTTATTTTAAGTTTAGCGGCCTTGATTTTATCGGTAATCGTGATCAGGAAATTTACTTTTAGTTCTTTAAGCAGAGTTTGGATTTCATCCTGAGCTGAGCCAAAGGGCACCGGGATAATCACAGCGTAGAGCTTGAGCACAGCTAAGCTGGCTATAATGTAATCAATACTGTCATCAGCCAGCAAGGCTACCCGGGTGAATTTCCCTATTCCCTGCTGTTTAAATTCACGGCATGTT
>JBFZAT010000017.1:0-7330 GCA_041308845.1 Candidatus Omnitrophota bacterium | reverse complement strand
AAAAGATTCTGGCTTGCGAAGACCTGCTTAACCAGCCTAAAAGCGGACACTCTAGGGCTGCTGCGCTGAGCCGGCATAAATTTTATGTCAGCGATAATCCGGAATGGTTCAGTTCTTTGGCCCAAAGATTTATGGGTACTAAATTGAAGAATGTGAGAAAGGTTGAAGATGTATAGTTTAAAAGTGCAATCTAATTTCAGCTCGGCGCATAATCTAAGAGGCTATAAGGGTAAATGCGAAGATTTGCACGGCCATAATTGGGTAGTTGAGATAATGGTGCGTTCCGAAGATTTGGATAATATCGGGATGGTTTTAGATTTTAAATTTTTGAAGAAAAAACTCAATGCCTGTTTAGAGCCGCTGGACCATCAATATCTAAATAAAGTTGTTTATTTTAAAAAAATAAATCCGACCTCGGAAAATATCGCAAAATATATTTATCAGCAGCTTAAGCCTAAAGTTTTGGGGTTGCATTCGGTTAGGGTGTGGGAAAACAGCACAAGCAGCGCTACTTATGAAGAGTAAGATTACTAAGACCGCGGTAGTGCTTTTATCCGGAGGGCTGGATTCAGCCACTACTTTATACCTGGCCCAGGCCCGCCGGTTTAGTTGCCGGGCTTTAATTTTTGATTATGGCCAACGCCACCGTCAGGAGATTGCTTGCGCAATAAAGTTGGCGCAAGCCAGCGGTTGTGCGTATAAGGTCCTAAAAATAAATTTCCCCTGGAAAGGGTCTGCGCTCTTAGATAACAAGATTAAAGTTCCCCGGATAATCTCTCCGGAGGTTCCGGCGACCTATGTGCCGGCGCGCAATATTATATTTTTGAGCTTCGCTTTATCCTGGGCAGAAGTAATTAAGGCCCAGGCAATCTTTATTGGCGCGCATGCTCAGGATTATTCCGGATATCCGGATTGCCGCCCCGAATTTTTTCAGGCTTTTAGGCAAATGGCTAAATTGGGCATTGCCGCTCGGCAGAAAATCCGGATTCTGGCCCCCTTATTAAATAAGAATAAATCGCAAATTATTAATTTAGGGTATAAACTGGGGGTACCATTTGATTTAACCCGGTCATGTTATCGGTCCGGCCAGCGGCCTTGCGGAGTATGCGATAGCTGTTATTACCGGGCTAAAGGTTTTAAAGAAGCAGGGCGGATAGATCCGTTAATGCGCAGATGAAAGCCAGAATTGTTGAAATATTCGATAGCGTACAAGGAGAAGGGCTTTATTTAGGGGAGCAGCAGATTTTTGTGCGCTTTTTCGATTGTAATTTAAGGTGCACATATTGTGACACTCAACTGGACCGGTTTACAGAGTATGAGCCCAGAGAACTTTTTGAAGAGATCAGGCTTTATCGTCATAAATACCATTCCATTTCTTTTACCGGCGGTGAGCCGCTGCTTTATGCAGATTTTATCAAAGAAATTATTAAGCTGACCTCCGGGCACGGGCATCGGCATTATCTGGAAACTAACGGGACCTTGTTCTTTGAGTTGGAGAAATTGATTGACCGGATTGATATTATTGCTATGGATTTGAAATTTCCCAGTTCTTCCGGTATGGGCAACCTGTGGAACCTGCATCGGAAGTTTTTAAAAATTGCCACAAGAAAAGAAGTATTCCTTAAGGCGATTATCTGTCAGTCTACTTATGAAGAGGATCTAGTCGAGGCATTGGCGATTATCAAAGAGATCAGCCCGGCTAGCGTTTTAGTCTTACAGCCCAACAGCTTCGAGAATCAAACGGTGTTAGGGGAAAAGCTCCGGCATTTTAAAGAAATCGGTAATCAGCAGGGGGTGACTACTTGTGTGATTCCGCAGATCCACAAAATAATGGGGATTAGATGAAAAATAAACGATTGGTAATCTCTGAGACCTGTGCTGGTAGATCAGCTTACGAAGGTCTACAGAAAAATATCCGGGAATTAAAAACCCCGGAAATCGAGGTTTGGCAGAATCAGTATCCGGATAAAGTTTATACAATTAATCTGGATATACCGGAGTTTACCTGTATTTGCCCTAAGACCGGTTTACCGGATTTTGCGGTTCTCCGTATTGAGTATGCCCCGAAGAAATTCTGTGTGGAGCTGAAATCTTTTAAGCTTTACACGATATTTTTCCGTAATCTGGGTATTTTCCATGAACATTTGATTAATAAAATTCTTGAAGATTTCGTAGCCTCGGTTAAGCCGCGTTGGGTTAAGATCAGCGGGATCTTCAATCCCCGCGGGGGGATTACCACTACCGTTTCAGCAGAGTATAAATCTAAATGAGAGAGCTTAAAGCGGAAAAGATAACTCAAGCGGTGATGGACTTAGTTCAACAGGCGAATTTTTCGCTGCGTCAGGATGTGCGGCTGGCTCTGCGTAAAGCTTACCGGGCTGAAACTGGCCGGCGGGCAAAAACTATGCTTCAGGCTATCCTGGATAATGCGGTTTATGCCCAGCAGGAAAGCCTGGCGATCTGCCAGGATACCGGCCTGCCGATAGTTTTTATTCGCCTGGGCCAGGATTTGAGAATAATCGGAGATTTACAAAAAGCGATTAATAAGGGGATTGCCGCCGGCTACAGAAAATATTGTTTAAGAAATTCGATTGTCCGGGATCCTGTGGCTAGAGGGAAACCCGGTTTTGCTCCCTGTATCATGCATACAGATCTTGTTTTAGGGGAGAGAATAAAAATAACTTTATTGCCTAAAGGCTTTGGTTGCGAGAATAAGTCGCAATTAAAAATGTTTAAGCCGACCGCGGAGCTAGCGCAGATCAAACAGTTTGTCGTGGAGGCAGTCAAGAGTGCTGGCCCGGATGCCTGTCCGCCCTATATTGTCGGAGTGGGCATCGGCGGGTCTGGCGATTATTCCGGGACGTTGGCCAAGAAAGCTTTATTATTTAAGCTGACGGCTAAACGCTCTAGGTTAGAGAATGATTTATTAAAAGAAATTAACCAGACCGGCATCGGGGTTATGGGCTTAGGCGGTAAGAACACGGCATTAGCTGTTAAGATTCTAACCTATCCGACGCATATCGCCGGATTACCGGTCAGTGTAAATATCAGCTGCCATGCATTAAGAAGCGCAGAAATTATTCTATGAAAAGAATGACCACGCCTTTGGACCGCAATAAAATTATTTCCTTAAAAGCCGGCCAGGAAATATTTTTAAGCGGTAAAATTTATACCGCCCGGGACCAGGCGCATAAGCGGTTATTATCAGCTATTAAAAAAGGGCAAAAACTTCCTGTGGATTTAAAAGGAGGGATTATTTATTATTGCGGCCCGACACAAGCTCCTCAGGGTAAAGTTATCGGTTCCTGCGGTCCGACCACTAGTGCGCGCATGGATATATTTACTCCTTATTTATTGGCTCAAGGTTTAAGCGGGATGATCGGTAAAGGCAGCCGGGGAACGCAGGTCCAAGAAGCAATTAAGAAAAATCAGGCGGTTTATTTTGTAACTTATGCTGGCTGTGGAGCGCTTTTATCTAAATATGTAAAAAGTGTCAAAAAGGTAGCTTACGGTGATTTAGGCCCGGAGGCAATTTTAGAGTTGAAGGTAGAGGATTTCCCTTTACTGGTGGCGATCGATTGCCGGGGAAGAAATATTTACAAAGTTTAGGGGGGAGCATTCATGGTTAGGATTGACGGACGCGGAAATGATAAAATCAGAAAGATTACCATCACCAGGAATTATATTAAATATCCCGAAGGTTCCTGTTTGATTGAATTAGGCAACACCAAGGTTATTTGTACCGCTTCGGTAGAAGAGAGTGTTCCGCAGTTTTTGAGAAATTCCGGCACCGGTTGGGTTACCGCCGAATACGGAATGCTTCCCCGTTCCTGCGGCGTGCGGATTCCCCGGGGTAAGGATTCCGGACGCACTTATGAAATTCAGCGGCTGATCGGCAGATCTCTTAGGTCAGTGACTGATATGAAGCAAATCGGCGAACGTACCATTTGGATAGATTGCGATGTTGTCCAGGGTGATGGAGGAACACGCACAGCGGCGATTACCGGCAGTTTTATTGCCTTGGTAGATGCTTTAGCTAAACTTAAAAAAGAAGGTAAAATTAAGCAAGTTCCGGTGCAGGATTACATCGCGGCTACTAGCGTAGGGATTCTAAATGATAGTCTGATCTTAGATTTATGTTATGAGGAAGATTCAAAGGCCCAGGTAGATATGAATGTGATTATGACCGGCAAAGGTGAATTTATCGAAATTCAGGGTACCGCCGAACGTAAGCCTTTTTCTAAGGAGCAGATGGATGCAATGCTGGATCTAGCTAAAAAAGGCATACAAGAGCTTTTTTCTGTGCAAAGGAAATTAGTCGGAGACATATTGCTCTAATGAAAAAGCTTGTGGTAGCCACTAGGAACAAAAAAAAGTTAGCAGAAATAAAAACGATTTTAAAAAACCTAAATTTAAAATTGTGTCCTTTGGATGAATATAAGCAAGCTCCTGCGGTAGTTGAAAATGGCAAAACTTTCAAAGAGAACGCCGTAAAAAAAGCAGTCCGATTGGCACGTTTTAGCGGAGAGCTTTGCCTGGGAGAGGATTCCGGGTTGTGCGTTAACGCTTTAGGCGGAGCGCCGGGTATTTATTCAGCGCGTTTTTCAGGTAAAGGCAAAAGCGATATTAAAAATAACCTTAAATTATTGAAATTACTTAAAAATCTGCCTAGTGCAAAAAGAAAGGCCCGCTATGTTTGCGCTGTAGCATTAGCCGATCAAAATGGTTTGGTTGTAGTGGTGCAGGGAAGCTGTTTTGGCTTGATTGGTCTTGAGCCGCGGGGATCTGCAGGTTTTGGATATGATCCGTTATTTTATATTCCTAAATATAAAAAAACTTTTGCCCAGCTAGGTGAAAAAATTAAACACAAAATGAGCCATCGTTTTTATGCTTTAAACAAAATCCGGCCGCTCATTCAGAAATATGTTGAGAAGCATCAAACGAATTGATATACTTTAAAAGCTGTACTTTTAGGATAGTCAATGTATTTTGTGTATGTAATAAGGAGTAAAAAAGACGGGTTGCTGTATACCGGGTTTACCGATAATTTAGAAAGAAGGTTGCTAGAACATAGCTAGGGATTGCAAGAGCCAACAAAAAACCGTATTCCTTTTGAAATAATTTATTTTGAATGATGTATTAATAAATAAGATGCAATAAGTCGAGAAAAATATCTTAAATCAGGTTTTGGTAAAAGAGATCTTAAGTTTAGATTAAAATATTTTATTAATTTAGATAAAAAATAAAGAGATGCCGTAGTTTTTGTTCATTTGCATCTCCACAATAAAAGATTTTGAGAGGTGCGATGGGCCTGCCCCGTTGCATCTCCACAATAAAGGATTCTGAGATGCAACGGGGAGTGGCTCAGTTTGGCTAGAGCGCTTGCTTTGGGAGCAAGAGGTCGTGAGTTCAAGTCTCACCTCCCCGACAATTGATATTTTTAATACGCGAATTAATCCCGCCGCTTTTGGCGGGAGGATAGTTATTATTGTATTGACAATCTATATAATGCGCCTGTAGCTCAATTTTACCGAGCAGATGATTTACGGAAGCCGTAAGGCGACGTAAATCATAGTCCGTAGGACGTCTGCGAGGTAATCCCGGCATCTGCAAGCGGATTTCAAGAGAAATCCGCGTAGCTGGTAGATGGCGGGAGGATAGTTATTATTATATTGACAATCTATATAATGCGCCTGTAGCTCAATTGGATAGAGCACCTGCCTTCTAAGCCGGTTGTTGGCCGTTCGATTCGGCCCAGGCGCATTGAAATAAACCGGGCCTACTTGTTCGCTAAGCGCTCACAAGTACTGCGCTGAATAAAAGCTTTAAGGTGCTTGTTCGGCCCAGAGTATATTGCTGATATGAAAAACTGGAAAAGAATATTTACCATAATCGCTACACTAATTATTATTTTAAGCTTAATTTACGCCATTATTCTGTCGGTAGCTAAGAATATGTTTGCCGATCAGATCCAAAAGGCAACTGGCTTAAAAACTACCATTGGTAAGCTTAGTATTTTACCGCCGCTTGCCATCGATGTGAGAGGGTTTGAGATTACCGGCTTGATTAAAGCTGAGCGTATCTATGTTGTGCCGAGCATACGTAATCTTTTATTCGGCAAACTGGTTTTTAATGAAATATTTATCGGCGCTCCGGAATTCACTTATCAGCGTAATCCTCCGGCCGAACCGGTTCAAGATAGCCGGGCTCCGGTTATGGATGCTCAAACTTCGGTTGCTACTACAACTTCAGGCAAGGGGCTGGCGTTAGCCATCCGAAAGCTGAGAATTAATAACGGAAACTTAAATTTTACGGATAACACGGCCACTAGCGGTAAGATCAGTGTTTTAGTTAAAGATATAAATCTTAATATTTTCAATATATCTACTTTTGGATCAAAAGAAAAAACCAATTTTGATCTAAAAAGTAAATTATCTTGGGCCTCCGGGGAGCCCGATGGCACCATGTTGCTTGAGGGGTGGGTTGATTTTAACCAAAAGAATATGTCTGCGGCTTTAAAGATCCAGAAAATTGACGCAATTGTGTTCTATCCGTATTATTCAACCTGGGTAGATTTAGAGCAGGCGAGAATCGAGCAAGCCAAATTAAATTTTAATTGTGACATCCAAGGGGTTAATAATGATGTTACTGCAAATTGTCATTTAGAGCTGGCAGATATGGTGCGTAAAGTGCGCCAACTGCAAGAGCCGCGGCAAAAAGCCGAACGGATTACTGACGCGGTACTGGATATGTTTAAAACTATGGATGCCGGTAAAGTTGTATTAGATTTTATTTTGCGCACTAAGATGGACCGGCCGGAATTTGGTTTTGATAATATTAAATCCGCATTTGAAGGTAAATTGATGCAGGCTAGATCTAGTGCTGGTTTAAGGCCTCAAGATGTGTTATCATGGCCTCGTCGTTGGTTACAGTCCGGAATTAAAACTGGTTTAGATTTATCTAATGCGGTAATCGATGGTTTATCTGATTTAGGCGGCGGTTTAAAGCAGTTTGTCGAAGAGAGAATGGATCGTTCAGTTCCGGTACAGGAACACCTTTTAGCTCGATAAATTTTAAGTAGTAAATTATAGGCCGCAAGGCCGTCTGCGAGATAATCCCGTAGCTGCAAGAAAATTCCAGAGAATTTTCGAGCGGTTAGATACGGGAGGTTAGTGCATAGGGCAACGTTCTTAAAATAGATTATATAAGTTTATGGTGGCTATAGCTCAACTGGTTAGAGCGCTAGACTGTGGCTCTGGAGGTTGCGGGTTCGATCCCCGTTAGCCACCCCAGTAATATCAGTCTCCTCGTATAATGGGAGAGTTTAACG
>JBFZAT010000016.1:0-8901 GCA_041308845.1 Candidatus Omnitrophota bacterium | reverse complement strand
TATAGTTCTTACTTAAAGTTTTGGCTAAATCCACCATCGCGTTAAACTCATAATAATTATCTTTCATCGGGACTAGCTGCACTAGAAAGCCTGCTTTAGCTTCTTTTAAATATTTTAACCCCCGTAAAGTTGCCTCAAAAGAACCGGGAGTAGCTGTTATAAAATCATGCACTTTTGCAGTTGCTCCGTAAAGAGAAACCATCTTGCTGCCCTTCCTAACCATTAGTTTCGCTATCCTTGGTGTTATTAAAGTGCCATTTGTATTTATTAAATAAAAAGCACAACGTGTAGTTAAATAATCGAATATTTCATAGAAATCCGGCCTGAACATCGGCTCCCCTCCGGAAATCGACCAGCTGTGACAACCACTTTGTCTGGCTTGATTAACGATCAACTTAATTTCTTCAAAAGTAAGTTCTGCGTTTTTTTCTTCTGCGCCAGGAGGAATTCTTATCCAACAATGCCGGCAGTTATTATTACAACGGTAAGTAAGGTCAATACAGCCCAATAAAGGCAAGCGGGGAAAACTGCTTACCCGCTTAGTTTGCTGAAAACGATTCTCCATAATTAAATGTTTACACCTTTAGCAAAACAGGTGGCCTAATGTAGATAAATACGGCCATTAAGATAGCTTTAAATGCGGTTAATTAAAATTTTTTAAACACTAAACAAAACTATTATTAAGATTTAAGAAACACAAGAGCCCCAACATGATGAACAGCTCTGGTAACATTGAAAATGAACTTTCGCATCATCATCAGCCTTAGCTCCACAGGCACAAACCTCTAAAACTGCCTCTTCAGGCGTACCCCTAACCAAAATTACCAACTTGGGCGTAGTCCATTTTGATTTTTTCTTTTTCATTTTTCCTCCTTTAGAGCCCTATTTAGCCGACTTGTCAAATTAAAGGTTTTTTAACACAGCATTAACCTTATTATAATACAAAAAGAACAATAGGCTAGTTAAATCTATTTAACCAGCTGGTTTTTAAAATAAATTTTTAAGTTTTATTAAAAAGAGTCTATATAATATTATAATAAGCTCATTACTAAAATAAAATAAACGCAGGTGATAAAGAATACTTGTGTTTAAAGCATACGGTTTCATCTTATAAAACTTCGCAAATTGCTCCTGGGGGATGCTCAAAACAAATTGTAACGGTTCATTAAAATTATCATATAATAAAAAATGAGCTTTAAGATATAAAGAATTTAGGGTAATCTGGCTGCTATTAAAAGTATATTTAATAATAAATTTTTTAATCAATTTTCTTTTAAAATCTGGGACGCTTAATAATTTTAAAATCTCAGTTGGAATAGATAAATCAAACAAAATTTTAGTCTGCTCAAGCACAGAAAAAAGTACAGTACGCATTCTAGCTTTAACTGCCTCTGCGAGAATATAATCCCAATCTAATAAATCTTTGAATCTAATTAATAATAAGCCTATATCGCAGGCATTCTTTAATAAAAGCATCTTGCCGAAACGGCGTTGATGTAAAGCCAGACTAAGCAGATTGTCTTCTGGTGAAAGCATATCCTGGGACCGCTGATTAAACTCTATCGGCTTAACTCTTTCCCATAAATGTGTCAGTTGGGACTTATTAACGGCATAATCCAGGGCCCAATGCACTTCAATTATGTAGCTACGCCCATCTTCTTTTTTCTTAGTAAAAGCTAAATGATAATTTTTATTATACCAATACTCTTCTTTGAAGCCGTAGAGCTCTTTTATATAACCCTGCGATTCTAAAATATCCTGTACTTGCAGGTAATCATTTCTTTTGACTAAAATATCAATATCGCTCATTGGCCTTAAATAGGCCTTGTCAGCGTAGATCTGCATATCCAAAAGAAAATGCCCTCCTTTTAAGGGAAGAACGATGATCTTTATCTCTTGGAGATAACGCAATAATTTTAATAATTCTTGTTGTAATAGAGTTAGGTTTAATAAATTAGAATAAAAATTACTCTCTAATATTCTTAATTGTTCAGGCGGTACAAAGCGGTGGTATTTCTTGAGGATAATATAAGCGGAAGGATATATTTCATGATCTGAAATAATCCGGTTGAATTTTGTCCAATCCAAATGTTGACCGGTTAAACATTCATTAATCTTCTCTGGCTCAGGAGCGCCGACTAAAAATTTACTAATCAGCAGAGCTAGCTTTGCTTCAGGGGAAATCAAATCCCAGAGGTCGGTATTATGCATAATTTAATCTTACTGTTTTTTCTGATCAACTAATCATTACTCGGATTTAAGCAGCTTAAGCATCTCCGGGAACTCACTAGTTACATCATACCCCAGTTGCATAGCTTTAGCGCAGTGCTTAATCGCTAAATCCGGCTGGCCGGCATAATAATAGGCTACTGCTAAATTAGCCTGAGCGGCAGCAAAATTCGGCTCAACTCCAACAGCCTTTTCTAAAAGAATTGCTGCTTGATTGAACATTTTTTGTGCCTGGAGTTGATCAGCTAAGTCCATAAATATTTTTCCTAGGCTAATATAAGCCAAAGCAAAATTTTGGTCAACCTGAAGGGCCCGATTATATGCCTCTATGGCCTCGTCAATTTGCTTAATATTAGTGTATAAATTACCCAACCAATAATATCCCAACGGATTATCCGCAGACATCTCGATAACTCTCTTAAGTAACCCAACCGACTTTTCGGCATTATTAATCCGGTAATAACTATTACTTAAATGATAATAAATATTTATATCAAACGGATTAATTGCTAAAGCTTCTCGATAAGCGATAATTGCTTCATTAAAATCACCTTTTTGTTCCAAGTTCATCCCCAAATTATAGTAAAGATTCCAATTATTACCATCGAAGATCAAAGATCTTTTATAGAAAGAAACTGGGTCTTGCCAGTAACTATTCTGTTTAATTGTAGAATATGAATAAAAAGTCAGTATCCCAGTCATCAAAATCAGACCCAGGTATTTAAATTTATTGTATAGCCCAGTTAAACTAAAAGCTAGGATCAAAAAAAATCCCAAGGAAGGCAAATAAAGCCAATGTTCAGCCATAAAAGCATTCAATGGATATAAATTTGATTGCGGTAATAAGGTGATAAAAAACCAAAGTATAGCAAATGAAAATAGTGGACGTTGATATTTCTTTAAGAAAGCAAAAACTAAAAGTAACAACGATAAACCCAGACCGAATATCGCCCGGGGTTCTGAAAAATTAAATACTGGATTACCATATCCTAGATGCAAATTAAAAGGCGATAAAAGCAGCCGTATATATTCAAAAATTGCAATAAAAAAACCCGGCAATCTTTGCAAAACAGTAGTCGGAACGGCTGCTAAAGAGTTCAATTGAAAAATTGCTACTTTAGGTATTAAATAAATCAGCGTAATCAATAGTAAAATAATCAATTCTTTAATGCGATACTCCCGTTTAAAAACATGACTATATAAAAGTAATAAAACAAAAATAATCAGGGTGTATTCTTTAGAAAATAAAGCTAATGAATAACTGATTAATAACAGCAGAAACCAAATGCGCTGTTTTGTTAACATGGTTTTTAAATAAAAAATAATAGTTAGTAATGTGAACAGCGCCGCCAAAGAATCCGCCCGCCCAGAAATATAAGCTACCGCTTCACTGTGTATGGGATGCGCTGAATACAAAAGGCTAGTCAGTAAAGCCAAGGGGATGGCGCAATGGCCGAAGATAAGGCTAACCAGCCAAAATATACATAAAGTTACCGAACTATGCAAGATGATATTGGTAATATGGTAGCCAACCGGGTTTAACCCCCAAATTGAATAATCCAACATATAACTTATAATTTGCACCGGACGGTTAAAATTCGATTGATTCCCGCTACCGGCGCCAATATTGTCGGTGAGCGCCTGAGGTAAATTCACCCAATCTTTAATATAATCATTATATTTTATTAAGGTGATATCATCATAAATAAACT
Source organism: Candidatus Omnitrophota bacterium (assembly GCA_041308845.1). Taxonomy (GTDB): domain Bacteria; phylum Omnitrophota; class Gorgyraeia; order Gygaellales; family Profunditerraquicolaceae; genus UBA6249. The sequence goes on along the minus strand of JBFZAT010000016.1, from coordinate 4,960 downwards.
TTCCGGTGATCGAGTTACTATAAGTAAAAAAACACATTAAAATTAAACAAATAATTTGCACCAGAAGATTTATGCGATTATTTTTAATAGCCATATTCTAACTTAATCCAGAGCTTACTTTAGGCGACCGCTATTTAAATATGATTATTCTATTAGGCGGTTAACATTTTTACATAAATAAAGAAATAAATTACGGTCAAAATAATGTTCCACCACTGCAAATTGCAGGAAAAATGCATGCATCTCTGCTAACTCTGCATCTGATAGATATTGACGCGGATAATTGACTTTTAAAAAATCTCCATAATACCCGGGGATTGTTAAAAAGTTTAAGTCCGGTTTCCCGGCATAACCTGCTTTATTACTCAAAACGATAATATAATCAGAATTTTTGTAATCAACTTTGGAAAAAAAGAACTTTTGAAATTCTATGTTCGATTTGGATAACTGAAATATATATTCCAACCTCCCATAATCAATAAGACCGTGATGAGCAACCAATAATATTTTAATTTTACGATCCGCGGCCTGGTTTTCTTTATTTATCGTTTTAAGGAAACCTGCAATAGCATCCCCCTCTTTGCATTTCTGGGGCGGATAAGCAACAAAACTATAATCCGGATGCGCATATAATTTTTTGGGTAGAATATTAAAACCAAATGATAAATCATAGAATTGAACCAAAGACAAACAAACAATCAGGATAACCAATATTATTCTTAATTTGATCAATTTAATCCGGAAAATACCGATGGCCGTAACTAGGGCCAGGGCTGGTAAAGCCGGGAAATAATAACGCCCCCATTTATTAGCGCTAAACGTAAGAAGGAGATAAGGTATGAATATCCACAGAAAAATTATTAATTTATGCTTGAGCTTATTTTTGAAAAATATTAATGCTCCACCTAAAAATAATAAAAATAGCACCCTGGACATACTATGCATCATTTCGAAAAGGTAAAAAAATATCGATTTTAAGTCTACGGGATTATACGGGCAAATATCGTAAAAATGCCTTTTATGACTCAACATCGGAAAAGTACCTGCATAGATACATTTTAATAAGTATTCTAACTTAGTCCCCCAGCCAAGATGGAGAAATAATAAAGGCACTCCCAAACATAAAATTAAGGGTAGGATTGCTGAAAAGATACGTTGGGAAACAAAATTTGGCTTATTTTTAATACTGCTATGGATATGTTGGTAAAATATATATACCAAAGGCCCGATCAGAAAATATATGCCGGTGATTTTGGTTAGCAACGTAAGGCTTAAAATTAACCCAAAGATCAAAGCATTCTTGGGTTTGTCCATATCCTTAGTAATCAAAAGGTAAGCACTTATGGCTACCAAAGTAACCAGTAGAAAATCAACTCCATAACTACGCGAGAGCCCGTAAATTCCGGGATAGAATGAAACCAAAAAAGCAGCTAAGAGGCCTTCTTTTTTGCCCGCGATTTTTCTCCCTAATAGGTAAGTAAAAATTATAAGCAGAATAAAAACAGGTAAGTTGCTAAGTAATGAAACATTAGTATAATTACCGAATACTAGATTAATACAGGCAGTATAAATATAAAAAATGGTTCCCCAGCCCCAACCTTGGTCAGTCCTGATTAAACTAAACCCGGCGATTAGTTTATTTAGCCACGATTGATTGCTATGTATTATATTCTCTAAAGAAAAAAATACGTCATTTTTATAGATCAGCTGATAGTATTTCTCCGGATACCAAGATAAAACATCCTGCTTAATCCACAAATAATTATTAATAATGTGGAATAAGCTGAGTGCGACCAGAGCAGCTAAAATTAAAGTGTTTATTTTTTTAATTTTATTCTCATGCATAAAATTGCAGTTAAAGGAAAAAATGCCATCCAGTTCCGCTTAAAGATGCGCGCTATTTATTCCTAGGCCAGATTATCTGTTCTATAGATTGAATCGTAGAGAAAGCATCCAGCGCCACCTGGTAATATTTTTCAAAATCCGCGGGGTCTTCTACTCCATAAATTAAATCAAAACGTATACCTCGCTCATAAAAAAAGTATTGCTCTTGTTTCACCACCCGGGGAATTTCAAAATTTACTTTAGCTACATTACGTACCCCCAAAACAACTAAAGAAAGAGCAAATCTGCCTTTCGGGTAACGCCGTTGATAATCTTTAATGAAACTTTTTTTTTCAAAAAATAACTCATTTAAATTCGCTCCGTTGAGTTCGGCCAGAATACCTAAGCTGGCTTTCCCATCAGGAGAATGAAAAATTACCCGAGATACAGTTTCGGCGAACACTTCCCTTTTCTTCCAACCCGCAGGCGGCTGAAAAGTATAATAATTATTCCTATCAGAATAAATTGTTGGCGGGACATCTTGAGCTTGAACAGGAAGAAATAAGACCGAAAACAGAATAACTAGAATCAATCCCTTCCAACTGGATAATATTTCCCTAGCTGTATTTACTTTATTTGTTTTTACCATCAGCGTTTTCTAAACTTAATAAGTTACTAACTGCAAACTTTTATCTTACGATAATTTTACCACAAATCCTAAGATTACAAATAAAAAGGGCTAAATCAGATTTTTACTTTGGAGAAAATATATTAGATATATCAACTTCTAATGATTCCGGCAGGGAACTCTAAATATCGATTTGTCCAAGATTAATCAAAGTTTTTTTGCTTTCTTGAGCCTAAAGCTCAAGTTTTAGATAAAATTTGGCTCTATTTACTTCCAACAGGAAGATCCTGATTTTTTAACTTAGCTATAAAATCCGGTTCAACACTACCACCTAATTTTTCTATACTACGTACATCTTCTAAGGCTTTACTATACTCTTTCTTTTGAAAATAAGCTTTTGCACGGTTCCGGTGTAAAATTATTTTAAGATATATAAACTCCTGAGATTTAGGCTTAGCCACCGCTTTGATACCTGCAGTAAAATCATTAATGGCCTTATCTAAATCACCGGCTGCCTTGTAAAGGAATCCCCGGTTATTATAAGCAGACTGGATTGTTTCAGGAGAATTAATTTTTATCACCTGGGTATAATCTTTTAACGCTTCCTCCCTCCGGCCGATTCCTTTATAAGCCCTTGCCCTCGCTTCATAACCCTTATCTGACCGGGGATAGAGCTTGATTACCTTATTAAATTCGATTATAGCTTCATCGGGCTTAAACTGATTTAAATAAACTATCCCTTTTTGGTAGGCCGGATCAGTTGATCCATCGGTATAGGCTTGTTTTTTTGCCAATAAAATCGACAGAATAGCAAACAAAACTAAAACCAGAATAAATTTTTCAAAGCTATTTTTTATTTTCACCTTTACCCTCCTTCAAAAAGTTAGAACTTCCGATAAATTAAACCGTCGTATTTATGGTAAACATTACAAGCCATACATAACAAACAACAGAAAAAATAACCGGATATGTATATTGCTCTAACTCTCGTTGCTACAAGACATTATAAAATGAATCTGCTTATTGTCAATGGCTTATGTCTCAATCGGATATTCAATATTATTTGGCTCAACTGATAATATGTCTGCATAAGATGGGCTGATTCCAAAGGGAACATAGAAGTTATGAATTAATCATTTATTCTAAGATTGATCTGACACCATATTCTTTAATAAGTGCTTCCAGATGAGCCTGCTGTTTATTCAATTTCCGTATTTCTTGCTTTAGATGCTCATTCTGCATTATATATTTTTTTAAATTGTTCTCATTTAATTCTAAACGCTGGCTAAAAGTAGCTTGCAATTCATTCCGGCGGGCCTCTATTAAATCTAGGACTCCCAGCATTCTTTTTCTTTCCGACTCAAACTCATCTATTATTCTTAGAACCCGGTTCTCATAATCATTAAGCTTAAGATTAACTAAAGATTCTAAATCAGACTTAAAAGAAGTAAAATTCTCCTCCAACCTCCGAAACCTAAAATTCAATTCTTCTTCAAGCTGCCTCTGGTAATCAAGCTGCATAACAAACTCTTTGCCGCTTATTTTACTGGCCACTTCATTCTTAATAGCATCTTCAGTCTTTTTCCGCTCATCCCATTCAATTAGCAGAAATTTTCTTAATGCATCTTCGGAATCATACTGCAATTTATGTTGATAGAATAAAACTGCAGCAAATAAAATAAAGATTAATAAGATTAAATTAATCTGAATTTTCATAATAAATTAGCTTAGTCAAAATCCCAACTTCCTGATTATTGCCTTCCCGATGTATTTTGACTTAAACATACCTGTGACAATAAATAATCCTGCTGGTATTCCTACACCCTCAAGGGGTAATTAAATATTCATTCAAGAAAAAATAAATACACTCCAAATATTTTATAGTTATTACTTAAGCGGCTTAATTTTAAATTTAAGATGCTCAGCGGGAATAAGATAAGTCCAGAAACGTTCGTATGTTTTGGGAAATTTATTCCATAGATGATCTAATAAATACCTACGGAAAGACTTATGGAATGTTAACCTGCGTTCAAGAAGCTCAAACTTGTAATCCGAAACCATCCACCCCCGTTCGACATTCGCCAGGAAATCATCCAGGGCAAAATAAGAAAACTTTAGTTTGTGATACGGAAAATTAGACATCCATGATGAAAAATGCGGGACTTCAATATAGATTTCCCCCTGAGGCTGACAAATTCGATGTAATTGTGCCAAGGCAGAACCAAGATCATCTCAATGCTCTAGAACATGGTGGCAAATAATCTTTGAAAATTGATTCTCCTGCAGCGGCCAAGGGGTAATATTTAAGTCATGGACTATATCCGGTTCAAATTTGGGATTAATATCTAAAGTAAATGCTTCCGGATGTTTTTTCCCTCCTGTACCAATAATTAAAACAGATTTATCGACTTTTATTTTTGCCATTTAAGGTTGCCATTTTATTTTGTATTTGGGGCAATTCTTATACTAATTTATGCTGACTCCCAAATCCTGAAAGATCGGAAGAGC
>JBFZAT010000015.1:0-40697 GCA_041308845.1 Candidatus Omnitrophota bacterium | reverse complement strand
ACCTACAGTAGCCTACCATGGTTGCCTGCGATCAGTAGAATTATCCCCCGGAACTCATACCGTGCAATGGAAGTATGATGGCAGAATACAATGGCTGGGCATAATTCTTGCTATAATCTCGTTGTTGTTTTTAATAGCATTGCTGATGGTTTTTTCTATTTGGAAAGACAAAGTTAATAATTTAGATCGGTAATTTAATGTTTAATTTAGAGCTGGTTAAATTTTGGGGACAAAAAATAAAGAACAATCTATTTTTTAAAAAAAATCTTGAATTTATCCGCCTCAGTGTTTTACTGGTTCTTTTACTGATAATTTATTTTCGGGCTTTTTGTATTCCTCCCCGGAGTGATTTCTGGCACATGTTTTACTTCTTTCACCACCTGGATCAATTCCCAGGGCCAGTTAAGTGGCTCCATGTTATAAACTATGATTTATTTGAGCAAATGCGTTATCAGCCGATACCGCCTTTTTTATTTTATTTATACCACCTAGTTTTCGGCGCCAACTTTATCCTATTTACTAATTTAATTAACTTTATTTTTTATTTTTTAAGCTTACTTTTAGTCCATAGATTTATCTCCGTTTTTTGCAAAAACCGTGGTTTGATTTTTATCTTTATAACCTTGCTCTCCTTGTTTTTTAGCCATTCAGACATGTTGTTTTGGTCTTATCATTCATATTTATTCCTGAGCTTTTCATTGTTTATCTGGGCGTTCATTGGGTATATAGATTTCCTTAAAACCGGTAGCATTAAATTATTATATTTTGTTTTCGGGCTAATGTTCTTAGGCATGATTTCCTACGAACCGTTTTTCTTCTGGCCTTTGGCGATAATCATTCTTGCCTGGCTCAACTCTTTTAAAAGTGAAAAGAGCTGCCCAAAAGCGGTGATCGTAAGGCTAAATACCCTCTTTTTAACGTTAATTTACTCTGTTTATTTCTTAGGCTATCTATTCACCCGGTCTTTAGGCACCTACCGATATCAATCGCATGGAGTTTATGAATTTATAACTATAGCTAATATTATTAAAAGTTTTTTCGCCGCTTTATTTAGCATCGCCTATACTAATATTTTTGTAAACATCTTTCCGTTTCTGGCTTTTCCGTTAAGCGTGAGGGAAAACGTAGATTTAGGTGGAGGGGCCATCCGCCTTATAGAGTCAGCCCCGGAAGTGGTTTTTATGGGTGGATTGTTACTATTTGTTTTATCGGCTTCGATTGCATTTTATTTAATAAAAAAGAAGTGTTATGAAGACTTGAAGATTGCCGGGCTGTTCACTTTTCTATCCTGTTCCTTTATTTTTATAGTATTTCTCGGCCGGCTGATTACTAACGACGTAAGTTATGTTTTAAAGCAGTTTAGATACCAGTATATCCCGAATGTATTTGTTGTGTTGCTAGTTATTCTTATCTTTGATCGGCTAGCTAAAAGTATTCGGGCCAAGCAAATAAAATATTTTTTACTTGTATTCGTTTTTATAAGTAATGTTTTTTGCATAACCAAATTAGATTTTTTATATCGCGACCAGTTTTTTGGCTTGCGTAAGGTTTTAACGAATATTCAATCAGCTATGCGGAAAAAAGACGTCAATCCTAGTAAGAAGCTATATTTAGATCCTGACCTGCCGGACTATTTTCCGGTTTTATGTTGGAATATAGAAATCGGAGAAAGATTCATACCAGTTGGAAATTATCAGTGGGTATTCTCCCCAAAAGAATTGGGTTATTTCACCAGTAATTTAGAAAATGCTTTTTGGTTTATCGATAAAAATGATTTTGATATTATTAGATATATCCCGGGGCAAGTTGCTATAATCGACAAAAAAATAAAATTGTCGGCTTTAGAATCAGATAAAGCATATATGTTCGTGGGTAAAGATAGGTTGTATATGGAAACAGCCTGGGTTTATAAATCACAGCAGCAATACTTAAAGGCAATCGAGATGTTTACTAAAGCTATAAGCTTTAATCCAGGTAATCATGATGCTTATACCGAGTTGGCGGATGTTTATCAATTAACCCAAAGATATTCCGAAGCGCAAAAAGCTCTGAATAAAGCCGATGAACTTGGCCTGGATAATAATTAAGCAGGTATTAATTTAATGAATTTCCAGATAGAAATAACCTGGATTTAAGCGGAATAGATTTGGGGTCAAAAATAAGGAGCGCAAACGAATATGTGGCAAGAAAAACAACAGAGGTTAATCCGGAAGCAGCTCAGGGTTATGGTCCTGGCGTCGTTTTTCATTATTAACTCAGCTAATATTTTTGCTCAGGATCATCCGGGCTGGTTAACCATCGAAGGTAACGTTTTTCTAAAAGACAAAAAACCTTTTAAGTTTATCGGGGCCAATGCGGTGAATCTGGTGTTTTATGATGATTGGGATCTCGATGTCCGCCAGGCGCTGATGCAGGCTAAAGAAAATAACATATCGGTATTAAGGCTTTATTTAAATTGGGGTTGGAGTAAGGATGCTGATTTCGATAAGATTATCGATTATGCTGGGAGAAATAATATACAGCTGATATTAGTCCTTACGGATTGTTGCTGTAGCAGTGACTATTCCAATCCAGAGAAATATTTCCAGGTCCATGCCCCATTTTGTGATATTACTAATGAACAAAACCTGAAGGCTTTTAAGCAGTTTATCAAGCGAACAATTCTAAGGAAGAATTCTGTTAATCACCGGGTTTACCGGGATGACCCTACAATTTTAGCCTGGGAGATTGCCAACGAATTAGAGTATTGGCGTTTTACTGAATCTCAAGTGCGTAAATGGATAGAAGAGGTTAGCAAATATGTGAAACTCTTGGATAGGCATCATCCGGTGACCGTAGGCGTTAGTTCGGATAACCTCGACCAAATAAGTTTGGGAAGTTTATCCAGCATGTTTAGTTTACCGACATTGGATTTCGTATCTTTCCATTTTTATCCCCCTTTTAGTAAAACAGATTTTAGTGAAAACATTCCTCGGGAGAACGCTCAAAGAATAGCTTTGATCGTGAGAAAATTACTTTCTTTAGGCAAACCGGTGGTGATGGCGGAGTTTGGTTTTAGTAATTCTGTTGAGTTCAATGATAAGATCCGCCAAGATTCTAATCAGGCGGATCTTTACACGCTGCATTTCAAGATCTATATGGACCAGGCGTTTGAAGCCGGGAGCTGCGGAGTAATGTTTTGGGGGTGGGGTATCCCGGAAGCTAGGCGTGTTCCCATGTGGTGGAATCGAGAGGATCATAATGTGGTCAATAAGAAATTTTGTGATTTTATTAAAAATTATAAAATTCCCAAAATCAATGAAAAAGAATAATCAATTATTCTGGCTGCTACTGGGTTTTACAATTTTCAGCCTTTTTTTTATAAATAAAGCTTACCAGATTGATGATCCTTTTACTTTAACTATCTCCAAGGCCATCGGAGAGCATTTTATACGCGTGCCACAGGTTTTTCAGGGTAGCTCTATTTTTATGGATGAGGTTTGCGATAACCCGCTTTTTCTGGGTTATTACTATGCCCCAATAATTAAATTATTCCAAGATAAAGAAATATGGATGCACCTGTTTTATTTACCTTTTTCTTTATTGGCAATTATCTCAATGTATGTTTTATCGATTAGGTTTGTTGGCAGAGGGATTCTTGCCGTTTTATGTTTTTGCGTTACTCCTGCGTTTATAGTAATGTCCCAAAATATTATGTTAGATATTCCTCTTTTAGGGCTTTTCCTCGGGGCTTTAGCTGCTTTTATCTATGGTACGGATAAAGATGACAAAAGGTTATTATTTTTATCAGCAAGTTTAGCTGGGTTAGCTAGTTTGACTAAATATTCCGGGCTGCTGGTTATCCTGCTGATGTTTAGTTATGCACTGCTGAAGTCTAAAAAACGCTACCTTTATTTTCTGCTGATTCCATTATTTATTTTTCTACTCTGGTGCCTGCATAATTTAGTATTTTATCAGCGGATTTATTTTTTGGTCGGCCTGTTTATGAAAGGCCCGGGTATTAATCCCCAGGCAATGGCCCTTAGGATATTTGGTTTTTTGAGTTTTCTTAGCGGAACTTCAATCTGTGCTATATTTTTAATCCCGTATCTTCTAGTTAAAAAAATCAACCGTAGGCTGTTCTTTTTTTCTTTACCCATCGGAGTGTGCCCATTTATCGTTCAGGGTTTCTCCGAGGGATTTAATATCTACTGGGAGAAAGGTTTTCCGGTTGCTGGGTATGGCAATATTGAAAAAAGTATGCTAGCGGTTTTTTTCATTTGCTCTTGCTTCGTAATCTTATTTATATTTAAGGTTGGAGTTTTATCTTGTTTTAAGAAACCGACCGATGAGGATAGCTTATTCCTATCCTTTTGGTTTATTTTGTTACTAGTAGTTACGGTTGCTGTTCAATTTATTGCCGCGCGTTTTGTCCTACTATTATTCCCGCCGATGTTTTTACTTATGGTCAAAGAATTAAAACAAGCTAAAATTGTTTCACCTTTGAGTTTGAGCAACAAATTTATTGGCTTGCCGATTTTAATCACCGTTTTTATCTCTGTGCTTCTGGCCATCGGAGATTACCAGCAGGCTGGGGTATATCGAGATTTCACCTCTTCGCTTAAAGAAAAATTACCTAACCATTCGGAGGTTGATTTTTGTCCGGATTCTTTTGATACGAATCTTTGTTATGGATATGCTTTTTATTTACGTAAATATCACGCCCGGGGGATGGATATTAAAATGGATCCGCTTCTAGCTAAAGCCGGCAAATATGCATATATTATTCCGGTAGGTTCATTTCTCTCCCCAGTTTTTTACAAAAACTGCTCTGGTTACCCCGGACAGAAAGTTATTGATCTTAAGTTAGTTGGCAGTTTTAGCTACTTTGGACATGTGTTCTTGCATAATCGTAAGTTTCACGCCGGTTTTTATTCCCACGACTGGGGGCTGCTGCCATTTTATTTTTCATTTAAAAAAGTCCCTCTGGAAACTTTTGAGGTATATCAAATTGCAGGTAATTACTTGCAGAAATAATCTGCCTCTTAGGTTAATAAGAGTATTGTGATTAATTTATTTAAACCGGAAATATTATAAGGATAATTATCTTAGGATGATCCCGCGGAGATCTGTACATATTATTAAGGGAGAATTTCAGATATTGATGCGGAGTATGAGCCGCAGCAGGGGAGCTTCTTTACAGTTAATTAGTAATTGGGAGAGTATCTTTGCCGATTATATTAAAACTAAATACGCAGTTACTGTAGGCTCAGGCAGGATAGGCCTGCGGCTTATCCTTCTTTCTTTAGGATTAAGTAAAAACGATGAGGTTATTGTCCCCGCTTACACGCTAAAAGATTTAGCCGGTATAATTAACTCATTGGGGTTAGTTACGGTGCCGGCAGATGTGGATCCGCATACTTTTAATATTACCCCTAAATCGATTCTTGAAAGAATTACCGGGCGCAGTAAAGTGATTTTGGCCACGCATATATTCGGGGTACCTTGTGAAATTGAAGGGATTCTAGAGATAGCCAAAGAGAGGAATATCTTCGTCGTTGAAGATTGTGCTCATGCAGTAGGTTCGGAATTTAAGTCAAGAAAAGTGGGTAGTTTTGGGGATGTCTCATTCTTTAGTTTTGAAACGATAAAACCAATTAATACTTACGGTGGCGGGATGGTAGTTACTAACCACGAAGATTTAGCGCAAAAAATACGCCTACAGCTAAAAGTTAATAGCGGGGACCAGCGCAGGGAACCCTTAAAAAAATTTTTTGCTGCTTATTTAGAGCGCGTCCTGCTTCCTAGCCCACTAGCGTTTATCCCGTTGTTTTTATTGGCTTCTCAGTATTGGCATAATAAAATTTATAGGTTTTATCGGGCCAGGCAAAAATCACTCGGTTTTAATATAAATATATCCGGATTTCAGGCACAGTTGGGAGCCGAAAAGATTAAAACGCTTGCTGCCCGCATTACCAGCAGGAGTCAAAAGGTTCGGCTGTTTAAGGAATTACTTGATAATCGGATTGTATTTCAAGGTAGTCCGGCAAACAGTGTTTCGAATTATTATTTTTTGGTTGTTCTTTTGCCAGCTGATCTTTGGAAAGCCAGGAAATTTTTACTTAAATATGGCATTGACGCCGGGATTGGTTCGGAGATAGCTGATGATTGTACGCAAACCTTGGGCTATAAAGATTGCCCGCAAGCAAAGAATATTTACCTGCGGGCTATCCAGCTTCCTCTGCACGAAAACGTTTCTGAAAAGCATATTTATTATATTTCGGATAAGTTAAACGAATTTATGAAAAAGGTATGAAAATTTTATTAATAGATCCACCCTATAAATTAGATGAAGTTGGGGGTAAGAAGAGGAATTTTAGTCAGGTAGTTAATAAAATTCCTTCCTTGGGCTTAGGATATCTAGCTGCTGCGGCTGAACAAGTTAAGCATACCGTTAAGATAATCGATTGCAATCTTGGTATTAATGACCAACACTTGATAAATATTGCCCGGCAGTTCCAGCCTCAAATAATAGGCATTACTGCTACTACACCGGTTTTTCGCAATGCGACTAGATTGGGAAATGTATTACGTGATATTTTTCCAGAAGCGATTTTAATCTGTGGCGGTGCTCATCCTAGTGCCAGCCCGCAGGAAGCTCTTCAGGGGGGAGCATTTGATTTTCTGGTATTGGGAGAAGGAGAAGAAACTTTTCTTGAGCTTATTTCTTACATTGAGAATAAGGATAGAATTAAACTGGAAGATATTAAAGGTATTGCTTTTTTAAATAACAATCAAATATTTATTACTCAAAAACGCCCACCGATTGCTAATTTAGATACCTTACTTTTTCCGGCAAGGTATTTATTTCCTCCTTTAAGCGTTTATCGGCCTACGCCGGCTTCTTATCGTAAACTACCGCTGGGTATTATTATGACGTCTCGGGGTTGCCCTAGTCAGTGTGTTTTTTGTGACCGTGAAGTTTTCGGGGAGAAGTTTCGGCAACGCAGTGTCGATAATGTTATGGCGGAAATAGAAGAATTATTGGTTAGATATGCCGTAAAGGAGATTCGTTTCTTCGATGATACTTTTACCGTAAATCCAGTTTTTGTGGAGAATTTATGTAGCCGGATCAAGAAAACAGGCATTCTCTGGACCTGTTTGACGAAGGTTGCTTGTGTTAATCCTGGGATGCTGCGGATGATGCGACAGGCCGGATGTTGGCAGGTTCTTTTCGGGTTGGAATCCGGGGATAACTTCATATTAAATAAATTATCTAAAGGTAATAGCGCAGAAAAGAATAAAGAAGCGGTGCGCTGGGCAAAAAATGCCGGGTTAAGTGTGCGCGCAGATTTTTTAGTCGGTAGCCCCTGGGAAACCCCACAAAGTTTCATCAGGACAATTAATTTTGCTAAGAGTCTACCTTTGGATTTTGCGCACTTTAATAAATTCGTGCCTTATGCGGGGACAGCTATTTATAAAGAACTGATTGCCAAAGGTCACAAGTTCTGCTTTAACGACGGTGCATATATCAATAATCATAGCGATTTTGTGTATGTGCCCAGTGCTTTTAGCCGTAATGAATATGCAGCTTTCCTGAATAAAGCTTATAAAGAGTTTTATTTAAGGCCGGGTTATCTTCTGCGCAGGGCGTTGTCCGTTAGGACGTTAACCGAATTAACCGGCCAGCTGCAGGGGTTGTTTTCAATACTAAATTTATAACTATGATTGCTAAGTTGTATTCCCAGGCTAAAAATTTCTTTTATTTTTTTGAACTAAAAGAGTGCAGGCGCAGGCACTCCGTTCCCCGGAGTATTCTTTTTCCGGTAGTTTGGATTACGGGAAGATGTAATTTAAAATGTAAAATGTGCGATCAATGGAAGACGGACCCGGCTTTATCTTTAAAAGAGCTTTCTACTCAGGAGTGGTTCAAATTTATCGACTCCGCTTCTCGTATGCATGCAGCAGTTATTGTGATCACGGGAGGAGAGGCTCTATTAAGAGAAGATATTTTTGATATTATAAAATATATCCGTAGTAAAAAAATAGCTTGCCATGTTTGTTCTAACGGGACATTACTGAATAAAGCCGTGGTTGATAAACTCAGAGACAGCAGACTTAATTCTATTTCAGTGTCTCTTGATAGTTGTTCGGCGGAAATCCATAATCAGATGCGCGGAGCAGATTGTTTCAACCGGGCTGTCGAAGGGATCAGGCTCCTTAAGCATTATGCCCCAGAGATTAAAGTTGGAATAAACTGTGTTATTACTAAGCTGAATTTTAAAGGCCTTCAGCAGTTAATTCCTTTTGCTGAGCGTTTAGGGGTAGATCAGATCAAATTCGACATTATCCATACAAACTTGAGGCATAGGCAAAAACCTCTTGCGACTTTTACTGGCTTAAACTTCGATGAAAACGATATGGAATCTTTAAGGCCGGAGCTGATTAATCTTAAGAGAGCAATTTCTAGAACTAAACTGTTGACCAATTCTGATATCTTTTTTGAAGGCATGTTGGGCTTGAGTGAGAATAGATGCTCGGGGTTACCTTGTTACGCGGGTTATATATCTTGCGCGATTGATGAATACGGATGGGTAGCTCCTTGTGATGATTTTGATGGAGCTGAGAACTTAAAGGATCAGCCCTTAGAAAAAATTTGGTCTTCTAGTTCCTTTCAGAAATTACGCCAAGCGGTGAAGGATTGTGAGTCAAAATGCTGGGATACTTCTCATGCGGAATTAAATATTCGTTGTTCTAAACTGGGGTTTATAAAAAAAATATACCAAATTTATAAAGAAATAAGATTTTATCTCAGATAACCGGGTAAGAAGGCTAAGGGTTTAATAAACCCTTAGCTGGAAGCTTAATTAATCCGGCGTTTTGTTTTTATTGTTATTTCTCGGTCTGGAAGTTAGCTTTTTAAATAAGCTGCTTTACAGCCAGTAAAAAAAAGATATAATAAAGTTCATCAGTTGGCTTAAAGTACCTATCAGTTTAGTAGGCAGCTATTGGCTAGTTAATATTCCTATAGGGTTAACCTAAGAGAATATTACCGGTTAATTTATGTAACTAGTTGTAATGGTTGGAATTAGGTATGAGCTTAAATTCTAAATTTTATTGTTAGACTAGTTTATATTCCAGGAATCAAGACTTTAGAATAATGTTAAGTGAGCTTAAATATTTTAAAAAAATAATTTATTCGAATTTTAGGCGGCTGAATTTTCCGCATAAACTTTCATACATCCTGACATATCGGTGTAATTTGCATTGTAAAATGTGCAAGATTTGGCAGAAAACACCCGTTCCAGAGTTAGGCCTAGTTGAAATTGAGAGTTTTTTTAAAAAATCCAACAATTTTTCTTGGTTGGGGATAACTGGTGGTGAACCATTTTTGAGAGAAGACGTCTCGGAGGTAGCAAAGGTTATTTTAGATAATTGCCAGGAACTGGCAGCAATCCATTTCGCAACCAATGGGATGCTTACAAGCAAAATTATGAAAACGGTAGAAAGCGTATTTAAATATAAAAAAACAAGGACTAAATTATTATTTACTTTGAGTATTGACGGGCCGCCTGAGTTGCATGATGATATCCGTGGTTTTCAAGGGGCATGGAATAATTGCATGAATACTTTTAAAGAATTAAAGAAGCATAAGCATATCCAGGTGCGCATCGGGGTGACCCTGTCGGCTTTTAATCTCGATGCTTTTAAGGAAACGTTGAATTCTCTGCAGAGTGCTTATCCGCCAATCAGGTTCGATGACATCAATATTAACCTCTTTAATAAATCCGCTTTTTATTATGATAATAAAGATTTACCGGATTTAGACCCATTGCAGGCAGCAACATGTATAGATGGCATCCTAGCCATGGATCGGGATAGATTTACTCTAAATAATTTTTTGCGGCGTCGTTATCTAAGATTATACCAGAAATATATTCAGCTGAAGAAATGTCCACTAAAATGCCAGGCTTTATCTGCTACCTGTATTCTGGAGCCGCAAGGTGATGTATACCCCTGCGGGGTTTATGGGGTCAAAGTAGCCAATATCAAAGAATATGACTATGATTTAAAGAAAATATGGCTTAGTGATTTAGCCAAGAAACTGAGTTTAGACTGTGCAACAGGCAGATGCCCTTCTTGCTGGTCTCCCTGCGATGCTTTTAGCGCTATTGCGGGTTCCTTATTAAATTTTAATTTATGGCGCAGCTAGTTAACAAAATATTTTTGAAGAATTTAGCGAATCTCATTACCTTAATCAGGGTAATTATGGTGTTTATTGTTCTAGCGCTTTTAGTCCAAAACGAAATCTTTTGGCGCAAGATGGCATTTCTATTTTTAATTCTGACTTTTTTACTGGATGGTTTGGATGGGTTCTTAGCTAGAAAATTGAAACTCTTGAATAATGTCGGTTCCCTGATTGATACTTTGGGTGACCGGATTGTCGAAAATGTAATGTTATTTTTCTTCGCCTATAATAAATTGATTCCTTTATTGGTTCCGTTGGTATTTATCTCCAGGTCGTTTCTTGCCGATTTCATAAGGTTTCTAGCTTTTAACCAGGGGTTGGGAGATTTTTTAATAAATAAATCTAAGTTCGGATTTTACATTGTAGCTTCTAAATTCTCCAGGGCAGTATATCTGATTTTAAAATTCTACGTTTTTTTATTAGGCGCTTTTATTATGGTGGATCCCCACAGAAAAATATTCTGGGATTTGCCTTCTTCTGTAGTTCTTTTCTATTCGGCAATCATCTTAACTATCGTAAATTTACTAAGATTTACTGGTTTATTATTTGATGCTAAGAGTCTGTTGAAGGAAACGTTTCTGCAGAAATAAAGGCTGCATTGTGTTGATTTGGATTTTAAAGTTAACTGGCGACAGAGAACAAAAATCATTCTTTACAGCTGTTTAGAACTCGGGTATAATCAGCTTCCACCTTTATCTATGGTTAAAGATAAGCATTGGTAATTCTTAATCTAAACGTCAAATTAATTCTGGTTTCGCGCAGCATTCTTAGAAAGTCAATGTCGTGTTTGGTGGCCGGGTAAAATAAATTTGCGCCCATAGCTCAACTGGATAGAGCACCAGCCTACGGAGCTGGTTGTTGCTGGTTCGACCCCAGCTGGGCGCATATTTAATGGTTAGGTTAGCATGTTAAAAATCCAACAGTATTATATGCAGGAGGCTTTAAAAGAAGCCCGTAAAGCTTTTGAGGAAGAGGAAGTTCCTGTGGGGGCAATTGTTGTGCAGCAGGGTAAGATTATCGCCCGCGGCCACAATCAAGTTGAGCGTTTAAAAGATCCTACTGCGCATGCTGAAATAATTGCGATTACCGCCGCAACTAATTACTTGGGGACAAAGTGGTTGAACCAGGCCAGTCTCTATGTTACAATTGAACCGTGCAGTATGTGTGCCGGGGCATTGGTCCTGGCGCGGATAAAGAACCTATGCTTCGGGGCCCGGGATCCCAAAACCGGCGCTTGCGGTTCCGTGGTCAGTATTGTTAACCACAAAAAATTAAATCATCGTATTAAGGTATCCGGCGGTATTTTAGCGGCTGATTGCGGTAATATTTTAAAAGAATTTTTTAAGCAAAAACGCAGCAAGAATAATTGAAGGTTTGAGTGGGTTTTATCAGCTATCTGCCGAAGGCAGATATTGCTCAGTCAAGAGAGTAGATGATAAAATCCAAAAAAAGGGTTTGGGGGGGGAATCTTTTTTTCCCGAAGAGCTTACCTAACCATTAGGAAGGGGTTGACAGCGACTGAGGCGTAAGCTGAAGGAGCGCCATAAGGGGAAACGTAGTTGCCCCTTATGGGGAACGTAGCGTCATTAGAATAGGCCAATTAGTAATAGATATATCTATTAGGAAAAAATAGGTCTAATAGTTTTAGAACAAGCTATAGCGCAGTGACTGGAGAGGTGGCTGAGTGGTCGAAAGCAACTCACTGCTAATGAGTTGACCTGGGCAACTGGGTCCCTGGGTTCGAATCCCAGCCTCTCCGAAATTGATACCAATTTGAACCATCCGGGTTTTTCTCGCGGTTATTTTGGTTCGATTGTAAATGTGTCCGAAATTTTTATCATAGATATTAAAATTATCCAACCTTGAAAGTAATATTCTAAAATAAATATGTCTTATACTGTTTTTGCTTTAAAATGGCGGCCCCAGGACTTTGAGAGTATTGTCGGACAAGAGCATATTATCGGGACCTTAAAGAATGCTATTCAAAGGGGGAGGTTAGCACACGCCTACCTTTTTACCGGGCCACGGGGGGTGGGTAAGACCTCTTGCGCCCGTATTCTAGCCAAAGCGCTTAACTGTAAAGAAGGCCCCACCCTGAAGCCTTGTCAAAAATGCCCCGCTTGTCTGGAAATTAATCAGGGGCGTTCTTTAGATGTGATTGAAATTGATGGCGCTTCTAACCGCGGAATTGATGAGATCAGGGCACTGCGTGAAAATGTAAAATTTTCTCCTACCCAGGGTAAATATAAAGTTTATATTATCGATGAAGTGCATCAGATAACTCCTGACGGTTTCAACGCGTTATTGAAGACGCTAGAAGAACCCCCGGAATTTGTAAAATTTATTTTTGCGACTACTCATCCGCAAAAAGTTCTCCCAACCATTATTTCCCGCTGCCAGCGGATGGATTTCCGCCGGATTACGGTGATCGAAATTATCGATCAACTTGAAAAAATTGCCCGGCAGGAAAGAATTACCGTGGATGCTGAAGTGTTGGCGGCTATTGCCAGAAGCAGCGACGGTTCGTTGCGGGATGCCGAGTCAGTTTTAGATCAGTTGGTTTCTTTTTCTCAGGAAAATATATCCTTAAAAGATGTGCTGGCGGTTTTGGGCCTGGTAGAGCAGGATGTTTTATTCACGCTGACGGATAAAATCATTCAAAAAGACCCCGCGGGGGCTTTAAAACTATTTAACCGGATTATCGATGAAGGTAAAGATCCGGGCGTATTTCTGGTGAACTTTATCGAGCATTTCCGTAATCTTATGGTGGCTAAAGTTTCTCAAGCCGATACTAAATTAGTGGATTTACCCCAGGAGATTTGTGATCGCTTATTCGAACAAAGTCAGGCTATGAGCTTAGAGGAGATCTTTACTGCTTTTAATATCTTGATTGCTACTCAAGAGATGACCAAGCGATTAGATTCTCAGCGGATACCGCTGGAAATCAGTTTAGTCCGATTGGCGCATAACCGGGCAGAGGCTCGGAGTACAACCGTGGTTAAATCTGGACAGCCGGTGCTGCCAAATTTGACCGCTGTTCCCATGCCCCAGAAAATTGATTTGACTGACAAAAAAAATCAGCCAGCGCAACAAAAAATTGTTCAGCCAGAACGGGAGATTCCCGCTCCGATCGTATCCGTTACTTTAGAAAAGGTTAAAGAGATTTGGGGTAGCGTGGTTAATAATTTATCTAAGATTAAAATGTCAGTTTCTACTTATTTAAGCGAGGGCGAACCGACTAAAGTGCAGGGGGATTTGATTACGGTAGCCTTCCCGAAAAGCTGTTCTTTACATAAAGAGTCTTTGGATAGAAAAGAAAATAAGGCGATGGTTGAGAAAGCAGCTTCAGAACTATGTAATGCGGAGTTACGGATGAATTTTGTTTTGACCGCAGAGATCAAACAGAATACGGAGGCGCGGAGTAATCCGTTTATTAAATCAGCGTTGGAGATGTTCGGAGGCAGAGTAGTTAAAGAAGACTAATGGCTAATTACACAGTTTCTATAGAAAAACTAATCGAATGCCTTATTAAACTTCCCGGAGTCGGCCGGCGTAGTGCCGAGCGTATCGTTGCGCATGTTTTAGGTGCCTGCGTAGATGAGATTAAAATCTTATCCGAATCTCTGTGTAAAGTTAAAGAGAGCGTGCGTTCATGCCAGATTTGCAACAATTTAAGCGAAGAATTAACTTGTAAGATTTGCCAGGAATCCGGCCGGCAGAAAGAAATTGTCTGTGTGGTTGAAAAACCCAGCGATGTAACGGCTATTGAAAAAGCTGGTAATTTCCGTGGGGTTTACCATGTTCTTTTGGGTTCTATATCCCCGTTAGAAGGCCGGGGTCCCAGCGATCTAAAAATCGACGGACTGATTCAAAGGATAAAACAAGGTAACCTTAAAGAAATAATTATTGCTACCGATGCGGATACGGAAGGAGAAACTACGGCGATGTATTTAACTCAATTGCTTAAACCTTTGGGTGTGCATTTGAGCCGTATCGGTCTAGGAATACCCGTCGGTTCGAATTTAGAATATGCCGACGCCACTACGCTGTCTAAATCCCTGGAATCTCGCCGTACAATTTGACTAAAGCAATAAAGTTGTATATTTTCAATCTAATGATCTGTGCGGGTCGTCTGCTTAATTTTTGAGCTATAGGATCACCCGGGAGTAGTTTAAATGATTAATATTAATAATCTTTCAAAAAATTACGGGCCGAAGGTTCTTTTTAGAAATGTCTCTTTGAATATAAGCCAGGGTGAGAAAATCGGCTTGATCGGTCCCAATGGTGCAGGAAAAAGCACGCTATTTTCTTTGATTCTTCAAGAAGTTGAATCTTCCGCTGGTGAAGTGAGATTGAATAAAGGTGTGCATATCGGTTATCTCCCTCAGGAAGCAAGTTTTATTTCGCAACGCACGGTTCTGGCTGAATTAACCGAAGGTGATGAAAGAATCATGCGTTTTAAAAAAGAAAAAGAAAGCTTAGAAGCGGCTAATTCCGCCGGGTCAAATCGCTACGGTGAAATCTTGCATGAGTTGGAAATTCTAGGTTTTTTTGAATTGGAACATAAAGCCAAGAAAATTCTTGCCGGGTTGGGGTTCAAGGAAAAAGATTTCAATCGCCAGATTGCACAGTTGAGCGGTGGTTGGCAAATGCGGGTGCTTTTAGCTAAACTGCTTACTTATCATTATGATCTGTTACTTTTAGATGAGCCGACTAACTATTTAGACCTCAACGCGGCTTTATGGCTTAAGGATTATCTAGCGGGTTTCCGGGGCACCTTTATTATGATTTCTCACGATAAGGCTTTTTTAACCGATGTTACCAATTATACGTTAATTCTGGAAAGTGGTTCGATTACCAAGGTGCATGGCAATTATGAGCATTATGAAGAAATTAAACTGCAAAAGCGAACACACCTGATCAAGCAGTCTAAAGAACAGGATAAAAAAATTGAGCAGTTAGAGAAATTTGTGGCTAGATTTCACGCTCAACCGAATAAAGCCGCTTCTGTCCGCGCCAAGCGCCGGGTTTTAGAAAAGATGGATGAAGATAGAATCGTGGTACCGGCGGATCCCCGGCAGAGCATCGGTAATTTCACTTTTCCGCAGACCCGACGCAGCGGGCACCAGGTAATTAAATTGGAGCAGATCTCGAAAACCTACGGGGATATCCGGGTTTATGAAAAATTGGATTTTGAAATAACTCAGGGAGAAAAAGCGGTTTTAGCCGGAGAAAACGGCGCAGGTAAATCTACTTTATTGAAAATTTTAGCCGGAATTGTAGAAATCGACAGCGGGAATAGGAGTCTCGGGCATAATGTTGACATTGGATATTTTTCACAGACGCGGACCGATGTTTTGAATGTTGAAAATACTGTTTTGCAGGAAGCTTATAGTGCAGCTCCGGGCTACATGGCGGAGGAGGCGATCCGTACGATTTTAGGGGCGTTTTTATTCAGCGGTGATGACGCGGAAAAAAAGGTTAAAGTGCTTTCCGGGGGAGAGAAGAGCCGGCTTATTTTAGTTAAGCTTTTAATTAATCCTCCGAATTTTTTGCTTTTGGATGAGCCAACCACCCATTTAGATGTAGATGCCGTTGATGCATTAGTGCGGGCGCTTAAGAATTATGAGGGAACAATTGTGTTTATTAGCCACGATATTTATTTTGTAAGCTCAGTCGCCAATAATGTTTTTGAAGTTAAAAACGGAAGGATCAGGAAATTTCCCGGGACTTTCGATTACTATCTAGAAAAACGGGACAATTTAATTGAGCCAAGCGATGAACCAACGGTTAAATTAAAACCCGGTAAACCACTAAATCCGGTTAAAGAGAAAATCAAGGAAGAGGAGCAATTGCGTAAGAGTCAGGAAAAGAAACGCAAGTCTAATAACGCCTTAATCCGCGACCAAATTAATAAAATTCTGAAGAAAAAAGAAGATTTAGAGCTGGAAAGTTATGCTAAAGCGCGGGCTTTATCTAGCCCGCATTTTTACCGAGAAGAAGAAACGGCCAAAGAGTATGGGCGTCGGATGAAAGAAATTGAGAAGCTGCTTGTCCAGATACAGCTTCAGATAAAAGACCTTGAAAATCAGATTATTTAGTGTTAAAATGCCACCACTAATTAGGATTTAGTGAATTATTCCCCCTTAGCTCAGTTGGTAGAGCGAGAGACTGTTAATCTCCAGGTCCTAGGTTCGAGTCCTAGAGGGGGAGTTTAATCTATTTTGCGAAGCATTTTTAGCTAGTATTAAAGTAATAATAAAGGAGGCGGTTATGAAAAGAGAAAACATGATGTTTGTTATTATGAGCTGTATGTGTTGTCTCTTGATGTTCACTATAATGGCCAGAGCAGAAGACGCAGAAGAGGTTGCAACTCAGTTAAGCAAAGAGCTTCGGCAGTCAGGCTTGGTTAATCGGCAAGACGCAGAGACTATAAAAAATCCCCTCAAAGATATGGTTGCACAAGGAGCTAGTAAAAAAGATTTAAAAAATGCTGTTACTGAGTTGGCTAATAAAGGAGTGAAGGGGGCGGATTTAAAGCAATCGGTTGATTCTATGCGGGATTTGGTTAAAGAAGGTAAGGCTCCCCGGGAGGCTTGTAGTGTTGTCTCTCAGGCAGTTGCCCAGGCTCATCAACAGGGTTTAAAAGGCAAGGAGCTAGCGGCTCGAGTTCATGAGGCCATTCAGCAGAGCAGGCCTAAGCTTAAAAAGGATCAGGCAGCTGAGGAGGCAGAGAGAGCAAGAAAAGAAGCCGTCAGTCGAACTAATAAAATAGAAAAAGTCGATTTGGAAAAAGATAAGAATAAGAAAGCTAAGTGATAAAATATAAATTTCTGTTGGCTTGAGCCATTTTAATTATGGGCCAGCTGCGTAATTTATTAAATAAATAGTTTATTTAATAATTACCAAAATAAAGGAGGATGAATGAAAAGAGCAGTTTTTATAGTAGCAGTGTTATTCTTGTTGGCTGTATCGGTCACTACTGTTTGGGCTGGCGGAGACAAAGTAAGGGGGGATAACGGAGAGGGAGATGTAAATCAAGTAAGTTTTGATAATCAAGATAACCAGAATTAAGGAAGAGCTAAAATTAATAACCCGTTGCAGAACTGATTTCTGTAACGGGTTATTAATTAGAACCTCAATTGCTGCATAATGTTCAGTCTCCGGATTAGAAATCCCCACATTCCCTTTTATTTATTATCGCTATTAATCCTCCTTTTAACAAATTACCTAAAGCAAATTACTTTAAAATACACATTTCTTTAGGGTGCTTGCCGGAAACTTTCTTTAGCCGTCTGCAGATTAGATTATAAGCAAAGATTTATTTTAATTAGCTTAAAAACTTCATCCGCACAACTTTCATTGTGGTATAATTAATTACGATATTTTTTTATGGCTATTTTCTGACATAGAATGAATGAAAAAAAAGAATTTAAAAAAATCCTGATTATCGGCCACGCCAATATTGGTGATGTTTGTTATGATTTGGTGGTGGTAAATCCGTTACGCAAGCGATTCCCTAGCGCTGAAATTACTTTTTTAGCTTCCCCGGTTTCCAAAGATATTGTTGAAGGTTATCAGGGGCTTGATCGGGTGATCATTTTCGATAAATACGGGTTAGACCGAGGCCTGCGGGGGCGTTTACGTCTCCTGTTTTCGTTAAGAAAAGAGCATTTCGAACTGGTAGTAGTTTTAAAAGATACGCTGATGTATAAATATATTAATGCACCTTTTCGCTGGAGCGTAAGAAAATATTTAGGTTGTTTACCGATTAAAAAAAGAATGCACATTGCAGATATATATATGGAGTTTTTACGCTCTTGCGGGGTGCCGGCGCAAAAGGGGGTTTGGAATTTTAGCGTAGCAGCCGAGGGTGATTTTTGTAATCAATTTCTAAAGCAAGCCGGCGTAAATAACCAGGATAAGATTGTGGGTATTTTGTGGCATAGTGGTTGGTCTTTAAAAGATTGGCCGGCCGGGCATTGGAACAAATTAGCCCGGATTCTAACCCGGAGGAATAACTTTAAAATTATTGCTTTCGGTAAAATTGCCCAGACTTCTCAGGGCAAAGAGAAATTAAAACAGATTGCTGATCCGATTATTTCTGCGGTCAATAAGACTACTTTAAAACAAGCCTTGGCTTTAATCCAGCGCTGCGATCTTTTTATTGGGACAGACTCTAGCCTTCTGCATTTAGCTAGTTGTATGGGAGTAGAAACAATCGGTTTGTATGGGGCCACTTCTAAAGATTATATTTATCCTTATTTTCATTATCATAATATAATTGGGCCTGCAGAAAAACGGGCTTGCATGCCTTGTTATCCAGGATTAGATCCCTGCCCTTGTATGAAGAATAAATTAAGCAGTAGCCCTTGCATGGAAGGTATTAGCGTAGAAGATGTAGCGCAGTTAGTAGGGCGGAAAATAGGGATTCCAGATAGTATTAAAAAAGAAGGACTTCTTTAGCGGCAGAAAAAATAGCCTTAGAGTTTGTTTTATAAACCATTACGGTATCAACGGTTACGTACAACGTCTGTGAGTTGGTGAGATATGGTAGATTTTAAGAAAATAAGGATTGATGGTAAGAACCGGAAAGTTTTTTTTGAAGGTAGTTGCCGGCAGGCTATTGATTTATGTCAAGCGATGTGTTGCCGGCAATGGGATGTGTATTTGGACCGGGATGAGTTTAGTTCTGGATTGTATCGGGCCAGGGCTTTCTGTAAATTAGACAAAAACAAGTGTAGCAATTTAAAGATTAGTTGTGCCAACAGAGGATACCAATTACTTAAAAAACCGGATAACTCTTGTATTTATTTAAACCACAGTAATAAATGCGTTATTTATAAAATCCGGCCTAGGGTTTGTGCGGATTTTAGTTGTAAAGGAGGATGGAGGCTTTCTTCAGCGGCTGCCTTGAATAAAGATAATCTTCAGCAGGTTAATCTGGCTTTGATTGACAAACCTCTGCGGCAGAATTTAAGATGGGATATGATTTTTATCCTGAACCCGTTAATTAAGATCAAGAAAGTTTTGTATTTGAGGGAAAAGAAGGAGTTAGTGCTTTTAGGCGAAACTGTCTTTGGATGCAAATTATCATCTTTTAGTTTTAAAATCCCTGACCCCAAAATTAGCGATAATGTTTTGTTCAGGCTAGTCCAGCTTTTTGACGGGAAGAATAGTTTATTGGATATTTATCGCAGTTTGAGAAAAAATCACAGCATAGCTTTGACCAAGGTGGATTTTTTAAATATTACACAGTTACTTTTTTTACGCCAAATAATAATATTTAAGTGTCCGAAATAAAGATTCTGTTGAGCCATCCGGAATATTTAAGATTGGAAATCTGCCCAAATAGGGAAATGGTCGCTGTAGCGACGATTTAGAACTCTACCTGATTGAATTAATTCTAAGTTTCGGTAAAAGATGTAATCCAATTTCGCCCGGTAGTTCAATAAATACCAGTATTTATAAGTCCAGCCGGTATTTTTAGTCGCTAGTTTAAAACCCGCTTCTTCCAGAGGTTGGATTATTGCTTGAGTGTGCATCTGAGCGTAAGTGTTAAAATCCCCGGTTATAATGCATTTGTTCGGTTCCGGCGGGAGGGCCGCCAGGATAGCCCGGACCTGTTCTTTTCGATGTTCAGCTGAAATAAGTACCCCTAGATGCGCAGAGACGATATAAATCGGCTGATCGTTAATTACGATAACCGCTCCGATTGCGCATTTCTGGATTTTGATATATCTGTCTACGAAAGAAAAAGGTAAAAGGATTTTCTGGTCATCCTGAATTGGCCACCTGGAGAGAATCGCCTGTCCGAAATCTTTATTGTTGCCGGGATGGATTGCGCTGGGATAATATATATAGTTGTAATTAAGGGCTAGGGCTAGAATTTTCAGCGCCTCCAGGTTCATTTCCTGTAAACAGATAACATCGGCATTGGCCAGTTCCGGGTGCTTGCTCAGAAAATCTTTGGCTCCCTTAATCTTTTTGCCTAGCTCAATATTATAAGAAACAATTTTAATAGTTTTTTTGTCCGACTTGGTAGGTTTTAGGCAGATATCTAGTTGAGCGTAGCGGGGCTGATTGGGGTCGCTGAAGCTGACTGTTTTATTAGCGGAAACACAGCAGCTCAATAGGGGACAGCAGGCAATCACCAAGAAACAGTAGGTAGTTCTTCTTATCATAATAAATTAAACTTAGCATAGAGTTCGTTCGGGTGCAATTATTTTATTTACTGAATAACTATTATGTTTGTTAAAAATGTCCGGTTGTAAATAGACAGCTATTGCAGTGGGCTTATAAATAGAGTAAAATATGTTTTCACACTAAAGATCCTAGCATGATAAAATAATGGCCGGCCAGGAGGGCAAATAATATGGGAAAGATATTTATTTGGTTATTAAGTTTAGGGTTATGTGGCTGTGCGACAACCGCTAAATTCGATGCAAAGTTAAATTCTTTGCTCGGCCAAAAAGAAGAGATACTCATTGCTGCCTGGGGTGTTCCGGATAAAGAGTACCTTTTAAATAACGGGAAGAAAGCAATTGAATATGCGCGTAAAGATACTGTTAGAAGTGGCGGCCATCTGTATGCTTATCCCCGCGCAGTTTTACATTCCGGA
This sequence comes from Candidatus Omnitrophota bacterium, assembly GCA_041308845.1. Lineage (GTDB taxonomy): Bacteria > Omnitrophota > Gorgyraeia > Gygaellales > Profunditerraquicolaceae > UBA6249. Next base: position 19,848 of record JBFZAT010000015.1, on the reverse strand, counting down.
ATTGCCGATGGGAAACCTTTCAGCGGGGTTTCTACTCAGTATGTATTAGAAACGACTCCCGTACAAAAGTATAACTTATTCTGTAATACAAGTTTTATTATAAATAGCAGCGGAGAGGTTGAGAGTTGGCATCATGAAGGGAATAATTGTATTTCCCGGTGAATTATCCAACGCTTATTCTTTGGTTTGTTCTCTTAGCGTAAGTTTTAAGTAAAATCGATAGACAAATACCGGGTTATTGATAAAATATAAGTCAACTGTTGTATGTAAATCACAGGGTTGAAATATTAGCCGTTTAGCATATGCCACTTTTAACGATAATCTATATTGTTACTCCGATTGCCAGCATATTGATTGCCTTATTGTTAATTCATTGGGCAAAATTATCTGAGGCCGCTAGGATAAAAGAGGAAAACCTAAAAAAAGATAAAACCACAGCAATTAGGCCGATGGTTAGCGATGAAACCATAAAACAAGTTGTTTTCAAGGAGATCAGCTCGGTCTTGGATTCTAAAGAACGTTGTCAGGAAGTGAGCAAGATTGTTTCGGATATCTTCGGTCAGGAATTAAATAAAAGAATTGAAGAAACCACTAAAGAAGTGAGCCAAAAATATGAAAGTATTATAGAGCAAAGCAGTAAAAATGAAGAAATGGTTTGGAATAAATACAATCGGGTACTTACCGATAAGAAGCAAACCGATGCGGTTATCCGCAGCGTAGCCGAAGGCCTATTGGTGGTAGATGCTCAAGGCAAAGTGGTGATGATGAATCCGGCGGCCGAAAGGCTCCTGGGAGTAAGCAAAAAAGATAAAATCGGTAAATCTGTGGATGATAGCCTCAGGGATGAGCAATTGTTGTCCTTGGTCAAAGATTCTAAAGATAAAGAAGGCAAAGAAATTGAGCTGTTGAGCAGAAATAACGAAACCAACAGGACGATCAGGGCTAGTAGCGCAGTCATAGAAAATGAAAACGGCCAGACTGTAGGCATGGTGTCTGTTCTAAGTGATATTACTAAGCAGAAAGAAATAGACCGGTTGAAGGCAAGTTTCGTTGCTAACGTAACTCATGAATTGCGAACACCTTTGGTTTCTATTGATAAAGCCATTGCTTTTCTTCTGGGTAGTACTGCCGGTAAGCTTTCGGAAAACCAGCAGCAGTTTCTTTCTATCGCCTCCAGAAATTGTAAAAGATTGAGCCTTTTGATCAATGACCTGTTGGATCTTTCTAAACTCGAAGCCGGCAAGATGAATATCCATCGTGCTCCTTCTGCGATTGGTACTGTTATTAGTGATTCTATTGAAGGATTAAATGCCTGGGCTAGCGCTAAATCCGTAGCTATTTTGAATAAAGCACAACCAAATTTGCCGTCTGTCAATGTCGATCCGGATAAAATAATCCAGGTTTTAAATAACTTAATCGGTAACGCCATTAAATTTACTCCGAATAACGGTACGATTACCGTTGAGGCTAAATTAAATAACGATCGGGAGATTATTGTGAGCGTACAGGATACCGGCTGCGGGATTCCTCAAAATGAATTAGTAAAAGTTTTTGATAAATTTTACCAGACCGGTGAAAGGGTAGCTACCGATGTCAGCGGTACAGGTATCGGTTTGTCTATTGCTAAAGAAATTGTAGAGTTACATGGAGGTAAGATCTGGGTGGAAAGCCCGGATGGCCAGGGAGCCAGATTCAGCTTTACTGTGCCATTAAGCTAAGGTTAATAATCAATAAGGAGGCCGATCTATGAACGGGACAAGCATTAGAGTATTGGTAGTAGATGATGAAGAAGATTTTAGAAACCTTATGACATTCTGGCTTGAATCCAAAGGGTACAAGGTTATTACCGCTGGTGACGGGAAAAGCGCCATTGAGCTGGTTAAGCAAAAAAAAGCGGATATTGTTTTTATGGATTTAAGGATGCCGATTATGGATGGGGTAGATGCGTTAAAAAATATCAGAACTTTTGATGCCAACACTCCGATTATTATTATTAGTTCTTATATCGCTGATCCGAAAATACAAGAGGCCAGGGCTCACGGTATGAGTGGGGTATTTTATAAAGGGGCGGATTTTGACGCTAGTTTGCCGTTGTTAGAAGCGGTACTGAGGACCCATAGAAACCTTAAGAAGTAATTTGTTATTTTTAAGTTTTTGCTCTCCTTATTTTTTATATCTTCTTATCCCAGTTCGGAAGCTAACCAATAAAGCATTGATTATGAGCTAAGTTCTTCTGGTTTTTAAGTTTAAGCAAATTATAGTTGATAGGCCTAAAACACTAATTTAGCTTGACTAAAAAGGAAATTCTTGGTAGATATATAGTATATATCATAACTATGGTATCTCATAATAAGGTGGTAAATGTCAAATAGCCGAGCTCAAGAAAATGATATGATTACCGCAAAAGAAATTATGAGAGAGTTTAATGTCTCTTACCAGATTGTAAACCACTATACTAACTTCGGGTTGTTGCCGGTCATTATTAAAAAAGCTAATATAAGATATTACGATAAGAATACTATTAAAGCCAGAATAAAAAAAATCAGAGAGCTGACTCAACAGGGCTACTCTTTAAGTTTAATTAGAAAAAAATTAGCTGAAGATGTGGATATTTCAGCGGATCTTACAAGCGGCGATGTGTTGATTCAGCCATCTAAGATTCAAGAGTCGGGACCCAGATAAACCTGATTTCCTTATAAGAAATCAGGTTTAATTTTGAGAGCAAGATTAATTGTTAAAAATATGAGTTATTTTAAAGTATTAGGATTTGAAAAAGAGCCTTTCTCTACCAGCCCGGATCCGGAATTTTTTTATTTATCTAAAGAACACGAATCAGCTTTAGCTAATATTTTAATCGAGCTGCGTCTGAAAAGAGGGCTTTCGGTAATTTTAGGAGATGTAGGCACTGGTAAAACAACTTTATCCAGAAAATTAATCCAAGAGCTTAAAGATCGGCCGGATTTTATTTTTCATATAATTCTGGATCCTTCTTTTGACAGTGAAGAACCGTTGCTTACTTCTCTGGTTTCCAATTTTGAGATTACCATTAATAGCGATATCCCCCCGGGCATTGTGGCTTTACGCGAAGGCCTGGAAAGATTTTTATTCCAGAAAGGAGTAACTGAAAATAAAACAGTTACTTTGATTATTGACGAAGCGCAGAAATTAAATGAATCATCTTTAGAGGTGCTGCGCGTGCTATTGAACTATGAAACCAATGAGTTTAAACTTATCCAGTTAGTACTTTTAGGGCAGCTAGAGTTGCACGCCAAGATTACCAATATTCCTAATTTTTTTGACCGCATTAGTTTTAAATATACTTTAAATCCCCTGGATTTTGAAGAAACCCGAGAAATGATCGAATTCCGGATAAAGCAGGCAGGGTACTCTGCCAATATGCATTTATTCCTGGATGAAGCGATTAAGGAGGTGCATCAATACACCCGGGGTTATCCCAGAAGAATTACTATGCTCTGTCACCGGGCTTTGAAAGCCTTAGTTTTAAAGAATAAGTTTGTAATTGATGCGGTTTTAATTCAAGAAATAATTAATGAGGAAATAGAATCCGGATGGCACAGGAAAGATCTCTCACTCCAGAAAAACAGCTTTTAAAAATTATTGAGACTTCCAAGTCTAATTCTGGAGGAGTACATGCTCAAACCTCCCGTCGCCACAGTATGAGCTGGTTAAACTTTGGGGCTTGGCTAGGGAGGGTTTCATTCTTAAAAGTAAAATTTGAAAAGTTAGCCCAAGGTTTAAGCCTGGAGCAGCTGGATGTCAAAGTAACCAATAGGTTCCTAGGCCTTCTGGTCGCCTTGCTGGCATTATATTTTTTAGCTAATTTATTTACTTCTTTGGTTAATTTAAGCCAGCCGCCGCGTTTGGAATTAAATGCGCCGTTGGCCAAGAATGAAGAGAATTTTCCGGAACCTTTAGGATTTAAAAAAGCAATTACTTATTATTTAGACCAGATTAGGGAAAGGGATATTTTTACTATGGGGTTAAAAAGAATATCTCAGGAAACCCCGGATATTAATACTGCTCCTTCGGCCAGAAGCCTGCAGGTAGCTTCGAGCTTAAGGCTAGTCGGGATCTCCTGGTCTAATGATCCGGATGCGATGATCGAAGACACTAAAACACTCAAGACTTTTTTTGTAAAAAGAGGTGAGATGGCTGGGGATGCCCGGGTACAGGCCATATTTAGAGATAAAGTAATCTTGACTCTGAATAACGAGGAGTTTGAACTTAGGTGAAAACTATCCAAAAAATATCTATTTTGATTTTTTTAGTTTTTTCTACTCTTGTTTATAAACTTCAGGCTGAAGATAGCCCGGTGGTTTTAACTCAGCCGGCAACAGTTTCTACTCCGGCAGTTTCTCCTTCAGTAATGCCGGCCCCGGAGGTAGCTTCTGTGGAGGCGCCATTAGCTCAGCAAGATGAAATTGAGCCGATGGCTGAAGGTATGCAGGGCAGGATTTCTCTGGATTTACGGAATATCGAAGTTACTGATGCCTTAAAATTTTTGTCTATGAAAACAGGGGTTAATATGATCTCCACAAAAGATGTCTCTGGCCGGATTACCTTGATGGTGTTGAATGTTCCGGCTAAAGATGTTTTTGATATTATGCTGCGTTCAAATGGATTAGCTTATACAAAAGAAGGTGAAATCTATAACATTATGACCGGGGATGAATATAAAGCGCTTTTCGGCAAGGGATTTGCTGATATTCGTGAAGTCAAGGTTTTTAGAATTAAGTACGCTATACCCGAACAAGTGTTCACTTTGCTGGATGCTTTAAAAAGTGAAATCGGCAGGGTTTTGGTTGAGCCGGATTCCGGGACCGCGATTATCATGGATACTCCGGAAAAGATTGCTGAAATCGAAAAGGCGATCTCTACTTTAGAACAAAAGAATTTAGTCCGGGTTTTCCAATTAAAATACGCCAAAGCTAAGGATATTGAGGAGCAGCTTAAGGCGCAGCTGGATTTAAAAAAAGTCGGTACAATTAAAGCCGATGAACGTTCCAACCAGGTTATTGTGCAGACCTTGCCGGAAAGAATGGTGAATATTGAGAAGTTGATTACTAGCCTGGATCAGAAAACCAAACAGGTATTAATTGACAGTACGATTATTAAGGTGAAGTTATCTGATCAATTAGATACCGGAGCCGAATGGGAAGGTTTAATCGGAGCAGCCAGCCGTTACGGAATGGCTTATTTCGGGGCCAATCCCTTCAGTGTCATCAAGCCGGTGGAGACAGATACTACTAATACTTTTACCACCCGCAGTGATTTTTTAACTAAAACTTTAGATAACCAGATTGGTTCATATCCTTTTAGCGGCAATACCTTAAATACTTCTGCCGGGCAAAAAACCGGACCGGGGATATTGCATGTGGGCATCTTAGATTCTAAGCGGGATATGGATATTTTACTTAAATACGTTCAAACTTTAGGCAGTACCCAGATTCTTTCTAATCCCAAAATTTCGATTGTCAATAATCAAGAAGCTAAAATTCATGTGGGGGAACGTCAGGCCTATGTCACCGCCACTACGACTACCGGGCAAAGCACCTCAACGGTTTCTGAAGAAGTAACTTTTGTGGATGTCGGGATCCAGTTATCCGTAACCCCGACGATTAACGAAGACGGTTACGTGACGATGAAAATCAAGCCTGAGATTTCCAGTGTAGTTTCATTCTTGATTACTCCCAGCGGCAACCGGGTGCCGATCATCGATACTTCAATGTCAGAAACCACGGTTATGGTTAAGGATGGCTCGACAATTATTATCGGAGGTTTGCGCAGAGAAGATAAGATTTCTTCTGCCGAACAATTCCCGTTTTTAAGTAAGATTCCGATATTGAGTTTCTTTTTTAAGCAAAGTTTAAAAAAGACCGAAAGAACCGAGCTTTTGATCATGATTACTCCGCATATTGTAACCGGAGATATGATTTCCTCCGGAAATGCGCGTGAGCCGAGTTTTCATGATGCGCCGACTAAAGAATATGGTGCTTATGCTCCTTTTACTGAAAATCCGGATTTTAAAGCCGGTCCGGAGGCTGCTGAAAGAAGCATCGAACCTAAAGCTGCCCTGGAAGAAATAAAATCGTATCAGGAATATCCTAGTTTTAAACAAGAGCAGGAATATAAGCCGACTTTTAAAGGAGATTTAATCAATGAGTAAACTCAAGCTGTTAGTCATCGTGATGGGGGTTTTGATTTTAGCCGCTTGTAGCGGGCTTATATTCTTTTCCAATAAGTCGCAGCAACTTTCCCAAGAATTAAGAAAACTTTCCGGGAGACTAGAAGAAATTAAGCCGGATTATCAGAAATTAAGCCAGGAGGAATCGGCACTAAAGAGTGAGAATACTAAATTACTTCAAGAAAATGAAGCTATTAAAGCCGACCGCGAAAATCTGATGACTCAGATCAAAGCTTTATTGCAGGATAGAAGCAAGGTGGCGGAATTAACAGTTTCTTTGGAGCAGGTTAATAATGATTTAGCTGCTTTAACCCAAGAAAAGCAACAATGTCAGGATATCCAGCTAAAGCAAAAAGAAGAGGTCAACAGATTACGGGCTGCCCAAAAAGAGCTGATTAGCAAATGGGACATATTAAAAACTACTTGTGAAAAGTCTGAGTCTATGGCCAGGCTGAATGAATTAAATAAAAAATTGGGGGATGCGCAAAAAGAAAAAAGTACCCTGCAAAGTGATGCCAAACGACGGGAGTTAGAGGCGGATCAATTACGACAGCAAAAAAATAAACTGGAAGCTGAAAACACCCTGTTAAAATCACAACTAACCGATCTTCAGAGAGATTTAGCCGAAGCACTGAAAAAAAATAAAGGTATGTTGGCAGAGATGCAGAATATACCTAAAAAGTTTGCGGAATTAGCCCGGCAAAATAAACTCTTGATAGCGGAAACAGCTCAAATGCATTATAACCTGGGTATTTTTTATACCAAAAATAAACAGTATGATCGCGCAGCGATAGAATTCGAAAAGGTTATCGAGATTAACCCTCATAATGCTTATGCCCACTTTAATTTAGGTTATATTTATGCGGAGTATTTAGTTAATCGGCCAAAAGCGAATAAGCATTTTAGGCATTATCTGGGGTTGGCCAAAAGTGATGATAAAGATGTAGATTGGGTAAAAAAATATCTACTTACCTGGGAGGCTTATAGCGGCCGGGGGAAGATACAATAAAACTTTAAAGCCTCAGGAATATTGCCAGGCGGTAAGCTGATTAAATATTAACAACCAAAACAATAATTATAAGGAGGAGAAAATGAAGAAGTTGATTATTGGTTTATTAGTTTCAGGATTTATAGCGGTCAGTACAAATCTTGCGTTGGCAGAGTGGTTTGCTAAAGGCCAGCCGGAAAAAGAGAAAGCGGCGGCTCCGGCGGCAGCTGTCAAAAAGCAGGTCAATAAAGTACAGGAGATGATTACTAAGAAAAAATCCGAAATTAACGGTACGGAATGGGCGATTGAAATTAAGCCGATGTCCGGCAAAGGTAAGTTAGAAAAAGACACCTTGATTTTTATGGACGCTAAAGTCGGTACTAAAAATATGGCGACTAAAGGGTATGCGGCTACAAATTTTTCTATGCGCCTCTTAGAGGATAATGAAACCTATACCTGGGAGACTATGCAGATTTCTGAAAAGGAAGGCACAGCTTTCTGGCGCGGAGATATCAGCTCAGATGGAGTGATGCGCGGGGTAGTTAGTATACGCAACAAGAAGAATATTGTTTCAGATTATAATTTTGTCAGCGCAGGATTAAAGAAGCCTAGCCCGGAGGTAGAATCGGCTCTGGTACCTAAGGTAGAGCAGGCTGCTGTTAAAAAATAAGGATTTAGAATGTACCTCTTAAGAAATTTATTAGTCCGGATATCCGCAGTAATTATTCTGGGCATATTCTGTTTAGGAAAATCCGGGTTTTGTGCGAATCAAACGCTTAAGTTCCGCATAATTCTAGATAAAACTGAATACTCGGCTGAAGAGCCGATTAATGTAACCTTTGTTTTGAAAAATCTTAGTTCCAGCCCAGTATTGGTTAATCAAAGATTCTATATTAGTTCACCGGCTGCTGCCAAAAACCAAAAAGAGGTGCATTTTGAGATAATTTCTCCTTTAGGAGAAAAATTGACCTGCAAGAATTTTTACGAGACCGGTTATCCAAAAACCGATTATTTCAAACTTTTGCAGCCGGCAGAAGAGGTAAAATCAGAATACCCGCGGAATCTCAGGGGTTTTTTTGATATTACCGAGCCGGGAACTTACCGATTGGTAGCGGTTTATCAGAATGTCTGGGGTGCGGAACTTGGCCTGGATACTTTCCAAGAACAGCTGGTTTCTGATCCAGTTAAATTTAGCGTAGTAAATACTAAAAAATAAAATGAAGAAGCCTAACAAGAATTATAGATGGGCAAAATTACTCCTGATATTTCTCGCGGTTGCTGGCTTAACTTATTTTACCTTACCGGCTCCGGCCGGAGCTTATAATTTTGAAGATATTATCAAATTTGAAACCGTAGGAGAAGCTTTTGGTAAACCGGTTAATCGGGCCAGCTTCCTTAATTATTATAAGACAGCTTTACTTTTTACCCGCTCTGGAGGCCAAAAAGAGCGTTCAGATGAAGATACGCGCCAGGAGGCCTGGCAGAATTTAGTATTTATTAAGGAGGCCAGGGACGTAGGGATAAAGATTCCTAAAGCAGAAGTATTATCGGAAGTTAAGCGTTTGTTGGCGGAGAAAAACGTTGAATATGGAGGGGAAAAGTACCGCAGTTGGGTGGTTACTAATTTTAACGAAGACCCAGCTACTTTTGAAACTCGGATTGAAGAATTACTAATGGTTAATAAGCTGCTTAAAGAAAAGCTGGATCCGGAAGTTAAAGTGAGCGAACAAGAGATTAAAGATAAATTTCTTAACGGTTACAATTCATTTGAGAGCGAATATATACTTTTCGGCCCAGATCAACAAAAGCAAACTCAGGAGTTTGCGCTCCGGGTTAAAAAAAATCCCCGGCTTTGGTATGAAACTTATCTAGAGAAAAAACCTTTAGGCCAGAAAGGGGCCTCTTGGATTAACATTATGTCGCTAGAGGCTCTGATCGACCTCTGGTTAATTCCTAAAGATGATGCTTACCGTATTTTGAATTCTCAACCTGGAGATTTTATCGCAGCTAAAAACTATTATGGAGATGTAGTCTTCCGGCTGCTTTATGTCAAGAAAGCGGATTTAAAAGATTTAGATGCGCTGAAACAGGATTATTACCGAAAAATGTTGACTACCGGAAGAAAACGAAGAATCGCCCAGGATTATTTAGACGGACTTTTTAAGCGTGCAGATTTGAAAGATTTCGTCAAAGATAGAGAAGATACAGAAAAATTAGCGCAAATGAAGAAAAAATCAGAGGTAGTGCTTATGACTAATCAAGGCCAGATTAAATTAAAATTGTTTCCGGAGAGCGCTCCGCTGGCTTGCGAGAATTTTATCGGTTTAGTAGAAAAGGGTTATTATAACGGGATTACTTTCCACCGGGTGATTAAAGATTTTATGATTCAAGGTGGGGATCCTACAGCTAGCGGCTCTGGCGGTGAATCTGTTTGGAGGAAGCCTTTTGTTGATGAAATTCAGCCTCAGCTTCAGTTTGATAAACCCGGGGTATTAGCAATGGCTAATTCCGGTCCAGATACCAATGGCAGTCAGTTTTTTATTACGGTTAAACCGGTTCCCGGGTTAAATGGCCGGCATACTATTTTCGGAGAAGTTACTTCAGGCATGGAGGTAGTGCATAAGATTAATTCAGTGGTTACGCTTAAGGAGGACAAGCCCAAAAAGGAACAAAAAATAATCAAGGCCTATATTAAATAAAGGGGGAATAACCATTATTTTTAACCGGGCTTAACCAGGATTTCAGAAGGTTTTATTTAAGATGGGTGGCCTAAAAAACAGCAACATTGACAAAGCGGCTTAAAATATGTTATATTTTAATCAGGAAAAAGAAAAATTTCGAAGGGCAAACCTCGAGAAATCGGGGGACGCAAAGCCGTGCATCCTAGGTTTAAGGATTGGCAGGTTGCTAGAAATAAAAGTTTTAAGCAGCTAACTAATACCAGCCAGGAAAAAAGGCTGGTTTTTTTTGTGAATTTGGAAAAAGTGTCAGGCACAAATCAAAAGTGCCAGGTAAAAAGGTAGGGAAAATGCCCAGGCCACCGAGAATCTTATTAGAAGACGCCCTCTATTATATAACCAGCCGTTGTATATATAATCAAGATATATTTAAAGAAGAATCAGACTACAATACTTATTTTGAATTATTGAAAAAATACAAAGAGCAATATAAGTTCAAATTATATGCTTATGCGCTACTGCCTAGCCATTTTCATCTTTTATTAGAACTTCCGGATCAAAGCCAGGATGTGTTTAAGGGAGGCATCTCTGAGATTATGCACGGTCTTAATTCCTCTTATACTAAATATTTTAACGGTAAATACGGCAGAAAAGGCCATCTCTTCAGGGATAGATTTAAGACTGCGCTAGTGGAAAAAGACCCCTATCTTTTAAAGCTGACTGCCTATATTCATCTGAATCCGCAAAAACTGAACCTGGCTTTTTCTTTTCAAGATTACCCATACAGCAGTTATTCATTGTATATTAATAAAGAAATACCGCTGCGGGAATTTATGCAAGAAGAGAAAAATATTATTTTAGGATTATTGGGCCAGCAAAACTATGCAGAGTTTATGCAGGAGTTAATTAAAGCCGGCGATCTGGGGTGGCATAAAGATTTACAGAAAAAAGGAATTTTAGGCGGGCCGGAGTTTCAGAGCCGGGTGAGGGCCGCATTTATTAATAGGGAAGAAAAAGAAGAAGAAAGAACTGAAGAAAATGAAGATAAAGAAATAATAAAACCGGCGGGCTTAAAAGTCGGCACTACGGTTTTAGTGATTGCACTTGTTGGTTTAGGCCTGACTTTAGTGGCTAAAGTGGCAATTAAAATAAATAAAGGCAGTAGTTTTAAGAATAAACCAGTTGCAGCCGCCGGTGAAAATAAAACAGAATCTTTTAACCCCCAGAAAATATCAGGTGTAAGTAAAGTAACGGCGACTGCTCCGGTTATTCGTTCTACCCCCCGGCCCCAGGAAGTCCTGGAGAACACCACTTGGCAGATTACTTTAGTTTCTTCTTCCGGAGCCCAGCATACTGATACGCTGACATTCTCGCAAAAACAATTTGTTTCCGCCAAGTTAACCGATAAAAAGTTTACTCCTTCAAATTATTCCGTAAGAAACGCAGATAACGGGAGAATTATTTGGGAAACCATGCAGAGTGCTCCCGAAGGCATTGCATTATGGCGGGCGGATATTAGTGCCGATGGTAAAATGAAAGGGGTGCTTAGTTTACGCAAAGAAGGCCTGGCGGTGCAGGATTTTACATTTACCGGAGAGTATTGGAGGGAAAAGTAAAATGTTTTCTAGATTATTAAAAGCGTTCATCTTGCTTTATACATTTATGGTTATCCCTGTTTTAGCGGCAGCTGCGCCAGTTAAGGATCAGCCCCTAGAAACTGAAACAGTTGTAACTACTTTGGCCCCCAGAGAAATTCAGGGAGAAATTAGTAGTATCAGCCAGGATTATATCAGTGTTATTTACAGCCGGGATACTGAGGACGGGGTGGAATATGAAATGCTGGTGCCGATTCAAAAGGGGACTAAATTGGAACGCAAGAAAAGATTAAGTGATTTAAATATCGGGGATATTGTCAAAATCCAGTTAGAAGATGCTACCTTGGAGAATGTGGCTAGAGAAAAGAAAATGAAACGCCAGGTTAAGACGATTAGTTTTGTCGGACCAGCGGTAAAGAAAGCCGAACCACCGCGACAACCTGAACCGGGAGATGAATTTTAAGGTATTCAATTATGATTAACGATAAGCTAAGTAGAAAAATCTTGAGTATTTTAGTATTTTTAGGGATTCTGGCCGGGCTGTTTCTGGTTACAGATGCCCAGGCGGCTTTGCAGGTCAAACAGGTACTTAGAGGCCAGGCTACTTTCCTTAACGGTGATGATCCGGATTCGGCCCTGGTTATTGATATCGGCACTACCGTAGACTTAAGTAAATCAATTGTATTAATAAGCTCTAGCGGAGCTCACAATGCTCCGGGTGATGCGCTTTTTTCAGCGGTATTTGATGATGCCTCTCACATTTTAATTAAGCGCGGATTACCCAGTGATTATTATGCTACCAGCGCCACAGTAGAATGGCAGGTTATAGAATTTGCCGATGGAGTAAATGTTACCTCTAGCTATACCGTTCTAACGGATTTAAGCAAAGAAGTGACCTTGCCTTTTTCTCTTAATTCTGCCCGTTCATTGGTTATTCTGAGCGGTAGGAATGTAAGTAAGTTTTTTAAATTATCTAATGCTTCCGGTAGGAGTTATGCGGCCAGGAATGATGAGTGTTGGGCAATCTCTGTCCGGATCAGCGATTATGGTTCTGAAAGCACTCCGGCTAAGATTACTTTTCAGAGAAGCGATAAATTTCTTGATTCAACAGGTGTATCCACAGTTGATGTTTATTATCAAGTTATAGAATTTGATTCGGATGTTAATGTGCAATATGGAACAGCTGCGATTGCCAACGGCAGCTCTTACGGCACTGCTGGTTTAACTTCCGTAGATACTGCCAAATCAATCCTATTTTTTTCCTCTCGGTATACTCCTACCAGCGCATACTCGGGGGTTGAAACAAATTATTCCACCCGGGGTGAGATTACCAATGGCACTACTCTGACTTTCACCCGCAATGGCACAACCGGAGGCCTAGATATTGCCTGGTTTGTGTTAACCTTTCAAGACGGCAGTACTGTTAAAAAAGGAGTATTAAATACAACCGGGGCTTCGGCAACAGCGACATTATCTCCGGATGTAACTTTAGCCCGGTCCTTTAGTATAATTTCGGCTTCTGCAGGGACCGGTACAGATATTAATGGTTTAGATGATATTTGTTTCCGCCAGGCTATCACTGCTTCTAATATCACCGCGACGCGGGACGGAGCCGGTACATCTACAGCCAATATTCCTTATTTTGTAGCTGAGCTGCCGGCAGTCAAAGTAGTTACTCCTAACGGTTCAGAAACTTTAGCGGTCGGAGATTTATATAATATTACCTGGCGTAATGCTGCTTCAATCGCTAATGTTAAGATTGAATATTCTGATGATAACGGCAGTAGCTGGAAACAAATTATTGCTTCTACCGCTGCTGCTGATAGCAGTTATGCCTGGACTGTTGGAAAGAATTCTACTGGTGCGGATATACTTCCGGCGGCAGAGAAAGACACAGATTGTTTAGTGAGAGTTTCAGATGCTGCCGATGCTAATAATAATGATGTCTCCAACGCCGTTTTTACTATTCAAAGTAAACTTCAGGTGACCGCGCCTAATACTGCTGTCCTTTGGTATGTAGGAGATACTGACAGAAATATTACTTGGAATAAATGGGGCAATTTTACTTCTACCGTAAAGTTGCAATATTCTATTGATGCTGCGCATGCTACCTGGACTGATATTACCGGAGCCACTGCTTTATCTCCGAGTGCAGGCACTTTTAACTGGAATCCACTGCCTTTATTTGCCGCAGGAAAAACTACTCAAGTAAGAGTGGTTTCTAACAGTAATGCCGATATCTCTGATGCTAGCGATGTTAACTTTGAAATTCGGGGTACGCTTACGCTTAGCGCCCCTGTTTCTACTGATGAATGGGCAACTGGTTACCCCCACGATATCGCTTGGACTTTGAATTGTACTTCAACTCAGGTGAATCTATATTATTCTGTAGATAACGGTTCGAATTGGTACCTTATTAATACTAGTAATGGCGGAGAGAGCGATCCTCCAGTTGACGCCCAAAATATCGATGTTACCCACGGTAAATACACCTGGACCCCGCCTTTAAATATTTCTAGCGATCTATGTAAGGTTAAAGTGGAAGATGTCAGTGATCCGGATATCGGATCTATCAGCGATACCTTTAAAATTAAACAATCGATCAAGATCGACCAGCCTAATGGCAATGAACTCTGGAAGGTTGACCAGGCGCAAAAGATTAAATGGACTTTGGGTGGCAGCACGGATATCGCTAATGTCACTATTAAATACTGTACCGATTTTAATACCAGTAAAACCTGGGTGATTGTAGCCGGCGGCTCTCAGGTCGCCGGCAGTTTAGGAGCAGTGGGATTTGATTGGGCAGTTCCGGATGCCATCAGCAATTATTGCGCAGTGAGGATAGAAAAATATCTTGATCCGACTATTTATGATGAATCAGACGCGGCTTTTCAGATAAAAGGATGGTTAGAAATTATTAATCCGCCGGCCGGGATTAAACTGCGGGCTGATCAGGATTATAATATTACCTGGACTGCTCACGGGAGTTTACATGATGTATACGGAGATAATTTCCGGGTAGCCTATTCGACTAACGGCGGGACCAGTTTTACTAATATTTACACCGGCATCAACGGTAGCGCAGGAGAAAAACTCTGGAGTGTTGCGGATATTCCTTTGACTAATTTAGGAAATAATGATTCCAGAATATTGGTAGGCTTACTCGGAGATGATGATGTCTCCGGGCAATCCGGGAATTTCTATGTGCGGGGCAATATCGTTGTTACTTTTCCTAATGGCGGCAATAGTTTTAACATTGGCGATCACTGTCTGATTACCTGGACGGCTTATCCGGCCGCTAGCGGACAGCTGGGAACAGTAAGAATTGCTTATTCAAAAGATAGCGGTAGCGATGATTATCCTGATCCACAAATAATTAATGCTAGCCAGGATGCCTCGGTAGGGCTGACCGGTTACGACTGGGTTATTCCAGATGCCGATCTTTTATATAATACTGTCAGGGTTCAGGTTAGGTTGGCTACTGATCCGACCGAGGAAGTCAAGGATGAATCAGATAATGATTTTACGGTTAAAGGTGCCCTGCATCTTAGCCGTCCTTCAGAGCTGGGAGGCCCAGATTTAGTTTGGGAGTGCGGCTCACAGGAGAATATCAGTTGGACCCGTCAGGGTACATCTATGGGACCGGTCGATATTTATTTTTCTCGTAATGGCGGTTTAGACTTATATGCCGGGATTATTGATGCTTCTGGGACAATTCCTTCTAGCGCCGGGAATTATCTTTGGACTATTCCGGCAACTTATGATCCTGCGCATCCAGAAAAATGGCCTTTTAAAACCGGTGATAACGGTAAGAATCCGGATGTAAAAATAAAATTAGTTTCTAATTACGATCCTACCGGAGTAAAGTCTATCTCTACCCAGCCTTTAACCATTAAATCCCGTTTTACAAGTTTAGTGCCGAACGGAGGCAGTATTACTGTGGGGTCACCTTTTAATATCACCTGGATTACCCAGGGTGATATTGGAACAGTAAATGTTAGATATAGCGATGATGGCGGCAGTAATTATAACGGAGAGATTGCGCTTAATCGTACTAATGCTGAAGGTTGGTATTGGAATCCAGTCAATTGCCCGGTGGATAATGATATCAGGATCAGGGTTGAGAGTATATCCCATAGTGATATTAAAATTGATTCTGGTAATAATATCGATGCTAAAGGTAAGTTGGAAATTACCAGCCCTTCTTCGGCTAACCGCGGAGACAATGCCTTGATTCCCGGCGAAACTCATCGGATTACCTGGATTACGAACGCCGGGGTAGGTTCAAATGTTGGTTTAGTGGATTTATATTATGCTGAAGATGGTAATGCTTTTGGGAGCGCTTTTACTCAAGTAGATACGGCAGTGCAAAATTATTATGATTGGACTATCCCTAGCCCGGCCAGCCTTCCGGTTACTACCGCAAAAATTAAAGTACAGGATAACAGTGATTCCAGTGTTAATAGTACTTCAGAGGCTTTTGATATTAGAGGTAAATTCTGGAATGGTTCTTCTAATCGCTCCCTGATTGAGCCTAACGGCGGTGAGGTCTATTATGTGGGTGGAGCCCAAATCAGGATTCAGTGGAGTTATAAAGGTAATATCGGCTCCAGCGAACTTTATTACGATAGTAACGGCGGTAGCGGAGGCTATCCTAATCATATTGCTACAGTTGCTCATAATAAAAATGAGAGCGCTGGAATTTGTTATCATGATTGGACGGTTCCGGCTTTCTCCGGAGCAAGCTATCGGGTTAAGATTTATGCGGTAAGCGACCAGACGTATTGTTATGCGAATTCTCAGGCCAATTTTGTCGTTAAGGGGTCAGTATCCTTGACCAGCCCGGGTAAAAATCCGGGGGCGGTAGAAACCTGGTTTGTAGACGGAGATAACCAAATTGTCTGGACGGCTAGCGGTGGAGTTAATGATGTAGATATACTTTATGATAAATATAGTGGCTTAGGGCTTGATGGTACTCCCAGCTTAGATGATTATGCGACTTTGACCATTGTTTCCCGGGCCCCCAGCGCGGATGGTCCGGGAAATACCTATATCTGGTCTATTCTTCCTGCCCAAGAAGCTACCCGGCAATTAGTGACTTCTAATGCTGCCCGGGTCAGAGTGCGGGATTCTGACGATACCACGGTTTACTCCAGCTCAACTAATGATTTTTACATGAAACCCAGAATTACCATTGGTGCGGTTACTGGCTCACCTTGGACAGTACAGGAACAAAAGAGTATCTCCTGGATTAAGACCGGAACCGTTTCTCAGTTGAACCTATATTATTCTGCGGCTGGCCAAGAAGGCCCCTGGGGAGCTGCGCAATTAACTGGTATTGATGCGGCTGCCGGCAGTACTTTATGGACGGTTCCGGAAAGCGCTGTTTCTTGGGGTAATGCAGTTTTAAAATTAGTGCGAGTGGAATCTGGTTTAGAAGATACCCAAGTTACTAGTAAAACAGGTAATTTTACTGTTAAAGGTAAAATTAATGTAACCGCTCCTGCAGTCAATCAAACTTACAATGTTACTCTTACCGGGACAATCAATTGGAATGTCATCGGAGGAGTCGGGCCGGTTGATATTAAATATAATACTAATTTTGCCAGCGGTTATCCGGATGAAGATTGGGCTGCGTTTGCTGGCGCCACAGGCATAGCGGCGGATTATTGTACTAATCTTCCTGGCACTCCGTATACATTTACTATACCGGCCAGTACTGCTCCGAATGTTAAGATTAGAGTGGTTGAGTCTAGCCATGCGGAAGTTTTTGGTCCCCCGATGGCCGGTTCTCCGACACATAAATTTAAAGGTAGTATAATTTTTGATCAGGGTAATACCAGCAATCAGACCCTTACCGTAGGCACTGCTCACCGTATTGACTGGTCATTGAGCGGAGATTTCACGACCTTGCGCGCTTATTATAAAAAAGTCGGTGCCGCAGTCTGGACTCAAATTGGTTCAGATTTAGGAGGTACGATTACTAATGTTAATTATATCCCCGTTGATGCTGATATAACTGCTTTAGATGGATCAAATAAAGTATTATTCCGGGTTGAAGATGCCCTGGATGCTAATGATGTTTATGCAGTCACTCCTATAGATCAGGGTAATACCGTTAATGGTTATCTGGAAATATTAGAACCGGTGGCTCCTGCTGAATTTACTGTAGGCAATACGACTACGGTAAAATGGAAAAAATACGGCAATATTGGGGATTTAAAATTTGAACTTTGGGATGGAAGCACTTGGTTAACTAATGCTACCGGTTCTAACCTTCCAGATACTTATGCCAGTGGAGCCAGCGGTGAGAGTGGGGTGTTCTTGGTTCCGGATTGGACGGTACCGGATAAAATCGGCTCTGGACGTAAAATCCGGGTCAGTAGTATTAATTATCCGGCCTTGACCAGTTCAACAGGGGAATTTACAATTAAGGGCGGGTTCTCTTCTATAGAAACTCCGACTATCTGGTATGTCGGTGAAGAGCATATTATAAACTGGGAAGCCAATGGTACAATGTCTAGCGTTAAAATTGAACTTTATAATGGATTAAGCTGGACGACGATTGAAGATGCTTATAGCGCAGGATTAAAGAGCGGATCCAATTCCTATACCTGGAGCGCTGTCGATACTAAACAGCAGCAAAGAAGCTCTGCCTGTAAGATTAAGATTACTTCTAATCAGAATCCCAGTGTTTATATTGAAACCGGAACTTTTACTTTGGTGCCTAAGATTACTGTGGACACTCCGGCGCAAGCCTGGATTGCCCAAAGCAACAGTAATTCCATTTCCTGGAACGCAATTTCTGCCCCGACTGCCAATGTTGATATTATTTTAGAAGATACTAACGCCGGTTTAGGTTATCCGGTGACTCTGGCTAGTAATATTGCCAAAGGTTCATCGCCGTATAATTCAACAGCGGTGATTCCGGCGACTTTAACTGCTGCGGCTAAAATTAAAGTTCGGGATACGAGTTTTCCGGGTTTAGTATACGGAGAATCCGGGACCTTTAAAGTTATCGGCCAGATTACTATGCATCCTACTGATAATACGCCTAACTCAACCTCCAACTGGGAGGTTGGCTCGAACCAATTAATTACCTGGGCTCATAAAGGTAACTTAGGGCAGGTAAATATAAGGTATAAGTATGATGGCGGCGCTTATTCTGTTCCTCTAGCCGGCTGTCCGGTTAACGTTGCCGACCATACTTATACCTGGGCTATACCTGAAGATCTGGTCTCAGAAAATGTGCAGGTTAAAATTGAATCAGTGAACAACCCGACTGAAGAGTTTGCCGAATCTGCGGTATTTAAATTAAAAGGGAAATTTACTTTAGACCAACCGGGAACATTGAATTCCGGCAGTGCTTATACGATTAGCTGGACGCAACCGGCAGGACAGGATACCAGGATCCCGAATGTTGTCTTGGAATATTATAACGGTACAAGCTGGAATTATATTATTACTGCTGAACCCCATACCGTGACTAACTCTGGTAGCTACGGTTGGACAGTACCTAGTAATTTTACTTCTTCAGCCTGTAAATTAAGAGTTTCCGATTACAATAATAGTTCTGGCATGGATGAAACTGATGCCTTTTCCATCCTGCCGGTGATTGGTGTAACTGCTCCTACGGCTGGGGTTAATTGGTTAGTGGGCACTCAGGCTGGCAATAATATTATTTGGGCTGTTACCGGGTATGTTCCTACGGTAAGGATTGAATATTCTAAGGATTCCGGAAGTAATTATACCTATATTATTACTCCTTCTGTGGCTGGAGATGCTTCTCCTTTTGAATGGAATATTCCGACCAATCAAGATATTATTCCTGCGTTGGGTCAGAGCTCTAGAATTAGAGTTATCAATACTTCTTTAGGTGCGGTTTACGGCTTATCCGGTTTATTTACGGTAAAAGGTTCGGTTACGGTTATCAATCCTAATACAAGCACTCTTTGGAAGATCGGAGAATCGACTTCGATTAGCTGGGCTACTCCTTGTACCGCACCGGCCAATATGGGAAATTTAAAGATAGAATTTCGTAAGTCTCCTATTGATGCCTGGAGTGAAGTAGTTGCCTCGGTAGCTTTTAATTCTAGCCCCTACACGGGTTTTGTACTACCTTTAGATGCGGTTACAGCAAATGGGAAGACCGCTCAAATTAAAATTACTCAGTTAAATAATACTGATGTTTTTGATGAATCCGATAGTTTTGAAATTGAAGCTAAGATCGCCATCAACGAACCGAATACCTCCGGCTTAAACTGGACCGTCGGTTCTAACCATAATATTAAGTGGACCCCGACCGGCACCTTCTCTACGGTAGAGTTCCATTATTCTACCGATAATTTTGTCAGTTCCAATATTTTAATCGGCCAGGCGACT
>JBFZAT010000014.1:0-6463 GCA_041308845.1 Candidatus Omnitrophota bacterium | reverse complement strand
TGTTTACTAGCTCAACCCCGCAAATTTATCTTAAAGCACGCTTATTGGGGCCGGGCATACACTCAGGAGGAGATTGAATCTATTCTGGTGCAGAACAAGGCTGTTTATCGGCTTGTCGAGGATGAAGCGGAATTGATTATGCTAACCGTTGATGCTTTAATGCAAGGTAAAGTTATCGGTTGGTTTCAGGGCAGAGCGGAATGGGGGCCGCGAGCTTTGGGTAATCGTTCTATTTTAGCTGATCCCCGCCAGGAACAAATGAAAGATACGGTAAATATTAAAATTAAATTTCGCGAACCATTCCGGCCATTTGCTGCGACAGTCCTCTTCGATCAAGCCGAAGAGCTATTTGAGTTAGCCGGCCGCGCTAAACAATATCCTTTTAAATTTATGCTCTATACGGCTGCGGTCAAGCAGCCAAAGCTATTGGCTGCGGTTTCCCACATAGACGGCAGTAGCCGGATCCAGGTTATCGCCCAGGCGGACAACCCACTGTATTATAAACTAATTGAAAGATTTTATCAAAAGACCGGGATCGGCGCATTATTGAATACTTCGTTTAATTTAAACGGTGAGCCGATAGTGAATAGTCCCCAGGATGCTTTTAATACTTTTACCAAAAGCGGCATGGATATGCTAGTGTTAGGTAGGTTCATACTGACAAAATAAAGGGGTAAAAAAGATGGGAATTAGAAAAATAATCAAAAGAATAGGCAGGTCTTTTTTTTCTTTAAATCAGGACGACGATAAGATTATTGTTCAATCCGTATTAATTACGGATAATGGGCGTTGTCGGCCCGAAGATTTACGTATTGCCGTTAAAAGAGCGCAAACTTATTTTCCGGGGTCGCAGATATCGGTGCTGACCTCTGCGCCTAGAAGTTCTTTTCTCCAGAATGAATTTTCCGGATTGGATTTAATTATTTATACACAGAAAACAAGAGCACGCAGTTATCAGGCAGCATTTAAGCTGCTCTTGCTGGGTAAGAGGAAATTTGATTTTATTTTTATTTTTTCTTTAGATCTAATCCCGCTAATAATTCAGCTCTGTTTATTTAAATCCCAGATCATGCTTTGTAGTCAAGGGGGCCAGTGGTATTCTTTAAAGTGTAGGGAACTCCGAGAATTATTTCACAACCCTTATCGCCGGGAAAAATCCAAGAACCTGCTTAAGGAGTTTTTGAGCAGGATTGGTCTATTTTTTATTTTATTGCAGCCTAATAATGACCAACCGTTTAGCCATAATATACTTATCGTAGACGATGGAAGATTAGTCAGCCAGCTGATTTATACCTTTAGACGAATAAAACAAGATTTACCTTTTGCCCGCATAACAGTGCTTACCTCCGGTAAGTCTAAATTAGACGAAGAAGAGTTTTCGGGGGCGAAAATTATCCGGCCGGAAAGATTTTGGATAAAACGACTCCGACTTATCCGGCAGCTGTTGAAGCTCAGGAAAAACAATTATGCATACGTTATTTTACTTTCTTTAGATCCGGCCCCGATTATTATTTCGGCCTTATTTTTAAAAAGTAGAATTTTGTTGAGGAACCGTTGGCATCAGTGGTGGCGGTTGGAACCTAAATCCGCGAAATATTATCTGCTCTGGCTTCCCAGGTGCCTTACCAATTTTATAATAAATACAGTCATTTTAATCTATCTATTAATAAATTTCTGCGGGCTATATTCTAAACGGATTTTTAACAGTTTAAAAATCAGTATTTTAAACGAAGGGGATTAATCGCTATGGCTATCGACGTACGTCAATTCAGTTCGGATAAGATTTTAAAGCATTTAGATCGGGTAGGCGCTTGGCTAGACGGACAAAATCCACCTCCAATCACCGTAGAGTTGGATATGACTAATTTTTGTAATCACCGTTGCCCGGAATGTTCAGGCTGGTATTTCCAGAAAAGAAGTAAAGACCGCTTAGAGATTGATTTAACCAAGAGGATCATTGAACAATTGGCCCAAGCTAAGATTCGTGGTTTGATTTTTACCGGCGGCGGCGAACCTCTTTGCCATCCGGATATTCTTACGGCGGTAAAACTGGCTTATAAATTAGGGCTGGAAATCGGTTTTATAACTAATGGTTCATTGATTAACCCGGAGATTGCCAAAATTTTATTAAAATGCTGCACTTGGATAAGAGTTTCCCTGGATGCGGCTTCACCGGAAGTTTTCCAGCAGGTTCACGGTTTAAATCAGGCAGATTTTACTAAAGTAACCAATAATATCCGGCTATTAACTAGTCTAAAGAAAACCCTTAAAAGTAAAACTACAGTTGGCATCGGTTATTTAACCTGTGATTATACCAAAGATATGATGTGGGAGGCTACTAAATTGAGCAAAAGCCTAAAAGTAGATTATCTGCAATTTAGGCCGCTACAGATTCATAAGCAGGGTGCATTTGAGTATCATTTGACGGATTTAACCGAAAATATCCAGCGTTGCCTGCAGCAGAGCGGGAAGGGGTTTAAGGTTTTATACTCGCAGCATAAATATGAGATGATGAAAGATAAAAAGTACGGCCGTAATTATCAAAAGTGTTACGGGCATCAGTTTGCTGCGGTGGTTGCCGCTGATGCTAAAATGTATTTATGCTGTCATATGCGTGGACATCAGAAATATTGTATTGGAGATTTGAGTAAAAATAGCTTTGTAGAAATTTGGAATTCTCAGCAAAGGCAAAAGGTGGCCGGGAATATTGATTTTAAAGACTGCGTTCCGTTGTGCCGGGGAAATACTTTTAACCAAATACTCTGGAATATTAAGCAACCTAAAGATCATGTTAATTTTCTTTAGTTATGGCGATTATTCCGGAAACAGTTATTTTTACCAAGAAAGGTGAATAGATGAATTCAGGACTTATTGGAGTAATTCCTATAGCCGGCAAGGGGATCAGAATGCTGCCTAATACGGTTAGAATGCAGAAAGCACTTTTGCAGGTAGATGGTTTATCTATTTTAGAGCGCAATGTGGGTATAATGCGGGATCAGTTAGGCATAAAATCAATTTATGTGTTAGTCGGTTATCGGAAAGAGCAGGTTATTGATCAATTAGGCGACGGTACTAAATTGGATGTTAAGATTGACTATGTCGAAATCAATAATGTCGAACAGGGGTTAGCCCAGGGGATCCTTCAGTTAGAAGCTTATCTGAAATCTGTTTTCTGCGTAATTTTGGGTGATGAAATATATCTTGGCTCTAATCACCATCAGCTGCTTAACTTTACGGGTCAAAACTTTGAGGTAGTTTGCGCAATAAAAGAAACGCAGCAGCCCGGGCAGATCAAGAAAAACTATTCCATACAAATAGACGATGGTTTAATTACTGCTTTAGTTGAGAAGCCGGAAATAGTCCAGAATAATTTTTTAGGTTGCGGAACTTATCTTTTCCAGCCTGGAATTTTTGGACATATTAAAAGAACTCCTCCTTCTCAGAGGACCGGCAGAGTGGAATTAACCGAAGTGATCAATTTGGCCGCTGCCAACGGAGGCCGGGTGTATCCTTTTTGGCTTAAAGGTAATTATGTTAACGTGAATAGTATAGCTGATTACAGCGCAGCTAATTATTTAGCCAGATCAGCCAGCTTTAATAGCAAATCCGTAAGCTTAATAATTCCCGCTTATAACGAAGAGGATTCGATCGGGTATGTATTGGATGATTTCCAGGATAAAGTCCATGAAGTGTTGGTGGTTGATAATAATTCTCAAGATAAAACCGCCCAGATTGCTAAAGCCAAGGGGGCTAAGGTTCTTACCGGCAGCTTTAAGGGGTACGGAGAAGCGCTTAAATTTGGGATGGATAGCGCCACAGGCGATATCTTGATTTTAACCGAAGCCGACGGCTCCTTTGTTTCCCGTGATTTAGGAAAAATTTTAGAATATCTCAAGGATGCCGATATTGTACTGGGTACGCGAACAACTAAGCAAATGATTGAGCAGGCGGCAAATATGAGCTTCTTATTACGTTGGGGGAATATCTGTATGGCTAAAGTTATCGAATTATTATGGCTTTATAAAAATGAACCGCGTTTGACTGATGTTGGCTGCACTTACCGGGGGATATGGAAATCCGACTACCTGGCGATCAGGAAATCTTTGCGCTGTCCTGGTCCGGCATTTTCTCCTGAAATGATTATCGAAGCTATGCGCCATAATAAGCGGATTATCGAAATACCGGTTAGTTATTCCGGCAGAATCGGAGGAGAATCGAAATTTTCTAGCAGTATTTTTGCTAACGCTTGGACTGGGCTACGCATGTTGCGCTTAATTATTCGTAAAAAAACTTTTGATCTTTTGGGGAGATATGAATAATGAGAATTGCGTTGATCCGTAACCGCGATCAGGGTGATATTAATACCCGATTACCGGAAAGCTTGAATATGGTTAGGGGCGAATTGCCCCCGCTAGGTTTAGCTTATATTGCTAGCGTATTGGAGCAAGCTGGGCATCAAGTAAAGATTTTCGATATTTCTGCTTTAAATTTGACTCGTCAGGAATTTAAGCAGAAAATATCTGAATTTCAGCCTGCTTTAGCCGGAATTACGGTGATGACCCCCGGGTTATTCGGAGCGCTGGAGTCAGCCAGAATAGCCAAAGAATGCGGAGCGATTACGGTGCTCGGAGGTCCGCAGCTTTCCATTTACCCCCAAGAGACGGTGAGCTACCCGGAGGTAGATTATGGAATTCAAGGTGAGGGTGAGTATGCAATCTTGGAACTAACCAGCGCTTTGGGAAAAAATCAACCGGTGAATGCAATCAAAGGTTTAATTTATAAACATAACGGCGAGGTGTTGGTTAACCCTCCGGTAATTGTGGATGATCTGGATTCTTTGCCTTATCCGGCCTATCACTTGTTGCCGATGGAAAAATATAACTCCATAATCGGAGATTACCCTACTAGTACTATAATTTCCTCACGCGGTTGCCCCTACCGTTGCCATTTTTGTTTTAAGCAGCCTAGTGACGATAAAGTTCGTTTCCGGTCGGCAGCAAAAGTGGTGTCAGAAATGGATTACTTGGTTAAAAATTTTAAGGTGCGGGAAATTATGTTTTATGACGACGTGATGACTTTTTCCCGTCAGCACGTTATGGGCATCTGCCAGGAAATATTAGCCCGCAACATAAAGGTCAAGTGGGAATCTCCAGCTCGGGTAGATAACGCCGATAAAGATTTATTAGATTTAATGCGCCGGGCAGGATGCGTGCGTTTAAGGTACGGAGTAGAGTCTGGAGATGAAACAATTTTAAAGCTGATGAATAAAAAAATAGATCTGCTCCAAGTCCGGGAAACCTTTAAATTAACCAAGAAAACCGGGATGGAAACCTTTGCTTATTTTATGATTGGTTACGCGCACGAAACTGAGGCGACGATTAAAAAAACTATTGCTTTGGCTTTGGATTTAGATGCGGATTGGGCGATGTTTACGATGGCTACTCCGTATCCGCGAACCCCACTTTATGACCTAGCGCTTAAAGAAGGGATTTTAAAGAATGATTATTGGTTAGATTTTACTTTAGGCAAACATCCGGATCAGCGGATTCCATATTTTATGCCGCAGGTAGTTGCTTGGACAAAAAAAGCCTACCTGCGTTTTTATTTACGGCCAGGCTTCATCATTAAAAGACTAGCTCGACTGCGTTCGTTACAAGATTGGCAGAAATGTTTATGGGGCGTCCGGGGAATCTTAAGTATGGGGAATAAATAATGGGTGCCAGATCACTGACATTTTTTATACCGGTGTTCAACGAAGAACAGATTATTGATCAAAACCTACAAGCAGTGGTAAGTGCCGTAGAAAAAGTTGCCGAAGATTTTGAAATTTTGATTATAGACGACGGGAGCAGGGATGGTTCTAACCTAAAAATACGGCAATGGTGTAAAAAATATAATAAAATAAGGTTAATCGAGCACAAAATAAATTTAGGTTACGGTGCGGCTTTAAGAAGCGGATTTTCCAATGCGCAAAAAGAACTGATATTTTATACTGATATGGACTTGCCGGCAGATTTGGCGCAGTTAAGCCAAGTTTTGCCGCTGATGGAATCTTATGATTTATTGATTGGCTACAGGATTAATCGGCAAGATACGTTACGAAGGTTTATTTATTATCGGCTGAATAAACTTTTGTTAAGAATGCTGTTTAAATTAAAGGTTAAAGATATTAATTTTTCTTTTAAATGTATTACTAGATCGGCATTGAAAAAGATCAATCTTACCGCTTCTACCGGTTTTATTGACGGTGAACTATTAATTGAGGCGCTGCGTAACGGTTGTTCCATCAAAGAACTGCCGGTCGTTTACCAAAAGCGGAAAAATGGAATATCCAATTTTGATGGCTTAAAAGTTGCGCTGGCTACAGCTAGCGAAGTGCTGTTTTATTGGTGGAGAAAATTCAAACCTCTCCGGGAGTAATCAGCGTGCAATTAGAACAATATCAGCGTTTTTATGGATCAGA
>JBFZAT010000013.1:0-3988 GCA_041308845.1 Candidatus Omnitrophota bacterium | reverse complement strand
TACCAGTCGCGGCTGTCCTTACCAGTGTACTTTTTGCGACCGCGCCGTATTTGGCAATCAGGTAAGGATGCGCAGCATCGGCAATATCCTGGATGAAATAGAGATGTTGGTTAAAGACTATTCCATACGCGAAGTAAATATTGTTGATGACCTATTTACTTTAAGCCCGGAAAGGGTCGAAGAGTTTTGCTGTGGCTTAAGTGCCAGGAAACTACAGATTTCCTGGGCGTGTATGGCCAGGGCAGACCGGGTAACTTTAAAAATCCTTAAGCTGATGAAGAAATCAGGTTGTTGGCGGATTAATTACGGGATAGAATCAGGCAACCAAAAGATATTAGATAGCATTAAAAAAGCCGTGACTTTGGAGCAGATTGAAAAAGCGGTGAAATGGACCAGTGATTTGAATATACGCACCTTAGGTTTTTTTATACTAGGGCTACCACAAGAAGATCAGAATAGCATAGGTGATACCCTGAGATTTTCAAAAGAGCTGCCTTTAGATCGGGTAGTGTTTTTTATAGCCCAACCGTTACCCGGGACCCAGATGTATAAAACTGCGCTAGCGCAGGGGAAGATTAATAACGATATAGATTACCGTTATTACCACTTATATTGTTTTCCGGAAAAATTATCTTTTATAACTGACGGTTTAACTGCGGATATGCTAAAAAGATACCGGAAGAAAGCTTACCGGGATTTTTACTTACGGCCAGGGTATATTCTTAAGCAGCTTTTTGTTTACCGCGAAGTTACTGCCTTACCTAAGCGGATCAATGCTTTTTTAAGAGCGATTTGGTAGTGCCACTAGTAGAATGTCGGGGGTAATTAATGGATTTAGGTTACCTGGCAAATAATCTGGAATTTCAAGATGGGATCTGGTTTTCGAAAAGTACCTCCCAGGTCTCATGTCCGCCAAATGACTTAGAACCGTATTTCCAGGACGAAGAAAAAAGTTTTTGGCTTAAACATCGTAAAAACTGCATTGTGGAAATGATAAAAAATTTCCCCACCGGAGGATATTTAGCTGACGTAGGAGGAGGGAGCGGATATTTAGGTTTTGAATTAGAAAAAAACGGGGTGCCTACACTTTTAGTCGAACCCCGGAGAGAAAAAATTTTTAACGCGCAAAGAAGAGGATTAAAAAACCTGCTTTGTTCAACACTAGCAGATGCCGGTTTTTACCGGGGTGCGCTTAAATCCATTGGTATTTTTGATGTGCTTGAACATCAGCAAGACGACGTTTCCTTTTTATTAATGATTAATGATATTTTAGCTATTGAAGGCAGGCTCTTCCTTACTGTGCCTAGTTTTAATATTCTATGGTCTCAAGGTGATGATTTTATGGGCCATCATCATCGCTACACACTAGAGAGTTTAACGAATAAATTAGATTTAACCGGGTTTACAGTTGAATACTCCACATATATTTTTTCAATACTACCGGTACTGATTTTTTTATTTAGAAAAATTCCGACATTATTGAGAGTAAGAAAAGATTATAATGAAGATTCACTACGTAAAGATTATATTAAAAACTACCCGTTTTTGGGCGGTTTATTAGAAAAAATTTGGCAGCAAGAATTAACTTTTATAACGCAAAAAAAGAGAATAAAATTCGGGAGCTCCTGTTTAGTTGTTGCTCGTAAAACCTTTTAAATAATTATTAGCGTTGTTTCCGCAGCAGGGGGGTAGTTTCTAAATATGTATATCTATGGCCAGATTTAATTTTAAGCGCAAGTCAGAGCTGCGAAAAGGATGTTTCTTTCTACTGCTAATCAGTCTAGGCATTATATTGAGGCTTTATAAGTGGGCGGATTATAGCTTTTGGTATGATGAATGTCAATGGCTGGTCTTTTGGGAAAATAACCTCTGGTCTTCGATAATAAATTCCATTTATATCAATAAGCCACCGTTGTTTAAATTTCTGCTTTACGGGTGGGCATCTCTGGCTAAAAATGAATTTAGTTTAAGGCTCCTGCCGGTATTTTTTTCTTTAGCCTCCATTATTCTAAGCTACCGAGTGGGAAAATTATTGTGCGATAAGAAAACAGCTTTAGTCTGTTGTCTGCTGATGCTCTTTTCCCCATTTCATATTTACTACGCCCAGGAACTAACCCACTATAGCCTTACTTTATTTCTTTCACTTTGTTCAATTTATTATTTTGTCATTCTTGTTCAGGAAAATAAAAAAACTATCTGGGTAAAGTTTTTTTTATTTACCAGCCTGGCTTTCTATACAAATTATATGTTTATATTTTTATGGTTAGTGGAGAATATTTATTGGTTAGCCATCTTAGGTAGGAATAAACGTCTGCTCAAATCTTGGCTTATTTGCCAGCTGTTATTATTGATTGCGTATTTGCCACTCATTTTAGCCACCATAAATATGTATTTAAACTTTCCTCTAAATTTTAATCACAAAAGCTGGATCCCCCAAGGTTCCCTTTTATATATTTTACAAACTTTAAGGATATTTAATGTTGGCTATAACGCAACTTTCGTTTTAAATTTGACCGCTAGTTTATTGGCCGGGTTTTTGTTATTGAGCAGCATCTTTGTTCAGTTGAGAGAAAAAAAACAGAGCGTTATTCTGTTGGCCAGCTGGCTTTTTTTACCGATGTTGTTATCTATTTTGTTTTCTAAGTTTTACCACACTTTTATTTATCGAAATTTTATATTTGTTTTGCCGGCGTATTATTTATTGCTGGCTAAAGGGATACTTAACTGCAGGCGTTTTATCTACTTGCCGATGGTTATTTTCCTGGCTTTATCAGGTTTGTCGTTGATAAATTACTACCAGAATTTTTTTCCTTACCCGGAGCAATTCTACCGTACGGGGGTACATGCGAAAAAAGATAACCGTGCTTGCGTTGATTACATAAATAAAAATTTCCAAAAAGGGGATATGGTTGTGCATCTTTCTCTGAGCACAACCACTCCTTATTTTTATTATTCTTCTGTTAACCAAGGAAAGAACCAAGGGGGGAAATACTTTACTGATGATATAAAAATACTAAAACCTGCTGAGGGAGGATATTTTTTTCCCACTGGCTCTCAAGAGTTAATCAGAGCAATAAAAAATGTTTTTCCCTATAATTTTGTCGCCCGGGTTCAAGAAGCCGCAATATACAAAATTTCCGAATTACTTTTAATTGAAAGCGATGATCCAGAAATATTAAAGCTATTTATTAATTCCGAAAGCAAAAGAATCTGGCTGGTTATTTCTGCCTGGGAGTATCAGAACTTTAATGTTTTATTAGAAAACAGCAGTATAAAGCGATGGCTGGAAGATAAGTTTGAAATGTTAGACAGCAGAAGATTTAAGGATATCGAAATTCGTCTGCATAAAATTTTTTAAATTAAGCATCAAACAAAAATACTTGTTACACTACAGAAGATACAATACAATGCATTATGGCTTGCGCGGGTGGTATAATTTATTATCGAGTCAATGAGAATACTTTTGATTGTTCCTCCTAATTATTTAGATAGTGATGCCAAAGAATTCCGGCAGGTTATTGATATTTATCAGCCTTTGGGCTTAGCTTATGTAGCGGCAGTTTTAGAAAAAGCTGGGCATGCGGTGGGTATTGTTGATGCTAAAGTTGAAAAGCTTTCTTTTGAAGAGATTCTTAAGCGGGTAAACGATTTTAAACCCCAAATTATTGGGCTGAGCTCTTCAACTCCAGATTTTTGCGTTACGGTTGCTTTAGCTAAACAAATCAATAACTATGGGAATTATACGTTGTTGATTGGCGGAGCGCACGTCAGCGCTCTGCCAGAGCAAACATTGGCAGAAGGCTGTTTTGACTACGGAATTGTTGGGGAAGGAGAACGCACCGTAGTGGAATTAGTGGAAGCTATCGCCTCTGGCAACCAGCAAAAGATTCCCCAGATCAAAGGCATTGTTTTCCGGGATAGCGCTAGAATCATATGTACTGCCCCCAGAGAATATATCCAAGATTTGGACAGCCTGCCTTTCCCGGCC
>JBFZAT010000012.1:0-4643 GCA_041308845.1 Candidatus Omnitrophota bacterium | reverse complement strand
CCTGCTTTACCGCCGGGATAAATTCGCGTGGTATAGCCCCGCTTTTAATTTTATCTTCAAAAGTGATACCGGTGCCGGGAGTTTCCTGCGGACTCATTTCTATAACACAATGCCCGTATTGGCCGCGGCCTCCAGACTGGGAGATAAATTTACCAACGCTAGGCACACTTTTTCTAATAGTTTCCCGGTAAGCTACCTGCGGAGCACCCACGGTAGCCTCAACATTAAACTCACGTAAGATTCTGTCCACAATAATTTCCAGATGCAATTGCCCCATTCCGGCAATTAAAGTCTGACCAGTTTCCTGATTATAAGTTACCCGGAATGAAGGATCTTCATCCTCTAACTTATGCATGGCCATCCCGAGTTTTTCCTGAGCATCCTTGCTTTTAGGCTCAATCGCCTGTTGAATAACCGGCTCCGGAAAACGCATCGCTTCAATCAGGATAGGATTATTCTCCATACACAAAGTATCACCGGTCTTGGTATCTTTAAGGCCGACTAAAGCTGCGATATCACCGGTAGAAATACTTTCAGTCACCTCCTGATGATTAGCGTGCATTTTAACGATTTTAGTTACTCGTTCCCGTAACCGTTTAGTAGCATTATAAATATAGGTCCCCGAGGTAAGCGTGCCGGAATACACTCTAGTAAAATAAATTTTACCGACAAAAGGATCACTGGCAACCTTAAAACATAAAGCAGTAAAAGGAGATTTATCGTCTGCAACCACTTCTTGAAATTCGCCGCTATCCGGGTTAGTCCCTTTGACCGCCGGCACATCAACCGGAGAAGGCAAATAATCTTTAACCGCGTCTAAAAGCGGTTGCACACATTTATTCTTAAAAGAAGTGCCACACAATACAGGAACAAATTTATTAGCAATACAACCCCGGCGGATACCGGCTTTTAACTGTTCATTGCTGACCGGCTTACCTGTCAAGTAATCTTCCATAATTGGATCGTCAGCCTCAGCAACTTTTTCTACCAGATTCAAGCGGTATTTATCAAAATCCGCCAACATTTCTTGCGGGATGTCTTTAACTTCAAATTCTTTACCCAATTCATCTTGATAAAAAATATACTTTTTTTCTACCAGATCGATTACTCCGCTAAAATTAGCTTCCTTGCCTACCGGAATTTGAATCGGAGCAACGTTAGTCCCTAATCTCTGGTGCATTTGCGCCACCACCCCGAAAAATTCTGCACCGGTTCGATCCATTTTATTCACAAAAGCGATACGCGGGACTTTATAACGGTCAGCTTGGCGCCAGACGGTTTCCGACTGCGGCTGGACACCTCCCACGCTGCAAAACACTACTACCGCCCCATCCAAAACCTTTAATGAACGCTCTACTTCAATAGTAAAATCAACGTGGCCGGGAGTATCGATTAAATTGATAGTAATATCCTTCCACTTACAAGTAGTAGCAGCGGAGGTAATAGTAATACCTCTTTCCTGTTCCTGCACCATCCAATCCATGGTGGCAGCGCCGTCATGAACCTCTCCGATCTTATAATTCCTACCGGTATAAAATAAAATACGTTCGCTGGTTGTAGTTTTACCCGCGTCGATATGTGCGATAATCCCAATATTTCTAATCTGATTTAAAGGTATCTTTCTCATTTTACCATCTAAAATGCGCATAAGCCTTGTTCGATTCAGCCATCTTATGCGTATCATCCCGCTTTTTAATCGCCGATCCTTCGCCCTTGTAAGCGGCGATAATTTCATCGGCTAACTTTTCCTGCATCGGTTTGCCTTTTCTATTTTGGGCAAAATCCCTGATCCAACGCAGAGCAATAGAAGTACCGCGTTCCTGCCTAACTTCAATAGGCACTTGATAAGTAGCCCCGCCTACTCTGCGCGGCTTCACTTCCAAGCGCGGCCGGGCATTATCTAAAGCTTTATAAAATACTTTTAATATATCCTGCTCGTTTAGATTTTTTAATACGATATCAAAAGCGCTATAAACTAATTTTTCCGCTACCGCTTTTTTACCGTCATACATAACCATATTCATAAATTTAGCGATAATCTTACTATTGTATTTAGGATCTGCTAAAATTACTTTTTCCTGCGCTTTTCTTCTTCTCATCTTTTGTCCTTTTATTACGTTTTTGTTTTATGGTTAAGCTGCCTTAGGTCGCTTGGCCCCGTATTTAGAACGTCCTCTTCTACGGGCATTGACTCCAGAGGCATCCAATGAACCTCTAACAATATGATAACGCACGCCCGGTAAATCCTTAACTCTACCGCCCCGGACTAAAACAATCGAGTGTTCCTGAAGATTATGCCCTTCTCCGGGAATATAAGCAGTAACCTCTAAACCCGTAGTCAGCCTCACCCTGGCGATCTTCCTTAATGCTGAGTTGGGTTTTTTCGGAGTCATCGTACGCACCTGCAAGCATACTCCTCTTCTCTGAGGGCAGGCCTTAAGCGCCGGAGATTTACTTTTCTTTTTCTTAGAAATTCTTCCTCTTCTGATTAACTGAGCAATTGTAGGCATAGGTTATTCCTTTTCTTCCTTCTTTTCCTGGCTTTCTTGAGCAGTAACTTTAGCTACTTCTATATCCCGATGCGCCCGGAATCCGGTACCTGCCGGTATCAGATGGCCAACGATAACATTTTCTTTAAGCCCGAATAATTCATCGCGCTTACCGCTGGTGGCTGCTTCAGTTAAAACCCGGGTCGTCTCCTGGAAACTGGCCGCAGAAATAAAACTTTCGGTAGTCAAGGAAGCTTTAGTTATCCCTAAAAGTAAAGGGGTCGCCTGAGCAGGTTTACCGCCCTTTTTGATTACCCGGGTGTTTTCTTTTTGAAAAACCCATTTATCCACCTGCTGAGTAGCTAAGAACTCCGTATCTCCGGGATCCTCCACTCTAACTTTTTTAAGCATCTGACGGATAATCACCTCAATGTGTTTATCATTGATCCGTACCCCCTGCAAACGATAGACCTCTTGCACCTCATTCACTAAATACTCTTGCAAGACTTTATCGCCACAGACGCTTAAAATATCCTGTAAAACAACTGGCCCGTCGGTTAACTGTTGGCCGGCTGTAACTTTATCACCCTTGTAAACATTCGGGTGTTTACCGTGAGGAATAATGTATTCTCTAGCCATACCAGTAGCTGATTTGACAATAATCACGCGTTGATTCTTTTTAGTTTCCCCAAACTCTACAAATCCGTCTATTTCACTGATCACCGCTGGATCTTTCGGCCGGCGGGCTTCAAAAAGCTCCGCCACTCGCGGCAAACCTCCGGTAATATCACGGGTTTTAACCACGGTGCGCGGAATTTTAGCTAAGAGGTCTCCTCCGCCCACCTGCTCTCCATCTTTAACAATAATGTGAGCACCGATGGGAATAGGATAAATACCAAGTACTTCTTTTTTATCATCTAAAATTACCACCTGCGGATGATACTCCGGCTTATGTTCCACCACTACGCGCTCGGATAACTTAGTAACCGGGTTAACTTCTTCGCGCATAGTAATGTTTTCCCGTAAATCTTCAAAACGCACCAAACCGGCAACTTCGGTCAAAACCGGTAAAGTATACGGATCCCAATGTGCCAGGGAAACTCCTTTTTTAACTTCCTGGCCGTCAGCAAAAGCAATAAAAGCGCCTTGGGGAAGGGAATAACGCTCAAATTCACGCCCTTGCGCATCATTAATGCTGATTGCTCCATTACGGTTTAAAACTACATATTCTTTATTTTTAAGCGTAACTCTTAAACTATGATACTTAATAAAACCTTCATTTTTAGCTTTAATAAATGACTGTTCAATAGTCCGCGAAGCTGTACCTCCGATATGGAAGGTTCTCATCGTCAACTGGGTCCCGGGTTCCCCGATACTCTGTGCCGCCACTACGCCTACAGCTTCTCCCAACTCGATTAATCTACCGGTAGAAAGATTACGGCCGTAGCATTTAGCGCAAACCCCTCTTCCGCTTTCACAGGTCAAAACGCTGCGAATCCTAATTTTTTCAATCCCCAGTTTTTCAATCTGATCAGTTTTCTCTTCGGTAATTTCCGTACCCTGTTCAACGATAACCTCATCAGTGATGATATCAACCACGTTATCCAAGGCCACTCTTCCGATAATCCGGTCTTTTAAACCGACCACCTCTTCATCTCCCTCAACGATCGCCGAAACTGTAATCCCGTTAAGCGTGCCACAATCTTCTTCGCAGACAATAACTTCCTGAGCAACATCCACCAGCCGGCGGGTCAGGTAACCGGCGTCAGCGGTTTTTAATGCAGTATCGGCCAGACCTTTACGCGCTCCGTGGGTAGAAATAAAATACTCTAAAACATTTAAACCCTCGCGGAAATTGGCGGTAATCGGGTTTTCAATAATCTCCCCGCTGGGTTTAGCCATCAAGCCACGCATACCAGCTAGCTGCCTAACCTGCAGGCGTGAACCCCGCGCGCCGGAATCGGCCATCATAAATATCGGATTAAACGAATCCATTCCTTTGAATAACAAATCTGAAATATTATCCGTAGCATGCGTCCAGATATCAATAACCTTAGATTTACGCTCACTGTCAGTAATAATACCTTTGCGGTATTGGTCTTCAACCCGCGCCACTTCTTCCTTGGATTCTTTAAGGACTTGCGGCTTAGCTAA
>JBFZAT010000011.1:0-79302 GCA_041308845.1 Candidatus Omnitrophota bacterium | reverse complement strand
TGCTAACCACTTCGGCCTTCTTATATTCCGTGCCGAATAACTCCGTCCAGCGCGGAATATCGTTGGAAATATCAAACACCAAATCATACGGCGCATTAATAATTATCGAATTACACGTATGTCCCATCCTGTCCTCCATTATTTTGCTCTTTTAGATTTTGATAAAACGGGTGGCTTGGGTGTTTTCGCAGCGCGTTTAGCGCTAGAAAATACCCAAAACAGGACCCGTTTTAACTGATTAATCTAAAAGAGCAACTACCCTGGCCCAAGCTGCACCAGTATTTTTAATCCGTACCGGCATGCAAAGCACTTTAAATCCAAAATCCGGTAATTTTTCCAGATTAGCTAAACGCTCAATATGGATAAACTCTTTTTGGCGGCCGTAAAAATGCGCCGGATAAAATGTTTTAGGATCCTTGGTCTTTAAAAATTCACTCAGCATAAACCGGTACGGCCGGTCAATCCCCATCGTATCTACGCCAAAAATCTTGATCCCTTGGGCCAGCAAATATTCGATCGCCGAAGGGTCTACTCCCGGATAATCCGAGAAATATTTTGGCCCGCCGTAGAGTTTATCGGCACCTGTATGCAATAGCACAATCTCTAAGGGTTTAAGCTGGTGATTTATCTTGGCTAAAGCTTCCCGGATATCCTGCTCTTTAATAACTTCATTAGGTTTTTTATGCCGCAGGTCCAGCTTAATTGCAGGCTGATAACAATATTCCAACGGAATTTCATCGGCGGTCTTAGATGGCCGGCCTTCAGAATGTGAACCGTAATGAAATGAGTAATCCAGGTGCGTGCCGATATGCACCGGGGCATGTACAATTTCTAAAGAAAGAAACTCTTCATCCGGTAACTCTGTTTTTTTTACAATCCGCCACCCCAAAGCGTATTTGATTTTGCCAAGCAAGGTCTTCCCCATAATCACCCGGTTAAATTTTTCTACTCCGGCCTGATGAGTTACCCTTTCAATCGCCACCTTATGCACTTCAAAGGCGGTCTCATCAATCGGCAAGCTCAAATCCACTATTTTCATTGGGTTAACTTTGACTGAAGATTGCTGACGATATCATTAATTGTTGAATTTTTCGTGATTTCCTTAGGGCTCAGCTTAACCCCGAAAGATTTCTCCAAGGCAATCACCGACTCCACCATCTCTGTCGAATCCACCCCGATGCTATCAACCAGAGTAGAATCATCTTTTAATTCTTCGATTTTTACTTTTAACAAATTTGCTAGTACATCCTTAACCTTAGACCTTGTATCCATCTGTCCTCCTTGCCCACAAGAATTATCGTCTTCATCTTTACGGATGGCCCGGATATTTTTGCAGCACATAATAGCGCTAGAAAATACCCAAGACAGGACCCCTAAAGATTATATTTGTACCTCTCCTTTGGTGGCAGCAGCTTCCCACTTGCCTACTCCGGCCATTACATCTTGAAAACAAAGTTTAGCTAACGGATCAAAATTACTTTCCATAATTCTATTGATTCTACCCGGTTTAGAAAAGAATTCCCTCATGCACCAGGAACCCAGCCGACCCAGGTCTTCGGTAGTCAAATGATCCGTGGGAATCACCGGATGGAGAAAATCCCATTGGCTGAAATCTACTTTTTTGGGATCAACCCAGTTCTTCTTGAGAGCTATCCGCCACATCGGCGAATTCGGTGCCGGAGTAACATAGCCGACCCACAGCACATCCGGATCCACTTGATCGGTAAACTCAAAACGCTGCTTGATAATCTCTTCGGTATCGTAATCAAAACCCATCATGATATCAGCGACAATAGCGATATCATTTTTACGGAACATGGCGATTGTTTGTTTAATCTGGTCGATAGTGATACCTTTGGCGATTTTCTTAAGCTCAGACTGAGTAGTTACTTCAATACCAAAAACCCCCATAAATAAACCATTTTCTTTCATCATCGGCAGGATAGATTCACAATTAACCCAATCGATCGCCCGGCCTAAAGAAACCCACTTAATCGGATTATTCGAAGCCTGCTTAAGCTCGCAGAACTTTTGTACTCTTTTAGGATCGACATTAAAATTATCATCCTGAATCACCACGACCTTAACCCCGTATTTACGATGCAGGAGGTTTAACTCTTCCATTACTCTTTCCGGGGATTTAGCCCGCCATTTTAAAAAATCCGAAGGTGAACGTGGATCAAACTGATCCCATTCATAGCAAAAAGTACAGGCAGAGGGGCAACCGCGAGAAGTAACCATATCTACAAACGGCTTCCAATAGGTATGCCCGACATATTTATCCATCGGGAATAAATCATAGGCGGGTAAAGGAAGTTTGTCCAAATCCTGCAGCAACGGCTTATGCGGGCCCATCACAATCTGCCCATCGATACGACTGGTCACTCCAGCAACGTCTTTAAGCGGTTTATTTTTATCAATCGCCTCGATTAAATCTCCGAAAGACTCCTCTTCCCCCATGACGATAAAATCCACCTCGGGGTTAGATTCTAAGGTCGGCACCGGCATAGCAGAATACCATAAACCACCCAATATTATTTTAGTTTTAGGCAGCGCTTTTTTAATTCCTACAGCGGCATCGCGAAAATGCCGCAGAACCCCGTATCCACCGTAACCATGCAACTGTTCGCCCATCACCACAACATTAGGATTTTTGGACTTAACCTGCTCAATCAACTGCTCCATCGGGATTTGGTCGGCCTTGCCGTCAATTACTGCCACATCTTCATAGCCCCTCTCCCTAATATAGGCGGCCCAATGCGCGTATAACTGATTTGGCGAACGATGTATTCCGTGCGTTGCCCAGGCGCCAACTTTAGGCATCACAAATAAAATTTTCATTGCGTTTCCCCCTTTTGTGTACGTACACACACCGGCGCCATTCTTCGCCACGTGGCGAACACCCGCGCAATTCCATTAGGCGCGGGGTGCAATTAAGCGCCGGGTGAAAATTTCTCAACCACCAATACGGAATTAATTCCGCCTCTGCCGCGCGAAATGATCAAAGATTTATTTACTTTATATGCCCGGGGCTCTTTGGTTACGTAATTTAAACTGTTTAGCGCCGGTTTTTCTAAATTTAAGATCGGCGGGACTAAGCTATGCTCCATCGCCAACAGGGCAATGATCATATCCAAGGCGCCGCTTGCCCCCAGTAAATTTCCAAACATGGATTTAGGGCAGCTGACCGGAATTTTCTTTAAGTTATCCCCGAAAACTAATTCCAGGGCCCTAATCTCTGAATTATCCCAAAGCGAAACCGCCAGGCCGTCTAAACTGATATAATCAATTTCTGCAGCCGATAGCTTAGCGTCAGCTAAGGCCAAATTAATCGCCCGCGCCAGCTCTTTTCCGTCACTGGCGCAATTAATCCGGTCTACCCCGTCGCAGGTAGTGCCGTATCCTGAAATTAATCCTAAAATATTAGCATTGCGGCTTTTGGCCCTTTCAATGCTTTCCATGACCACAATCCCGGCGCCTTCGCCGATAACAAAACCACTGCGCTCCTGATCAAATGGCCGGTAGGCTGCCGCCGGGTCAAGGTTACGGGTAGATAAAGTTCCATAAGTATTGCAGCATAATAAAGCGTAGGGAGTAACCGGCGCCTCCATCCCCCCACCTAAGATCATGTTTAATTTGTTTTTCGCTAAAACCTTCCGGGCGTAGCCCAGCGCCATAAGCGAACTGGCCCGGTCGCTGACTACGGTTTTGCTGAAACCCTTGATCCCATAATAAATGGAAACCTGTCCTTGCGGGGCTGCCGGAAACCAGGCGCTGGCCATATAAGGAGAAACTCCTTCTCTACCCTCTAAATACAAATCTCTCAGCTCGGTCTCTGCATAAAGCCAGCCGCCGATGGCATTACCCAAGAAAATACCCACCAGGTTAGGGTCTTCATTCTTAATATCAATCCCGGCATCCTGCAAAGCTAAATCCGAGGCCACCAGGGCCATATGCGAAAAAGCATCAATCTTTTTAAGCAGCCTTTCGGAGATATGGCTGTATTTTTCCAAGTCATCAATCTGGCCGGCAATATGCGCCGGATATAAACTGGCATCAAAACGCGTAATCTTTTTAATAAAAGAACGGCCGCTTTTTATATTGGCCCAGAACTGACGTTTGCCGATCCCGGAAGGACTGACGACGCCGATCCCGGTAATTGCTATTTTTTCCATTATCCACCGTACCTTTTAAAGATAAGCGAAGAGTGAATTCCCGAAAAACCGCTTGAGGTTTTCATGATCATATTAACTTTTTTCTGGATAGCCTGGTTCGGTATATAATATAGGTCACATTGCGGATCTTTTTCCTCCTGAT
The DNA here is from genome assembly GCA_041308845.1 of Candidatus Omnitrophota bacterium. Taxonomy (GTDB): domain Bacteria; phylum Omnitrophota; class Gorgyraeia; order Gygaellales; family Profunditerraquicolaceae; genus UBA6249. Next base: position 74,985 of record JBFZAT010000011.1, on the reverse strand, counting down.
TGATCGTGGGAGGAAGGATATTCTTCTCAAAAATCATGGAGACAATGGTCATCTCTACCGCATTAGCCGCCGCCAGAGGATGGCCGATCATTGATTTAAGGGAGCTGATCGGTAATTTATAAGCGTAATCCCCGAAAATCGCTTTATAAGCATTGCTTTCAAAAATATCATTCATCCGCGTGCTTGAGCCGTGGGCATTGATATGATCAATCTGATCGGGTTTAACATTGGCATCTTTTAACGCCAGGCCGATACAAGTTTCCATTGCCCGGCCGTCGCTGGGTAAATCCGTCATATGGAAGGCATTACAGCTGGTACCAAACCCGATGATCTCGCAGTAAATGGGGGCATTGCGTTTTAAAGCATGATTTAATTCCTCCAGGACCAAAATCCCGGCCCCTTCTCCTAGCACAAACCCGTCGCGCTTATTATCAAAAGGCCGCGAAGCCTTCTGCGGCTCATCATTATGGACGCTTAAAACATTGACTACATCAAAAGCACCGAAAGTAATCGGGGTCAGCGGAGCTTCCGCTGCTCCGCAGATCATCACATCCTGCTCTGCATCCTGGATACTCTCTAAACCAAACCCCAAGGAATCGGTTCCGGCGGTGCAACCGGTTGAAATAGTATTGCAGGTCCCCTTGAGGCCGTAACGAGCGCTTAATTCAATGGAAGGGGTATTAAACATCGCCGCGTCATATAAATCCGGGCGCACTAAGCTGGGGTTAATGGGTTTTTTACCGTCATCGGTAACTAAAGCAAACTCCTCTTCCATATACTTGGTCCCGCAAATGGCATTGGCCAAACAAACCCCTACCCGCTGCGGATCCTCTTTGGTAAAATCAAGTTTGCTGTCATCAATGGCCATTTTACCGGCGGCGACCCCAAACTGCACATAACGGTCCATGCGCATGGCTTCTTCATGGCTTAATCCCAATTTAAAAGGATCAAAATCCCTGACCTCCGCGGCGATCTTGGTATTAAAAACCGAGACGTCAAAACTGTCTACTAAGCGGACCCCGGACCGGCCCTGGGAAAAACCCTCCCAGGCATTCTTTTTTCCGATACCATTGGGAGAAATCACCCCGATCCCGGTAACCACTACTCTGCGTTTAACCATTTCTATATAATCTCCTTGCCCACGTGGCGAACACCAGCGCAATACAACTTAGCGCGGGGTGTCCACTCTGGTTACTTTAAAAACGATATTCCCGCCGTCCGGGCAAGTGACCGTATCAATTGAGTCCGGATCAGGCATAAAGAAAAATTTAGCGCCGAAGTTCAAGGCAAATAAAGCCGGGAAAGCGGTATGGAATGCCGCTCCGCAAAACCCCGGAATACATTTTAATCCCTGGGTCTCCCATTTATCCCCTACTTTATAGCCAAAAGTGCATTTACCATTTGCTTTCACCACCTCTAAAACCATCTTTTTAGGATTGGGGCCTTTATGCTCCGGGTCGCGCGGAAGAACTTCTACTTTACCCTGTTTATCTAAAATTTCCGCTTTAAATTCCAGTTTGCCTCCGTCAGGACAGGTCACCAGTAATGAACGCTGATTATCCCGAAACCCGAATTTCGCCCCGAAGCTTAAAGCGTAAATCACCGGGAATAAAGCATGCGCTAACCCTAAACAGAAATGTTTAGGGCCATGCGTAAAATCCTCTAAAATAAGCTCGTCTCCGATTTTATAGCCGTGGTAACACTCACCTAAAACCTGGGTTACTGTAAGTTTGAGGCGGCAAAAAGGGGAATTGATTTCAGACATTAAATAAACTCCTTGGTCCTCTGGATAAGATCTTCTTTGCTGAAAAACTGACAACTCGTTTCAACCTCATGCACCATCTCAACCAAAGCTTTGTTTAAAGGCGCCTGCAGATTATTTTTTTCGGCCAAACGCACAAACTCACCGTTAATATAATCGATCTCAGAAAGCTTGCCCCGCATGATACTTTGTAAGATTGAGCCGTACAGCGGATCCTTGCTTAAATTTCTCATCAGCCCAGAAAAAATCTCCGCCGCATGAACGCTAGGCATATTCGTAAACTTCGTCAAGTTCTCAACCGGAAATCCTGGCAGAGAAACCAGGTCAATTCCGATTTTATTAAAAACCTCAAAAGCTTCTTTCCAAATAGCAATACTGATCCGGCTGACGGTCAGGTCGCTAAAAACCTCTTGCATACTCTTACCCAGGATAGCCGGCAGGCAATTATTGGCATTCACAAAGATCTTCAGGTATTTCATCCCCTTGATCTGCTGGCTGATCACCGCCGGGAAGGCCTTATTCAAAACCAGGCTTAAAGCCAGCAGGGCTTCAGTCGGGTGAGGATTAAAAATACTGCCTAAAATCCAACTACCTTCAAAATTATGCACTACCCGACCAGGCTCAAGATAAGTAGCCCCAAACATCACGATGCTGGAAATAATTTTCTCAACCGGCATATAGCCGGCCACCAGTTGGTCTGCTTGAACCCCGTTTTGCGTGGTGAGCATTAAAGCATTCCGGATTAAATGAATGCTATCAGCCAGGGCACTGTCAATATCTTGAGTTTTGGTAGTTAAAATTACTAAATCCGGGGTATAATTCAGGGATTCGGTAATGTTCAGCCGTACCGCTAAGTTCCCCCTGACCCCGGAGATAACGATACCGCGGTCATTAATGGCGCTCACGCTCGGGCCGTGACCGACTAAAGTCACCTCTTCACCCTTTTCTTTAAGATAGCCGGCTACTAAACAACCGATGGCTCCGGCCCCGATGACTGCAATGCGCATTATGGTTTAATGTTTTTTGGAAAGCCGTATTTTTTATAATCAAACCCGTTCTGCCCAAGCAGGCGAACCATCATACTGTAAAACGGGGAGGGGACATCCGAAAAAAAAGCCGCCACCACATCCTGCTCGCCGACGACGGGGGCATTCCGGGCGGCGGCGACAATTTCAGCTTGACGCCGGACCACGGATTCCGTAATATGCCGATGAAAGACCGGGATCTTGGAAATTAGGGTTTTAAATTTTCTCTCGGTTTCGACTTCCCAAATCATAGTAATGCTGACTTTTCAACTCCCCGAATATAGTAAAATTTTACTATATTTTAGCCAAGAAGATATTTCTTGTCAAGTAATTATCTACAAAAATCCTAAATTTTTTTAAGCAGTGAGCTTAGGAAAGCGGCTTCGGCGCGTAAAAGACAAAGATTATGTTCCATAATCCGCTGCAGGGGCAAGGAATGTTTTAGCTGCCCGGAATTAGACATCCGTTTTATGCCGGAGAGGATCTTGTCTAAAATTTCTAGCCTTTTCTTCAGCCTGCGCCGGGCCTGCACCGGTTTCATAAAACCCAAAAAATACAGGCTTAAATCCAGGGTAAACTGCGGCCGCTTAAAATCCAACAAGTTCTTATTGAGCAGCATCTCAAATCGTTTTTTGCCCCGGGGGGTAAGGCAATAAACGAAACGCAAAGGCCGCTTGCCCTTTTTAACCGCAGATTTGACAAGCAAGCCTTTTTTTTCTAAAATTTTTAAGGGATAATAGATCGATTTTAGCTCTACGCCGGCAAATAAGGAGAGGATTTCGCGGACTTTAACTTTAATTTCATAGCCGTGCTTGGGGCTTTGACGCAATAAACCTAGTAAAATTAGCTCCTGGTCAATCATCCAGTAACGCCCATAGACCTAAACTTCTTATACCGTGTTTTAAGCAGCTCTGGCTTATCTAAAGATTCTAATTCTTTAAGGTTCCTTAAAATTGCTTCTTTAATGTTAGCAGCGATTTTTTGTACGTCACGGTGGGCTCCGCCGAGTGGCTCAGGGATTACTTCATCAATCAACCCCATTCTTAAAAGATCCGGACCGGTGAGTTTTAAAACTTCTGCTGCCTGAGGAGCTTTAGCTCCGTCCTTCCAGAGAATTGCCGCACAGCCTTCCGGTGAAATAACAGAATAATATGAATTTTCTAAGACTGCCAGCCGGTCAGCCACCCCTACCCCTAAAGCCCCTCCAGAACCACCTTCTCCAATCACCACAGCCACGATCGGTACAGCAAAACTCATCATCTCCCTTAAATTAAGTGCAATAGCATGAGACTGTCCGCGTTCTTCGGCACCGATACCCGGATAGGCCCCGGGCGTATCGATAAACACTACCACCGGCAAGTCGAATTCTTCAGCTAGTTGCATCAGGCGCAAAGCTTTACGATACCCTTCAGGATGCGCGCAGCCGAAATTACGTTTTAAGTTTTCTTTAGTATCCCGGCCTTTTTGATGACCAATCACTAAGACTTTCTTTTTATCTATTTTAGCCAGGCCGCAAATCATCGCCTTATCGTCGCTAAACAAACGGTCACCGTGCAACTCCACGAAATCCGACATAATTATATGAATATAATCTAAGGTATACGGCCTTAAAGGATGGCGGGCTAACTGCACTTTCTGCCAAGCGGAAAGATTAATATAAGTGTCTTTTTTTAAATGCTCGAGCTTATCATCAAGCTTTTTAATCTCAGCGGATAAATCAATCTTTTTCTCCGCCATAAAAGATTTGAGCTCTTGAATTTTCTTCTCTAACTCTACAATCGGTTTTTCAAACTCTAGCGCGGCCATATTCTTTATTCAATTACGGTAACTTCCGTTCCGACCGGGACAATACTGTAAAGCTCTTCAACATCGGTATTACTCAAGCGCACGCAGCCCTGGGTTACTTGTTTACCCAACTCTTTTGGCTCAGTCGTCCCATGAATGCCATAACCAGCCAGATCAAAACCCATCCAACGCGTGCCCAAAACATTTTCCGGGCTTTGCGCCGGCACTACTGCCCCAGCCTTAAACCAGGTAGGATTAACTAGTTTATTCACAATTTTAAACACCCCAACCGGAGTGCAATTGTTTTTGCCTGTAGATACAATATAAGTTTTAATGATCTCTTCGTTATCTTTTAACATCAAAATATTCTGAGATTTATCCACTAAAATATTAAAAGGCGCGGTCCAAATCTTAATCTTGCGTCCGGGAATAATCAAAGCATCATTAATATTGTTGCTTTTCATAATCAGCTCAGTGGTCGTCTTATGCTCTCGGGCAATTTTATACAAAGTATCTCCCGGCCGGATCTGATAAATTATACTTTTGGGGGTTTCCAGCGAAGAAAAAAGCAACCTAAGATTTATCTCTTCGGTTCTTTTTTGCCAACTCGCTACCTCGGAAGATTCCGGAAAGTCGTTCACCATCTTTTGGTATAATAACTTAGCCTCCAATAAATTACCCTGAGCCTCCAGATTCCGCGCTTGATTAGCCAAAGAACGCGCTGAAACATGTTCAGTCTTTTTAACGGTTTTGGTAATTCTTTTACTGCCCCAAAAGATAGCAATGCTGCCAATTGCCACCACGGCTATAATTATAAGTGTTAATCTTTTTTTCACTAGAACCTCCCTGTTCGCCTGGCTAGGCCCTCGCCAGTAAAGCCACCGCAATCCCCAGCAATAGACCGGCGATGACTTCCACCGGAGTGTGGCCGATAAGCTCACGCAAACGCATCTGCTGAATTTTGCCCCGCCAGTAAATATCCTCCATAATCGTATTTAAGATACCCGCTTGTTTGCCTGTGGAGCGCCGTACTCCCTGCGCATCAAACATGACTACAATCGCAAATACAAAAGCTAAGGCGAAATAAACACTGTCAAATCCACATTCAAAACCTATGCTCGTTCCTAAACAAGCTGCTCCGGCAGCGTGCGCAGAAGGCATGCCTCCGCTACCGATAAATAAGCGAAAATCAAATTTCTTTTTATAAAATATACCGACCATCACTTTAATCGTCTGAGCGATTAACCAAGCAGAAATAGTCGCCATCAGAATCTTATTGCGATATACCTCTATAAAAAATTCTTTCATTTTCTTTTAATTTTTCGCGGGCAGGACTTCAATCTTGATTCTATCTAAAGTTGGCCAGCCGTCCTTAGTCATAAATCCCTGATTTTTTTCTGTATCTAAGTTGTAAACCGGGGCTCTTCGGGTCCGCAATGCTCGGATAGCTTTTTTCAGCTCGCGCACTGAACTCAATTTTAGCTTTAATTGCTGGTTTTCTATATAACCGCGCTTATGGCTTTCAATCAAGGCCCGATTTTCGGCTTTTAAAACCGCAAAACGGGTATTTATTTCAGCCAGATCTTGCTGGGTTTCGGCGTTTTCCCGCAAAAGGTTCCCCAGCCTGATCTGACTAGCCTTTAAATAAACCTTAAGATCGTAATTTTTCTTTAACAGGCTTAGACTAAACTCTTTTTCTTTCTTTAATTCTTGCAATAAGTTTTGCTGCTCTTGAGTTAACAAAGTCAACTTGATTTGTGTCTGAGCCAAGCTATCTTGAAGGCTAAATCGGGCCTTGAGCTCGCTTATATAACTAAACACGCTGGCCAACGTCACCCCCAATAGCAAAAACAGTATCAAGTTCTTGACTACTCCTCTATTCATAAGTTTATATTATATAATTCCCTACTTAAAAAGCAAGCTATTTTAGTTAAAACCCGTTAGATTAACCCTTGCCTTGCGTCTATTAGCTTAAAAGGAGAACAGATGATCTCAAAAACTTACAGTTTTGGTCTGATGGGGCTAGAAGCTTATCCAGTGGAAATCGAAGTGGACATCTCTAACGGCCTACCGGCGGTAAACCTAGTCGGCTTAGCAGATACTGCAGTTAAAGAAAGCAAAGAGCGGGTACGTTCGGCAATAAAAAATTCGGGGTTGACTTGGCCGGCCCAGAGGATAACTGTTAACTTGTCTCCCTCCAATATTAAAAAAGAGGGATCAGCCTTTGATTTAGCGATTGCCCTAGGTATCTTGGCGGCCAGCGGACAGCTAACCAATAATCAAATGAAAGATTATTGTTTCTTAGGAGAATTGTCTCTTGAAGGAAGACTGCGGCCGGTACGCGGAGTTTTAGCGATAGGGCTAGCTTTAGCTGGATCTTGCCTCAAGAATCTTGTTCTCCCCGGAGAAAATGCGCAGGAGGCAGGCATTATTCCAGAAATATCGGTTTGGCCACTTAAGAATCTACAAGCAGTAGTCCAATTTTTAGCTGAACCTGGCTTACAACAACCCTTTAGATTAGAAGCTAATCAAATACTCCAGAATAACTCCGCATACTCCTTAGATTTTTCTGAAGTCAAAGGCCAATTTTTTGCTAAAAGAGCAATTGAAGTGGCCGTATCCGGAGGCCATAACATCCTAATGATCGGCCCTCCAGGCAGCGGCAAGACTATGCTCGCCAAAAGAATCCCCACCATTATGCCAGATCTAATTCTAGAAGAAGCCCTAGAAATAACCAGGATACATTCTGTTGCCGGCACCCTGCTGATGAAAGAAGGACTGCTGGCAACCCGGCCGTTTCGTAGCCCACACCATACTATTTCTAGCGTGGCAATGGTAGGCGGAGGTTCTATCCCGCGCCCCGGAGAGATATCTTTAAGCCATCAGGGGGTAATTTTTTTAGATGAACTACCGGAATTCCATCGAGATTGCCTGGAAGCACTGCGGCAACCCCTGGAAGACGGTCATATCCGCATCTGCCGCATCATGAAATCTTTTGCTTTTCCTGCCGCTTTTATGCTAGTCGGGGCAATGAATCCTTGCCCGTGTGGATACTATACAGATCCGCATAAACCCTGCCGTTGTAACCCAAATAAAATTGCCAGTTATATGGGCAAAATTTCTGGGCCGCTTTTAGATAGGATTGATATACACCTTGAGTTGCCTTCAATAAAATACCAGGAGCTGGCTGACCGGCAAGACGCTGAATCCTCCTCTACGATTAAAAATCGAGTAGAAAAAACCCGGCACAGGCAAAGAGAACGCTTTAAAACAGAAAATATCTTTTACAACGCCCAAATGAATCCAAAATTAATTAGAAAATATTGTCAGCTTGAAGAAAAAGCCAAAGAATTACTCAGGTTGGCGATGACAGAATTAGGGTTTTCTGCCCGGGCTTATGATAAGATTCTCAGAGTCTCCCGGACAATCGCAGACTGGGCTGGCTCTGAAAACATTCTGGCAGAACATCTCTCAGAAGCAATTCAATACCGTAACCTCGACCGTTAAACATAATAATATTACCGGCTAATTCTACTAAATCATTTAGCGGGTAATCACTTCAATTACGCAGCTAGCGCTGGAGAACGCACCTGTCTGATCTCTAACAGTCAAGGTAACCGTAAAATTACGCGCACCAAAAGTAGTACTCCAATAGGTATTCTCCGGGTTTTTCTGGGTAGAAGTATCTCCATCTCCGAAATCCCATAGATAAGAAACAATTTTAGCAGATTTAGAATGCGATCGCTGACCGGAAAATTTGACTTTCAGCGGAGAATAGCCTTTAACCGGTTGAGCAGAAATTACAGCTACAGCTAAAGCAGATTCCTCCTGGACTAACGGAACAGTTACCGCCACCGGCCGATCTGCAACTTTTTGTTTTGCCCCGACCGAAGAAGCCTTGGCTAGATCCGCGGCCGGCTTAGCTATTTTTTTATCCGCCCGAACTAAACGAGTTTTTGGCGCTGGATTCCCGGGTAGCATTTTATCTTCCACAGACAATTCTTCCTGAGTTAAATCTTCGGCAATATAGCTATCAAGTTTCTGCCGTAAAGCATTCAAGCGCGCTGTTTCTCGGTTTTCTTTTTCCTCTTCCAGTTTATCCACTCTGGCCTTATATGCAGGAGAACGGTGATATTTGTAATCTGCCGCGGCAATTAGCGGCCAGCGTAGAACTCCTCCGATAAAACCAATAACCATCGCCGGCGGATCCCATAAATAGCTCCTTAAACGTGATTGGATTTCTCCGGTTTGTTTATAATGCCGTTCGACGCTGAAGCGGCGGCGCTTAAACCTTTTTTTAGCCAAGGCCAAATCCGGAAGAGATTTATTTTCCCCAACCGTATATTCAGCGATAGGCTTACCATCATAATAAGCTAAATAACCCTGTTCGGCAGAGGCATCCGGTTTCTGAAATTTATAAGTAGCGCAACCGGATACAATACAAACCAAGAATAAAAATGTTAAGGTTTTTTTCAAAATTCTTTTCCTTTCCCTTTTTTCGTCTTAGCCGTTTATTGCCGGATTAAGGCTAAAGCCTCCGAGCGGGTTTTTTCGTTTTCTTTAAAGATCCCGCGCACCGCGCTAGTCACTGTCATCGTTCCAGGTTTTCTTACTCCCCGCATCGACATACACAAATGCTCTGCTTCGATCACAACCATTACTCCCAAAGGTCTTAATTTGCCCATCACGATTTCGGCAATTTGAGTAGTCAACCTTTCTTGGACCTGCGGCCGGCGGGCAAGGATATCCACCACTCGGGCCAACTTGCTTAACCCGGTGACCCTGCCGTTTTTAGGGATATAGGCAATGCTAACTTTACCCAAAAAAGGCAAGAGGTGATGCTCGCAAACAGAATATATCGGTATCCCGCGCAACAGAATAATTTCATGGTGTTTTTGATCTAAAATAACCTCGAGCTCTTTTTGCGGGTCTTGTTTAATCCCCGAAAATATCTCCTCACACATCTGAGCATAGCGGCGCGGCGTCTCCAAAAGGTCCTTTCTCCGGGGGTCCTCGCCGATAGCCTCTAAAATTTGACGTACTGCTTTTTCAATTTTAACTTTATTCATCTAGATTCTCGATTAACGCTAAATTGTATAGGGTATTATCTAATGAAAACCTGATTTCTGCAAGGCGTTTTTTAATAAACGCTTAGCTTGAACATTTTTTATCTACTTCCCAATACAGAAATCTTTAAAAATTCTATCCAGAAGATCGGCGGAAAAATCCTTACCTAAAATCTGATCCAGATATACGCAAGCATCTTTTAAATTCTGAGCAATGAGTTCTACCGGTAATTGATCAGTTAGAATCTCCTGAGCCTGGTTAACTAGTTTCCGGGCCTCCCTTAAAGCTTGGATATGCCTTAAATTGCTGACCAGGATAGATTCCGGGTTAGCTAACTTCCCCTGATAAACAAATTCATAAATAGCATTTTCCAATAAATTCAAGTTTTTCCCGGATTTAGCTGCCAGCCGGATGAGCTTAGGAAAAACCCGGGCAATTTCATTTTTTTCAATCCGCTCTTTTAAATCTATTTTATTAATCACGGCGATCGCGTTTCTACCCTTGACTTCCTGCATCAATTCCCGGTCCTGCTGATTTAGTTTATACTGAGCGTCAAATAAAATAACCGTCAGATCCGCTAGCTTAATTTGACGACGAGCTAATTGCACTGCTTTCTGTTCAATCAAATTACGCGGTTTAAGAATGCCGGCAGTATCCACGATTCTAACCGGAATTCCCTTAATCTCTATAAACTCTTCAATGGTATCCCGAGTAGTGCCGGCAACCGCAGTAACGATTGAACGCTCTTTTTTAACTAAAGCATTCAAAAGCGATGATTTTCCCACGTTAGGCTTACCGCAAATTACTACACGCAAGCCATCGCGTAAAATCCTTCCGCCTAAAGCATTGCTTAATAATGTGTTTAACTGCTGCTCGGCTACTGTCAGAGCCGGAGAAATCCTGGCAAGATCAGGCGCCAAATCTTCTTCGGGGAAATCAATGTGTGCCTCCAGGCTTACTAAAACATTTAAGAGCTGTTGACGGATTCTATTAATCTCCAAAGATAGCCGGCCGTTTAATTGGCCCAGGCTTATTTTCAATTCCGTATCGGTTTTAGCGCGGATGATATCAATTACCGCTTCACACTGGGCTAAATCTAATCTGCCATTAAGAAAAGCTCGCTTGGTAAACTCACCCGGGGTAGCCAAACGGCAACCGGATCTTAAAGTTAGATCTAAAATCTGGCCTAAAGCCAACATCCCTCCGTGGCAATTTATCTCTACAACATCCTGGCGGGTATATGATTTCGGAGCCCGCATTACTGATAAAAGAACTTCATCAATCACTCTTGACTGGTCAACAATCTTTCCGTAATGCAACGAATAGTTTCTAAAATTCTGCGGCTTTTTTTTATCCCTAGCAATAAAGATCTTACTAGCAATCGCTAATGATTTTTTACCGCTTAGGCGGACAATCCCGATGCCTCCCTCTCCGGGGGCAGTTGAAATCGCAGCAATGGTATCTTGCAAATCATTTTGCAGCATCTCTAAATTCTCCCACCACAAATAGTGAACCGGTCACTAAAATTAAATCCCGTCTATCCGCCAGACTCCTGGCTAAAAGTTTAGCTTCTTTTACACTTTGCGTCAAATACAGTTTCTTATTGCAATATCCGGCTAATTCGGCCGGATCGGCGGCCCGGGCGGTAGAAGCCCGGGTAAGAATAATTTTATCAGCCAAAGGATTCAAGGTTTTGCAAATTCCCTGGATGTCTTTATCAGAAGAGATCCCTAAAACTAAAATAAGTTCCCGGTATTTAAAATTATCCTGAATGGTTTTTTTCAAAGCCTGTGCCGAGGCTAAATTTTGCGCCCCGTCTAAAATAGTCAGCGGGCTACTTTGTATTAATTCACATCTGCCCGGCCAAATGGTATTGCCTAACCCAGCGCGGATTGCCCGGGGCGCAATATCTACTCCATAAAAACTTAAGCCTTCCACCAAGCCGACGGCTACAGCCGCATTAATCAGCTGATGCTGGCCAAAAAGATTAAGCTGCAAATTCTGGTAATTATTTTTAATGCCTTTTATCTCTAATTTTTTCTGGGAACCAGAATATTGTATCTGCTTGCCTACTTCATAAAGCCGGGCTTGAAAAATTTTACATCGCTTCCGGATAATTTTTTGTGCCTTTAGCGCCTGCGGAGCCGAAATAACAATCGCGCCTTTTTTCTTGATTATTCCTGCTTTTTCCGCTGCGATTTTAGATAAAGTTTTCCCTAATTTTTGAACATGTTCAAAACTTAAAGAGCTGATCCCGCAAACCAACGCATCAGCAGTATTAGTCGCATCTAACCTGCCGCCCATCCCAGTCTCTAGAACGACAAAATCCACCTGGGAGCGCTTGAAATATAAAAAAGCCAACGCCGTGTAAACCTCAAAAAAAGAAAGTTGCCCTTGCCTTAAGTTGCAGTTGTACTTATTTATCCGCAGTTTAAGCTCTTGCACTAAGTCTGTCAAAACGCCCCGGGAAATCATGCCTTCAAAATCTGCATATTTTTTAGCAGAGGCGCCCGAATAGGGGCAAAGAATGCGCACTCTTTCCCTAAAATCTTTAAGGTGCGGAGAAGTATAGAGGCCGACTCTAAAACCAGCTTCTCTTAGTATATAAGCCACCATGGCACAAGTTGAACCCTTGCCTTTTGAGCCGGCAACGTGGATTATGCGTAAGCTTTTTTGAGGATCACCGAGAATTTTTAGAAAATTCCGTAGCCGCTGTAGTTTCAGCGCTTTTTGGTAAGAATAACTGGTGTTTTTTTCATAATTGGCCAGAGAGTTTAGATATTGCTTAATGGCCGGATAGGTCATACATTAATGCTTAAAATGCCGAATACCTGTAATTACCATAGCAATTTTATATTTATCACAGGCGGCAATAATCTCTTGATCGGCAATCGATCCGCCTGGTTGAATGATGGCTTTAGCCCCCGCCTTATGCGCCCAAGATATAGCATCCGCCTTAGGGAAGAAGGCATCCGAAGCCAAACAGCAGCCTTGATTGGTTTTAGCAGATTTATGTGCGGCAATTATCACTGAGTCTACGCGGGACATCTGCCCAGCCCCGATACCGGTGGTTTTAGTCCCCACAGCTAAAACAATAGCATTAGATTTTACATGCTTTGCTACTTTCCAGGCAAAAATTAAACTTTGCATCTGCGCCGGGCTGGGCTTTTTCTTAGTAACCACTTTAAGATTTTTGATCTGCAGGGTAAGCGCATCATTAGTTTCTAAAAGTATACCCCCGCTAACCGGCTTGATTTGTAAATCATTAACTATCCGCCAATCCGGCAATTCCAAAAGTCGTAAATTCTTCTTTTCTTTAAACAACTCTCTGGCCGGCCGGGCAAATCCCGGGGCAATAATACATTCTAAAAACCCGCTTTTTTTTATCAACTTAGCAACCGGCAAATCTATTTTCCTGTTCAAAGCAACAATCCCGCCAAAAGCTGAAAGTTTATCTGTTTCCCAGGCCCGCCGAAAGGCTTGGGCTAAACTTTTATCTTCCGCCACCCCGCAAGGGTTATTATGCTTAATAATTACTGCCGCCGGATGTTTAAATTCCTTGACTAGCTCCACCGCGGAATTAAGATCTAAAATATTGTTAAAAGAAAGTTCTTTGCCTTGCAGTTGATTGAAATTAATCAGGCCGGCAGAATGCCCACTTTCTTTATAGAAAGCCGCCTGTTGATGGGGATTTTCCCCATAGCGTAGATCCTGAATTTTTTCAAAGGCTAAAAGCAATTTTTCCGGAAATTTTTTATTGGCCCGATTAGCCTGGAAATGATCATTTAAATAATTATAAATTGTCGCATCATACGCACTGGTATAACCATAAACCTCTGCCCCTAATTGCTGCATTAACTCTTCCGGCAGGCAACCGTTATTTGCTTTTAATTGAGCAATTACCTGCGGGTAACGCTGGGGGTTACAAACCACCGCCACCGACTGATAGTTTTTAGCCCCCGAACGTAGCATCGCCGGACCGCCGATATCAACATTTTCAATCGCTTCCTTGAAATCCACTCGGGGCTTACTAATCACCTGCTGGAAAGGATACAAATTCACCACTAACATATCGATTAAACCAATACCGTAATCGCTTAATTTATGCAAATGCTCAACATTATTGCGTAAAGCCAGCAGCCCGGCGTGAATCTTAGGATGCAAAGTTTTTACTCTCCCATCGAGTATCTCCGGAAAACCCGTATAATCAGCTACTTCCGTAACAGCAATATTATTTTCACGCAAAAGTTTAGCTGTCCCCCCGGTAGAAATAATCTCTATGCCGAAACTCATCAATTCCTGGGCAAACCCGACAATCCCCTCTTTATCTGACAAACTAATTAATGCCCGTTTTATTTTAACCATGGTTTATCGCTATTAATCTAACGCTATTTGTTGAACCGAAAATTAGCCAGATCCGCATCCTGCATAATATAATCTTTTTGTTCCAGGCGCATCTTGCCTGCCTGTTTAGCCTGAGTTTCTCCTGCGCAGGCAATAAAATCAGCGAAACTTATAATTTCAGCACGGATAAATCCCTGCTGGATATCGGAATGAATAACTCCGGCAGCTTCCCAGGCGGTAGTGCCTTTTTTAATTAACCAGGCACGATTCTCTTTGTCTCCTACGGTTAAAAAACAAATAAATCCGCTTTGAGCTAAAACTCTGGCCAACAGGCTGCCTAAATCTTCTAATTCTTCCGGTTTAACCGCCACTATTAGCTTTTGAGTAAATAACCCATATCCAGAAATAATCTCTTTTTCCGCAGCGCTTAATCCCAACCCGGAAATAAACTCTTCTTTCTCCAGGGCAGTTTTAATCTTATTTAAAACTGTTTTTTCATTCTCCGCCGGAGCTTTAGCCAAACGCGTCTCCACAAAATCCAGGTCCTTCAGTATCAGATCCATTTGGGCATCTTCGCTCACCAGAATAATCTCAGCTTCCAAAGCCTCCTGCGGACCGACTAATTCCACTTGTGGATAAGTTTTCTTCTTGGCCTTGACTAATTTATCGGCTTGGTCTAACCTGGATTCCTTAATATTCTGCTTGCCTAAAAGAATCTGGCCAAAACCAAATGCGCTTATTTTCATAAATACATTAAGTTAGAAATTAACTCTCCTGCGTTATCTCCGTCTCGATGATTAATTAAAATTATTCCAGGTAGGTATAGATCTTGCCTTTATAATTACGCAAAACATATTTACCCTTGGCCTGAGAAAGAATATAATTCGGCCCCACAGGGATTTTGCCGCCGCCGCCGGGGCCGTCAATCACATAAGTCGGGACAGCATAACCGGAGGTATGACCGCGTAATTTTTCGATAATATTTATCCCAGTAGCTACCGGGGTACGAAAATGTTGCGTGCCCCTAACCGGATCACACTGGTAAATGTAATATGGCCTGACCCTAATCTGCAGCAGGTCATGTACCAAACGTTTCATAATAAAAGGCCGGTCATTAATCCCTTTGAGCAACACGGATTGGCTGCCTAAAGGTATGCCGCTTTCTGCCAGTAAATCACAAGCGTTCTGACAACGCTTGGTAATTTCTTTAGGATGATTGAAATGGATACTCATCCAGATCGGAGAATATTTTTTAAGCATTTGCACTAAATTTTCGGTGATGCGTTGCGGCAAAGTTACGGGGATGCGCGTACCGATCCTCAGCAATTCTACATGCGATATAGCGCGGATTTTAGAAATTAAAGACTCCAGCGCCGCATCCTCCAAAGTCAACGGATCACCACCAGAAATTAAAACATCCCGAATCTTGCGGTTAGCTTTAATATATTCAATCGCTGCGTCAAATTTAGTTTCCGGATTAAGATCTTTCTCTTCATGATCGCCAACTAAGCGCCGACGAGTACAATGCCGGCAGTACATTGCGCAATGCTCAGTAGATAATAACAGGACCCGGTCCGGATAACGATGCACTAAATGCGGAGCGGGAGAATCTCGGTCTTCGGCGCAAGGATCAGCCATCTCATGCGGAGAAATTGAAAACTCATCATTCACCGGAACGGATTGCCGGCGGATCGGACAATTCGGGTCTTCAGCATCAATTTGACTGGCCCAATAAGGAGTAATTGCCATGGCCAGCCTACCTTTAGCTTTATCAATGCCTTTCTCCTCTTCCGGAGTAAGTTTAATAATCTGCATTAACTCTTCCTTGGTGCGGATTCTATGTTTAAGCTGCCAATGCCAATCCTCCCAATCTAAAGGGTTAACATCCTTATAAAGAGAAAGCTGCTGATAATCGCGCGCGCGTTTGGCGGGCCGGTAAAGAACAGGAGTTTCGATCTGAGTTTTTTGATTTTCTACACTTGCGGGATTATTCAATTTAAGCCCTTTTTCCTTTCCGAGGCGCTTAGCAGTATTGCCTCAATAAGATCTTCATAAGTCATCCCGGCAGCATAGGCCATAATAGGAAAATTCGATTCTTTGGGATCTAGCCCCGGTAAAGGATTAATTTCAAGCACATAGGGCACATTAAATTTATCCAAACGGATATCCGTGCGCGAAATATCTAGACAGCCGACTGCCCGATGCGTACGTAGCGCAGTGTCTTTAACTTTCTGTTCGATATCTTTATCCAGCCGGGCCGGACAGTGGAATTCCGGCACCAATCCTAACTCGCGATTCCCCTGAAACTCTTTCATTTTCCAAGAATAAAAATATTCACCGCTTTTCTGGCAACTAGAAAAATCAATCTCTAAAATCGGCAGCACTCGGGTTTTACCGTTTTCTAAAATGCCCACAGTCAATTCTTTACCCTCAATAAACTCTTCTACCAAAGCCTCTTGGCGATAAACATACAAACACTCCTTGACCTTGACCCGGAGATCACTGGAATTATACACGACATTTGTTTTATTAATGCCCTTAGCTGAACCTTCACAGTTAGGCTTAACAATCAAAGGAAACTTCAGGTCCGCATCTAAGGCTTCATCTCCTTTGACAAAAAGCTGAAAATTGGGGGTGGGGATACTCTCTGCTTTTAGGATTTTTTTAGTCAAGGCTTTGTTTAAAGCCAAGGCTAAAGAAAATGTACTGGAGCCGGTGTAGGGAATATTTAAATAATCTAGAACTGCCGGAACTTCGCTTTCGCGGAAACGCCCGTGTTTACCTTCAGCAATATTAAATACCATATCCACGCGATTATTCTTGAAATAGGAAAACAAAGCCGGATATTCCACGTCAATCGCTTCAACCGAATGCCCTTTAGTTTTAAGCGCGGAGACTACAGAATTAATCGTTTCTTCAGAATCACATTCAGAAAAATAATCCGCCGGTTTCAGAGGATCCTTCTTTTTCAAATTATAAGTCAAGGCTACACGCATTTAATTTAATCCGTTTCTAAGCATCGCGCTGGTTAAGATCTTGCCTACCATCTGCTCATAGGTAATGCCGATATTTTTAGCCACCAGCATAAAAACATCTTCGGTCGATAAAGATGGCAATGGATTGATCTCTAAAACATAAGGATTCCCGTTATTATCCACCCGGAAGTCCACTCGGCCGAAATCCCGACACTCTACCGCTCGGTAAACCTTTAAAGCTATTTCATCTAGTCTTTTCTTGAGCTCGCTGGAAATTTTAGCCGGGCAGATATATTCCAAACGATCAGAAGTGATCCGCGCAAAGGTGTAGAATTTATCGTTTAATTTCAATTTCCCGTCGATCTTAATCTGCACTACCGGCATCACCTCGGGATTTTCATTGCCCACAATCGCTACAGTAAACTCCTGGCCAGAAATAAATTCTTCGACCAGAGCCGGCTGCTTATAGGTTTTAACGATAAATTCAACCTGCCTCTTAAGCTCATCGGTATTCTCCACGCGTGAATTTTCCGTTAACCCCTTAGAGGAACCTTCAAAGCGCGGTTTAACAATCAACGGAAACTGACAGTGATCCTGATCAATCAAGCTTTCTACAGATCCAACTTCGAAAAATTTAGGCGTAGGGATTTTTTCGGCAATAAAAATTTTTTTAGCCATGACTTTATCCAAGGTTAATCCTAAAGTCAATGCATCTGCGCCGACAAAAGGAATACTCGCCATTTCCAACAAAATCGGAACCTGAGATTCCCGGTTTCTCCCGCTTAAACCTTCAGATATATTAAATACAATATCTACCCCTAAATGATCGATTTTTTCCAACAGATTAGCGGCATTACCGATTTTTTTAACCTTAAAGCCGTTGGCCGAAATAGCCTCCGCGATCACATCCACTGTAGACAAAGAATCGAATTCTGCGTTGGCATCTAGAGGATCTCCTTCTTTAAACTTGTAATCGCTTTTTAAATCATAGGTCAACCCGACTATTTTCATTGTTTATCTGCCTATATTTTAAAGTTAACCACTTTTATTCTCTGCCGCTGGTGCGGTTTACACCCGGCGTTTATTGGAATTACGCCGGTGTGCCGCTAGTGCGGCAAAAAAATAAGGGCCCGCTTTGAATTATCTTGCCTGAGCCCTTAAGGTTTATCCAATTTTTTCCAACTTAGTTATAAGCCTCCGTTAATCAACGCAAAATGTAGTAGCTATGTTATTTTTTTACCACAATATCTTGGCATTGTCAAGTATTTTTTGGTTAGCTAAAAGGAGTAAAACTTTGATTTTATCGTCGAGAAAAACAATTTTTATTGGGGCCAACTCCAGAAATCCGAAATTAATTTCGTGAGATTTTATTCCCGCGGAATCCCGCGGGGGAGAATTATACCCAATTTTACCAAATCGCTGATTAATCGCTCAAAATCCGTAAAAACACAACCGTTTAACCCCAAAACTTTAGCGCTAGCAATTAATTCTGGACGATCATCAGTATAAAATATCTCCTCCGGGTTAACTCCCAACTCCCGGATTACTAAATTATATATTGCCTGGTCCGGTTTGATGAAACCCGCTTGAAAAGAAAGAAAAATTTTATCGAAAACTCCAAACACCGGGAAATTTTTATTTAAATATTCATAATGCAGAATATTAATATTAGAAAGCAGCGCGATTTTATAGTGCGCACGCAATGCATTAAGCAATCCGAAAACTGAGCGGTTTTTAGGGCTGAGAAAAAA
This sequence comes from Candidatus Omnitrophota bacterium, assembly GCA_041308845.1. Taxonomy (GTDB): domain Bacteria; phylum Omnitrophota; class Gorgyraeia; order Gygaellales; family Profunditerraquicolaceae; genus UBA6249. Next base: position 56,276 of record JBFZAT010000011.1, on the reverse strand, counting down.
AATATCGTTCCAGATCGGCACAAAAGAATCGTAACTTAACTTTAAATCCAGTTTTGTTTTCACCCGCAGATAAAAATCTTCTGGGGTAATCTTCCCCGCCTCAAAAGCCACGGTTTCCGGAGACTCAAAAAATAAAGCATAGATCTGACGCGGGGTTTTATCGCAAAAAGCCGCTATCCTGGCGGCTGATCTTAAATGATCAAAATCTACCAATACTCTGCCTAAATCAAAAAGTAGGACCTTAACCCCTGAGTGCATAAAAACTAATTCCCCTGATCAATATTCTTTCTGAAAAGATCTAAAAATTTATCTTCGTATTCTTTATAAACATTCCATTTATCCAGCTCGATTTTTAATTCTTTGGCCTTAGATATATTCAGGCGGCTTTCTTCGAATAACTTCTCGATTCTTTCTTTTACCGAAACAGGCAGCTTAGTAAGCTGTCCAAGGCTTTTTTTAATTAACTCTACCTCTTCTTCGCCAATCGGCCCGGAAATCCCGCTGCTACCTACCTTTAAATACTCCAGCAATTTATTAATTTCATTCTCCATCATTCGGCCTTGTTCTTTTAAGGGCTCGACATCAATCTGGATATTCAAGATCGCTGCCAAAGCCGTTAATACAGCAGCGGAGGCTTTAGGATTTTCAATCTGGATAGTGTAAAGGGGTATCTCCCCTAAAAGGCAAAATCCATTTAATCCGGCTTTCTTGGCCATACCTAAAAATAAACCGTTCATCCCACTGATCTGCCCATCAACTAAAGCCGTAAAATTATATTTTTTAAAACTCTCTTTGATGTTCAGATCGGTAGCGGCAAACCATACAGCGGGATCCTGAGTATGGTCAGTGGCCTGAGGCATTGAGGCAAAGCTCACCACTGATTCTACACCTAAATCTTTAGCAAGCCCGATAATCACTTTGGCATAACTATCCGCCTTGGAAAGATCCGGCTGGGCATTGCTTAAGAAAATTATTAGATCATTTTTGCTTGCGCTACTGCCTTTAGTTGCCATATTTTTCCAATAATAAAATTTCCCTTGGGGAAGTAGCGGCACCTCTAATACCCCTTTTGAAATAACACTGCCGGAAAGATAAAAAAAATCGTCCGGCATAATCCGAGCAAATTCCTGCGCCTTGAGTGCTTGAATTAAATATTCTGCGGCCTTAAAAGCTACCTCCCCCATCCCCGGCCAAGCCACAATCAGATAAGGCTTTTTCAGGCGCGGTTTTTTCTTCATCATTAAAGCATCCATAGCATCTCCTTATATTTTATAATTAACTAAACCTATATTGTTGCAAAAAAGTTACTAAAACTTGCGCCCCCTTATATAAATTATCTAAACGGGCATATTCGTCGGCGATATGCGCACAACCTTCAGAACCAAAACCTGTGGCAATCGCCGGGATACCCAGCGCTTTAAAGAAAGTTATCACGGTTGCTCCTTCTGAACCGCTGATTCGCGGTTTAATTTTTAAGCTTTGCATCGCTAGAGCCAAGCTACGAACTAAAGAATGATTTGGGGCGATATAATAAGGCGGTTGTATACCTTGAATTTGAATTTTATAATCTCTAGTATATCTGTTAATAATTGTTTTCAAAGAGCGTAATATTTCGATTGCGGTTGAGCCAGGCAGAAATCGGAAATCCAATTCCAATTCGCACCAGTCACTGACAACATTCACCTTGTCTCCGCCTTTAATCGTCCCGACATTAACGCTAGGTGGCCGCAAATATTTATTTTTAATATAATCCTGATGCTTACTTTTAAGGTCGCCGATAATCTTAGCTGCTAGCTCTATGGCATTCACTCCTAACCAAGGATATGCACCGTGCGCTTTTTTTCCTTTTAGGCTCAGCGTTAAATGCATCAGCCCTTTTTGCGTAATGACAATCTCGAAATCATCGGCATCCAAAACTACCGCCGCATCAACTTTTAAAAGCTTACGTTTAAGCAAAGGAATCAGTCCCCAAGCCGACCCGCTTTCTTCATCGGCAGTCGCAGCCAACACTAAATCATAGTTAAGCCTAACTTTTTTCTGTGCCAAAGCGCTCATCGCTTCTAAAGCACAGGCCAGGTTCCCTTTACAATCGGTAGCCCCTAAACCATAAATGCGGTTACCGATGATTCTGGCCTCTAGCGGCGGAGTTTTCCAGTTGGTTCCGGCCGGAACCGTATCTAAATGCGGAGTAATTAACAGCGATTTTTCGCGTTTTCTACCTTCCCAAACTCCTACTACATTAATTCTTTTGGCTTTAAATGTATGCAGCCGGACCTTAAATCCTATTTTTTTTAAATAACTACTGACAAACCCGGCAATACTCCGTTCATCACCGGGAGGATTTTGCGAATCCAAAGCAATCAATTGTTGGAGTGTCTTGATTAGGCGTTTCTTATCGACCATAAAGGGCAAACCTCGCATTTAGGATTTTGTTTGCGGCAGTAATCCTTGCCTATTTTAACCAATAAAGCATGATATTCGTTAAACATCCACGCATCAGGCTTGAGGTGGCGCATAAAAATATCCTGCAATGAATAATAATCTATTGGTTTATTAATTAATCCATGCCGCAGCAATATCCTCTGAGTATACGCATCCACTACAAAAACTGGCTTATTTAAAGCATAGAGCAGAATAGAATCCGCGGTTTCCGGCCCAATGCCTTTGACTTCTAACAATTGTTTACGTAAAATTTTCCAATCTTGGGCACCCAATAGCTTGCTTTGCCCGCGATAGCCATCGATAAAGAATTTAAGAAAGTTTTTTAGTCGAGCAGCCTTAAGATTATAACAGCCTGCGCTTTTAATCAAAGCAGCCAAATTATCAGTTTTTACCCGGGATAACCGGCGGACATTTAGAAGTTTTTTTTGCTTAAGATTCAAAATCGCTTTCTGCACATTGGACCAGCTGGTATTTTGTGCAAGAATCGCCCCGACCATAATTTCCAGAACACTATCTGCCGGCCACCAGTGTTGCGGCCCTAAATCAGAGTAGAGATGTTTAAATATCCTGCTTAATTTACGTTTCATTTTTTTAACTTTAAAGGATTAAAACCGTAATAAGCAAAAAGGGCATAGGCGGTACCAGAGGCCGAACCTGTGTGGCTGCCCTTAGGGGTCATCCAGCCATGGCCGGTATCTACTTGGTCTAAAGTAGCGTAAGGCAGGCAGCCCTGTCCTTGCCCGGAAGCCGAGGAGCTAGAAATAATCATCTTGCCTAATTCATTTAAATAGATCTGGGCTTTCTTAGCGTAACCGGCGGCTTTAGTCAAATCTCCTCTTTCGGTATAAAACTCATCCATAATTTTATAAGCCACAATCATCTGGGCTGTCCATTCAGAAGAAACTACCCCGCCCCGGGCAGTATGTCGCTGTGGGGCAAAATCAAACCCTTTAATTCTTACGCTCTCTTGATCGGAACGTTTAAAAACAACTTCCACGCTGCAATTTTCTTCTACGAATTCCAGGATCTGATCAGGATCCATGCCTAAAGCAAACAATTTTTCCGGACCCACCGCCGCAATACTCCAGGCATAAGTATCGGTGGCAATTGTAGCATCCCCCTTACCGCGTTTAACTGGTAAATCCGGAGGAGCATAGGTATTACTAACCATCCAGTCTATAGTTTTCTGGGCGGCTTGGGCATAAACCGGTTTTTGGGTCACCTCAGCCAGCATATTAAAAAATGCGTAGGCGTCCAAATTATGTTCGGTAGCATACCATTCCATGTGGGGACCGCCGCGGATACCGCCAAAAGCATCTTGCCGCTGTAAATCCATAATTGTCTGGGCAATACTTTCGGCTAACTCTAAATAACTTTTATCCTGCGTAGCTTGCATATACTGTAGAATTGCTAATCCCACCCACAGGTTGGGCCCGCTATGCATAATAAACTCTGCCGGAGCACCATCATCTACATAATAGGCATTCAAAAACCAGCCGTTTTCTCTTTTGGCTCCATGGTTAAAAAAATCCAGAATTTTTTTAGCTCGGTCAAAATCTCCAAATTTGGCATAAGCCTGCACTAATAAAGCCAGGTCATAAGTAAAAGACCAGCTGGTAATTTCCTTATCCCCTTCAAAACTAGCCACTAATCCGGAACGCTGATTTTGATGAAGCTTTAACCATTGGTACATCCTGTCAAAATTAGCTTTTTCCAAAACCAGTTTCCGGTCATCCAACTGCACTAATTCTTGAACCGCCTGGCTTTCATCACGTTTAATCTCTGCCAGCGTTTCTTCTAAATTCTTTTTTTCTTTGGTCAAACCAGCGATTAAATCATTGAGTTCTCCAATCTGGATTGCATCTCCGGCCTGAATCTCTAGCTTCTCAGCTTCCAGGAATTTGATACGCGCCTGCAGCTGGTTGAGCTGAGACTGAAAATTTTCCCCTTGGGCGACTGCCTTTTCAATTCTTTGTCTGGCCAACTCTGAATCTTGCAAGACCCCGCTTAGTTTTTCAATTAATAGCTTATTACCTTGGGTCAATTTAAAATTCAGATAACTATTGATGCTCAACCCTGAGGCGAGCACTATTACTACAGCTAAAATTAACGGGGCAAATAGTTTTCTAAACCAAGCATAGCGCATGAGCTGATTATTGTGTTGAACCAAAATATAGTCATAGTTAACCCCCACGACATACTGGGGTTTCTCGCCCGGAACATCCCTCACCCAAACTATCCCTCCTCGGGCAGGGATAGATTTCCGACTGGTCGGAATATCGATCTCTAATGATAATTTCACATCTTTCTGCCTGAGCAGCTTGCCCAACTGCGGATCCAGGTTATTAATCGTCAGGCATATCCCACCCCGGCTGATATTGTTGGTAAATCCCTGTAGCCAACCACTCAGCAAAACTTCTTTCGTCTGTTCTTCCAAGCGGAATTGCACTGGGAAAACCGTATCTAAACGTAAATATTTCCTTTGCTCTGCCGAAACCATCTTTTGTTCTTTGATTTTCATCGGGTTATCTTAATTAAAACTGCCTGGGAATCTATTCTATACTAAATCTTTACTAAGGCAATCTTAAATATTATTAATCGGTTTCTAAATTTAAAATATTATCCAGACGGAAAATGCGTTGTTCCTTTTTCGCACAACAATAGCCGATTAAATACCGGTATTGTTTATCCTGGCGGATCTGTTGAGGAATAATCTCGCGTAAAGAAACTTCAGCATTATAACTGGAAATATAACGAAACCGTAGAATCCTTTGCGTTTCAATATATTTCTGGATTAAAACAGTTTTTTCCATATTCGAGCTTTCTAACAGCTCCGCATTATAAGCAAAAAGGTTGGAAAAATTAGTTATGCCTTGAATCCCCTGCTTTTGACAGATCGCCTTTAATTTTATAAAAACTTCCCAAGTCATCTCCACATCCGAAAAAGCCCGGTGAGTTTGAATCAATGCTACTCCCAGTTTTTCAGCGACGAACCAAAGCGCATAACGCGCCAAGCCAGGCAGTAGTCTTTTGGCCATTTTTAAAACATCTAAAACCAAAACTCCGGTAACCGGCGGCCGGCCGAGCAGCTTAAGCTCCTGGTTTAAAAAACCCAAATCAAACTCTGCATTATAAGAACACAGGCAGCTGCCTTGGATAAATTCTAAAAACGCAGGCATAATTTTTTCTATACTCGGGGCATCAGCCAGCATTTCCGGAGTAATTTTATTAACCGCAAAAGCCCCGGGAGAGATTAAACGTTGCGGATTAACTAAAACATCAAACTGAGCGATTCTTTCCCGGCCTTTCACTCTAAGCCCGGCTAATTCTACGATGCGGTCTCCGGCAGAAGGATGAAGGCCAGTGGTCTCGGTATCAAATATAGTCAATTCTAATTCTTCAATATTTTCGTTCATCCCTAATCGCGATATAAGCTGGAATTAAACGCTGAGGGTGATAAGCTAATTTACTCCTGCGTAAATTTTCCAGGCCAGAATCATCCATTATATTGATAAATTTGTATTTTTTTAACTCCTGGCTAAACCGTCTGAAAATAAACTGGGCTAACCCTTTCGCCGATAAATCCGTGATTTCATAAAGTATGCAAAAGGTATCAGCATTAAGTTGATAGCCGAAACTAAAAGCCTTAATTTCATTGTTCAATCTAACCACCAATCCTATCAAGCGCAATTTTTGGTAATCAGCGAAAACCTCCCGGATTATTCTACGATTATCTTCAAGCATACCACAATAGACATCATCATTACGTCTGGCTTTTCGTTCTTGCGCCCAGGCAGCAAACAAACTTAAACATTCCTGCTGATCGGTCAATGCTAAACGGGCGAGCTTATAGTCGTAGTGTTTGATAAAATAATTATAAGCGGCACGTTGAGATTTAAATTGGTTGCCCCTCAAATTCGCTAAATCGCTGCGCAGGCACAAATAATCCGGATATTTCTCATAACATAAATACCCTAGAGAACGAAAATAGTCTAATTGATGAGCTTGGATATTTTCGATGCGCGAAATATTCTGATTTTTATTAACTTTGTCCATCACGGCAAAAACTTGTTGGATAAGCTGCGCAGTCGGAGCTGTCGTTAAGGGGGGCAGATACATAAAACAACCTAATCGATCGCGGAAAAATACGCATAAACTATCCTCGCTAACTGCCCAATGAACATTATAAAGCGGTTGCCAAAGATAGATATTGGCAAAAGAATATGCCGCTAATTCACAAGGAAAGCGACCCAAGTAGCGCTTAAATAACCCTTGATTGTCTAAAGATAGTTTATTTAGTTTCATCAGGCAAGCCTAACTCCGCGACTTCTCTCACTTCTTCATAAGCCTGAATAATCTGAGGATTATCTTTGAGCATCCGCCGTAACGGTGCTGAATTAAGATAACTTGTCAAATAAGCAATATAATCTTTGGCCAACTGGCTATTAATTTGCTCATAGACATAAGGGCAATTTAAATCTACCGTTAACAAAACCTTGCCATTACGCAAATTAATCAAGAAAGGGTACAGTTGGCATTCAAACGGCCGCAGATCATAAATCTGACAGTAATTATCTTGTATTTTTAAAAACGGGCAAATAAAATTTTCCCCTTGAGGGTTTACGACCGGCTGTATCCGGCGATCAATGGAAATCAAGGCAACCGGAATTCCTTTTTTTTCAAGTAACTTTTGAATCTCCTCATCTAAAAGACAAGGGCTCCAAACGGAATTTTCTTCTTTAAACCGGCAGCATCCTCGGCATTTCAGACAGAACTCCTGCGGGACAAACTGTTTTATCACTTTACAATGCTCCCTAATTTCAGGGGTTTTTCCGGGCTAAGCAAAGCCAGGGTATTTTCATCGCTACCGGCTAAAATCATCCCCTGGCTTTCTACCCCGCGCAAAAACACTGGATCTAAATTATCCACCAAAACCACCTGTTTGCCAATCAGCTCTTGCGGAGAATAGAAATTTTTAATTCCCGCCACCACCTGTTTCTGCCGATCTCCTAAATCCAGAGTTAAAATAATTAATCTATCGGCATTCGGATGATCATTAACCTCCTTAATTTCCGCTACTCTCAACTCTAATTTCCTGAAATCATCAATGCTGGCCATTAATCTTCCTCCTGCTAGCTGCGCCTGAATTAGTTTTTTATCCGCGATAAGCGCAGGCAAGGCAAATAACGCTGCGCCCAAAGCTCAAGATAGGACACGACTTAAAACTTCAACTCTACATAGAATTCAAGCTGATAAGCATTGTCCGCGCGGCCATCTCCTCGCACATAGGGGCTAAATATGCTGCCGTCATAATCATCGCGCTCTTCTTTATAATATTTTCCTGGGAAAAAACATCCACCTAAAAAACCTAAGTTAATATTTTTTGTAATTTGGTAGTCGATAAACAAATCCGCCTCTGTCCCTAATTCCCGGGCAAGATACCTGCCTTGCCCGTTTAACCTCCCTACCGGCCGGCTCGCCGCCCTTAGATAATATCCGTATAAGCTTAGGCAAAGTTTATCTGTAAAATTATAAGTAAAACCGATAACCGGTAAAATCAAATTATCGAAATCGGCTGATGAAAATGTCCCCGGCCGGGGTACGCCGTAATTTAAACCATACCCGCCGCCCATCGCCACAATTGGCAACATATCAACATTGCTGCTGCTGACCGTATCGCTTAAATTCCGGTTGGTCACTGAAGAATAACTAAAAGCCCGGTTCTTCCCCGAAACATACGGCTCATCGGATTTGCCGGCCAGATCCAAAGTAGCATTATTCCCCGAACAGAATAAAAAATGTAATTCCGGGATAAATTTACCTAAAACATAGTTAATCCCGGAGTAAACCAGATAGCCGGTGTGTTGAATATCCTTATAATCACTATTTTGGCTTTGCGCATACCCAAAATTACGCGCCGCTTCTAATTTAAAGGTAAAACTTTCTGCTGCATATTCCCAGGCAACGCCAAATGTACCCAATAAATCCCTTTTTACCAAAGCAGCATAAAAATTATCCCTTTTGCCGGCAGAAGTATAATCAGCTAATACTCCGACATAAGGCCAAAAGGTTTGCGGACCCGCGGAAATTTTAATATCTGCGGCAAAAAAATTAGCCGCATTCGTTTCGTACTCTTCCCCCTGATCTTCTTCCTGCTGCACATGCGGGCCTAAACGATTTTTATACACTAAATCCGGCCGGCAATAATACAAACGCCCAAAGCTGTTTTCCGCTTGCCGGTATAAAGTCACTCCGTAATTCTCATATCCGCCGTTTAAACTGAAACCATTGCCTACTGCATAAATATACAAACCGGTCTTAAGCCCAAAATCACCCCAGAACTTATTATCCAGCCAAAATTCTTCCACTTGCGGCAGCAATTCTTGGTTACGGTAACCCTCAATGCTTCCACCGGAAGTAACCAATGTATTATGGACGAAAAGCGGAGCGCTATAATCATAAGGGCCATTGCGTTCAACTTTAAGGTAAATCTTATTTCCTGAATTTTTAAAATCGGCGCTGAAAGCAAAACTATAATCCAGCCCGTAATAAGTTACCTGATCATCATGATTACGCCGATCTAGATCCACAACATTTTTAAAAGTAACTAAATCTGTGCGCAGATAGGTATCCAGCTGTACTGTTAGTTGGTCAGTGTTGACCAACTCATAACTCTGTGCCAAAGAGGTAAAACTTAGGGCCAAAATTAACAAAATACAGCTCTTTTTAGGCATTTTTATGTGTAATTATATACAGCAGGTAAAACTTATTGCTATAATAACATTCGGGCAGGTAAAACTCAAGGCAAATCAGCGATAATCCTAGACTAACTTAAGCTACGCGGCCTGTTTAGAAGATTAAGCTGGCCAAATCTTTTTCCGCCACAGCTCAAACATTAAAAGCGTCCAAATTTTTTTATGATTATCCACTTGCCGGTTAAAATGTTCCTCCAGGAGCCTTTTTATATAGGGATAATGAAAAAGGCCCTGGCGGTTTATATTTTCTTCGGATAATATCTCCAAAACAAAATTTTTCAGTTCTCTGCCAATCCATAAGGAGACGGGCACCCCGAAACCTTTTTTATACCGATGAATAATTCTTTTAGGGATCATCTGTTGAGCGTATTTTTTCAAAATATATTTTCGGGTAAAATGATGAAGTCTAAATTTCTGGGGTAAGTTTAAAACAAATTCCATTAAACGGTAATCCAAAAACGGAGAACGTACTTCTAGTGAATTAGCCATGCTGGCAGCATCAACTCTAGCTAAACCAATGCCCGGAAGATAAGTCTGCAGGTCTAAATATTGTAACTGATCCAAAAGTTTACCGTTATTAAGCTTATAGAAATGGTTCTGAGAGGCATTAAAGATATCATAATTGTTCAGCCCGGCGTTGACCCAGGGGCAAAATAGTTGTTTTTGTTCCTGAGGAGAAAACGATCCCAGCCAAAGATGGTGACGGATATAAGCGGGGTTATGCAAGTGGGCAAAGAATTTCTTAAAACGGAAATCAAAACTCATATACTGCATCGATACGGGCAGCATCCATTTAGCCAAACCAAGCATCCCCCGGCTGACTGCGGCAGGCAACAAGGAAAAATAATTTGCGATGCGATGGGCAATATAAGTAGAGTATCCGGCAAATAATTCATCGCCTCCGTCACCGCTTAAAGCTACCGTAATTTGTTCCTTAGCAAATTTAGATAAAAGATAAGTTGGCAGGATTGAGGCATCCGCGAAGGGTTCATCTAAAGACTCAACTAATGCCGGTATAAGATTCAGCACTTCTCGATGGGTGCACATCTTTTCATAATGTTGGGTATGGAAATAACCAGCGACTCGCCGGGAAAAATGACTTTCATCAAAGGATGGTTTGTCAAAACCTATAGAAAAAGTTTTAATTTTACTACTGCCAAGAGACCCACAAAGGGCAGTCACTAGGCTAGAATCCAATCCCCCGCTTAAAAATACGCCTACCGGCACATCGCTAATCAACCTAATTCTTACCGCATCTTTAAGCAACTCCGACAACCGGCTAAGCGCCTCATCCAAATTATTTTTTGCGGGGCAATTTTGGTGGATAACGATATCCCAATAGCGCTGAACAGAAAGCTGCCCATGGGCATAAATTAAAGTGTGCGCCGGCAGCAATTTTTTGATATCTTCAAACATCGAATCCGCCGTGGGAACATATTCCAAAGCCAAATACTCTGATACAGAACGCAGGTTCATCTCTTTTTTTATCCCAGGAAACTTTAATAACGCTTTGATTTCGGAGGCAAAAAGGAAATATCCGCCAAAACTAGTATAATACAAAGGTTTTACGCCTAAACGGTCTCGGGCAAGAAACAGTTTTTGTTGCTTAGCTTCCCAAATGGCAAAAGCAAACATCCCATTTAACCACAAGACACAATCTGCCCCATATTCTTCATAAAGATGGAGAATAACCTCGGTGTCGCTCTGGGTGCGGAAAAAATAACCCTTAGCTTCTAAATGCCGTCGTAATTCTAAATAATTATAAATCATACCGTTAAAAACAATCCACAGGGTTTTATTTTCGTTAGGCATCGGCTGGTGCCCTGTCTTTAAATCAATTACGCTTAAACGCCTCAGGCCTAAGGCTATGTTATGGTCAAAAAAAACTCCTTGATCATCGGGACCACGATGATATAAAACATTCACCATAGACTGAAAGTCTTCCCGCTTGATCGGGCTTGTTCGATTAGTCGCAACAATACCACAAATACCACACATCTAACAGCTCAGCCTTTCTTTTATTAAAAATTGATTAAGGTTTTAATTATATACGGCTGCTTGGAAGTAATGTCATTATATACCCGGGTGAACATTTCAATAACTAAACCCAGTATAACCAACTGGATCCCGATCGCCAGAATAATACCTGAAAGCAGAATGCCACGTAAGATATGAAACAAAACAGCACCTAAGAAAAATAGAATGGCAATAAAAATCAAAAATAGCCCCCACCCGCCAAAGATGTAATTAGGCCTGATAGAATAATTGTGCAAAAATACTAATCCGGGTAGGTCCAGTAGGACTTTCAAAATCCGGTTTAACCCATATTTAGACTTTCCCTGTGACCGCTTAGAATGGGCCACCTCCACTTCGCTAACTCGGTAGCCGGCCCGGACAGCAAAAACCGGCAAAAACCGATGCATTTCACCTTGCAACCGGATCTCTTTAATCACCTCACTACGGTAAGCCTTAAAGGTACAACCGAAATCATGAAGCTTTATGCCGGTCAACAGGGAAATTAATTTGTTGGCCAGATAAGAAGGTATTCTTTTCGATAAAAAAGGATCCTGGCGTTTTCTACGCCATCCGCTAGCAACATCGAAACCGTCATCTAATTTATACAATAAACCAGGTATATCGGCAGGGTCATTCTGTAAATCTCCGTCCATCAATATAATAATTCGCCCCTGGGCATAACGAACTCCAGCGGCAATCGCTGGGGTTTGGCCAAAATTTTTAGTAAATTTAATTACCTTCAGCCGATGGTCATGCTGGGCTAATTGCGACAAAATGGCAAAACTACTATCAGTACTGCCGTCATCAACAAAAACGACCTCGAACTTTTTCCCGCTTTCTTCTAGCACCCGACACAAAGCACCGTTTAAAAGCCGCAGGCTCCCCTCTTCGTTGAGAATCGGCACCACAACTGAAATTTCGATCATTTTAGCATTGCACCCTAATAAATTTTATACAACCAGTAAACCTGATCACCAGCCTGATTAAAAAATATCTTTTCTAATACTTTATTTTTTCCGTCTTCTGCCGCCAAATTCATAAAAAGCTCTAAAAAAGAAGTATTCTCCTCAGCCATCATGGTCAGATAGAAAAACGGCTCTTTTTTAACCGCTAAACGGTCATATTCTTTAATCAGTGCTGCTTGCGAAAAATTAAATTCGTCAAATTGTATAGGCACTACCCTCTGATCGGTCAAAAAAGCCAGGTTTTCTTTTAAACCCCAGCCAAAAGTTACCGGCTGAATCTTGTTTTTATCCAAGTAATCGGCCAATTCGTAGATAGCCGTTGACCATCTCCGATACCCGCCGTTTTCCCGCATTGCTTGATGGAAGTGAATATTCATCAAAATATGAAATGTCAACACCGGTATTAAAAAAACAGGATAAACTGCCGCGATAAACTTCTTATGCTGGCCAGCGGATTGCCAAATATAATCTAAAAATAAAGCCAATACAATCTGGGTAAAGGGAAATAAAACTAAAAGGTGCCCCGGGTCAAATCCGCTCACCGTAAATGGCGTTAAAGCAAATACCGTTATAAATACAACATAAAAAAATAATATCCGATATTTCTGCTGATGATTTTTGGATAATAATACGCAGATTAACGTCCCGCTAAAAGTTATTACGCTCAAAAGCATAATCATAAAAGACCAGTGTTCAAGCCAGCCTGCCTGCTGAACACCCCAATCACAGCGTTCGGTAATATTTTCTTTCAGAAACATGATTAAATGCGAAATTCTTATTTTTAAATTTTCCCAATAGTGCAAATTACTAATTTGCGTATTGTTTTTGATTACCGGATAGAAAAATAAAGACTGCAGCAGTATTCTAAAGCTTATCCCCGGTTGTCTAACATTATAAATTATCAAAAAAACCGAACCTAAACAAAACCCGGTTAAACAGATTAATTTCTGCTTTAGGCTAAGCAATAACGAAAGGCCGAGTTTCCTTCTCAAAGAAAAATAAGCCAGCAGCAGGCCGGCCGCATACCAAAGAAATGTAACTTTATTACTTACACCTAAACCCAAACAATAAAAACCGGCGTAAACAAACCCGAGCTTCTTTTGTTCAAAATATTTCAAAAACAGAAAAATAGTAATCCAGAAAAAAAAGATTATAAATATTTCTTCCCGGAATAAACCCACTCGGCTATATTGAACAAAACCTAAATTGCTGGCAGACAATAAGCTAACCACCCAGGCTATTCTGCGACTAAACCAAATCTTACAAACAAAATAGATTAAAAATACGGAAAACAGGGCAATCAAAAGCGAAGCCAAACGGAGGGCAAATACATTAAAACCGAAAAAGCGTAAAAACGGCAAGATTATATAAGAATTAACCGAAGCATGATATTCTCCGGTCATAATCGGGATTAACTTATTGAATAGAACAACCCTATCGGCCCCAATAATGCTTGATAAGTTTTTACTCTCCGCAGGTAAATTCTTAAAAATATACCCACTCACAATCCCGTCTCCGGCTTCATCGATGCTTAACCCCGGATAATTTAAATTAGGCAGCGCTAAAATCAAAAATAGTAACGCGATTAAATAGAGAATTAATCTTTCTTTTACTGCCATGAGCATCGAACTCCACTGGCTAATTTCTTAAACCTTAATTTTATAACTTCACACAGCGGTTGCATCCAGAGAGCTGATTTCTGCCCCGGAGCAACTTGCGAAAATCTCTAAATTTCCGATTATTCCAAAGCTCCCCGACCGGAGTCTGCCGGATATTACCCATCTTAATATAAAAAGCGGCGCAAGGATAAACGTCTCCGTAAGGAGACACTCTCATCACATTCCAGGGGTAGATGCATCTACGGATAAATCTAAATCCCTGTTTAAACCATCCCTGTAATTCTTTTTTACTTAAATCCGGTTTAAAGAAGATCCTTACTTTTTGACTGCGGGCATATTTTTTTACGGCTTCAATCTTTTTGGTCAAATCCTGAAAATCTGCGTTTTTAAAATCTTTGACTAAAACCAAACTTTTGAAATTATCCTGGGGAGAAAAATTATTAAAATTAACACGGTGAGCTTCGAAGTCATCGGTAGTAAGAAAAGTCAAAAAATCAAAGGCAATACAATCAACCTTTAAGCCCTTTGCGATGTCCACCATTTCTAATAAACCTGACTGATTTTTATCTAAAATTAAGCTGTTCATAATTACGCGCGGTGTGGAATTCTTTCGTTTGTTAATTAAATACTCGATATTTCCGTAGGTTTTCTTAAAGCTTCCAGGCACACCCCGTAATGCATCATGAATTTTTTCTGGCCCGTCTAGAGAGAAGAGCAAATAGCTTAAGCCAGCTGCAATTATTTTTTCGGAAATATCCGGACTAAGCAGGGTAGCGTTAGTGAATAAACCGCAATGAAAACCGCTTTGGTTAATCGTATTTATAATCTTGAGCAAATCTTTCCTCAATAACGGCTCACCTCCGGTTAAAAGAAATGATGTATTTTTTGTACCTATCGATTTAATCAGGCCGGAGATTTCCTCGAAGCCTAACAACTCCCCTTTGTTCTCCTTTCTAAAATTTGGCAGAAAATTCAAGAAACAAAATTCACAAAGAAGATTACAATCATAAGTCAAATCTAGCGTAATGTTAAGCGGGAAGATCGCTTTCTGCCCGTTAAAAATCAGACGCAGAGAACCGAATAGATGCAGCAAATAACCGCGCACAGACACTGCCTTGAGAGTCTTAATATTAATAAGTTGGCGCTTGAATTTTTTACAAAGGTCCAATATCAAATTCATTTAGCTTTTACTCTAGCTCATATCTCTTCCGAGGTAAACTTTAGTTTTATTATAGCTGTAGTGTATATATTTTACAATCGGCATTTCAACCCTACTCTAAAAACATTTATAAAATATATGCTTAAATTTCACTTGAAAACTAGCTGAATATGGAGAATAATAAAAGCCCAGAGTTTCTATAAACCAACTAACTAGACTATGCCTGATAACTTTAAAATTTCTATAATCGTCCCGGCCTTTAATGCTGCAGATACCCTGAAAGACTGCCTTAAAGCAGTTTTTGCCTCGGATTTTAAAGATTTTGAAGTGATCGTAGTGGAAGACTGCAGCCAAGATGCGACTGCTGAAATCGCTCATAACTTCCCGGTAAAAATTATAAAACATGCGCTAAACCGAGGCGCTGCAGCTTCTCGCAATGATGGCGCAGAAAAAGCCCAAGGAGACATTCTGTTATTTATTGATGCTGACGTATTCATTAAAAAGGATACCTTGGATCAGATCTGGGAATTTTTTAACCAAAAACAGGAAATTACCGCTATTGCTTGTACGATGTCGCCTAAGTACTGTTCTGAAACCTTTGGCGCAAAGTTTATCTCCTTAAGAACATATTACTATTACCGGTGGATAAAAAACGAAGTTTATAGAAATTATACGATTTTCCAATCCCAATGCGGAGCAATTAGAACAAAGGCTTTTAAACAGTTAGGAGGATTTAATCCAAGTTTTAAAGGGGCCGGCATTGAAGAATATGAATTCGGCCATCGGCTATCTAATGTTTACCGGAACGTTATCCTGCAAAACATCCAATTTGAACGCCGGTGTAAAAATTTCCCACAACGTCTAAAAACACTATTAACCAGAAGCGCCACCTGGGCCCCCGTATTTATAAAAAGAATAAAATTCGAATCCCCGGGCGCCTTGGCCACTGCCCAAGAGAGCTTATCTGCTGTTTTTTCTTTCTGGGGCATAAGTTGCTTTTTATGCTCTTTCCTGCATTATAATCTTTTGATTATTTCCCTGGTAATGCTTTTTTCCCAATTTTTATTAGAAATAAAATTCCTGCGCTATGTTTATTTAAAGGAAGGCCTGTTTTTTACAGGAAGAGTTTACCTTGCTGTACACCTCATGCATCTGACTATCGGTATAGGCTTTATTTGCGGGGTTTTAAGAATGCTCTTACCGGATAGCACTAAAAAGCCACTTAATTAACCTTTGGTTATTTTTTGATAAATAATCCAGGCTCTTTTATACTGCCGATATAACCAAGACTCAACACAAAAGCCAAAAAATCTTTTTTTCCATCTCCAAAGCGCTATTTTGTGCAGTAAATAATAAAAATATTTTAACTTAAACCCACTAAGCAACCAATCATACCTAAAAGCCATAAATGAAATTAAATATAAGTTTCTTAACTGGGCCTTATTCTTAACCCAAGGGGTGTGCACGTCATCCATGGTAAATCTGCTCCAGCCTGCTAGTTGAAGGGGAGGCTGAAATCCATTTTTTACCGCCTGCTCATAAAGCGGCGTACCCGGAAACGGAGCATATGGCTGCAAGGCGACCTCGGCATTTTTATGCAACCGTCTTAGTTCATCAACGAAATCCAACATTTCTTTTAAATCCTCGACGGATTCATCGGGAAAGCCAAACATCAATAGATAAGTAACTCGGTTTTGAGCCTGGGCCATAACTTTAACCCCGGCTAAAATCTGCTTCCGAGTAAGCCCTTTACCCAGATAACCCAGCCTCTCATCTGAAAACGATTCAATGCCAAAACATAAATGTTCACAACCGCTCTCTTGAAATCTTTCCAACAAATCTTGATCGAAAAATTCTAGGCGCGGGGAAGCAGTCCAACGCATTTTAAGCCCGCCCATAATTTCGGTTAATGCGTATAACATCTGCCTGTCCGGCCCCAGGCTATCATCATAAAAAATTATTTTCTTTACGCCCAAACCTTGAATTTTTGTCAGCTCATCTTTAATCTTTTCTTTGCTTTTTGTCCTGCAGATCCCCTTATGGAAAAAAGTGCTGTAACAAAAACGGCACCGGAAACGGCACCCCCGGGAAAGCTGATAACCGACTACCGGTAGAGTAGTCTCATGTTTAAGATATAAAGCAAGCCTACTGGCTGCCTGGTCTGGATAGGGAAACGGCAATGTCTCTATATCCATAAATTCTCTCTGCTGATTTATATGGATTGCACTGCCTTTTTTCCAAGCTAAACCTGCTATTTGGCTAAAATCTTGAATTCCTTCTTGAAGCTTATCGGCTAAAGCTAGCAGAGTTTCTTCCCCTTCGCCGATAATTACAAAATCCACCCAATCTGATTTCAAGGTCTGTTCCGGACACATGCTAGGATGAACACCTCCCCAAACCAGCGGTATACGGGGAAAAACTTTTTTAATCCTGGCAGCGATAGCAATAGCACGCTTGATTTGATGCGAGGTCATCGTAGTTAAGCCCACCAGAAACGGCTTCTCCTCCAGCCTGGCATAAAGCTGCTTTAAGGATTCCACCCGTTCATCATAGTAAAACACTTGATAACCTTGGTTGTTTAAATACGTTCCCAAGCAGAAAATATTTAGCGGCGTGGCGATATGGTAAGGAAATGGGCTGTTGTCAGGAAAAATGAGAAGGATTTTTTTATTCTTTAACTCTGCCATCAAGCTCCCCCTGCGGCGATATCTTTCAATATTCTTAACGGATTACTCTAATTGATAAAGCCCGTAGCAGGCCTCGCCTGCCCGGTTCTTAAATACCCTCACTTCAGATATTTTCTTATTTTTTCTCAATGCCGATTCCGAAAGGAACTTAAAATCGCAGTTGCCGTTTTCGGAATCAAAACCAATCACCCTGATAAAATAAGCTTTCGGGTACTGTTTAATAAAAGTTTCAAATTTTATATCCGGTTCTTCCTGCCAATACCGAAAATAAGGAAGTGGCAGAACCACTCTGCGCTTGAGCAGAAAATTAACATTTCCGATTGGCCCCCATTCTCCTACCGAAAATACATTTTTCTTAATATTATTTCTATTAATATAATCCACCAGCTCATATACCGCACAAGCAGATTGGCCTCTACCGCCAGTGTTTTCCAAAGTAAGTAAATAACGGCCATAGGCGCCGACTTCATTGGAAACTAGCGGTAATAAGGCACAGAGGGGAACGAGCATTGATAATAATACATTTTTTGCCAAGATGTTTTTTAAAGAAAATATTGCGATCGCTACGATAATCTGGGTTACCGGCAGCAAAATTATAATGTTTGCGTGGTCATACTCTCTAGGCGTAAAGGAGGTCCCCAAAAATAAAAAAAAGTAGGTCCCCAGTAAAAAAATAATTTTCTTTTGGGATAACAGTTTTTGTTTAGTGAGCAGTAAATAACCTATAACTATTAATAAAGAAAAACCCAAAATTACCAGATTAAAAAAATTATGGTAATTACTAAAAATCCCACCGGTGACCAGTGACTTAAAGTCCGATAATCTGTGGGCAAGATTATTAATAAAATCCAAGTTATTAATGCCAAAATTAGCCCCGCGCACTGCTCCGGCGCCCTTAATAAATAAACTGTTCCATAATTTAGTTATTGTTTGGCCTCCGGAGGCGATATTGTAAATGATAACTAAGGAGCTACCGGCTAAAAACATTATTCCGGAAACTAATAATGTATATTTTTTATAAAAGATTTTATTTTTAATAAAATTAGCGGCCGGTTTACCCATAAAAAGTAAAGTAGCAATCATCCCCAGGGCATATCCTAAAAACATGATTTTTGCGCTTAAAGCCAACCCGAAGGTAAAAAAACCAGAGTATAAATACTTTTTTCTTTTTTTATCTAGGTAAAGTTGGACTAACGCTAAGCCCAACCAAAAAAGAAAAATCTGGAGTATTTCTTCTCTTTCTGCTCCCAATCTGGTCGCCCAGATAAAAACAGGATTTAAGCTCAACAGTAAGGCGGCAAGAAGACCTATATAATGGTTGAACCATCTTTGCCCCACATAATAAAGACAAACAATACTCCCCAATGAAAAGATGACCTGGGTAAACCTAATGGCAAATACCGTAGCGCCGAAGATTAAAAATAATGGAATTTGTAGATAGGAGATTACTGCCCCGCAGTAGAATTCTCTCATCAGGGGGAAATGTTTAAATTCGAGTATCTCTATAGTTTCTAACCCTCTTTGCCCTTCATCATGGCTTAAGCCTAAAGTGGTAATTCCGGTCAAAGCGGCTAGCAAAAAATATATTAAGATCAATACAAAAACAACCCGTTGGATGGTCAAGCACCCCACCAAAAACTTTAATAAACTATTAATTCGGGTTTGCATTTTTTAATTAACTTGTGGGCAAAACTATCCTAAAAGATCATTGCTTGAGTAACTGTTTTGTGCCCTTCAGCTTTTTTAACCTTAATACCATAATCAAGGTTTCAAATAGAATAACATATTTCAATTTGGTTTTACCTTGCCTCCTATCGGCAAAAATAATCGGTATCTCCTTAACTCGAGCTCCGCTTAAAATAATCCTATACAGTAATTCTAAAACAATAGAAGGCCCCGTAGAAACCAAACTGCTTAAATCAACCTTTTCTAACGCTGCTTTTCTAAAACAGCGAAAACCCGAAGATACATCGTGTATTCTTAAGCCCAAGATTGATCTTGTGTAAACTCCGGCTAGTTTCGTAATGGTTTGCCGAAGCCAACCCCGGTCGCGATCCTCCCCTCCGAGTATAAAACGCGACCCTATAACTACATCATTTTGCTTTATTGCCGCTAGAAATTGCGGGATATGCCTAGGCTGATGGGAAAAATCAGCGTCCATTTCAATAATATAATCTGCTCCTTTATTTAAAGCCTGCCGGAACCCGAATACCCCGGCCTCTCCTCTACCGCGCTGGCCGGCTCTAATCATCACCTCAACTCGGGAATCATTTTTGAATAACTCCTGGGTCAATTTCCCGGTACCATCAGGAGAATCATCATCTACGATAAGAATATATAGGCCTTCGATGCCTAAATCCAGAATTTCGTTTATTAATCTTACGATGTTCTCAATCTCATTGAACGTCGGAATAAGAACATAAGTCTTCACTTAGAACCTTTCTTTGCTTTGAAAGTCAGTAAAGTTTATCCTACCGCCGATTAATTTTGTCATGTTTTGGGTTTGCTTGTTTATCTAGAGGATAAATTCAATGCTATATTAACACCCGGGAAGGCAAAACTCAAGGTAAATCACTCTATCAGCAACACAAATAAAAACGCCATAAGTTAATTATGGCGTTTAGATTACTGGCGGGGCCGACGAGATTCGGACTCGCGATCTCCTCCGTGACAGGGAGGCGCTTTAAGCCAGGCTAAGCTACGACCCCAAAACCTATTGAAAATTTTTGGAACTTATTATACTTTCTTATCTCAAAAAAGTCTACTATTTATTAAGTATTTAATGGTGGGCGATAGAGGAGTTGAACCCCTGACCTTCTGAATGTAAATCAGACGCTCTAACCAACTGAGCTAATCGCCCATATATCAGAATTATAGAATTATCAAAAAGTTGCAGAAATTAACTTCTTTTGTTTTTACTTTATAATACCCACTAGGGACCAACCGAAGACTACCCGCTGTCCTAAAACATCAACCGCTCGTTTTTAAATGGCTATGCCATAGAGTCATTACGGTAACTTGTGCCTTAACAATTCTCTCATCGCATTAAAGCCAACGCCAGACATCACCAAATACGAAATAAAGTATGGCGAAGACTATGTATGCGGAAGTCAATTATACCCGCTTTCTTAACAGCTGTAAAGAATGATTTATTAATATCTCAATATGGTTTTCATCATTGTTGCAGAAGATATATTACGAATCTGGATGTTTAAGAACGCCTATAATAACCTTCTGGACAACTTCATCCATAGGAACCTCTCGTTTCTCTACGTTCTTAGTGCCATATGGGTAGTTATATTTCTCCTAATGTCAATATCCTGCCACTTAAGCTCCAAAACCTCGCCCTCACGCATGTTTCAAAGAT
The DNA here is from genome assembly GCA_041308845.1 of Candidatus Omnitrophota bacterium. Classification (GTDB taxonomy): domain Bacteria; phylum Omnitrophota; class Gorgyraeia; order Gygaellales; family Profunditerraquicolaceae; genus UBA6249. Next base: position 35,266 of record JBFZAT010000011.1, on the reverse strand, counting down.
CTCTCTGCTCAACAATTCATCCCATAATTTGCCGTTAAACGATTCAATATATCTGTTCTCCTGAGGGCTCAAGGTAATTATCTTAAATTCCTTTTTACTCAGCCTAGAATAGAAATCCGAGCGCGAAATATTAGCTGCTGACCCAATTGGGAATAAATAGTAAAATTGTTTTTTCCGGAATTTTGTTCATTCCATTATTTAATACATTAGCCTCAATACTGACCTGCCCCTATAAAGGATAGCTGTAAAAGTGCTTAGCTGTTTAGCACCATATCACTCTACAATACTTTTCTCGGTAAAATTAGGTATATCCCAGGCTACAATCTAGTTAACTTAAATAATAAACTTGGAACCGGTTACTGATAATTACGGGGGAATAAAAAAATATTGAATCTTTAATATTTAAAACCTGTGCCGTAAATAAAAATACCTATCTAATTATTCTTTTTAAGAGGACTAGGCCATCTTCCTCTTTAATAACCGTATAATCGGTGGAGCGTAAAGTTTCTGCTATAATTTCAAGACACTCTTCTCTTGATTTTATTGGTTTCGCAGAAAAATTAGGATCTTTAGTATCAATTAAAACATAGTCGGTATCTTCTATATGAAAGGGGATATCGTAAAAAGTGAAACGATTGGCCAGAAAGGGAAATGCTTTTAAATCGCCGCAGATACTTGCGTCTGCAGGGACAAGTTTTACAATTTTCCTTAATGCTTGCCTATGAATTTTCTCTTCTTGGGTCACGGGGGCCAAAGCTTTTAAAAAACGCTGGTTATAGTTATAATCCCAAACAAATTTGTATGTGGATATTCCCCAGCAAATTACTAAGAAGACCCAGATATATTTCCAGCGTAACTTTGGTTTACTATAAAAATAGCTGGCCGAATAAATCGCCGAGATTAAGATAAAAGGAAGTAACGGCATTGTATGCCTGGGGTTTTCAGGTCTAATAAAACGGTCTCCACCGAGAATAAAGTTCTGTAAAAAAACCGGCAGAGCGATTAAAAGTTCTTTTAAGCTAAATAAAGACAGGAAGGCTAATGGCGCAAACAATCTAACAAAATAATCCAGCTTCGGATAAGAAAGCGCCCGCTGAAAAAATTCTATTGGATGAAAGATAAAATAGCGAATAATCTCGAGCGGTGAAACTAAAATTGTTCCTGCCGCGTCAAATTGTAAAACCCCTAACGGGTTGGAAACACCAAAATGGGGCTGTAATATGTTTATTGTAAGCATGAACCATCCCAGACCAAAAAATGAAATGAGCGCTCCGAGTAATATTTGTCTTTGAATCAAAATTATGTAAATACCGAAGGTAATTAATAACATGCTGTTTGACTCCTGGGAAAGGGCTAATAGACACATAAATAAACTAGTAAGAAAGTATTTATTTTTGATGAGGAAATAAAATCCAAATAGCGAAAGCGGAACAGCCATGCTCCTGGGTTGAAAACCTTCAATTATTGATTGTATCGTAAAATTATTGGTAAGATAGAAAACAGCAAACAACAGGCCTACCTTACTACTCATTTTTTCTTTAGCGATAAGATAAACCGGGATAGCTGCTATACCAAGATAAAGCACCTGGATAATGTTAAGCGTAACGGGAAAATTAAAAATCCAATAAACAGGAATTAACAAAAACATCAAAACATTCATATGTATCGCTAGGTCACAGGCTCCATTAATTCCGGTTACGCTACACCAGAATAATTTTCCATGCATAGTGGTCCATAACATTTGACAATACGCTCCTTGATCATGGCCGTCCCACATATTGTGCTCAAACTTATTAAAAGTGAGCCAGGAAGAAAATACAATAAAAGCAAAAATAAAGACAATAAGCAATACCATGTTTTTATCACAAGCACTTCTGCTCATCTCAAGCCCCTCTAGTTTACTTGCCATTACGACTACCTTGTAATCGTTATCCTTATCTTTATTATATTAGTAAATATTCTTACTGAGAGAAGTGAATCATTTTATCGCCAGAAATATCTATAGCCGCTTTACGTTTATTTAGTTGCTTTTTTCTCAATCTATAAGTTTTAAAATCAGGATTAATAGCTCACAAGAAATTAAACTAAGCATTAAATCCCTACTAAAGGGAGCTTAATGCGGTAATCATTTGATTAAATTTTTTAACTAATACTGGCGCGCACTTGGTGAAAAATCATTGCTCCAGCTCTGCTTTGAACTGACTTAAAGGTATAAATCCGGTTTGAAGATTATATTCAGCGGTTAAATCAGATACCTGGCCATTCTTAAGCGACATAAATACAAATATATTCTCCCCACTGTTTAAGCTTACTTCTTTCAATTTTTGCTCAGTCAACAAAAATGTTTTAAAAGACTCATCTTTATAAAATATTTTTATAAATTCTGGTATCCTTGAGGCCCAATGAAAGTTAATAAAATATATTTTGCTTCGGGGAGGAAAAATAGGATAAGTTTTATTGATGGCCTCTAGTTTTGACTTATTAAAAAAACCATGTCGAATTATATAAGTATAATCATAATTTCTATCTATAAAGACATTCCTGGAGATCAGGTAGGTAGAATAAAAAAAATTAATTAGAAAAAGAAATATAATGCCATTGGCCAGATACCTACTAGCAGCATAAATCCTGCGATAAACTTCGATCACCACTATCGCAATAGCCATTGACGAACCAATAGTCGACAGCGCTAAATGACGAATCGCAGTGTGCGAATCATCCGCAAAAAATAAAAAAGGCAATAACCCTAACGAATACCATAAACACCCTAGCAAAAATAATTTAAACCGGGTCTTAACTAACGCGGGACCGAAAAAATCTTTTTTTCTTACTAATATAGAAAAATATAAAATTATGATCACAAAAAATAGAACTACTGCTTTATCTGCACTTAACAGATTATGCAGATAGATATCCCAAGTGCAGATTATTTTATATGGATTAGTAACTATTTTAAGTGCCAAGATACTAAACATCTTATAGTTATGCAATATATTGCTTAAATTAAAAAAGTCAAAAGTATAAAGCGTCTGTTGAGCGGGCGTTAAGCTCAAGACAAATAAACGCAGCCACAAATACACACCTGTAATAATAAAGAATCCTGCTGTACTTTTGATGATTTTTATTAAACTTAAAGGCCGTTCAAATAACATACAATAAGCTACAATAAATAATGGAAAGATGAGAGTATTCACCCTTGTAAAAATAGCGGCAATATAAAACACCAAAGCAAGAATATAAAAAATATTTACTTTTCTATTTTTGAGTAAAGATAATGAATAAGATAGAAGTGCGGCTGCGAAAAAAACAAATTCTAGATGGGCCGGGCAAATCAACCCAAATTTTTCTAAATTTAGTGGATGGATAACCATCAAAAAAGAGCTGATAAAACTTATCGCCCTGCTCTTAGAAAGAGTAAATACGCAATAATATACAAGAACGATCCCTGCGGCAAAAGTCAACATTCCCACTGCCAGATATCCTGTTGGATTAAGGCCGAATAGATTGAAGCATAGAAAAAATTGTAAATTTTCTATAATCCTAAAGCTCCAGGGCGTCAAAAAAAGTGAACTAAAAACGGTTGTAATATTATTTCTATTGACTAATGCATGTAAATAGTTGCCATAATCAAATACAAAAAAACCTCCAAAATAAGTTGAATAAATCAAACAACCACCATAAAACAATACAAAAAAACCTAACCAAACATATAAATAAACAGAAACCCTGTTTTTCATGATTGGATTCATAGTCAAATTATCTATTTTTCCTTTGAAAGATCAACGGGATAACTAATATTTATGTTCAAAGATAGAGCTTGCCGGCAAAATCTTTCATACCTTATTTTCCGTTTTTCATAGGTATTCTGTCCGTCTTTGGTCCTCCAATAGAGATAACCGGCGCTTAAATCAATCCCGTATTCTTCAGGATGCGCATGCAGATATGTTCCCACCCCAATAGCTGTATAAGCCAGGCTGGGGTTTAAGGTAGAAATATACTCTTTATTTTTAGCAACAAATTGGAGTGTCTCCTCGAAATTTTCATCTGTCTCCCCGGGAAAACCAAACATAAAATTAGTCACGACATCTATCCCTGCTTTATGCGTATCCCGGATGACACGCTCTGCTTCTTCTACTGTGAAACCTTTGCGCATCAAGCTTAATACTTTCTGAGAACCACTCTCAATTCCGTAACCTAAAGCCAAACAACCAGATTGTTTAAGCTTGGCCAATAAATCAGAAGTCATATAAGGACGAATTACAGCTTGACCACCCCAGGTTATTTTAAGGCCGTTATCGATAATTAAATCAGCCATAATCGATAATTCCTTCAGGTTAGCATTCACCAATGAATCGGAGAAATCGAAATGAGTCACTCCTTTATGCTTATCAGTCTGGTGTTTTAACTCCTGAAACACTCTTGCTCCGCTTCTATGTCTATACCCACGCCAAAAAACTGATTCGTTGCAATATACGCACCGATTCGGACATCCCCGGCTTAAATAAATTGGTAGCCTATATGGAGCAGTATATGCCGATAACGAAAAATCTCCAAAATCCGCAAAGGGAAGAAGATTTAAATCTTCAATCAGATCTCCGGTCCCGCAATCAATAACTTTACCCTCTTTCTTTAACCAGGTTCCCTTACAAAAATCGACCTTACCATATTTATCAAACAAGTTGATTATTTCATTTAATACTAACTCTCCCTCGCCAATCACCATAATGTCCACTGCGCTAGATTTGATCACTTCGGTGCCGTTTATATGCGGAGCGCAATTAGGCCCACCAAAAATTATTGTTTTGTTAGGAGCTAATTTTTTAATTTTCTCGGCAATAAATAAACTTAATTCTGTCGAGCTGTTAAATATAGAAAACCCGATAAGTCCGGTTTCCGTCTGCAGGATTTGATTAACAAAATCTTCCAACAATTCTTTATAATCGGAAACGAATTTGGCAACACTAGCCTTATTTTCCCAGAATGACTCGCTACCTAAATGCCACAATGCTCGGTCCTCTTCTTTTACCTTGTGAAATAAATCATTATTTAAATCAAAGAGCAGCACCTCTTTACCCTGGCTACGTAAATAAGCAGCCAACATCGATAAAGCTAATGGAGGATTCAGCCTGCCCCAGGCCGGACATTGAACTAAAGCTATTTTCATTCTTAATTCTACCTTCCTATGAAGCTATATATTTATTGAAATATTTAATCCTGGATTGCCGAATTTCTAAAGTCGTAATATTATCCACCCAATTCCCAGCATGAATAATTTGTTTTACGCCGAACTTAACCGGATCTTGATAAACCGGAGACCCGGGTTGGATCGACATAATATTGGCGGGGGCAATATAACTCATATAACTTCTGTTTCTTTTTATAAAATCTAAGGTTTGTTGAAAATCTACAGAACTCTCATCTGGGAATCCGACGATCCAACCGGTGTGAGCAGAAATACCTGCCCGGCTTAAGCCCCGCAATAGCTCTTCGGCTACTTCTATTTGTATGCCTTTCTTAAATTTATTCAAGATGCTTTGTGAACCGCTTTCAATCCCCATAAAGAGAAAATCGCACCCAGATTCTTTCATTTTTTTAATCAGTTGGCTACCCATCTTTCGGACTGAAATGTAGCCACCCCAGGTTATTTTAAGCCCACTCTGAATGATCAAATCACAAAATTTTTCTAACTCTTCCAAATTGCCGTTTAACATAAGATCATTAAATCTAAACTTATTAATCCCGTATTTTAAAATTTGCTGCTTTATTTCCTCGGTAACATTGGCTGCGCTTCGGCAGCGATAACTTTGCCAGAAGGTCTTTTCGTTACAGAAACCACAATTGTAAAGACAACCCCGGCTAGACAACAAAGGCACTAGTGGTTCTGCGTAGTCCTCAAATCGGAAGTCTGAAAAATCAGAAAAAGGCAAGCTGTCCAGATCATGAACCGGCTCCCGCTGACCGCAGTCTACTATCTGACCGCCAGACTTTAGCAGCACTCCCGGGCAATGCATAATTTCTTTCTTTGCTTCATAAGCTTGCGCTATTTCCTGTAAAGCACCTTCCCCCTCACCAATCACCACTAAATCAACATAAGCATTGTTAATAATCGATTGGGCAACTCCATTATCCCTACGGATAAAAGGGCCACCGAATATAATCTGAATTCCATTATTTTTTTTCTTTATTTTTTCTGCCAGCATTAAAGAGACAATTTCATTAGAACTATATACAGAAAACCCTACGGCCTGTGGATTCTTTTGTAAGATAGTTTCCACCCAAGCTTCTAATCTTTCTTTAGAGATTATCCTCTCAACGATACTGCTATCCCGCCAAAGCTGTGAGTTAAATAAATCCCAGTAGACATCTCTTTGTTCTTTCGAAAATTCGTTATAAAGTTGAATATTTAAATCCAAAGCTGTAACTTGGTAACTGCAATGTCTTAAAGCTGCGGTTAAACAAGCCAAGGATAAAGGCGGATGCAGACGGCCGTATGCCGGACAAGTAACCAGTACAATTTTCATTCTAAGTTACCTCATTTAGATGACTAAGCTATGCTAAATTTAAATCGCTGTGCTTTTTAAGCTCTGCGCCCAAAAATCTCGGTTGAGATCCAGATTAATCTGTCCAATTTTATTACAATGAACACAGGTATTGTTTATTTCCGGATCTTTTGTCTGCCTGCTTTGCATAAATTCCCGCGCAACTTTATAGTGTTGATTATTCCAGAGCTGCTGGAATTGAGATGCATCAGTAATCCTCCCGAAGTCTTCCTGTTCCAAAAAGACTCCACAACAAGGAGCAACGGTCATATCCCAATTGATCGCGATTCCTTCCCACAGCCAATTGCAAACCGCCTGGTTAATCGGTTTAAGAAAATCCTCTGAACCTGCGTTGGTTTGTGCAGTCCCGGACAGGTCATATTTACTATATTGATTATTCAGCGGGATCCAGTCACTAAATTCTGGTGAGTTAACCGCAATAAATGCCGAATTAATTCCTACTGCATCTACGCCTAATTCCGCCCCCATTTTCTTTGCGATTTCAATCTCATGCTCATTATGCCTAAAAACTAAGAATTGCCAGATCACGTGTGGCAGAAAACTTTTTAAGTGTTTTTTCTGGCTAATCAGGGTTTTTATATTACTAATGGCCTTAGAAAAGTCTCCGCCCCTTTTATGTTTTTCATAGGTTTCCTGGCTTGCCCCGTCAATAGAAAGGATTAACCTATCCAGTCCGGATTCAATCATCTCCACCGCTGCCTGCTCATCAAAATTTTGAAAGTTAGTGCTTAAAGTAATATTAATATCAAAACGCTTAGCACGGGCAATCATCCGGTAGATATCTTTATTCAACAGGGGTTCTCCCCAATTCTGCATATCTATATGCAAAAGGTAAGGTCCTAGAATATCCATGATTTTTTCAAAATTTTCAAAACTCATCATGCCTGGGGCGCGTTTAATCAAACCGGCGCCAGTAGAACAAAAAGGGCATTTAAGCGTGCAAATATTAGTGGGGTCGATGGTCAGCCAAACCGGGTACCCTTTGCAGACAACCATTTTGTGTTTTAATTCATTTAAAACCGTTAAATAATTGTTCAGTCTCCGGTAGTCTTTTTTTTGCTGAAGTAAGTTTATTAAATACAAAGTATTGTCATTGGCGTAAGTCATTTTAGTTATTTAAGGGATTTTATTTTGTTGCTTTCTTTTTAATAAAATCACCTTATCCTGTTTTTTAATTATTTCATAATCAGAAGAAATTAATATATGATTAACATGTCCAAGGGCTTGCTCCTGTGTGAATAAAGGTTTTGGCGAAAACACTGGGCATTTCTGATCGATTAAGATATATTCGGCTTGTTCTGTGTGTAACGGTAAATCATAGAGCTGAAAACGGTTGGCTAAAAAAGGGAAAGCTTTGATATCCGCGCTGACACTGGCATCCCCGGGAACCAATCCGGCAATATCTTTCAGGGCCTCGGTATGTATTTTAGTTTCCATCGCCAAGGGAGCAAGCACTTGTAAAAACCGTGGATTATAAGTAGGATCCCAAACAAACTTATAGGTAGACAACGCCCAACAGACAACCATCAATATTTCAAAATATAGCCAGCGGGTCTTCAGTTTCCTGAAAAGATAGGCTGCTGAGTAAATAGCCGAGATAAACACAAAAGGAATCAGCGGCATGGTGTACCGAGGAACTTCAACCCCAACTAGATGTTCGCTTAAGATAAAATTTTGTAAAAAGAACGGTAGCCCAATTAAAAGTTCTTTTAAGCTCAATAAAGGTAAAAATCCCAACGGCCCCAATAACCTAATGAGATGGTCTAGCTTAGGATAAGAAAACGCCCTGCCTAAAATATCGAACGGATGAGTAAAACCATATTGCATGATTTGCAGCGGTTCGGATAATACTTTCCCGTCTACAAGAAAATGCAAAGCCCCTAAAGGCGCCGCGTATCCCAAAAACGGCTGTATAAATTTAATCGTTAATAAAAACCAGCTTAAACTAAAAATTGAAATTATTAAACCCAGAGTAATTTTACGGAGCACAAAAACGATATAAAGCCCTAGCATAAAAACCAACAGGGTATTTATTTCATGGGTAAAACATAATAATAACACGAATAAATTAAACCAAAGATATTTTTTCTTAATAAGAAAATAGAAAGCAAAAAAATAAAACGGCACACTTGAAGTACGGGTTTGAAACCCCTCGATAATGGACTGCACCGTAAAATTATTGGTAAGATAAAAAATCGTGAATAATCTGCCAGCTCGCAGATTGATTTTCTCTTTAGCTATTAAATAAACCGGGATAGCCGCGATGCCTAAAAAGAATACCTGAAGTATACCCAATGTGGCCGGAAAAGGGAAAAGCGCATAGAACGGTAAAAGTAATAATATTGTTAAATTAAGATGCACCCCTAAATCGCATAGCCCGGAAAGTCCGGTAAAACTACACCACAGCAGCTTCCCGTTTAGGGTAGTCCAAAGAATCTGGGAATATGTCGCTCCATCATAACCACACCATACCCCTTGTGCCAATTTACGTAGAATAAACCAAGCAAAAAAAGCAATAAAAGAACAAATAAGAAAGCCGATAAACATATGCGCGCTGCTCATTTTACTTGTAAGCCACAGTCTTATATTTCGGCCGCTGCCTAGCTGATCCACCCCGGACTCCACTTTAATAATGCTGTATAACTTCTCTAATAATTATATCTCTCGATGCTCAATGGTTAAATCTGCCTCTCTATCATCAGAATCATCTTCCAGATTTTCAATAACCGTAAATTCTATATTCTTAAATTCCGGAAAAAACTTAAAAAATTGTGAGGCTCTTTCTTCTCCCGGGAATCCGACTAGTTGAATATTTTGAATCCCGGGGTTTCTTTTTAAAGCTAAATGTATTTTTTCAGCATAATATTGGTAATTCAAAACATGCTTAGAAATTATGCTCTCACTGAACCCCGCAATAATCATATAATGAGAAATTAATATTAGGCTAGAAGAAAAACACAGAAATAAAAATTTACTGGCGTAGAACATTGATTTTAGGATTGGCTTACAGACGATGGCGATTGCCGCGATCTGAGCTATCAGTATCCCGACAATCGACAAAGATAGATACCGCTTCTGCCAGAACTCTGCTCCGATCATAAAATTGAAAGGAACAGCGAGCACCAGATACCAAATGAGTCCGAAAACTAGTAATTTTGCCTCATCAAACTCATCAGAATTCCAATGTGTATAAATTTTACGGCCGACAAAAACAGCTAGGAATAGAAATAAGGATAGTTTCAATATAATTGACAAGATTATATTGTTCTCTAAAAACGCTGGCCCACTGAAAAGTTTGATAAATGGACCGAAGGCCAAATTCAAATAATATTCATTTCTCAAGAGTGCATTTTGTATATTTAAGAAATCCCATCGGTAGAGTTGAAAGGGATTCGGGTACAGGAATAAAAATCTGCCTAGTAATACAAGCAAAGCTATGCCCGCATAAACCGAAACTTCTAGAATTCTAGTTCTAGCCAACCTCCTAATAAAAATTAAAAGAATAATAATTAAAACTGGCAATAAAATTACATCTTCTCTCGATAGGAAAGCACAGAAGTATAATAAATACGACAAAACTATAAAAATCTTCTTAGCTCCCTTAATGTATAAATAATAGGTAATAAGCGTAAGGCATGAAAAAAAGACCACGTTTTGAGAAGTAAAACCTGCGCTAATCCAGCTTAAGCCTTCTAGATTAAAAGGATGCATTAAATAATACAGACTAACCATAAAACTTAACATTCTGAATTTAAATATTAGATTAAGTAAGAGGTAAACCAGGAAGGAATTAATTGCATGTACTGCTATATTAAATAAATAGTAGTTGTGCGGGTTTGTCCCAAATAAATAAAAATTAATTACCCAGTTCAACCCTAAAGACATGGGCTTAAAACTTAAACCCCGCAAAGCATATGAATGTATAAAGCTTAAAGAATCACTTCTACTAATTACCAGATGCATTAAATAATCTATATCATCAATTATAAAGCCGAGCTTGGTAAATTTAGGAAAAGCAAAATAGGTAATGATAAAAATAACCAGCGGGACAAAAAAGAAATTGATAAAACAGGTTTTATACTTCCGAAAACCCATATCTTCCACGGTTAAAATAATGTTATCAAAAACTGCGTTTGGACAACGGCAATTTTAACAATCAATGACCTCAGTAAAACTCTCTTGTGGAATTAAACCCCGGAAAATTGTCCCAGAATAATCAGGGTAAAAACCATCACAAAAAGTGCCACGGTTTCCACAATCCCTAGAACCGCCAGATAATTACCAAAGCCTTTCCCGGTTTCACCCATCGCATCACAAGCACAAGCAGCGCATTTGCCTTGATAATATGCCGATAACCCGATCGCCAGGCCAGAGAAAGCTCCGATGCCCCAAAGATAGTGCCCCTTAGCCGCCAGCTCAAACATTTTAGTCATAACAATATTACCGTAAATAGTCTGAGTTAAGGGCGCCCCGACTAGAGCAACCAATAAAAAAGAGGCGGTTTTATTCTGCCCGAAATTCTTTTTCCAGGCCCCAATTGCCGCCATTCCAGCAGCTCCGGCTCCGGCAGCAGAACCACAAGCAGCCAAAGCAAAGACCAGAATTAATCCTAAATCCTTGAACTGTACAACAACTCCGGTGTCCATATTAATTCTCCTTGTTTAAGATCTGTTGATTAGAAAACGGCTTATAATCAAAGCCATTCCAAGTTACCCCTAAATGCCCACAAAATTCTAAAACATTAAGCCGCACTCCGTGTACCAGAACCGACATCGGCCCGAGAATAATATTTAACAAGTGCCCGCAGATCACTACCAACGCAGCAGCAAAAATAGTAAATAAATCCCCCTTTTTCACTATCCCGCCGGCCATCACATTAAACGCATCAGCGATAGCTACTCCAGCAAGCCCGACGGCAAAAAGTCTGATATAGGAAACTACGTCCGTAAAATTATTGACTAAACCTAAAGCGATAGTTCCTAAGCCGGCACCGAAAGTTCTAAATAAGTTTTTTTGGGGATGAGTAAAAAATATAACCAAAATTAAACCGCCCAAAAGCAACGGATTAACAAGGGCCGGAAAATTCTCCCCTAAAATTAAATTTTTAGCCAGAAAAAAGGCTGTCCAAATAATAGCAATCCAACCTAATTCCGCTAAAGCCGCTAAAGACGGGGCCTTCAAAATCGCCCGCCAGCCATGGGCAAGAGATAAATGCAACGCACCCAGAAAAAAACAAAGCTTCTGAATAAAAACCGTATTAGTCAAAACCGGCACCGGGGGTTTAAAACCTAACCCCAATAACCAGGCCTGCCCAAAAAAAGTACCCGTCAATAATCCCCATATAATAGCGCATAAACTTAAGGTATAAAAGAGAAAAAACACGCTATGCTCCTTAATCTTGTGTCGGAATCTTTTGTGTAACCAAAAATTAATTAATAAGTACACTAAACCGTAACCGGCATCACCGATGAGTATGCCAAAAAAAAGACTAAAAAAAACAATAAACAACGGACTAATATCCAATTCGCGGTAGCCGGGGACCAACTCTAGGAGTTTTAACAAAGGCCTAATCAGCGAAACCCAGGCCGGATTACGCAATAAAGTCGGTACCTGATCTTGAGGTTGCGGCACTGTGGTAAAAATTCCCCACCCCCTGCTCTTGGCTTGCCCCACCAACTGCTGCTCAACCTCAACCGGAACATAGCCTTTCAGATAAACTATTTGTTCTGCCTGGCCCATCCCCTGTAAAGCTTCCAAAAAACTTTTTCGATACATTAAAGATTCTTTTTGCGCAGCCAACACCTGCTGATAAGGCACCTGCTGGCTAAGTTGTTTTTTAAGCTCCCGGATAAGTTGTGCATCTTCGGCTAACCTTTGGCGCATCAGACTTAAAGACATTTTGGGTAATTCCAGTTCTTTAAAATTTAATTGAATATTCTGCCGGCTGATCACTATGCAATTTTCTACCCCTCCGGCTGAAAAGATTTTTTTTACGCTGATCTGGGGGGGTAAATTTTTAAATTGCTCCCGGGGAATCTGATAAAGCTTGATATAAATACTGTTCTGGGCTAACTTTGTGATTTCCTGGGGATCAAAATCTCCCCAGGAACTCCACTGATCAATTCCGGCACTTAAAGTCACAGCATATTCTTTAAGTTGCCCTAATCTTTTTTCCAAATCGATAATATGGCGGCAAACCGCCAGCAAATCTTCCGGGGGGCGAGCCGGAGAGGGAGCTGCGGAAACTCTAAACGCAGCTAAAATTAAATTAGCTTGCTGCAGTAAAGCTATTTGTTCATTAAGCACATTAATTTCTTCACTACCAGGAAGTTGTTGATGCTCAATATGCAATAATCCCAAAACCGCTAAATCCTTAAGCGCTTCGGGAGCATGCTTTTTCTGTAAAAACAGATAGGCTTTTTTCATCGGGACAATCATGCCGACACCTCTTCTAAAATAAGCTCTTCGATCTTTCTTTTGGCAATTTTGCTGCGGCCTACGGCGTTGGCTAGCTGATCTCCGATATAAATTTTAATCAAGCGGATATTTTCTTCAGCCAGCGGGATTTTGACTTTCTCAAAGAGATTAACCCTTTGCGTTGTCACCCTTAATTCTTGCCGCAAAATATCAATTCCTTCCTGGAGCACTAGAATTTCCTGGTTGAGTAAGATGACTTCTCTAAGAGACTGAATTGCTGTGTCCAGCCACAATGGCATACGGAATAAATCATAACTTGATTCTTTAAAACCGCTGCCTTTAAACACCGGAATATCTACTCCGGCGATATTTTTAGACTCCTGGGCGGGCTTCTCCGGTTTTAAATATAACTGTATGTCTATTCCTGGCTCGGCTAATAAACCTGCCCAAGGATCAATCGACTGTTTTTTCTTGGCCAGGGCGGCTTGGGTATTCTGTAAAATGAGATTCTGCTGTAGAATTTCTAATTGTAGCTGCTGTTTTTTTAATTGCAGGGTAGGAAGATAACGCTGAAATTGTTTTAAAGCATCGCGTTGTTTTTTTAATTCGCCTTTGGTAAGTTTGAGCTTTGACATTATTTTTTCGGCCAAAACTGCTGGATTATCGCAAGCTTAATCCCGGTTTCTTCAGGAGTAAAACAATCACTCAGGATCTGCCAGCCTAAATCCAGCGCTTTCTCCAGAGCAATATTGACTTTAAGCGACATCATGTTTTCTTCAAAAAGCGCTCCGTACTTCAACAGCTTCTGATCCCAGGCGCTCATTTGAAAACCCATAGATTGCTTTTCCAGGGTTTCCCGGTAATTAGCAAAAAGTTGAATCATTGTATCCATAATCGTGCGATGATCAGCGCGAGTCTTTCCGTTAACCTGCTGTTTTAGGCGGCTCAACGAGCCAAAAGGCTCGATCACTCCGCCTTTTAAATAAAACTGCCCTTCAGTAATATATCCAGTATTATCCGGAACCGGATGTGTTACATCATCGCCAGGCATGGTTGTTGCAGAAAGGATAGTAATTGATCCGGCGCCTTCAAAATCTACAGCTTTTTCATAGCGGGCAGCCAGTTGGCTATAGAGATCTCCGGGATAACCGCGATTAGAAGGAACTTGTTCCATGGTAATAGAAATTTCTTTCAAGGAATCTGCGAAATTAGTCATATCCGTTAATAAAACCAAAACCCGTTTACCTTTTAAGGCAAAATCTTCCGCTACCGCCAAGCTGACATCCGGGACCAGCAAGCACTCTACGGTCGGGTCAGCGGCGGTGTGGATGAAGAATACGCAGCGGGCAAGCGCTCCCTGCGCATTTAAAGTCTCTTTAAAAAAAAGGTAGTCATCATATTTCAGCCCCATTCCTCCGACGATAATCATATCCACTTGCGCCTGGATAGCGATACGCGCCAGGAGTGCGTTATAAGGTTCGCCGGCAATAGAAAAAACCGGTAATTTCTGGGACTCTACCAGAGAATTAAAAACGTCGATCATCGGAATGCCGGTGCGGATAATTTTATTCGGGATGATTCTTTTTACCGGGTTGACCGCCGGAGCGCCAATATCCGCCAGGTTTTCGGTAAGTGCAGGCCCCCGGTCTAAAGGCATACCGCTACCATTAAAGATCCGTCCGAGCAGATTCTCACCAGTGGCCACGCGCATAGGATGGCCCAGAAAACGCACCTTATCTCCAGTGGCTACCCCGCGGGTGCCCGCGAAAACCTGCAGCGATATTTTTTTGGCATCAATCCGAATCACCTGTGCTAAAGATACTCCCCGGCGGGTACTAATCTGGGCAATATCTAAATAACCCACTCCTTCGGCTTCAACCGTAATTACATCTCCGGCAATTTGTATAATGTTGGTATAAGCTTTTTGCATATTTAACTGTCTTTCTGCGCAGTTTTGCTTTCTAAAAATTTTACAATCTGAGATTCGGTATCTTTAAACTTGGGGCTGCTATATTCGGTAGAATTCCAAGTACGCATCAGTTGACGTAAACTTTGGAAAAAATGCAACGCCATTGCTTTATCCGGCAGGCTATATTGGGCATCTAATATTTTACAAATAAAATCCAGCAGATAAATTTGCCGTTCTTGGGAGCTGGCTTCATCTACGGCATCGAAAGCATTCTGCTGTAAATACACAAAATCGAAAAACTCTCCTTTCAGATATTCGACGTAATCTTTCAGTGAGGTTCCTTCTTCACCGATCACTTTCATCATCTGGGCAATTTCATTACTGCGATAGAGAACCAGGCGTAATTTTTCCTGGCGGGCGGGCTCGACAAAACCAGAATATTTGCTCCAGCTGATCAAAGGATCAATAGCCGGATATTTGCGGGCATCTGAACGCTCCCGCGAAAGCCCATGGAAAGCCCCCACAACTTTTAGGGTTGCTTGGGTCACCGGTTCTTCGAAATTACCTCCGGCTGGGCTCACCGCGCCCCCGATAGTTACTGAACCGGTTATCCCTCCATGTAACCGCACCACCCCGGCCCGCTCATAGAAAGCAGCGATACGACTTTCCAGATATGCCGGAAAAGCTTCCTCTCCCGGGATCTCCTCTAAACGACCACTCATTTCGCGCATTGCCTGAGCCCAGCGCGAAGTTGAATCAGCCAACAACAAAACATTTAAGCCCATTTGCCGATAATATTCCGCCATAGTCACCGCCGTATAAACGCTAGATTCACGGGCAGCCACCGGCATTGAACTGGTATTGCAAATAATCACGGTACGGTCGATCAAAGGCTTTTGGGTCCGCGGATCAATTAATTCCGGAAAAGTTTTTAAAGTTTCCACCACCTCCCCGGCACGTTCTCCACAGGCAGCGATAATGACAATATCTACTTCTGCGTGCCGACTAATTAATTGTTGTAAAACCGTCTTGCCCGCACCAAAAGGCCCGGGGATACAATAAGTGCCTCCGCGGTTAACCGGGAACAACGAATCAATCAGGCGCATCTTAGTCACCAACGGCTCAGCCGGCCTTAATTTTTCCGCATAAGCACAAATAGGTATTTTTACCGGCCAGATCTGTTGTAAATATACATTATGGATTACTCCGGCGCTATCTTGAAGCTGAGCAATCGTTTGTTTTAAATTATATCTTCCGGCATCAGCAATTTGCACTACTTCTAAACCTCCACTCAAAGCAAAAGGGGCCATAATATAGTGTTTAAAAATTTTTTCGGGTACAAACCCCAACCAGCTACCGGCTAAAACTTGATCTCCGGTTTTAACCAAAGGAGTAAAATCCCATTCTGCTGTATCAGCTAAAGCCTCCAAATAAACCCCGCGTTCAAGGAAAAAACCGCATTTTTCGGCTAATGCCGGAAGCGGATTTTGTAAGCCATCAAAAATCTGGCCCAACAGCCCCGGGCCCAATTCTACGGAAAGCAGTTCATTGCTAAATTCTACCTGATCGCCGGCTTTTAAACCCTGCGTACTTTCATATACCTGCATCTCCGCACGATTTTGGCGTACGCGAATCACTTCAGCTTTCAGGCGCTCAGTCCCGCGAACAATATAAGCTACCTCATTTTGAATAATCTGCCCTGATACTTCGGCAGTAACCATATTTGCGTTTACTTTAACTATTTGACCGCTTCTAATTTTGTCCATAATTAAACTGGTTAGCCACCGCTGCTTTTAACAAATTTTCTTTATCTGCTTTGTAGATTATATCCCAACGTTCAAGAATTTTCAGTTTTAATCCATAAATCAATAGATAATCAAGATCGAAATAATGCCCACGGCTTAAAGCCTCCAGAAAATTCCAGCGGGCCTGATCTAAAATTTTCTCCGCCTCCAGGGCAGAAGTACTGCGGTAGGCAGCCGCGGCTAAATGGCTAACTTCAACCTGCGGGGCATCCGGCAGCCGCAGGAATTTTAAAGCATCAATTTTTTTACGCGCGGAGCGAGAGCGCACCAATTCATTTCTCAAAGTCGTCTCAAAACTTACCCAAGACCTCAAGCTGGCCGGCCCCTGCAGAGATAAATTCTCCACATCCTGCCGGCAGACCCGCAGTAAAATTTCTGCTGCTTTTTTCGGAATTAAATTTTGACAACGGGCCAGAAAATTTTCCAAGCTTAACGGCAAACCAGAAGAAAAATTAAGCATCGGTAAACTAGCAATTAAATACGTATAATAAGCAGCCATTTATTCCAGATTTAAAATTTTTCTTAACTCCGGCCTTAAATAACCAGAGATATATTCACTAAGCGCCTGGTCGCTAAAATCAAAAATCGATCGGCCGCCATCAAAACTAATGATAAACCCGCTTTGCATTCCTTCTGCAGACTTAAGCATTATCGGCCTTTTAATTTCTTCTATCAACTGCTTTAAAAAACCCTGCTCTAATTTTTCTTTATCTTGCGTATTTAAAGAAACAATGATCTGTGAACCTAAAGATAAGGGAGCATTCTTAATCAGGACCAAGATGATCTTGGCTAGCTCTGCCGCACTCATGGCTTGTTTTAACTCCAGCTTGATTAACCGGCCTAAAATATTAATAATTTCTTGTCTTAAATTAATCAACAGATCCCGGCCGGCCTGTTGTAAGACTGCCTGGGTAGAATCATTCAGCCTTTGCGCCTGAATATGAGCCTGTTCAATAATCATTTGAGATTCTTTTTTAGCCTGAGCAATGATTCTTAAAGCAGCCTCTTGTGCCTCAGTTTTAATCTGCACAGCCTCCATTTCAGCTGCCTGAACCCCTTCTTGTTTAATTTTGCTAATTAAGTCTTTAATTTCTTCGGTCATATGTAACACCCCTCCTACCAAATATTTATTCCCATCCGCAAGTTTCTTTAATTAACCGGGTTTACCCGCGGTGACAGACTAGATAAATCTGCTAAAAGTTCTTGAGTCAACCGCACCGGGTCAGACGCGTGTAAAATCGGACGTCCGATGACCAAAAAATCACTCCCGGCTTGCTGGGCTTGAGCAGCCGTAACAGTCCTTTGCTGATCATTTTTATCCGCTTGATCCATCCGAATCCCCGGGGTCACGATAACAAACTCTTTTTTTATCTTCTGACGCAGCATTATTGCCTCTTGCGCAGAACATACTACCCCATCTAATCCACACTCAATTCCCTGCTTAGCTAGGCCTAAAACTGCGCCGGGGCTACTCTTCTGGCTGGTCAATACGGTAATCCCGATTAATAAAGGCCGGGGTAAATTCAAGGCTTGAGCTTGTGCTTTGGCGGAAGATACAGCAGATGTAAGCATCGCTCGGCCCCCAGCAATATGCAGGGTCAGCATCTTAACCTTTAATCTGACTGCGGCAGCCACCGCGCCGGAAACGGTATTAGGAATATCAAAATACTTGAGGTCTAAAAATACTTGCGCCCCTTTCTTATGCAACATTTCAACAATCGCCGGGCCATAGGCAGTAAACAAATAGCTGCCCACTTTAAAGATTTTAATTTGAGGAGACAGTCTGTCCACCCATGCCGTAGCGCTGTCTAATGTCTCTACGTCCAAAGCCAATATTATCTGCGCAGGATTTAATCTTTGCACGCCTTTAATCTTCCAGTAATATTATTTAAATTCTGAATATTGTGCTCGGTCATATACTGCTCTAATCCGGAAATAATTTCCAGGCTGGTTTTAGGATTAATGAAATTCGCCGTACCTACGCTAATTGCGGTTGAGCCGGCAATGAAAAATTCTAAAGCGCTGTCTAAATCTATTATACCACCCATCCCAATAATAGGAATCTTAATCTTGTTGTAAACCTCCCAGACCATCTTTATAGCTACCGGCCGGATGGCCGGGCCGCTTAAGCCGCCGACCCAAGAACCTAGCTTAGGAATGCGCTTGTGTACATCAATGCTCATGCCGCCAAGCGTATTAATTAACGCCAAAGCATCCGCTCCGGCATTTTGCGCCGCTAAAGCGATATCTACGATAGAAGTAACATTAGGCGATAATTTAGCAATTAAACACTTAGTAGTAACTTTGCGCACGGCACTGATCACCTCCAAGGTGTTATCGGCATCCTGAGAAATAAGCCTGCTTTTGTCCAGATTAGGACAAGAAATATTTAATTCAATTGCAGATACTTCTGGCAATTGATCTAATTGCTGTGCTAAATCAACAAATTCTTCCGCTGCCTCCTCAGCAGCAATACTGACAATAACCGGGATATTAAGTTTACGCAGAAAAGGGAGCTTCTCCTGGAGGAACCTTTCAACGCCGGGATTTTCCAGGCCGATAGAATTTAACATCCCAGCTGGAGTCTCGCAGGTCCGTGGGGCAATATTACCTTGGCGAGGCTTAACGGTAATGGTTTTGGTAACCAACGCACCCAGTTTTTTTAAATCCATAAAATCCTTGAATTCTTGCGCATAACCAAATGTCCCAGAAGCCACCATCACCGGATTCTTTAAATCTAAAGCGCCTAATTTTATACTTAAGTTAGGTTTAATCGGTTTTACCATATTAATTCTCCTCCGGCAAAAACCGGTCCGTCTTTACACACAGTTTTATAGCCGTTCTTGGTTAAAACTACACAACCTAAACAAGCCCCCAGCCCGCAGGCCATATGTTCCTCCAGAGAAAGTTGCGTATCAATTCCGTTTTTAAGCGCCAAACTGGCAACCGCTTTAAGCATTGCCTGCGGCCCGCAGGAAAATATAACTTCCGGGTAAGTTTTTTCAAGAATCGTTTTTAATAAATCCGTGACTCGGCCCTTGAAGCCCAGCGAGCCGTCTTCTGTAGCTAAAGCCAACTTACAATTTAAGCGTTTAAATTCTTGTAAACATAAAATTTCATTTTTTGTCTTGGCTCCGATTAAAACTAAAGGCTGGCTACTTTTTAATTTTTCGGCTAAAAAAACCAGCGGGGCCACCCCCATCCCACCGGCAATTAAAACACTTTTGGCTTTTTTAGATTGCACAAGGTTCTGATAAGCAAAACCGTTGCCCAGCGGCCCAATAATATCTAGAAATTCACCGGGTTGTTTAGCGGAGAGCATTTGCGTGCCCTGGCCGATGATTTTATAAATAATTTTTACTTTGGAACCTTGAACATTATGGATACTCAACGGTCTTCTTAAAAGCGGCTCCACAGCATCGCTAACCCGGATATTAATAAATTGCCCGGGTGTTGCCTGTTGGGCAATCAAAGCGGAATCAAATTCTAAATGTCCGTAGTGACCGGCCAGCTTTTGATTTGAAATTATCTTAGCTTGCAACTGCCCTATACTCATTTATTCTCCCTGCGTATTAAGTTAAGATTGGCACTGCGGGCAAAAATAAGTCCCCCGGCCACCCTGAGCTATCCGCTTAATTGGCCTTGAGCAAATAAAACAAGCTTTACCAGCTCGGCAATAAACCCGATGGAAACGCGCATAATCGCCGTTTTCTCCGGAGCCCCGCACATAATCATCCACCGAAGAACCACCGTGTTTAATGGCGCTCTTTAATACCTTTTTTATTGCTTGATAAAGCACCTGCCCCTCCTCGCCTGATAAACTTTGCCCCCGGCGCAGAGGATTAATCCTGGCCCGGAATAAAATCTCTGAAGCATAAATATTGCCAATGCCGGCAATAAATGACTGGTCCAACAGCAGGGGTTTAATTTCGGTTTTTCTTTTTGCTAACATATCTTTAAAAACTCTTCCGGTCAAATCAAAAGGTTCTGGCCCTAAGCGTTGGACAAATCTCAATTGCTTCCAATCCGCAACCAGGCGTAACTCTCCGAATAGGCGCTGATCATTAAAATCCAGAATCTTGCCATTATCAAACACAAAAGCCAGCCGGCTCTTGGCCGACCCTCCGGGGATCACTAATTGGCCGGTCATTTTTAAATGCACCGTTAAAAATTGGCCGTTAGATAAACTAAAAACCAAGAGTTTACCCCGACGCAAAATATCCTTAATACTTAAACCTATCAGCCGCTTTTTAAAAACCGCCGGCCGGGGCTCCCGAATTACTTTAGCATTGCGTATATCTACTCGAGCAATCTTTTTACCTAAGATCCTTTTCTGTAGGTCGGTTTTAATAGTTTCTACTTCCGGCAATTCCGGCATCTGCGTGGCCCTATTTAACCTGCTTACATTTCATTTTATGATACTCTTGCAATGATTTTACGCCTAAATCTTTTTTCATCAACATTTCGATCCCGTTCACTGTCGCCTGCGCTCCGAAAATTGTGGTAGTATAAGGTATATTATAAAGAATAACCTGGGAACGAATTTTAACTTCATCCTGGCGGGGAATCCGGCCGGAAGGAGTATTAATCACCATCTGGATCTTGCCGTCTTTCATTAAATCCAAAATATTCGGGCGGCCTTCGCTAATTTTCGGCAAAACTTTAGCGCAGATATTATTTTTTTCTAAAACCGAGGCGGTGCCGCTAGAAGCTAGTAGATTAAAACCCAAATCTTTTAATTTTTTGGCAATAAACACAATGTCTCTTTTATCCCGGTCGTGCACCGAAATAAAAACATTACCGCTCTTGGGCACTTTTTGCCCGGCAGCAATCTGGCTTTTAATATAAGCGCTGGCAAAATCCATATCGATTCCCATAACCTCGCCAGTAGATTTCATTTCCGGCCCCAACATGACATCGATGCCCGGGAAACGATTAAAAGGAAACACTGATTCCTTAACCGCTACATACGGCGGAATTACCTCGGCGGTAAATCCCAAATCCTTCAATTTTTTGCCCAACATAACTTTAGTGGCCAGCTTAGCTAAAGGTACTCCGATTACTTTAGACACTAAGGGTATCGTACGAGAGGCGCGGGGATTAACCTCTAATACATAAATTCTGGCATCTTTAACCGCATATTGCACATTCATTAAACCAATAATATTCAACTCTTTGGCTAAACAATAAGTCGCTTCTCTTAATTTTTTTAAAATTTCTGGGCTCAAAGTATAGGTCGGCAAAGACATTGCCGCATCGCCGGAATGCACACCGGCCTGTTCAATATGTTCCATAATCCCGCCGATCACAAAAGTTTCTCCATCTCCGATTAAATCTACATCCACTTCAATCGCATCCTCCAGGAATTTATCAATTAATATCGGATGTTCCCCGGAAACCTCAGAAGCTTCCTGAATAAATCTTTCTAATAACTCTTGGTCATAAACAATCTCCATGGCCCGGCCACCCAAAACATATGACGGTCTCACCAACACCGGATAACCGATATTGTCAGCAACTTTCTGGGCCTCGGCAAAAGTAAACACTGTGCCACTGGCCGGCTGTAATAGGCCTAATTTATCGATCATCTGTTTAAAGCGTTTACGATCTTCGGCAATATCGATATTTTCAGAGCTGGTGCCTAAGATATTTACGCCTGCCTGGCGCAAAGCTACCGCTAAATTAATCGGGGTCTGCCCTCCGAATTGCACAATCACCCCCAAGGGCTTTTCCACTTCGATAATATTCATAATGTCTTCAAAGGTCAACGGTTCAAAATATAGCCGGTCCGATGTATCATAATCCGTAGAGACTGTCTCCGGGTTACAATTAACCATAATACTATCCACTTTTTCTTCTTTTAAAGCATACGCTGCATGGCAACAGCAATAATCAAACTCGATACCTTGGCCGATCCTATTTGGCCCTCCCCCCAAAATGACCACTTTTTTCTTCTGACTGGGGCGAGCTTCATCTTTAGTTTCGTAAGTTGAATAAAAATACGGCTGGCGGGCATTAAATTCCCCGGCGCAGGTATCTACTAATTTATATGCGGCTTTTGAATTACTTTTTTTGCGTAGCTGCTTCACCTTAGCCTCCTTGGTATTCAACAGAAAAGCCAACTGAGTATCAGAAAATCCATCGGCCTTGGCGCGTGCCAATAATTCTACCGGAAGCTTAAGCTCCTCCTCTACCGATTCTTTTCTGTATTGCTTAATTTCATCTTCCAACTCCACTAACTCCTGCATATTATGCAGAAACCAACGGTCGATCCGGCTGAGTGTAAAAATTTCATCTAGGCTTAAACCGGCTTTTAAGGCATAGCGTAAATAAAACAGCCGCTGGTCGTTGGGTATACGGATTTTGTCTTTAATCTGCTTGAGTAATAGCGGATCCGGATTTTTGAGCATTGCATCAGTAATTTTATCCTGGCCGTCCGCGCCAAAACCAAAACGCTTAATCTCTATCGAACGCATGCCTTTTTGCAGGGCTTCTTTAAAATTTCTCCCGATCGACATGGCTTCACCTACCGCTTTCATAGACGTATTCAATGTTTTTTCTGCGTGCGGAAATTTTTCAAAAGTAAAACGACAAATCTTAAACACACAATAATCAATAGTCGGCTCAAAAAATGAGGTAGTTTTTCCGGTCACCTGGTTCATCACTTCCGGCAGAGTTAAACCTACAGCTAATTTAGTCGCCACCCGGGCGATCGGAAAACCGGTAGCTTTAGAGGCCAGGGCTGAAGATCGGGAAAGTCGCGGGTTAACTTCAATAATCACAATCTTACCGTTATCCGGATTTTGGCCGAACTGTATATTGGCACCTCCCCCGGAGATATTGATTTTACGAATAATCTTTTTACACAAACAAACAAAATCATTATATTCCTGCGGGGTCAAGGTCTGAGCCGGAGCCACCACAATACTATCTCCAGTATGCACCCCCATCGGATCGACGTTTTCCATAGACGTAATCATAATCACATTATCCGCGCAATCACGCATTACCTCAAATTCAATCTCCTTCCAGCCTAACACTGACTGCTCAACTAATACCTGGTGCACAGGGCTAGTTTCGATACCTTTGGCCAACAACATTTCCAACTCCTCTTTATTGTAAGCAATGCCACCACCGCTGCCGCCTAAACAGTAAGCCGGACGTAAAATTAACGGGAACCCTATCCCCAGGCCAATACGCATACCTTCTTTAACTGAACGGGCAATTCCGCTTTTAGGGACATCCACCCCTATTTCTTGCATCGCCTGCTTAAAAAGATCCCGGTCTTCAGCACAGGCAATCGCTTCTACCGAAGCACCGATAGATTCCACCCCGTATTTTTTAAGGACTCCTTGTTTCATCAGAAAAAAGGCTAAATTTAAACCAGTTTGTCCGCCCAGAGTCGGCAAAAGTACATCTGGTCTTTCTTTGGCGATAATTTTAGTTAAGGCCTCGATATTTAAAGGTTCAATATAGGTAACATCCGCCATCCCCGGGTCAGTCATAATGGTCGCTGGATTAGAATTTACCAAAATTGTAAAATAGCCTTCCTCTCTTAAGGCCTTGCAAGCTTGACTACCAGAATAATCGAACTCGCAGGCTTGACCAATGACTATCGGCCCGGAACCAATCATTAAAACTTTTTTAAAATCTTTACGTCTGGGCATGTTTACTCCTTCAATAGTTTGCTGAATTTTATAAGCATGGGGTGAACTTGATTTAAACCCGGACTCACCGGATTATACTGAATCGCCATAAGTTTTAATTTTTTACTTTCTATCTCCTCGATAGTATGGTCATTCAGATTGTAAGCAGTGACTTTAACGGTTTTAATTTTACGTAATGAATTATTATCAATAGTATACCCGTGATTCTGCGTTGTAATTTCGCCTTTAAAGGTCCCCGGCCGGGCAATCGGATAATTGGCGCCTCGGTGCCCAAGCTTTAAACGGGTCAGCTGCGCACCTAAAGCCATCGCAATCACCTGGCCTCCGGTGGCGACCCCTAAAATCGGCAACCTTCCCAATAGT
The DNA here is from genome assembly GCA_041308845.1 of Candidatus Omnitrophota bacterium. Taxonomy (GTDB): domain Bacteria; phylum Omnitrophota; class Gorgyraeia; order Gygaellales; family Profunditerraquicolaceae; genus UBA6249. The sequence continues at coordinate 10,545 of JBFZAT010000011.1, read as the reverse complement.
GGTTTTATATTTTCGGCTACCTTGACTAAGCCGCAGTCGTTTTCTGGTCCGCTAGATAATACTAAGCCTTTGGGTTTAACTGCTAAAATTTGTTTGGCGCTGGCATTATAAGGAAACACTTTAAGCATAAAACCTAATGCTTGCAGTTGTCGCAGCAGGCCAGTATTGACCCCCAAATCTAAAACTGCAATTTTTTTACCCCTGGCCTTCCCCAAGGTAAGCATTTTTTGCATAGAAACAATCGGCAATAGGGTCTGGACTGCTTGTTGTTTAAATTGACTAATCTTTTCCAATAATTTTTTAGGCTCAAATTCTACTGTTGAAATAATCCCGATTAAGGGCCCTTTCTCCCGTAAGTGCACAGTAAGACTACGTGTATCTAAATTATAAATTGCGGATTTTTTATGTTCTTTGAGCAAATCATCCAAACTCATTTGCGCCTGCCAGTTTGAAAACATTCGGCTTTTCTCTTTCATCACCAAACCGTTGACCCAGATTTTCGAGGATTCGTTAAATTTAGCAGCGCACCCGTAGTTACCGATTAAAGGATAAGTAAAGACCAGGATCTTACCGATATTAACCGGATCAGTGATCATTTCCTGGTAGCCGACTACCGCAGTATTAATCACTATTTCTCCCAAACACTCCTGGCTATCATTGCTCTGGCCATCAAAACTTTTCCCGTCTTCTAGAAATAATACTGCTTTCATGTGGCGATGCTCCTATTCTAAGAAACTATTAATAAATTGCCTCCACATTCATCTTAAAAACGCTATAAATAAGGTTAAACCAAGCCACTTTAGCTCAATTTAAAGATAAATAGTGGGAAATGACTAAAGCGAATATTGACCATATTTATGCCCCTGACAGGAGTCGAACCTGTACCACTAGCTCCGGAGGCTAGTGCGCTATCCATTGCGCTACAGGGGCAAATCTAGATTAAAACAAATTTAACTGTTCTTCGTTTTTGGGTACCGCTGCTTCTTTAAATACGGAAATTTTTCCATACTCCCCATCATAACCGGGCTGAATATTTACTTTACCCTGGCGCGCCAATAATACTCCTTCGGCCACCTGAGGCGCCAGCCCTTTAAATAATTCTTCTCTGGAGGCTTTGAGTAAAATTTCAAACTCCGTGCCAAACTTATTCACATAAAGCTGGTAATCTCTTCCTACGCCAACAGAGGTTTTATTCACATGCTTAGTTGAAGCAATAATTTCTTCCAGGGGTATTAAATTTTTAAAAGGGATCGCTCCGGACGGTTGAAAACCATCTGGACGGTCAGCTAGCTTTTCAACCCGGTTTAATACCCCTACGGTGACAGGTTTATTGCACTGTGGGCACTTGCCGCCATGCTCTCTGGTTTCTTGGGGTGACCAGCGTACCCCGCAAAGCCGGTGCCCATCAAAATGATATTTGCCTTCTTCGGGAAAAAATTCTATGGTATACAAAAATTTATCCCGTTCTTTATTCTTTAAAACCTGACGAATAGTGGTGTAATCCAAAGCGCAGTTGAAAACATTAGCTTCTCGGCCGATTTTTTGCGGTGAATGCGAATCGCTGTTAGAAATTAAGCTAAACCTATCCAGGGCGCTTAAGCGCCAATTCATGGCCGGATCTGAAGACAAACCGGTTTCTAAAGCAAAAATCTTCGCTGTTTGGTCTTCAAAACAATCCTCAATTTTATCAAACCCGGACATTGAACCAAACAAGCTAAACCAGGGGGTCCAAATGTGCCCCGGCACCACCATACATTGTTCATCAACATCAAATACGATCCTGGCTAGTTCGGCGGCCGGCAATCCAACAATCGGACGGCCATCGCTAGATAAATTTGCACCCCGGCTAAACAGGGCATTATTAATTTTATCTACTGCGGCAAAAGAAGGAGCAAAGATTAAGTTATGAATACGGTAACCCCGGTCTCCTTTGGAATAAATACTGCTGATTTCTGCCGTCAGCATAAAATAAATACCAGCATGTTGATATAATCCATTGCCGCAATCTTCTAAATTATGCTTGAGCTCCTCCAGCCATAAATGATGGGTAAAATCTCCACTCCCCATTAAAGTGATGCCTTTTAATTTTGCCCACTGGGCTAAATGTGGGATATCCATATCCCGGCTGGTAGCGCGGGAATATTTAGAGTGAATGTGCAAATCTGCAATAAATTCCATTTCTTACTTTCTATATACTACTTTACCACTATAAATCGTATATTCAACTGCCCCCTTGACCTTCCTTCCAATAAACGGAGAATTCTTGGATTTCGACACAATGGTTTTCTTATCCAACACAAACTCTTGACTTGCATCTACAATAACAATATCCGCACTGGCTCCGGGAGTCAAAGTGCCTTTTCCTATCCCCAGAATCTTGGCCGGATTTAACGCTATTTTTTCTATTAATTCCGGCCAGCTTAGAACCTGCTGATCAATTAATTCCATAATACTCACCGCTAATCCTGATTCCAAGCCGATCTTACCGAATTCCGCACGGTCAAATTCAATATCTTTTTCGTTTTCGGTATGCGGGGCGTGATCTGAGGCAATTGCATCAATGACCTTATTTTTTAAGCCCGCTTTTATCGCAGCCACATCCTTTTTAGTTCTTAATGGCGGGTTAATTTTCATATTAGTATCATAATCAACGATGTCTTCTTCAGATAAAGCAAAATAATGCGGCGCAGTTTCGCAGGTTACTGGAACCCCTTTTTGTTTAGCCTGCGCAATTATTTCTATCGATTCCCAGCAGCTGACATGGGCAATATGCACTGCCGCCCCGCATTGCCGGGCCAAATCAATATCCCGGCTGACCCGTTTATATTCGGACTCGCTGGATATGCCGCGTAAACCCAGGCGCGTAGAATTAAACCCCAGGTTTATTACCCCTTTAGCAGACAGGCTTTTATCTTCACAGTGGCAAATCACCAAAAGTCCGCTTGAACGCGCCTTTTGCAATGCATTTAACATCAAGGCGTCGTTGTCCACTGAAAAGCCATCGTCCGATATCGCCACAACGCCACTCTCCTTCAGCCCGGCCAGATCATTTAAATCCTTACCCAAACGCTCCCGGGTTATCGCTCCGCAAATGAGGACATTAATTAAAGCTGTTTCATTAATGATCTTCTGCAATATGCGAACATGCGCTGGGGAATCCATGGCCGGCTGCGTATTAGGCATAGCTAAAACCGTGGTGACCCCGCCCTTAGCTGCAGCGCCAGTAGCGCTGGCTACAGTTTCCTTATCTTCACGGCCAGGTTCACGTAAATGCGTATGCATATCCACAATCCCTGGAGCAACAATCTGACCAGTAGCATCGATAACCATTTCGGCTTGAGCTTGGATATTCCGACCAACCGCAGAGATTCTTTGTCCTTCCACTAGAACATCCAACTGCGCATCAATTTTATTCGCCGGGTCAATCACCCTGCCGTTTTTTATTAGTATGCTCATTGCCTGGTTTCCCTGCCCTGACTAACTAGAAATAATACCGCCATGCGCACCGCAATACCATTGGTCACCTGTTCTAAAATTACCGAATTGGTTCCATCTGCCACTCCGCTGGACATCTCAATGCCCCGGTTAATTGGTCCGGGGTGCATGACAATAATATTTTTTTGGCTTTAGCTAATCTTTCTTCGGTTATACCAAATTTCTTGAAATAATCCAACTGCTGAGGAAAGGCCGCATCCTCATCCCGCTCAAACTGCATCCTTAAGACATTGACCGCATCAGCTTTTTGCAGCACTTCATCAATATTATTAGAGGTTCTGGCACCGGTCATTTCTATCCCTGGCGGAATCAAAATTTGCGGTGCACACACGGTAACCTGAGCCCCCAATTTCGTCAACCCCCAAATATTAGATCGGGCCACTCGAGAATGGGCAATATCGCCAACAATAGCTACTTTTAAGCCTTGAATTTTACCCAATTTTTCCTTCAAAGTAAAAATATCCAGCAAGGCTTGAGTAGGATGTTCATGCCAGCCGTCTCCAGCATTAACTACGCTGATGTCCAAAGCACGCGCCAACATATTAGCCGCTCCTGAACAGTTGTGCCGCATAATAATGATATCAGCCTTCAGGGCTTGAATATTTTTCCCAGTATCAATAAGAGTTTCACCTTTGCGCACGCTAGAGGTTTCGCTAGCAATATTAATCACATCTGCGGACAGCCTTTTAGCGGCCACCTCAAAAGATACCCGGGTGCGCGTAGAAGGTTCGTAAAAAAGATTGACTGCGGTTTTACCGCGTAAAGCCGGAACTTTTTTAATTTCCCGCGTTGACACCTCTTTAAAAGATGCCGCTGTATCTAAAACCAATTCAATCTCTGCGGCGGTTAAATATTCCAGGCCCAATAAATCTTTTTTGGTCCACTGCATTATTCTTTCTCCGCAATTAAAACTTCATCGTTACCATCGGCTTCTTGCAGATGCACTTCTACGGATTCTTTTTTGGCAGTAGGAATATTCTTGCCCACAAAATCCGCCCGGATAGGCAATTCCCGGTGCCCGCGATCTACTAAAACCGCTAATTGGATAGTTTTGGGACGGCCAAAATCAATCAGCGCATCTAAGGCCGCTCGAATTGTACGCCCGGTATACAATACATCATCCACTAACACTACGTTGCGATCATGAATATCAAAATCAATCTCGGTTTTGCGCACGCGCGGCTGTCCGGTAGCTAAAGCTAAATCGTCGCGATAAAGAGTAATATCCAAGGACCCGGTGAGGACCTTGGGGCCTTCAATCTGCTGAATACAATTTGCAATTCGCCGGGCAATATATACCCCGCGATTCCTAATCCCAATTAAACATAACCCCCCGCTGCCTTTATTTTTCTCGATAATTTCATGGGCAATGCGCATAATGGCACGATTTATACCTGCTTGGTCTAATATCTTCGCTTTTTCTTTCATGCTTTAAGCCCTACTTTTAAAGTTTATGGCCATTCGGTAACACGCCCGCACTAGCCGGGCAACAAAAAACCCAGCCTCTGAGGTTAGAGCTGGGTTTAACGAAATTCTTAAATGTATGCGTCATAAGATTGGCCTTGCCGGCTTCTCTGAGCCAGCCTTAAAGGTTAAGTTTCTTTAAGTATATCATCTGTTTATCCTTTGTCAAGGCTAAATTACGATCACAAATTCACCGCGCGGCTTACTTTTCTCCAGGTGGGATTGGATCTTTTGCGGATGAGCACGGAGCACTTCTTCAAATTTTTTAGTTAACTCTCTGGCTACCGTAATTTCCCTTTCCCCAAACACCGCCGCAATATCCCCTAAACTAGACAGAATACGATGGCAAGATTCATAAAACACTAGGGTACAAGCTAGTAGCCTGAGCTTTTCCAGGCGATTTCTACGCGCCTGCGTGCGGTTCGGCAAAAACCCCCCAAAGAAAAACTCATGAACCGGCTTACCAGAAAGCACTAAGGCATTAATAAAAGCGGTCGGGCCGGGTATCAAGGTCATCTCTAAATTATTTTTAAGCACTAAGTTAATTAAATTATAACCGGGATCTAATATCCCCGGAGTACCGGCATCTGAAACCAAAGCAATATTTTTACCGGCTTTTAACAGGCCCAACAGATATTCCCCTTTAGTCAGCCGGTTATGCTGAAAAAAACTGGTTGTGGGGGTATGAATATCATAATGCCCCAGTAAAATCTTAGTGTGGCGGGTATCTTCGCAAGCAATCAGATCTACATTTTTTAACACCTCTACCCCGCGCGGGGAGAAATCTTTTAAATTACCAATAGGTGTAGCAACAATATAAAGCATTATTCTACGGTAACCGATTTGGCTAAATTCCGCGGCTGATCCACATCACAACCGCGTTTAACCGCAATATGATAGGCCATTAGTTGTAACGGCAAAACCACTAAAAGCGGTGAGAAAATTTCATCTATTCTAGGCACATAAATAACTTCCCGGGTTAAATCTTTGATTTTACGGTCACCGCTGGTGGCAATGGCAATAATTTTCCCTTTGCGCGAGCGAATTTCTTGAATGTTGGATATCATCTTTTCGTACACCTTAGAGGCAGTGGCAATACACACTACGGCCCGGTATTCATCAATTAAAGCAATCGGCCCATGCTTCATTTCACCGGCGGCATAGCCTTCAGCAGGAATATAAGAAATTTCTTTTAATTTCAAAGCCCCTTCTAAAGCGGAAGGATAATTAACATTCCTGCCCAAATATAAGAACGAGCCCAGGTGTGAATGTTTACGGGCTAAACTAGCGATTTTTTTCTGTTGCTTTAAAATGGTGGTTTGAAAATCAGGCACTTTAGATAATTCGTTTAAGAGTTTAGTAACGCAACTGGCGGATAAAGCTCCCCTGATCCGCGCTAGATAGAAAGCGAATAAATACAGCGCCGTCAACTGCGCGGTATAGGCTTTGGTCGAAGCCACGCCAATCTCTGGTCCGGCATGAATATAAATCACTCCATCGGATTCCCGAGTTAGGGTGGAACCTAAAACATTACATATAGAAATTACGCTGGATCCGCGGCGTTTGGCTTCTCGAATCCCCGCCAAGGTATCCGCTGTCTCTCCAGACTGGCTAATCGCTAAAACCAAGGTTTCCGGACCAATTAAGAGATCCCGATAACGAAATTCGCTAGAAACGTCGATTTGCGCGGGTAGCTGACAGAGCGATTCTAAAACGTACTTGGCCACCAGGCCAGCATGATAGGCAGTGCCACAGGCGACAATAAAAATTTTTTCTATTTTCTTTAGCTTCTCCGGGGCAACGTTTTGTTCTTGGAAAAATATTTCATTATTATGTTGGATGCGCCCAGAAATTAAATTTCTTATAATCCGGGGCTGTTCGTGGATTTCTTTAAGCATAAAATGGGCAAAGCCCGCTTTCTCTGCTTGGGCAATATCCCAATGAATGTGCGTAGGGGTCCGCAACACTGTTCGCCCGGCTAAATTCCTGATTCTAAATCGGTCTTTATGTAAAACCGCAATTTCATTTTCATCTAGAAAAACTACTTCTTTAGTAAAACCCAAAACTGCCGGAACATCCGAAGCCAAAAAATTTTCCCCTTTACCTATACCAATGATGAGCGGACTGCCCCGGCGCGCCCCCACCAATTTATCCGGCTCCTGGACAGAGATGACCCCGATGGCAAATGAGCCTGTAAGCTGTTTCAACGCCGTAGCGACTGCCTCTTCTAGGGGGATATTTTTATAAAATTTTTCTATCAGGTGGACAATTACCTCAGTATCGGTTTGGCTGCGGAAGATATGCCCTTCTTTGATCAGCCGGTTTTTCAAAGTCTCATAATTCTCAATTATGCCGTTGTGCACTACGCTAATTTGCCCCCGGCAATCCTGGTGCGGATGGGCGTTGATCCGGGTGGGAGCTCCGTGCGTAGCCCAACGGGTATGCGCAATACCGACGCAACCGGCCACCGGGGAAGCCTTGATTAACCTTTCTAAAACACTAATTTTACCAGGAGATTTTCTAGTACCGATAGTCTTTTTCTGGGGAAGAATTAATGCTATGCCGCTTGAATCGTAGCCGCGATATTCCAAGCGTTTTAAGCCGGCTAAAAGAATAGGCTGGCCTGGTTTTACACCTATATATCCAACTATTCCGCACATCAAGCACCTCTTAGCTTTGGTCTGGCGAAATTTTGCGACACTTGCAAAATTATTTTCAATAAGGTTTCCGCCATTACGTTGCGGGAGAATATTTAATGACCCTGACGGGATTTGAACCCGTGTCGAGAGCTTGAAAAGCTCTTGTCTTGTGAATTCTACTCTTGTTTCTGTATTTTAACAACATTTCCTTTTTAGTTCAATATAAACCTTTTAAATCTTTAGTATTCATTTAGTATTCACATAAAATAATAAACGGATTCCTGAAGACGGATTAACTACCTTAAAAGGGGATGAAAGATTGAGTCCAGACCAAGAGGATATGGTGATGTTACTTACGCTGCTCCTTTTACTTTTTCACCCCTTCCAGAAGCTTCCTCAAGGCTTGCTAGAAATTCGGTATTAATATTATATTTTAATTCTTCTGTCCTATGCACATCTGCCTAAGTCTTGTCATATTCTTTTATTGCATAATAATTACCCCCCCCCATGGCTATAAAATAGGCCTCTGCATAGTTGGGGCGAATTTCAATGTCCTTGGTGTTATCAGAAATGGCTTGACCAAGGTTACCTGGGGAATGTGTGTCTTGGTGCCCAAAAAGTGTCAACTTAATATAAAAAATGCTAGAAAAATCTAACAGGAGCTCCTCTTTTCTAACGACTAATAATCATTATATTAACATTGTCACTACATAACGATAGAATTACTTTATGAAAAAGACCAAAAACGCATATTCAAATAAGGGTAAATAAAGAAGAGCGGGGCATCCTTAAGGAAGTCGAAAAGAAAGGGTTCGACTCTATATCTACCCCTATGCCTTGGTTGTCCAGAAAGTCTGCGAAGTAAATATCCTATCCCCTGAAATAGGTCAAAATTAACCAAAGTTCATATAAATTGGTATAAAACAAAAAGTCCCGCAAGTGATTACGGGAACTTATTTTGCTAGGTTAGCTAAAAAGCCTTTATCTAATGCTCTTCAGATCCAGAATCTTGTGTCTTACTATTAGACGACAGGGCAATAGTGTTTTATGACTTGAGAACCTTTCCAGGAAAATAATTGAAGCGTAAAAACGGAGGCCATCTATTAGAAACAAAATATGACAATCATCGCTTTAGATTTACTTGTCTTTAAAGAAGGTTGCTAATAGATGTTCATAGATTATCTTGGCCATATAGCGATACCCTTCGCGGCCAGGATGAATATGGTCTTCTTCATATTTTCTAAATTTAGAAAGTTTTGCCCCAGGAAGACATTCGTGTAGATCAAGATAATTAATTTTTAGGTCTTTATTTACCTTGGACATTATCTCATATTCTCCGATCTGGCCAAGTTCATATTCATTCAATGGCATCAAATAAGGGAATATCACTGCCAACAGCGGGATTCTTTTACTTTCACATATTTCCTTGATCATCTGCAGATAATATCTCCCGTTCTCTTCTTCTGGACTGCTGGTTATACTTCCTGTCTTATGCAATAAGTAACTATTTAACCTTAAGATTATAAATCTATAAAGATATGAGTGTTTCATAAAAAATGGGTTGACGATATACCGCTTAGATATAGCAGAAGTAGAAAAGTAAAAATCCATGTTTCCATCTTTGGTTTTAAAGTAAACGCTTGTATCTAGATCGAAATCATTCAAACAGAAGAAAATAATTAACATATCGGGTTCGTATTGTAGTCCCTTATATTTTAAGTATAAGGCATACCGACGCACATCATAACTTGTTACTCCAGCGTTCCAGATTTCAAAATTTTTATATCGGGACTTTAGCTTAACATCATTATTTAAGTACTCTTCTAAAAAATCACTCCCCCATTCTTCTGCGGCAATAGAATCACCAAGAACTAAAATACGAAAAGTACCCTTATCCTTATGTAATTTGTATTCTTTGCCTAGCATTCCATAAGAATTTACCATGTGTGTTTTACGACTGTACCAATCCCAAGGGCCAGAGTTAGGAACATTTTCATAACCTAATACTGCGGAAGGTCGTAAATCAGGACGGTAGGTTGATCCCGCTTGGAATTGTTTTGAAAAAATGTAGTTATACCCGAGCCTTGGGTTTAACCGCAGGAATAACTCTAGGGATACCAAAATCAATATTATTTTTATTAATAAGGCCAGCGCTTTAATAATATTTTTTTCATGCCCCGTACTCTTTTTTATTTTATGTTTAAAACTTATTGGTGGCATAATTTTGATCTAATCTTTTTGTTATGCATTTTGAATTTCTGGCCAAGCTTTAGCCCATTAAGACACATATCTACTCCAAAAATGAATCTGTAGGCTACAGCTAAAAAATTACTCAACTGCCCTGTTCCACGCCCAACTCTAAAACTCTAATGTTAAACGCTATCTATTCATCTAATAGGTGGACAAAGTTCTTCGTCCAGGCTTTCTGAATGAAATCGCCTATGTTTTCTAAGCTTGCATATTGCGGGAATAGTGTTGCTTCATACAATTTTTTACCTTATGCGTAATATCTTTCTTGACACTACCCGGTTGGATAGCTAAAACGTGGTATGCTACTTTCAACCTGATATTTATCCTAACATTGCAAACACTCAATTTCTTTACCTACTATCTTCAAATCGCTTCAGCGTGCTGAATACATAACAATGTTAATACTATCTTTCCTGTGTCGCAACATTTTTCAACTCCTATAAGGTCCTGCGCCATTCTGTAAACCTTCCCACAGAAATATCTAATTGGATATCTACAGCCAATATTGTAGTTTACAAGCGGCTTTTTGACCTAGCCCTATCATGTATATCAAACCAACATTTCTAATATCTCCGATGTAATCAATATATAACACAACCATCTGCTAGTCAAAGGTGCACATAAGTAACGTGTAAACCATTAGTTATCCACCCTAGAAAACTGTATAAATAAGCGGCGCAACAGCGCTGTTCTGAGT
>JBFZAT010000010.1:0-3918 GCA_041308845.1 Candidatus Omnitrophota bacterium | reverse complement strand
GCTGGTTCGCTAAAAGTAATTATGGCCATCGGCCTAGCAAACGAAGGATCTTCTGTAGGATAAAAATCTAAAGCAAGAATCACATTATCCTGTATTGTAAATAATTCTTTATAATTGTTAATGGCATCCGGTAGAATTTTCAACCTGCCCACAGCCGTACCAAAAACTTTTGATGTAGCAAAATAAGCCAGAGTATCCAAAACTGCTTCCTTTTCGTCCCTAATGCCTTTTTCAATATGGCTGATCAACTCATGGTAGAGGATTTCTAACTGTTTGGCCTGGTTAAGTGCGAAGAAATAGGGGTGCAGGTAAACTACTCGGTCATCAATATTACAGGCAGCCACCTGGCCTTGGGTCAGGGACAAATCGGTAGTAATAACCAGTTTAAAATCAGGGGGAGCGCGTCCTAGCAGAATTTTAAGCTGCTCTAAAAGTGATTTTAACACTGCGTAATTCTCAAGTGGTAAAGATGTAGTGCTAATGGAAAATTCCTGCTGCATAGTTACTTCGGCTAAAATATTTTGAGCACCCTGATAAGAATCAACCACTTCTTTGGGTACGGCTAACGGATACGGATTAACGGAGTTAACAGGAGAATATGGAAATAAAGCTTCTTCGCAATCCCGGTCTATCAATATATAAATCGGCAACGGGCTTATCCCTTCCGCTTCCAATTCAGCATCCCAGGAGCGAATATCATCAGCCATGAACTCATCGGCCACGAGTAATCCCAATAATCCTTCCGGAGGCACGCACTCAACAGAAATTTCATCCGTAAACGGTTGAAAATAAGTTTCCATAAAACCCGTAAGGTGAAGGTCCACTAGCGGATGCTTATCCAGGCCTAGCTGGGTTAATCCTCCTATTCTCAATTCTCTCATATTATCTACTAATCCTTCGCCGATAATTTGGAATTGCTCAGCATGAGCTTTCACGTATTCAGGATCCAATAATACTGCTACATTCATCTCAGACTGCTGCGGGCCATAAACATCTATTGCCGATGAACGCCAGGCATCATCATAAGTTAAAGCCAAAGATACTTTATCCCAAGAATGCCCGTCACTGCCCCGGCCAGTCTGAGTCTGAGGAAGCAACCCCCGGCGGCGTATACTTAAATAAGTATCCTTATCAATTTCTCTTACTCCATGACCAAGCATACCCAACGGATTGATAGGTTTAAAATCAGAGAATACTCTAATCAACCGGAATTCTTCCTGCGGCTTAAATTCGATTCCGGTTATTCTTCTATTCTGCGAATCCACGGTTAATTCCTCTTTTGTAAAGAGATCTTGGGCAAAATAACTCTTACCAGCCGCAAGCGGTTTATCTTCCGGAGCCTCCGGTAAAGCCGCCCAGATACTGCTTGTCTGATCTTGAGCATGCATATCCGTAACTAAAATAACCCAATCTCCTGATTCTAGCTTCCAGGAGAAGCTAACAAAGCGCCTAAGATCAGAGTTATCCAGGAATGAAATCCAGCGCTGCTGATCGAAAAGATCTAAAGCTAAAAACTCATTTAGCAATTTACTCCAAGGCGAGTTTCGAAAGATAGAAAGCAGCTTTTCAAAATTACTCCTAGCAGCCAATTCCTGCTGGCGCACAAAGAAATGCCGGTCCGCTCCTCCGACAATAGGAATAATCTGTCCTCGATGCCCCAGCCATTCTCTAAAATCAACCATTACCGGCATGCCTAAATAAGCCAAGGCAATTAAGATCATCGAGAATCCACGCTGGGAACCGCCGACACTGGCCAAAGAAAATTCATCGCTATTAGAAGGAAATCCAAGATAAGGATAGCGAGCTAAAATCCGGTCTTTAGTCGCAAAAGCGATGTTGGTAAAAATAAATTTTTTCAGCACATCCGTTAGAAGTTCTGCGGAAACCCCCTTTGCTACTAAACAATATTTATCAAATAAATCTTTAAAATAAACCTGGAAAACACCTAAATCTAATAAAAAATCCCGGTCAGCATCTTCGTAAGCCTCAAAAATAAACTTTATATCTTTCCCCTGGGAAAGCGCATAAGCTTTTGCTTCATTTAGAATAGATCTAAGCGGTTCAGGTAAATTTTCAAAATCCGGGCCATATTTTAGATTTAAAAATTCTCCAAAACGATATTTAAAATGTGTCTTAAGCAATAAATGCCCTAAATCCACCCGCACCCGGTCAATCCCTAAATCGATTATTTTTTTCAATGCTGCAAGATAATATTGGCGCACTTGGGCATCAAATAAATCCAGCACTACTTGGTCAACATTAATCCCCCAATCCCAGAGGTGTTTAACTAATACCAGTTTCTCTCCGCCGGCTTCATTAATGCTGATTACTGTATAACTATTATCGCGTTCAAGAAGCATATGAATAAACTTCTGCTTATCTTCCTCCGATGCCCTAGAATAATATTCTTGTTCCTGCGCGCTGAGCTCTTTATAGAATGTGCCCCGGTAATTATCCTGGCTGATTGCATCCGGAGCCAACCATGGTATAAAATCCACGGTGGTTTGCATATTCAGATAATGCGCCACTCTGATTAAATTAAGCAAATCTGCCTGGCTATCGGTCTCAGACAATTCTTGATTAAAACGCAACAAATTATATATTGAGAAAGCATTGCCAAATGAATCTTTTAATTCCACTCCATCAACTATTTGTCGCTTAGTCGCATAATTAGCCACAGTGACCGTGGCATTACCAGAGGTAATAAATGACCTCTGGGTGGTGGAAACTTGATGCAATTCTTTAGAAAGCTCGCTAGTCTCATAAAGTCCACCGTAAAGATATACCCCACTTACTCCATACTCGGCCAGTAAATATAAAAGCTGGGTTGCTTTTTTCAAACTCTCCCTATAGATAACCCGGCCATCAACAATTTCGGCGCCTAGATCCATAAGATTAATCGCCACCGTCAACCCTTCAACTCTCCTCCTTGTTAACCAATTCCTAAATTGCTCTGTATTTTCTAAGGCTTTGACCTGATTATGCCAGCCTTCTATCAATCCTGGTCTTAATTTCGCCCGGGGATACTCAGCAGGCAGAAGACTAGCCGCTCCCAGATCCAACACTACGCTAACATTAGGATGCCTTTGCAATACAGAAGCCGGCACATCTTCGGTTACCGGTCCACTTAAAGCCGCTTGAATAATCGCGGCTTTCTTTAATTTATTGGCAAAGAAGAAAAGATGCCGGCCTTCCAAGATATCCGCCATGCCCATGGTATAAGCAAAAGGATTATCCCGCAGACCCGGATAATCAGATTCATTGGCTTCAATCGTACTCTGGTTCACCTTTACTTCCTGCATCCGGCCGTCAAATCTAGAATAAAAAGGAGGTTCATTAAAGGCCAAGTGTCCGTCTAGACCGACACCGAGCAGCACGATATCTGCTCCGCCCAAATTATGTATTTTTTGCATATAAGCGGATAAATCCGGATCCGCTCCGTTAATATAGTGAATATTTTCAGGTGGGATAGCGACTTTAGAAAATAAATTTTTCTCTAAAAAATAGGCAAAAGAATGGGGGTTATCAGTAGACAGCCCCTTATATTCATCTAAATGAAAGGCCTGGATTCTTGACCAATCGATGCCCGGAGCCTTGGATAATTGATCCAAAAACAAGATCATCGTGTTTCCGGTAGCGAAAATAACCACCACTTGATATAAAGGATCCGATTGGAGTCTACGAATTTCACGCGCTACCAAATAAGCAGTAGCAAAAGAAAAATCCTTATCTCCGACTTCATAAGTAGAGCTGGCTGATTGCGTATCTCTGATGGCTACATCTTCATCGCGGATGCCTTTTGCAATATGGCTGATCAACTCATGGTAGAGGATTTCTAACTGTTTGGCCTGGTTAAGTGCGAAGAAATAGGGGTGCAGGTAAACTACTCGGTCATCAATATTACAGGCAGCCACCTGG
>JBFZAT010000009.1:0-28336 GCA_041308845.1 Candidatus Omnitrophota bacterium | reverse complement strand
GTTTAGCTACATCCGGGATATTTTTAGAGAAATCTGTTTTGGAAGTTCTATTTGATAATCAAGGCATTCTATTTATGAAAAATTGGGGCAGTAAAGAATCGGTAGAGAAATTGATAAAGTATAAAGATGCTTATCAGAGGAATCAGCAGAGTTGGGGCTGGGTTAAAGATTTAAGTAAATATTATAAGAAAACCAGGGTGGTGGCAGAATTTTTATACACTGGGATTAACCGCCAGGATCTTTTTATATTTTGGGAAGATTGTTTTAAAAACGATTTTTTACCTTTTGTCGAAGTGCCGGTAATTAAGGGTAGCTGCGTCAAAAATTATAAGCAATTAAAAATCACCCCGTATAGATATGTAAAAGATATTTACCAGCTTTCTCTTTTGAATTTAGTATTAAGGTATGGATTAAGCAAAAATCAGGCTCATCAAGCCGATATTTGGCAACCTCCTTTCGGCAGTGTTTTTCCTTCACCTTGCGATAAACTTACTTTGGCCCGGGGGATATTTTTAGAACGAAACGGCAATCTGAGTGTTTGCTGCGGAGTAGGTGAACACTTAGGTAACATTATAGATAAAGATATTCAGATTAAATTGCAAGATAATCCCCTGTTGCAGCGGGTACGCCGGGCCTATAGAAATTTAGAGGGTGCTTGTGGTGGATGTGATTACAGTAAAAAATTTGATCTTTGTTATGGCTGCCGAGGCAATGGCTATACTTATCGTATATCAAAACCCGGGGTTTTCGCTCAAGATCCGATGTGCTTTGGCCGGATTGCCCTAAACTTAGCGCAGCAAGGAAAGCTCGACAGTTTTATGGGGCAGAATCATATTCGTAAAATTCTCGGTTATTTTAAGAATTAAACCATGTTCAAACTTATAAAGATAATTTGGCTATATTTTTCTTTGTCTGGCAGCGGCAGGAGACTGTTCAGGCGCCTCTACGTTATGCTCAAGGACGCGCGTTTTTTGCCCCATTATCAAAAAATGCTGGTAACCATTAATGATACGATGAGCGCTGATCAGTCAAGATGGTTTTCTTGTATCCGGGCCAGCGATAACGGGTTTGAACAATTTATACCGGCTTGGTATATCCGTCAGTCTAAAATTAAACCGGAACAGTTATATTACCGCTTCTTTAAGATTGCCGCTATTCTTCTCTATGAGCATGTCAGTTTATTTTCGGCGTATAATCTTTCAGTCGATGCTAAGGCTAAGAACCGGGGGGTGCTTTTATCATTTTTAAAACGTGTATATGATGATTTACTTGATAATGAACATATCGATAAGAGAGTTTTATTTAACTGCAATCCAGACCCGGGGCTGTTAAATAATCCCGATTATCAGTTATTTTTAAGCTTCAGGGAAAGAATCAGAAAAATCGCTCCGCCGCAACAGTTTACAAATTATTATTTGACTTTAAAAGAGGTCCATGATGCTCAGGATTTTACTGGAGGAATAGAAAAAACCATTTCTTACAAGATTAAGAATGGTTTTCTGTTAGATATGTATATTCTGATGAACGATTTACCTCCGGAACTACTCCGGGCTTTGGATGTTACTGCTGAATTTTTTGCCTACTTGGATGATTTCTACGATTACGAGGAAGATTTGGCCCGGGGCAAGATCACTTATATTAACCAAAGTTCAGACCCTCGATCCGAACTAATGCAAAAATATCAAGCTACCGTTTGCTATCTACAAAAAAATAGCCCTAATCCAGAAGGATATCTAAGAGGGGTAGAGAACTTAATGAAAAATATATTTTTCTGTCGAGAGCATAAGCTCAATAAACTGTCACTCTTCATTTAAGAACCGGATTAATAATAAAAAATTATTTATAAGTTTGCTTGACAAAAATGGCTTTTTGTGGCATATTGTTAATGTAATTAATATTTAATATAGTTAAATATTAAGGGGGTTAATATGGTTGGCGTTTCGATCGTGGATTTCGCAGATAAGTTAGAACAAATTATGCCGGAAATTATGAAAGGGTTTATCCATCGGTTGAATAACGACGTGTATAAAGGCCGGATTACCTTACCCCAACTACTTATTTTAGATTTATTAAATCGTCAGGGTCCTTCCAGGATGACTGATTTAGCTAAGCAGATGAAAGTAACTACTGCAGCTTCTACCGGCATTGTCCAACGTCTGGTTCTTTTAGGCTATGTGCAAAGAGAATTTGACCAGAAAGACCGCCGGATAATTAAGATAAAACTCAGCCCCAAAGGGACAGAGTTATTGAAAAGATTGACTCAGCAGCGTCGGCAGTTAATCACCAAGATTTTTGCTCAAATATCCGAACATGACCGCGGAGAGTATCTGCGCATACTGGTGCAGGTAAAAGAGGTCTTGAATAAAGAAAAGAGTTAATCATGAAACGTTTTATCACTGTAGTTATCTCTTTAGGTTTGATTAAAATAATGATTTGTAGTTTTAGTTTGAGTAATTTGGGCTTCTTTTCTGTGGCTTATGCCCAGGAAACCGCGTTGACTTTTACCGAAGCAGTGGCGATCGGTTTACGGGATAACCGGGATATCCTACTCAAAAGTCAGGATGTCGAAAAAGCCAAATTGAAAATTGCTGAAGCCCAGTCCGAGTTTTTCCCGGCTCTTAACTACACCGGCAGTTGGTTCTATACTGCCGGACTCTATACTAAAGATTTTGCTCAGAGCACTACGCAACTCTCTTTAAAACAATATTTGTATAAAGGCGGTAGAGTCATCCAGAATATTAAGTATAATAATTACATGCTAGAAGTAGAACAATCTCTATTAGACAAAACAAAATTGGGCACCATCTTTGAATTTACCCGCGCCTATTACACGCTATCATTATCGAGGTTTTTTGCTGAATTAAATAGAGGGATACTCGAAAATAGCCGCCAGCATTTAGATTATATCAAAGCCCGTTATGAGCATGGTCAGGCATCCGAAACTGAAATTTTACAGGCTGAGGTTTCTTTGTCTAATGTGGAGCAGGTTTATGAGGATTCTCTCCGGCAGCAGGAGGCAGCTCAGGCTTTATTGAATAATCTGTTATCTTTAGATCAGGAGGTGGTGGTTATCCCGGTTACCGAATGCAAGTTTACCCCCAAAGATGTAGCTTTTGATCAAGGTTTTTTAAAAGCTATGTCGCTCCGTCCGGAAATAAAACAGTTTGAAGCGCAGCTTAAGGCGGATAGAAGCGCAATTGAATTAGCTAAGGCCGAAGGCCGGCCGAATATTTATTTTTCTTGGGATTATTACGGGCGCTCACATGCGACTACTGCTAGTGTTAGCGCCCGGAATTGGAATGATTACAATGTTGTCGGAGTGACGGTTTCCTGGCCGGTCTTTGATGGGTGGCAGACCAAAGCCAAAGTGCAGCGGGCAATCGTTGACTTGCAGAAGACCCAATTAGGAAAAACTAAATTAATTCAGGATATCGCTTTGCAGGTTAAAGATGCCTATTTAGCTTTAAAAAGCTCCTTAGATCAAATAAAGACTAGCCAAACAGAGCATTTATTCTACGAAAACAATCTTTTGAGCGCAGAGCAGAAATATGCACAAGGCCAGGTTAGTTTATTAGATAAGAATGATGCGGAATTAAAATATAAAATTTCGGTTTTCAATCAGCAGCAGGCGGTGTATGATTATACCTTAGCTAAGTTTAATTTCGATCAGCTTACCGGAGGTTTCGATGAGATATAAGAAAATATTCATCTTGGCGGGTTTGGTAATCTTAACCAGCGGTTGTGTCCAGCAAAAGGCCAAAGAGCCTCCTCCGGCGGTTATCCCGGTTAAAGTAGATAAAATTAAGCTTCAGGAGCTGCATGAAATTTTAGATTATTCCGGAAATATTAAAGCTCAGGACGAAGCGGTGATTTATCCTAAAGTCAGCGGTAAAATTATCGAGAAAGTCAAGCAAGACGGAGCTTTGATTAATAAAGGAGAGGTTATTTGTTACATCGACCGGGATGAGGTTGGTCTTAAATTTCAGAAAGCCCCGGTGGAGAGTACTTTGAGCGGTATCCTCGGGAGAGTTTATGTTGATATCGGCGAAAATGTTACCTCAGGCACTCCGGTGGCTTTGGTCTTAAATTCAGACCAAGTTAAGATTAACTTAGATATTCCAGAGAAATATTTGCCAAAAATCACTCTTGGCCAGCAAGCCCAGATTAGCGTGGACAGCTGGCCGGATGAGAAATTTAGCGGTAGCGTAACTAAAATCAGCCCGGTGATTGATTTATCTACCCGCACCGCACCGGTAGAGATCACTGCAGAGAATAAGGATTACCGGTTACAATCCGGGATGTTCGCTAAGGTCAGCCTGTCAATTGAATCCCGGAGTAATGTGCCGGTAATTTTAAAAGAAGCGATCATGGGTCATGCTCCGGATAATTATGTATTTGTGGTTGAAAATAAAAAAGCAGTATTGAAAAAGATAGAATTAGGTATACGTCAGGGGCCTTATTTTGAAGTGCAGCAGGGTTTAGTAGACGGTGATCTAGTCGTAATTATGGGCCAGCAATTGCTGGGGGACGGAGTTTCTGTCGAACCGGAGAACGGAAAATAATGAATTTACCCGAATTTGGCGTAAAAAGGCCGATTACTAACTTAATGATTTTTTTGGCAATTATTATTCTGGCGCTCTATTCTTTAAGTCGGCTGGGGATAGATATGATGCCGGAAATCGAACCGCCTTCGATCACTGTCATCTCTACTTACCCTGGGGCAGGTAGTGAGGATGTGGAAATTAATGTAACCGAAGAATTAGAGAACCAACTAGGCACTACTCCGGGTTTAGAGAAGATTACTTCATTTTCTTCGGAAGGCAGTTCAGTTATTACTCTGAAATTTATCTGGGGTACTAATCTGGATGAAGCTTCTAATGATGTGCGAGACCGTATCGAATTAGCTAAGCGTTTCTTGCCGGATATTCCTAATGAAATGGACAACCCATTTATCTTTAAATTTAATACCGCGAATATCCCGATAATTTATTTTGGAATTACCGCTCAACAATCTTATCCGGATCTTTATGATTTGGTGGATAAAAAGATTGGAGATGCGCTTAGACAGCTACCGGGAGTTGGGACAGTACAGATCCAGGGCGGTGGTTTAGAGCGCCAGATTAATATCTGGATTGATCGGCAACGCTTAGAGGGTTATGGATTTTCTGTTTTGGATATACAGAATAAATTAAAGCAGGAGAATATTACCCAGCCGGTAGGGAGTTTAAAGACCGGGCTGACAGATTATTTGATCCGGTTACCGGGGGAATTTATCCGGCCTGAAGAAATTAATCTTTTGATTTTGGGTAAACGTAACGGGAAACCAATATACTTAAGGGATGTTGCCCGGATAGAGGATAGCTTTAAAGAAGTTACTAGCTTAGTCCGTATTAATAAAAATCCGGGAATTATGGTAATGATCCAAAAGCAAAGCGGGACTAATTCTGTGGAGGTTGCCGGTAAAGTAAAGAAAAAAATGATAGAGTTGGCTAAAACTCTACCCGCGGATGTCCAGGTTAATACGATATTCGATACTTCTCAAGATATTATCAATTCTTTAAATTCATTAAAGTCTACGGTTTGGTTGGGGATCGTTTTGGTCATCATGGTTGCCTGGTTTTTCTTTAGAGCACTTGCTCCCAGCTTAATTGTGGCTTTAACCGTGCCTTTTTCTTTGCTCATTGCTTTCATTTATTTGTTTCTGAGTCAAGGTACGATTAATACCATTAGCTTATCTTCTTTGGCGATTGCTACCGGGATGGTAGTGGATAATGCGATTGTTATTGTAGATAATATTTTTAGAAGACTGGAAAGAGGTAATCGGCCTACGGAGGCAGCTATGTTTGGAGCCTCTGAAATATTCCTTTCCGTAGCGGCCTCAACTTTGACTACGGTTGTGGTATTCATGCCGATGTTATTTATTCCGGGAGTAGTCGGGATTATTTTCGGAGGCTTGGCTATGATTATTATTGTTACTCTGGCTGCCTCTTTATTTACCGCGAGCACCTTTGCACCAATGCTTTGTGCTAAATGGCTGCGTTTTAACAGGGCTGAGAAAAAGTCGAAGTTTGTACTTGGTTTTTATGCCACCTCAGAAAGATGGTTTAAGCGCGGAGAAGATTCTTATAGCCGGGCCCTGGGTTTCTCTCTGCGGCATAAAAAATTAATTTTAATCGGATTTATTATTGTTTTTATTCTAAGTTTGTTACTGTTGCCGTTTGTGGGCAGTGAATTTTTGCCCGAAGAGGATTCCGGTGACTTAAGGATTACCATTAATTTACCAGTCGGCACACGTATGGAAGAGTCTGATAAAGTGGCCAAGAGAATAGAGGGTATTCTTGATCAGAATGTTCCGGAAGCAAGATATTACTATGTTCGCAGCGGTCAGGTAAGGGGAGTAGCTAGGATGGTGGGGGGAAGCAGTGGCACACATGTCATTTCTGCCGGAGCAAAATTGATTTCTAAAGAGAAAAGGGATCGTTCGGTAAAAGAAATCGGACAGCTGGTGAGAAATAAGATCAAGCTTATTCCCGGGGTATTAAGGACCGATGTTTCAACAGGTAATCCTTTAGGTAATTTGATTACCGGTGGCGGCGGTAAAGCCGTGCAACTGGAGATAATTGGGAACTCTTTTGCTGAAACTAATAACCTGGCGCAAAAAATAAAGAAAATTATGGAAAATATCCCTGGAGCAGTAGATGTGAGTATTTCCCGGGAAGCCAACAGTCCGGAATTGCGGATTGATGTAGATAGGGAAAAAGCGGCCAGCTTAGGCTTGGATATGAATACTATCGCTTCTACTTTAAAGTCTTTTATTCAGGGTTCAACCGCAACCAAATACCGCGAAAAAGGCAAAACTTATGATATTTATGTAAGGCTGGAAGAGTCCTCGCGTACAAAGTTAGAAGATATTGAGAATTTAATGATTGTGGTGCCTTTGCCTGTTGAAAATAATCCTTCTCTCGGAGTAGAAGCTTTAGCGGGTAGGCAAGGAGCCGGCCGGACTCAAATTAAATTAAGTAATATCGCCAGGATTTATGAGGCTAGCGGTCCGGATAGGATCGAACGGAAAAACCGTGAGAGAATGGTGAGGGTGGAATGCAATGCTTATAAAAAATCATCAGGAAAAATTGTGGAAGATTTGAACCGAGAGGTTAGTAAGCTGGTTTTGCCGGCGGATGTGATGATTAATATCGGCGGGCAAGCCGAGGAGCAGAAAAAAGCCTTTGGGGATCTAACCCTGCTGCTTATTCTAGGCGTGGCTTTGGTATATATGGTGATGGCCGCTCAGTTTGAATCGCTGCTGGACCCTTTTATTATTATGTTTGCTGTGCCTTTTACTTTTATCGGGGTTATTCTAGGCTTTGTTTTGACTGGTACAACTTTAAGTATTAATACTTTCTTGGGAATTGTTATGTTAATGGGCATTGTGGTAAATAATGCAATTGTTTTAATCAGTTATATTATAATGCTGCGAGCGCGGGGATTCTCTTTACAAGAGGCCGTAACTACAGCCGGCCGGGATAGATTGCGTCCGATACTGATGACTACGTTTACGACTATTGCCGCTCTTTTACCACTGGCGCTTTCCCGGGGAGAAGGTTCAGAGGTCTGGCAACCTTTAGGGATTACGATGATTGGTGGTTTAACCGTTTCGACTTTAGTCACTTTATTATTTGTTCCGACGCTTTATGCGGTATTCCACAGAAAAACGGCTTTGGCGGAGGTAAGTAAGAAATGAAGATGCTGATGTTAGTTTATAATGAAGCGTTGGATAACGAAATAATGGAAATTTTAGAAAGTTGTGCGGTAAAGAATTATACTAAGACCGAGGGGGTCTTTGGCTGCGGCACAACTAGTGGTACGCATTTAGGAACGGATGTCTGGCCGGGTAGGAATAATATGTTGTATGTGGCATGTGAAGAGGCAGTGGGCAAAAAGATTATTGCTTTGGTTAAACAGGCCCGCCAAAGCCTGGGAAAAGAAGGGTTAAAAGCTTTTCTATTGCCGCTGGAAGATTTAACTTAAATGAGTTTTAAAATAAGGGGTCAAATATGAAAATTTGTCGTTTTTGTCAAGAGGCCATTAGTGACCAAGAGGAAATTTGCGGGAATTGTGGTTACAATCCCAAAACAGATACTTTATCCGCTGGTTTTGTAAAAAAAGAAAAAAAACTGTCGGGCGGGAAGAATAACAGAAAGATTAGCCCCGGAGTTAAAGTTTTTGTTTCCTGGGGGATCATTATTACTGTTTTTTCATCGGGGCTCAAGTATCAGGGTAAGATTGGCGATATTATTTGGGAGACAAAAAACTTTCTTTCGGGTAATAAAATGAAAAAAAACAATCCAGCTTCTCAAGAAGCTAATCAAAATAAAATAGCTCGGCTTATTGACGTACGTTCTTATAGCCCTGCGTCAGAAAAATCTTTAGAAAAGGACAGAAGGGTCGAAGGTATATTTTACGATCCGCAAGGCATAAGTTATGTTTTGATTAATGGTCAGCTGGTTACTGAAAAGGAAAGTTTGGGAAATTTGGTTATTAAGAAAATAAATAGTAATTCAGTAGAGGTGACAGAGGAGGGTAAGGAAAAGACCCTTACCGTTAATAACTAAGGCTGCCAGTTACCGCGATCGAGGGAAACGCTAAGTAGTTGTTAAGGATTTCTTTTGTAATATATTGTTGGACAATAATTTAGATAAAACGTCTGCTAAGGGGCAGGGCAGAGTAGTTTTATTGATGATTTTAAGGTATACTTTAATTAAGAGTTTGTAACCGGGAGAAACCATGAAGCTAACCCAGCGAGGGTTTTCCTTAATCGAGACCATGCTCAGCGTGACGATTTTATTAATTATCATTATTGCTGCCCTCTTGGCTATTACTAGCGCCACGTTTTTAATCGAATCTAGCAGGCACTTGGTGACTGCCGCTAATGATGCTCAATATGTCCTAGAACAGATAAAGGCGCAAGGTTTCGCTGATATTCCTGCTTACATCGCCAGCTATCCTCAGGATAGCTTTAATAATTTACCGGAAGAAAGCGTGAGTTTTCCCAGTCCTACATATACTACAACCTTGGATACGATAACCGTTTGTATTAGCTGGAGCCAGAGAGATGTTGCCAGGGAATTTTCGATTACTACGCGTTTTGCACAATAAGCCGAAAGCTTTCAGTCTGACGGAAGTACTTTTGGTCATTGTGATATTAAGTATTATTATTGGGATGGCTCTTTATGCAATGAACGTAGCGCGTATTTCTTTTAACACTACTTTATCTAGTAAAAATCTTCAGGCGGAGGTTAGGAGTGCGCTTGGCTGGATCGTTAAAGATGCCCGGCAGGCGGTCAGTTGGGATTTGGCAAACAACAGCCCAAATGCCGACTATATTAAATTCAGGCGGGTGACCGGTTGGGATACCGTGAACAATGTTTTTTTATTAGATAATGAATATATAGAATATACATTTAATTCCGTTGATCAGACTATTATCCGTAGGACTAGCAATGTCAGCGATAATACTACTATTGGTATTTGGACTCTAAACAATGTGACAGCCTCACCTTTTTTCACCATAGATTCTCTAGGTAGCATTGTTGCGCTCAATAGCAGCGATTTACTGACGAGCAAACGATTAGTGATTACGATCTCGGGTCAAAGTGATTTAGCTGATTTACAAGCAGGCTATAGTTTAACTGAGGAGGTACAGATAAGAAATGGCTAATAACCGGGGTGCAGTTTTAATTTTCTCTCTTTTGTTAACTTTAATTTTGTCTTCTTTACTGGGCGCTTTGTATTTGAATGCCGTAAGCGAAAGTCTGCAGGCTAATCAATACGCTAATTCTACGCGTGCTTTCTGGCTGGCGGAAGCCGGGATTGCTACGATAAAAGGCCGGACTGGTTTGTCGGCCATCGCCTATGAGGAATTAGGAGGAGCTAATTATAGTTTTAGCGTGAATCCTGAATCCGGATCAAATAATTATTGGATCGTAACTTCTACCGGGACAGTGAGTCTGCCAAGACTACCTAGCGATTTAATTATCAATAGGACCGTAATTGCGACCGTAAGAACAGGGGCAATTGATGCATCAAAGTTTCCTTATGCCATAGATACAACCGCTGATTTAGTAATTAGGGGAGCCGCGGTAACGATTGATGGTGTTGCCAAAGAGAATGACACTACGATTAATTTTACCAACATGTTTGGCATTGATAAGGCCACGATGAATGCCGGAGCGACACATGTTTATACAGATTCTAATTTTACTAATGCCCCGGTTGACGGTATTACTTGGGTAGATGTAGCTTCCGGCAATGATCTCAATATAGACGGAGAGCTTGTCGGAAGCGGAATTTTAGTTGTTAATGGCGATACGCATATGTCCGGGACAGTGATTTTTAACGGAATAATTTATGTTATCGGCACTTTAACCATAACTGGAAACGTGACTACTAATGGCAGTGTAGTTGCTGAAAGTTCGTTTACGGCAGATACCGAATTAAGAGGGACCGTTAACATAATTTATGATCTTCCCCAAATTGAGGCAGCATTAGCTTATGTCCAACTATTAAACAAGCAAATTGTTGCCTGGAAGGAAAATTGATTTAACTCTGGGATAGACAATCTAGCCTGATTTTCTATACTGAACCCGCTGCTAGCTCTGCATACATACCCGTCTTTTAGCCAGGCCTATCGTAAGAAGCTTAATTCATTGACAATAAAACAGTTATGTTATATTATGTTATAGCGTCGAGAATCAGCAAATACTTTTTATTAATTATTTTCTATAGGGATAACAGTGAATATCTTTGTTGGTAATTTATCTTTTGAAGCCAAAGAAATAGATGTGCAAAGAGCTTTTATGGCTTTTGGCCTAGTAACTTCAGTAGCTATTGTAAAGGAAAAAAAAGGTAAAAAATCCCGGGGTTTCGGATTTGTCGAGATGCCGGATGAGCAGGAGGCGCTGGCCGCTATCGCTCAACTACAGGGCCAAGAAATATTAGGGCGGCCGATCAATGTGATGCCTTCTTTGGCTAAGCAGGCAAAGATTAATCGCGATAAACATCCGGCAATGCCTGTGGATAATCACCGTAATTATAACTTTAAAAGGACAGGAAAATATAAACAAGGTAGGCGTTCATTGAGCTATGTTAAACAGCGTTTGGAGGCCGGAATTACTACTGCCTTGCCTGAACCTAAATTTAAACCTAATCCTATGCGTTGGCGTAAGAAACCAAGGTGGGCAACGCCTTTTAAGCAGCCGGTAAATAAAGCTGGCGCTTGGCAGAGGCCTCAGACTGAATCAAATCCCTGGAAAAAACCTAAAACTAAATCAGGGGCTGTGGATAAGCCTCGGGAGTCTAGACGGCCGGAACATAAAACAGAGGCTAGAACAGGCCGGCCTTGGGAAAAGACCTTCAGTAAACCTTGGCTAAAAGGCAATGCTCAACGGCGCGCAGTGGGATTTAAAAAACGCAGAAAGTTATCTTAGGCCATCAGCCATGAAATTAAAGCTTAATCTTTTTCCGGTCGTTGCGGATATCGAAGAGAAGATTGCCATGATTCTAGAGCAGGCGGTAGCCGGACGGGCCAGTGTTGTGGAGATCGCTTATGGGACTGCCGCCGATAGCATAAAAAAACGCATCCTTAATTTTTTAAATAAAAAAGAGAATCGCCGGCTTTACTCTAGATTAGAAAAAACTGATAAAGGCTGGGGAAGAATTTATCTGCATTTTAGGTGGAAATAAATTATGGAAAAGGATAATTTGATTGAAGAATTTTATTCCTTGGTGCAAGTCGATGATTCCGACGGCCATTACGCTAAGGATATAAAAGCCGATAATTATTTTGGCATGCCTTTGGAAGCTATCGTCAGAGCGGAAAAAAGATTACGCCTGCCTCAAGAGCGCTGCATTGCTTATTTTTCTATGGAGTATGGCCTGGCTACCAGCTGTTACAATAAGTTTTCCAGTCAATTAGCGCTGAATCCTTCTAATCAAGTCCCGGAAAATGCGGTTTTTTCGAATTTCCGGGTGGCGGATTATTTTTTTGCTTTACATCAAAACAATATTCTGGACCTGCCTATTTATAGTGGAGGCCTGGGAGTCTTAGCAGGTGACACTGTGAAGACAATGGCGGATTATCATCTTCCAACCGCGGCAATCGGGATCTTGTGGAGTTCCGGATATTTTCGGCAGAAATTTTGGTTTAAATATGGACAGGCCCCTGAAAAGATGCGTTGGGATCCGTATACTTATCCGGGGTTAATCCCGCTAAAAAACAAAATTAAGATTTCTTTAAGATCGGAAGATGTTTATCTTAAGCTCTGGAAGTATTATGTTTACAGTTATAAACGCGATGCGGTGGTACCTTTGATCCTTATGGATTCTAATATCGAGCCTAATAGCCAGCGCGCCAGGAATTTAACCGATCAGCTTTACCGCAGTGATAATATCTTCCTGAAATTATTGCAAAGAGTAATGTTGGGTTTCGGAGGCATAAGCTCCCTGGAAGAGTTAGGGTATAATATCGATACTTATCATCTTAATGAGGGACATGCGGTATTTGCTTTTATCGCTAAAGCCAGAGGGGCAAACGAAAAAGAGTTAGAAAGACTAAAAAGCAGGTTTGTTTACACCTGCCATACTCCGGTAGAGGCCGGACATGACCGGTTCTTTTTTGACGATTTAAATAAAGTGCTCAAAAAAGAGGATGCCGAGATTATCGAAAGGTTTGGCAAGGAACGTCCGGGTTTGGCGAATCTTACTTTGCTTTCCATGAATATTTCTTCGGCCATAAATGCGGTTTCGCATAATCATCAAAAAGTAATGCATGTTCAATTTCCCGCCTATCAGGATCAGATACAATATGTCACTAACGGCGTACATCCTTATACTTGGATGTCGGAAGCCTTCCAGGAGCTTTTTAAAACTTTCCCAGATACTTTTGTTGATTTCGATGTTAATCCGATGATTCTATCCCGGGCCGCAGAGCTCAAAGAGGATGTGCGTTTTCGCACCCAGCTCTGGGGGGCACACCAGTTTAATAAAATTGCATTGTGTAAATTATTAGAGAAGTGGAAATTAGATAAAAATATTTTTACTATTTGTTGGGCCAGAAGGGTAGCAGCTTATAAGCGGCCGAGTCTGATTTTGCATGATATCAGCAGGTTAGTGCGGATTGCCGAACAGGTTGGTCCTTTGCAAATTATTTTGGCCGGAAAAGCGCACCCTAATGACAACCTAGGTTTTACTTATATTAATGAAATGTTAGACAAGGTGGATAAATTAAATGAAGATTATAATAAGCTGAAGATTATTGTCTTAGAAAATTACGACATTTCTTTAGGGAAATTGTTAAGTTCTGGAGTGGATGTCTGGTTGAATAATCCTTTGCCTCCTTTTGAAGCTTCCGGGACCAGCGGGATGAAAGCCATCTTAAACGCAGTTTTGCAAATGAGTACGATTGATGGTTGGGTAGCTGAAGTAACCGAGCGGCCGATCGGGGCATTCTTTGGATATAAGAACAGTGAAGGTAGCGTTGGCAATGAATCTGATTTACATATGAATACTGATTCTGAAGAGTTATATGCTGCCCTGGAGCGGATGGTTGGTTTGTATTATAAGACTAACCAGAACGGTCAATTCGATGTCGCTTCCGGATGGGTGGATATGATGATTGAATGTATTTGTACTTCCGCACAATTTAATACTTATCGGATGGTTGACCAATATAAGCAACGTATCTGGAAGATTGTTTAACGACTGTCTGATTCCATCCTGGTCAAAGGAATAATTGATGCCGCAGAGTACTGCTAAGCCCCGGATCTATTTATTATCGGTATTTTTATTCGTATTTTTATGGTTTTTTGCAATTTATAATTTTAATTTTCGCGGTCCGGATGAACCGATTTATTTCGCTTATACCGCCAGCCTAGTCCAAGACGGGGATCTTAATGTTGTAAATCATCTTTGGCCTACCCAGCAAATAGAAGTTTCATCTACTTATAATTCTCCGGATTTTCATAATCATGGCGGCGTGATTATTTGGGCCCCATTCTACATATACGCGAAAACTGTTTATCGTTTCTTGAGCCTTTTAAGTCCCTACGCAAATAAGCCTGTTTCTTTAGACCAGGTATTGGGTGGTCTACTTTCCTTAAGTACGGTTATCGTCGGTTTTTTAACTATATTATTTACTTATATTTTTAGCCGTCGCTTTTTTTCAAGAAGCTTAGCTTTATTTGCTACCTTTACGGTTTTTTTCGGCACACCGTTTTTCTATTATATGCTTTTTGAACCGGCTAACGCTAATATTCTAGCCGCGTTTTTTTCTATTTTATCCTTATGGTTTTGTATCTATGCAGTAGGCATGAAGAAGCATTATGCCTTTCTCTATGGGGTCTTTTTTTCGATCTGCATAGTGATAAAGGCAGATTTGTGGTTTCAGGGTTTTTTTATTTTTGCGGCTTTTTTGTTTTTAGCATTCCATAAACGTATTAGTTGGAGCTGGGGGATTTATTTTATATCCGGGATTATCCCGGGAGTTTTATTAAAAATCATTAATGATTATGTTAAATACGGAGTTTTCCGCGTTGGGGAATTGGGTTTATTCAGCGGCAAAAGTTTACTCCATTTGGAACAGCTTTTTTCCTCTTACCGCGGTTATTTATATACCTCTCCCATTTTATATATTTGTTTTCTGGGCGTTCTACTATTACTTATCAATAGCTATAGCAAAATTAAGCGTAACGTTTCCCCTTTAACTGAGAGCGATGCTTATTTATTGATTTTAAGTTTTTATTTGATAATCAAGGTTATTTCTTTAGGGTTCGGTTATGCTTGGGGCGGAGGCACGGTGGGGGCGCGTAATTTATTAACTGAATTTCCGGTGTTTGTTTTATTGTTCGGGCGTTTTCTAAATGGGCAAAGTAAGCTGGTAAGACGCACACTCTTTGTACTTTCTTTTCTTTTTATTGCCTGGAACCTGATCGTTATTTCTGAATTTATCGCAGGAGTGGATTTACGCTATATGGTTCAGCCACCGGTATTGTTGGCAAGGATAAAAATGCTTGCCCATATTTTCCCGCTTTTGAGTATTCCTCAAAGTCTTAGTCTTAAGTTTTTTTATTCATGGCCGTTATTGCTTATTATCCTAGCTGTAACCGGGTACCTATTGGCCAGGGATAAAGAACCCAGGGATACAAAGACAGTGACTCTTTGTACCTGGGGTTCTTTACCTCAAGCAGGTGCGCGGGGATTATCTCTTCTCGGTATTTTGACTGTTTACGCCTTAAGCGCTTACTGCATTATTACTTTACTTAATGTGTATAATAATCCGCGTAAAGTTTCAAGATTAAGAGCGGAGGGATTCTTGAATTCAGCGGTTATTTTGAATTCCCGCGATTTCGAAAGATCAGAAAATAGTGGTTCGTTGGATGAAATGATAGCTTATTTTCAAGCCAAGGGCGATACCCATAGAGTAGATAGAATTCAAATTTATAAAAATCAGCTCTATGGGCAAACAGATGGTATGGGGCAAGATTAAACCGGGGAAAAGGAAAAAGCTTAGTAAATGAGAGTGCTTTTGTTGAATCCTTTATATCAACAGCCAGTAGGGGAGAAATATGAAAGATATTTTGTTCGTTCCGGTTCCCGCTGGCCGCATTCTGGAGTAAAATTAAAAGGAACAACTCCGCATTATTTGCCTTTTCCATTTTCTTTGGCTTATGCTGCCACCTGTTTAAAAGAAGCATCTTTCGATGTCCGAGCTATTGATGCAGTAGCGTTAAATATATCAGAAGAGAAGCTTTTGCGGGAAATTGAAAGCATCGATCCGCAGTTAATTTTTTACGAAGTTACTACGCCTACTATTAATTATGATTTAAGGTTGGCTAAAAAGATTAAAGAATTGGTCGATGTTAAAATAGTGTTGGGAGGCGGGCACGCCGCTTATTTCGCCTCCGAAATTATTCAAGAGCACGGATCAATTGATTTTATTATCCGGGGAGATTATGAATATACTTTATCGGATTTAGCAAGAAAATTAGAAAGAGGGCTGCCGGTTGAGACTCCGGGTGTAGTATATTTGGCTAGCGGAAGGAAAGTCGATAACGGCGATCCTTTTGAGCAAGAGCGCTCTAGGAATTTGCTTTCGCCCTTTAGGGATATTTTCCCTTCTAACAAACTGGGTGATCCAACACTTTATTGGGATGGTTTTTGTCAGCACCGCAAGGCCCTGCAGATACAGAGTTCGCGGGGATGTAGATACGGATGTACTTTTTGTTTAAGTTCTCGTTTCAGCGCAGTTAAGTCAAAAACATATTGCGTCGCTTCTGCACAGCAAATATGCGATGAGGTTGAGGCAGCGGTAGCAAAGTACGATGTAGAAGAAATCTATTTTGACGACGATAATTTTACGCAAAATATGCAGCATTTGGATGGGATTTTTGAGTCTCTTCGGGTAAGAAAATTGATTATTCCCTGGAGCGCGATGGCCAGTTTTTCCGGGCTTACAGAGGAAATTATTCAACGTTTAGCCGGCTATGGTTGTATCGGTTTGAAACTCGGCATTGAAAGTGCAAGCAGTCAAGTGCTTCGGAATATGCATAAATCTGTGGATCTTAGGAGCGTAGCGGGTATAATTAACCGCTGCCGGCAGTGCGGTATAAAGACCCATCTTACTTTTAGCTTAGGTTTTATTGATGAAACTTTAGAAAATACTAGAGAAACTATTCTTTATGCTCAATCTCTAGATGCGGATTCCATTCAAGTAAGTATTGCTACCCCGCTACCAGGAACAGAATTTTTCGAAAGGGCTAAGGCAGAGGGGTATCTGGTTGGTCTACCTTGGGAAAGTTACGACGCTAAAAGAAGTAGCGTTATTTACCCGTTTTGTTTTTACGATAAAAATTTAGGCAAACTCAGGAAAGATTTTTTACGACGATGGTTTATGCGCAAAGTATTCTCACCCTTTTGGATTCTTAGGCATCTGCCAATCATTTTCCGCACCCTAAAAGGTTTAGGGTGCATTTTATTTTTTAAACAACTGACCGCTATTCTGATAGATGAAAGTAAAAACAGTTAAAACTGTTGTTGTTACGACACATGATTCTTTAGCACCGGTGAAAGGAGGGGGAGCTTTACGCACTCTGGCTGTGATTAAGGAGATGCAGCGCCGTTTTAATAAAGTGGTGGTTATTGCGCCTTTAGAGGTGAAGGTCGCTGAGCAAAGTAGTGTTTTATATATACCGATTCCCCAGCCGCGCAAAGAACGTTCTCAAATATTGAGTGCTTTAAAATTTAATCTGCGTTTGCTTATTCGGCTGATATTTATTTTGGGGCATACTGATTTGTTATTTGCGCATAATACTATAGCTAGTATTGGGGTGCCCTTTTTAAAGATAATCTATCGGCGTTTTACTTTCGTTCTGGATATTACTGATATACACGCGGAATATTTGCCTATTGGCAAAAGGAATATTATTGAAATTGCAGTAACTCCATTTTTATTATGGTATGAGTATATTATTATAAAATCGGCGGATCGGATTACTGTTGCCACACAAGCAATGAAACAGCATCTTATCTTTAGGGGGGTGGCCGGGGATAAAATTCAAGTGGTTTATGATAGCGTTGATAAGCAGACAATATCGCCAGATAAAGAACCAGAAGCTGCACAGGGGGTTATTCATCTGGGAGCAATTGACCGGCAGCATAATGTGGAGGTTTTGATTAAAGCTGTACCCTTGGTGATTGAAAAATTCCCTCAAGTGAGGTTCTTTATTGTCGGAGGCGGCAGAGAAAAAGATAATCTTGTGGCACTGGCGCAGAGATTAGGGGTAGGGCGGCATTGTTTTTTTACCAACTCTTTAGCTTGTGAAGTAGCCCGGGTATTTCTTAAAAAAGCCAGCATCGGGGTAATTACTAGGCAAGATGTCTTACCCAATAGAATTATTACAACGCTGAAAATATTCGAGTACTGGGCATCCAAGACTGCAGTTATTTCTTCGTCTTTAGCTGGTATCCGGGAAATCGCTGTAGAAGGAGAGAATATATTATGGTTCCGCGCTGGTGAAACTAGGGATTTAGCAGAGAAGATCATTTTGCTTTTGGGCGACCAAGAAAAACAGAACAAGCTTACTGCTGGAGGTTTACTTGCATTAGATGAATTTAATATAGAAAAAGCTGCTAAGAAAATAGTAGATTTTGGGTTAAAGGTTTAGCTTTTGTTAATAAATGATTTTGAAGGTAAGTGCTGATGTTATTGCTTGCAAAATATGGCATTGATGACACAATATTTGATATCTAACGAGAACCGATTTTTTTAACAAAAGGGATTAGGCGGCATAGTTTTGCCATAAATATAAGAAGCGGGGTTAGGCTGAAAGATTAAAATAGGAGCAGTTTATGAAATCAAAATATTCAGTAATGTTCATTCTACTTTTTATATATCTGTTTTTTCTTTTGGATACAGGTTTTCACGGACCAGACGAGCCGATTTATTTTGCTTATACGGCTAGCATAGTTGAAGATGGTGATTTGAATGTATTAAATCAGGCCTATCCGACGTCGCATCCTCCAATAGTTTCTCAGACATTCAATTTACCAGACTTCCATAATCACGGAGGTGTGGTGCTTTGGGTTCCTTTTTATCTTTATGCAAAAATCATAAATTACTTAAGCAGCCAGCTGAATATACAAGCTTTGTCTAATTATGGTTTTGATAATATCGCCAGGGCGATCTTGTCTTTGAGTACTTTAATTTTCGGGTTTTTAAGTTTACTGATCAGTTATTTATTGTCTAGGATGTTTTTTTCTAAGCGGAATTCTTTGTGGTCGATGCTAGCGCTGCTGGCAGGGACGCCGTTTTTTTATTATCTACTTCTAGAAACTGGTAATGCTAATATTGTCGCAACGTTGTTCTCTGCGCTTTCGATCTGGTTCTTAAGTTATGCTCTCAGCATGAAAAGACTGCACTGGTTTTTCTATGGAGTATTTTTTTCAATTTGCATTACTGTAAAGGTTGAGTTATGGAGCCAGATGTTCTTTATTATTCCTTTCTTTATCTTTCTAGCGTTAAATAAAAAAACGAATTGGGTAAACAGCGCATACTTTTTATACGG
Organism: Candidatus Omnitrophota bacterium; assembly: GCA_041308845.1. Classification (GTDB taxonomy): domain Bacteria; phylum Omnitrophota; class Gorgyraeia; order Gygaellales; family Profunditerraquicolaceae; genus UBA6249. The sequence continues at coordinate 9,218 of JBFZAT010000009.1, read as the reverse complement.
AATTATTCCCGTGCTGGCGTTGCGGGCTATAAATGCTTATTTTAAATTTGGCACATTACATATAGAAGAATTATTCTATTTGTCTTCTGCTTTGCGTTATGCTCACACTTATTGTTTTAACGGCCTTTTTGGCTCCTATCGGGGTATATTTTATACTTCGCCTATTTTCTATATTTGCTTTATCGGGTTTGTTCCGTTACTTCTCAATAAACATAAAAAAATACAAGATATATTTCTACTGATTTTGGCGTTGTCTACTGTGATTAAATTGTTCTTTATTGGTAGGATTTTCAGCCCCGGGGGAGATACTTTAAGTGCTAGGATTATATTTACAGAGTTACCGATTTTTATTTTATTGTTGGCAGGAGTTTTTCAATTGCGGAATAAATATCTAAAATCCGTGCTGATTATAGGGTCTATTTTTTGTATCATTTGGAACCTGTTAATTATTGCCGAGTATCGGGCAGGATTAGACTGGTTGTATATTCCTGGCCTACCCACTTTTTTAGAAAGAATCGGTTCATTAAAATATATCGGGGATATTTTATTTTATGCCGGTAACCTTACCTTAAAACTGAAACTGTTGGTTCCGATGATTCTCTTGATTTCCGGCGTCCTTATTTTCTTAAGGCTCTTAGGTCTGAGATTGAGCGTTCAGACTCTGAGGCGCTTTATAGAACGCTTAGGAAGCGAACCTCTAAAAAACTTTTCCCTATTTGTTTTTTACTTATTTATTGCATACTCGGCGATTACCTTGCTTAATATACTAAATAACAAAACTAATGTTGGAAGACTAAGAAAGCATAAGTTTTATACCAATATTCAGGTTAAAGATTTTTCTCCTGTGAAGATGACTGAACTTGAGGAAGATGAGCATCTTTGGATGCTATCCGAAATGCAGCGTTATTATATACTCAAGGGTCAGCCCCAGATGGCGGACTATATTGAAAAATCCAGAAAAAAAATATTTGCCAATAGAGAAAGCATCCGACTGCACTTTTATCAACCGGTACGGCCATATCATAGTTTAGCAGCATCCTATACTACTATTCATAGATATGAAAAGGCTATCGAGGCTTATCGGGACGCTCTCCGGATAAATCATAATGATTTCGATGCTTTTCTTAATCTTGGTTATTTATACTCTACGGTAGGCGATTATGCTAAGGCCATCGCTGCTTTTGCTCGGGCTAGTGCGCTTAGACCAGATTCTCTGGATGCTTGTTTCCGTTTGGCTGAAGCATATAACCGAGCGGAGAATTTTCCTAAAGCGATAGAATACTATCGGAAATATCTCCAACTTAATCCTGCCTCCTTTAGCGCATGCTGTCTTCTTGGTGATAACTATCAAGCCCAGAAAGATTCTCTCCAGGCAATAGCATGCTATGAACAGGCATTAAAGTTAAAACCTGACTTGGCAGAAGCATATTCTAAAATTGGCAGTATATATTTATCAGAAGAAAATTATGTAAAAGCAGCTGATTATTATACTAAAGCCATAAAATTTGATTCTACCTCTGCAGGTGCAGCTATTGCATTAGGGAATATATATTATCTTCAGAAAGAATATTCTCAAGCGATTACTTATTTAATTAAAGCTACCTATCTTGACCATTTTTCGGTTGAACCTTATTCTGCCTTAGCCGCCATCTATCAGGCCCAGGGCGATTACCCTAAGGCCATCGCTGCGCTGGAAAAAGTGCTCCAACTTAATCCCCACGTTGTCGATACCTATAATTCTTTAGCTGTTATCTACCAGGCCCAGGGCGATTACCCCAAGGCCATCGACTGTTATCAGAAATATCTCCAACTCCGCCCTAATTCTATAGAGGCCCATATTCTTCTGGGGAATATTTACCAGGGGCAGGGTAATTATACCAAAGCCCTGGAATATTTTAATAAAGCTATTCAGATTAATCCCAGCTCTGTAGATGCTTATTCTGCCCTAGGCAGCGTCTATCAGGCTAAAGCAGAGTATGTTAAAGCACTGGAGTCTTATCAGAAACTCCTGCAGCTTAAGCCTACTGCGGTTGAACCTTATTCTGCCTTAGCCGCCATCTATCAGGCCCAGGGCGATTACCCTAAGGCCATCGCTGCGCTGGAAAAAGTGCTCCAACTTAATCCGGATTTTATTGATGCCCATTCGAATTTAGGGAATATTTATAACCTTCAGGGTGATTACGATAATGCTATTAGCCATCTGCATCAGTATTTACGATTCCGTCCAGGTTCGGTAGACACTTATAGCGCTTTAGTGGAGGCTTATAAAAATAAAGGGAATAAGCAGGCGGCTTTAGAACAAATTCAAAAGCTTAGAGAGTTAGGGAGAAAGAACTTAGCTGAAGAGTTAGAACAGGCTTTGGCGATATAGAATTAAACAAAGGGAATAGCCATGCTTAATCTTTTACTTAAATTAAAAAATCGCCCGGTAGTATTAATGGGATTATTAACTTTACTTTTTATTCTGGCGCATACTCCTTTGCTAAAGAAGGAGATCTACCTAAACGCAGATTATTCTAATGCTCAGCCTTTTGATTACGAAAAAAGAGGTGCTGCAAGAGGGGATTATGACAGCTATTTGCAAAGTGCATTATCTTTGTTGGATTTTGAAATCGAAAAGAAATTCAATAATAAATTTAATTTAATAGATGCGAAAAGCCAGCAAAGGTATATTTACAATACAGATATGCCCGCTTACGCAAAATATATCCTCGTTTTCTATCCTTACCCGTTCTTTAGGTCGGGTTATTCAATTATTGCCGCCTGCCTGACGGCTTGGTGCCCCCAGGAAATATTCCAATATAATATTCACAGGCTTTTGTTCGTTAATATAATTCTAATAGTGCTTAGCCTTAATCTATTCTTTTTAATAATTAGAAAATTAACCAATAGTACAGTAGCATTTATTGCCTGCTTGTTTTTCATCTTTGACGTTTCTAATACTTACAACAGTTATCATTATCTCGGGCATACTATAAGTGCTTTATTTTATTTACTGCTTGCAGGTTATCTGTTCATAAGAAGTAAGCAGATTACTTGTTTTAAATTAGCCGTGATCTATTTTCTACTGTTGCTGAGCGTATCAGTATTATCTAGCCCGTTTTTAATTTTATTAGCGGTTTTATTCGGTTTATTAATATTTATATCTACTATTCGGAAACAAAATAAATTGCAGGTACTCAAGTATTTATTTTCTGCTGGCTGTGGTTTATTCATTTTTCCTTTGTATGTTATGGGGGTGGAGAAAATCTTTAAATTTGAACGATTGGGCTTGCCCACGGTATTATCACAGTTGCAATGCTGGCTTGTTTCAGATGTGAACTTAGTAAAGACTATTCCAGTGCATTTAAGATTTATGTGGGATCTCAGGCTTTTTAATATTTTTGCTATTCCGATTGCCGTTATTGTTTTGCTTATTATTGTTTATCAAAAATATTACTGTAAGAAAGAGAGCGCTGAGTTAAAGAATATGTTTGGTCATTGGTCAAGCTGGGGAAATTATATTTTAATTAATAAACTAAAATTGCTCTTGTATCTGGCGATTATTATGTCCACCTTACTTATGGTTCTTTTATTTATGATACCAATAAGTAGGGCAATGACTCCTTATACTGTTCTCGGAGGTATTTTGCTGGGGATTTTTCTAGGCAAAGAATTTATTCGCGGGGATAAGATCGTAAAGAGTTTGGTGGGGATGGTGATTGTATTATTGGTCATTAATTTTTATATCTATTTTAATATAATAATGACTACTGAATATAAGCCTGCAGAGAATATTTTAATTATCGATGAAAGAGAAAAGATAAGTGCTAACACCATTGAGTTTGCGAAGAACGGAAGATGCGATGTTTATGATTATAAAATAATATCAAAAACCATCGGTGAATTCATTGAAGAATATGATATGGAGCTAAAGGATAAAGAAGATCTTTTCATAAAATTCGACGCAATGGATCTAGTGACCATTTATTCACCAGAATGGAGGTTTGAAGAAAGATTAACCGGCAAAGAATCCCTGATAACTCAGAAGAATTACTTAAAGGATTTTCGTTTTCTTGTCGAAATCTTTGATTTATATGAAAAAAAATTATTACTAGAGAAAGATATAATTCGTAAGAAAAAGTTTATTTTTAATTTTAGCTTATGGGTTACTGAACATAATTATATATACGGATACTGCCGCCAGGTAATGAAGTATTTTAAGGGCACGCCGTTAGAGAACTTAGATACCCACTACATTTATTATATTAATTATCAGGCTTTGAAGGATGCTTTTTTAAAAAATCGGGTTTAATCTTTGCTTAGCTATTATTATCTTGATGATCGGAAAGATTAACGCACCCTTTAAGTTTATGCGAAGAAATTACTTAAAATCAGGGATATTTATAATTGGCGTTGTTATATTTTTAAGCATAATTCTACTAACTACCGGTTTAGCCTTAAAGAAAATAGATTCTAGCCGTAATCAGATATCTAGCCAGGTTAATTTCGAAGATGATGATTGGGTGTATATTGATTTAGGTACTCGTTATAATTCACGAGGGCTATTTATAAAAGCCAAAGAGATGTTTGAAAAAGCGTTAGAGGCAAAAGCAGTTAAAGAGGGCTTATTTGATGGATTTAGTCATTCTTATATGGGGCAGCATAAATATAAGGAGGCTGAAGAGGTTTTAAAAAAAGCTGTAAGATTAATTCCTAATAGCAGCCTTCTATATGAGGGATTAGGCTATTTATATCAGTGCCAGCAAAAATATAAAGAAGCTGAATTGTTCTTTAAGAAATCCCTGCGTATTGATCCGCAGAATGCCAATGCCTATATGGAATTAGGAAATTGTTATACTCGTCAGCAAAAATATAAAGAAGCTGAATTGTTCTTTAAGAAATCCCTGAGTATCAACCCGCAGAATGCCAGCGCCTATATTGAATTGGGGAATTGCTATGTCAACCAGCAAAGGTATTTAGAGGCTGAAGAATCTTTTAAAACAGCTCTTCAGATCGAGCCACTGGATGACGTAGTGAATACAGAATTAGGTAATTGTTATATACTCCAGCACAAATATGCCGAGGCTCAGGAGGTGCTTTTGAAAGCTATCTCTTTGGCTCCGGATAAGGACGGGCCCTATATTACTTTAGCTAATGCATATTATATACAGGGTAAATACCCGCAAGCCGAGGAAATGTGCAAAAAGACAATAGCGATAAATCCAAGAAACAGCCATGCTTATCAATGTTTGGCGGATACTTATGGCATAGTGGGCAGGCAAGTGGAAGCAGAGCAAATGCTCAAAAAATTACAAGAAATAAACCAATAAAATGAAAAACGTACTTTTTGTTAATTCTCCGGGTTGTTTCAGTTCTTATCTAGGCACACGGATAAATGCGGTAGTGCAGACATATCCGTTGCTTTCTCATTCTGCCCTGGCAGCGGTAGTGAGAAATTCCGGTAAAAGAGCGGACATCCTGGATTTAGGGATTGAGCGTAATTGGGAGAGCGCTTTAACTGAGAAAATACAAGATTTCTGTCCGGATTTGATTTGCATGACAAGTACGACAACCATTTTTCCGGAAGTGTCTAGAATGAGTTTTTACATTCGGGAAATAGCCGGGGAAAGAATTAAATTAGTAATCGGCGGCCCGCATGCCACTGCTTTGCCTGAGGAATGTTTAAGGTATTCTGCTTTCGATTTCGCGATTACCGGAGAAGGAGAAAACCCCCTAGTTAAGTTGATTTCCGGAACAGTTCACAGTGAGATTCCCGGGTTATATTATAAAAAAGATGGAACTGTATATTCGACTATCGGGAGTGATCCGGTGAAGGATTTGGACAGCCTGCCTTTTTTTGCTCTCGACCTTTATAATTTGAAAAGATATAAATGTTCAAAAATGATTTGCCGGCGATATCCCTTAGTCAACTATATAACTAGCAGAGGGTGTCCATATAAATGCACTTATTGTAACCACAATATATTCGGCACCAAAATTAGATATAAATCACCAGGTCTGGTTATTGCGGAAATCAAACACATGCTCCGTTTAGGGGTTAAAGAAATACGTATTATTGATGATGTATTTACTTTTGATATAGACAGGGCCAAGCTCATTTGTGAGTTAATTATCCGTAATAATCTTAAATTTCCCTGGACTCTCGCTGCCGGCTTGAGGGTAGATTGTCTCGATGCAGAATTTCTTAAATTAGCAAAAAAAGCTGGTTTGTATCAAGTGGCTTTCGGTTTTGAGAGCGGCGATCAAGCAGCGTTGGATTCCGTGAATAAAAAGATTACTATCGCACAAAGCCTAAAAGCCATGGAGTATGTCAAACAGGCCAAGATTGAATCCGTAGGATTTTTCATGCTTGGTCTTCCTTCTGATACAGAAGAATCTCTGCAAAGAACGATTGACTTTGCGTTAAAGCTTTCTCCTACTTACGCTAAGGCGGCCTTAACAATTCCTTTTCCGGGAACAGAATTATTTGCTGATTACCAAAGCAAAGATTTGATTAAAAGCCGGGAATGGGGCCTGTATAATCTCCATTCTGCGGCGGATATCTACCGGCACCCGCATTTAGAAATTGAAACAATAAAGAAGTATTATAATAGATTCTACAATGCTTTTTACCTGAGGCCGGGTTATTTAATGGCCAGTCTTTTAAGAAGCATTTGGCAGCTTTCGATTATTGATTATTTCGCTTACGCAGTGCAAACTTTTTTCCCAAAAATATTTAAGCCTAGCGTAAGGAGTAAAAGACATTTTTTTAATTCCCGTGTTTAGTTGTTACTAAAAGAGGTAATCAGATTAAGATGCGTAAATTTATCAAGTATTATCTAGTTGCTGCATTATTCCTCTTTATTTTTCTAACAAGAATCTTTTGGGTAATAAACTCACAACCTTTAAGTTCTTTTACATCCATTGAAGAGCAGTTTTTTGATGTAATCGCCGCTAGGAATTTTTTAAATTTCGGGTTTTTAAAGACACTTTTTTTACCCGACTATGTCAGTTCTCGATTCATCCAAGATCATCCAATGGTTTACACGCATATGCCCCCTATGGAAGCTTTGTTGCCTGGAATATTTATGAAGCTAGGGCTAGGGGTTTTGGGGGCGCGGATTTTTTACGTGATTTTTAATACCCTGGGATTTTTTTATGTTTACCTCTTTTTTTCGCAGTTAATAAACAGGGTAGTAGCGCTATTTGTAGTTTTCTTTGCGGCTAATAATTTTTTTAACGCATTTATTAATGCTGATCATTTTAATCATGGCCTTTCCATCCTTCTAATTTTTAGTGCGGCTTTCCATTTTCTTAACCTCGATAAAAGGCAGCCCTCATCGTCGAAAACTTACCATTTTGTTGCGATGTTTTTGGCCGTTTTTTTTACTTCCGTAACTAGTTATTACGTTTCTATCGTGCAATTTACATTTTTAACCAGCCTTTTCCTATTTAACTTTTCTAAACCCGGCAAGAAGACGTTTTATTTAATTGGCTCAGCCGCTGTTTTTGGCATCATTTTGCATCTTGGGCAGAACTATTTTTTTCTTGGCCAGGAAAATTTCTTTCAGGATATCGTACTCACTTTTAAAAATAGAATTTTCGGCAGCCCGACTACCCGGGAGATGATTCATTTTTTTAATCAAGGGAATATTGTGTGTTGGGGGGCTCCTTATTTTTCCAAAGTTGGTTTTACCCAAACATTGATTTATATGTTGCAAAATCAATTCGAAGCGCTTACGAAATATAAATTTGTATTTAAATTATTTCTTATAAGTTTACCGATCAATCTAGTAATCATGATTTCAGCTAAACAAACAAAAGACTTAATCAAGTTCATTAAAATTATAATTAGCTTATCTATTTCAGGGATTAGCTTTGCCTTTTTTCTTCCCGCCTTAACCCAGGGGTATCCAATTGATGTTTTTTTTGGGACTACCGGGGCAGTAGCCTTGGCTTTTTTAATCCTTCCGATTACTTTTGGCAAAATACCAAGATTATATTTAATCAGTTTTTTAATTTTTATTTGCATTATTTTTAACTTTTTTATAAGCAACCGGAAAGATTTTACCTACGCATTAAAAGAAGAGAGGTACAATTCAACTTATAAAAAATTCGCACAATTACAAAAATATTCCCAAGAAGTAATTTGGACGAATCTTACTTACTCTTATATATCTTACTTTACCGAAAATGTAGTTGCCGGGCGATGCACTTTAGAGGCAATCGCCAAAAAAGACATCGATCTTTGCGATAATGTTATAATTAATGCTGATTCAGCTAATAGAAAATTCCTCAGCCGGCCAACTATTTTTGTGTTTTCCAAGGGCTACTTATCGGGGAACATGGCCTGTGGAAACGAAGAGTGTTTATCTAATTTCGAAAATTATCTACGGGAAAATTATCTTTTGATTGAAGTCATTGATGATATCTATGTTTTTAGGATTTCCAAATAATTAAAAGGTAATCTGGTCTAATGATGGTAGCGCCAAATAACACAGAAACTATGCAAAAGAAAACAGTACGCGGTTTTTTATCGTCCCGACTATTGCCGATTTTACTATGTTTAGCGGTGGTGATGATCATTTATTATCCGGTTTTTTTCCAGGGATATTGGGCAGTGAATAGGTCAGATGCTTTACATGGTCATTTACCGATTAATAATATTATATCTTGTGTTTTTAGCCAGGGGTATTTCCCGCTTTGGAATCCCGGAGTCAATTTAGGCCAACCGTTGATTGATGGATTTGCTTTAATTTTTCATCCGGCTTTAGTCTTTTTTCTATTTTTTTCCCCCTGGCTGGCTAATTCTTTGGCAATATTATTGGGTTTGTTTCTGGCTTTGTTGGGCGTCTGGTATTTTTTACGTCAACAAGGATTTAAAATTTCTTCTGCCTGCGCAGGGATGCTTGTGTTTGTATTATCCGGGCCTGTTTTTTCTTTGCACTCCTATCATTTGGATCTAATGGCGGTGGTATTGTTACCCTGGCTGCTTTTGGTCTTTCACCGTTATGACCGGACCAAGTGTCTGCGTTGGCTATGGACTGCTGCGATCCTATGCGTGGTTGCGGTGCAGAGTATTGAGCCGGATACTCTTTTTTATCTCTATTTAGGTTTAATTATCGACCGTTTAGTATGTTTTCCGGTGAGTAAACCGAAGGTTTATACAGTCACCTGGTTAGGAATTTTTATTTTTTCCGGGTTGACCGGATTATTAACTTATATTCCCTTGCAGG
>JBFZAT010000008.1:0-8221 GCA_041308845.1 Candidatus Omnitrophota bacterium | reverse complement strand
AAGGGGCAGATATTATTATCCGCGCAGACCGGAATTTACTGACCCTGTTGGATTTTCAGCACCATCGTCACTTTTTTGGTCAATCCGGCGGACAAGGTTCCAGCAATCATAAAAAAGGAAAAGGCGCCCCGGATGTAATTATCCGTGTTCCTTTGGGCACTGTAGTTAAAGATTTTGCTAGTGGTTCTTGTTTACGTGACCTGGGGGCAGACGGCGACCAAGTTATCGTAGCTTCTGGAGGCAAAGGCGGTATAGGTAATTGGCATCGTAAAGAAGCTACCACTGGTGAGCCGGGCCAAGAGAAGATTATTGTTCTGGATTTAAAGCTTTTGGCGGATGTCGGTGTAGTCGGATTTCCGAATGCCGGAAAATCGACACTGATTAGCGCGATTTCTAATGCGCACCCCAAGGTGGCTGCCTATCCCTTTACGACTACCGGGCCGATTTTAGGGGTGGCCCAGGGGAGTCATCGGAAATTTGTCGTGGCGGATATCCCCGGCTTGATTCCTGGGGCTGCTTGCGGACGCGGCCTGGGAGTAAAGTTTCTAAAACATATTGAACGTACTAAAGTTTTGATTCATCTGGTGGATATGGCTGGTTTCGAGGGTAGAGACCCGCTGGAAGACTATAAAAATATTAATTTAGAATTAAAAAATTACAGCCGGGTAGTTTATAAAAAGCCTCAGGTTATTTGCGCCAATAAAATGGATCTAGCCGGCGCCCAGGATAATTTAAAACGCTTCAAAAAAATGATTAAAAAAACAGTTTATCCTATATCGGCGTTAAAAAAAGAAGGATTAGAGGAGTTAATTGATGCACTCGCTAAAAAAGTTTAAAAGAGTGGTGGTTAAAATCGGAGCCAGCCTGTTTGCCAATGAGGGTAAGCAATTGGATACCGGTTTAGTGCGTAGAATTGCTCGCCAGATTGCTGATTTAATTAAGCAGGATAAAGAGGTAGTCGTTGTTTCCTCCGGGGCGATTGCTTTAGGCATGTCGATTTTAAAGCTCGCCCAGCGGCCCAAAAGGCTGCAAGATTTACAGGCCGCTGCTGCCATTGGCCAGCATGAGCTGATGCATGTTTATAAGTCGGCGCTGAACAAATACCGGTTAAATTGCGCGCAGCTACTTTTGACCTGGGATGATTTCCTGGGCACCCGCTATGTAAACGCTAAGCACACCTTAGATACCCTGTTGAAATTAAACTGTGTGCCGATTATCAATGAGAATGATAGCGTGGCTACCGAAGAAATTAAGCTCGGAGACAATGACCGGCTGTCTGCTTTGGTTTCTATCCTGGTGGGAGCGGACCTGTTGATTATTCTTTCCGATGTAGAAGGTTTGTTGGATAAAAACCAAAAAATTATCCGTCAGGTAGAAAAAATAACCGGAGAAATAAAATCATTGGCCTGCCCGACGAATAAAAAAATTTGCGTTGGGGGCATGGTAACCAAACTGGAGGCAGCCCGTATTGCTACAGAAGGCGGGGTGCCCTGTGTGATCGCCTGGGGGCAAAGAGCCAGAATTATCAGTCAGTTAGCGAATGATCCATTTTGCCAGGGTACTATATTTTTACCTAGATGAAAAATAATCTTAAGAAGCAAATTGAAAATATCGCCCAGCAGGCCAAAGCGGCTGCGAGTGTCTTAGCCTTGTTGCCTTCTGCGGTTAAAAATACTGTGTTGGAGCAGATGGCCGCCGCTTTACTGAATAATCAGGCGGTTATTTTAAAAGCTAACCGGATGGATATTGCTAAAGCCCGGGGCAAGAAAAAAGCTTTTATTGACCGGTTGGGCCTAAATGAGACAAGTATTAAGCAGATGGCTCAATCTTTAATTGCTATTGCCAAGCTTAAGGATCCTATCGGAGAGGTATTACGGGCTTGGAATACTGCCAATGGTTTGAGCATTAGAAAAGTGCGTTCGCCTATTGGAGTGGTCGCGATTATTTATGAATCCCGTCCGAATGTTACCGCTGACTGTATCGGGCTTTGTTTTAAATCCGGGAACTGCGTGATTCTGCGCGGCGGAAGCGAAGCGTTAAATTCCAACCTGGCAATCTTTAATTTGCTAAAAGCGGTGATCCAAAAACATAATTTACCGGCTGGGGCAGCACAGCTTTTAGCCACTGTTGATCGCCAGGCGGTAGATTATTTATTGAAATTAAATAATTATATTGACCTGGTTATTCCTCGGGGCGGAGAAGCTTTGATCAAGAAGGTGGTGCGGAGTGCGCGGATTCCGGTGATCAAGCATTATCAAGGTATTTGCCATGTTTATGTAGATGAAGATGCGGATCTGAATATGGCCGAGAGTATTTGTTTCAATGCTAAGTGTCAGCGCCCGGGAGTATGCAATGCTATGGAGAGTATGCTGGTGCATCGTGATCTGGCTGCTAGGTTCCTGCCGGGTATGCTCAAAAAGTTTAGGGCTGCCGGGGTGCAGGTCCGGGGTTGCGCGTTTACTCAAAAAATTGCCCAGTGGGTTAAACCTGCCAAGCTCAAGGATTACCGTACGGAATATTTAGATTTAATCTTATCGGTTAAAGTTGTAGAGGATTTAGATGCGGCGATTACCCATATTAATGAATATGGGTCTCATCATTCCGACAGTATTATTACGGATAATAATCTTGCCGCGGAAAAATTTTTAAAGCAGGTTGATTCAGCCTGTGTTTATTTGAATGCTTCTACCCGTTTTACCGATGGTCATCAGTTTGGCATGGGAGCCGAGATTGGTATTTCTACCGATAAGCTGCATGCCCGCGGCCCGATGGCTTTAGAAGAGCTGGCTACTTATAAGTACCTGGTTTATGGCGCCGGGCAAATCCGGAATTAATTATTAGCTTTCAGCCATCGACTATTAGCTGAGAGCCTAAAGCCAGAAAAGTTGGTGGCTAAACGATGAAAATAGGAATTTTGGGTGGGACTTTCAATCCGGTGCATATCGGGCATTTAATTTTAGCCGAAGAGACAAGAGAAAAATTAGGGCTGGATAAAATTATTTTTGTACCTACGGCTTTGCCGCCCCACAAAGATAATATAAATATTGCTGCTCCGGCGGACCGGTTAAAGATGCTTAAGCTGGCGGTAGCTTCCAATAAATTTTTTACAGTTTCCGATATTGAGATTAAACGCCGGGGGCGTTCTTATACTATCGATACCTTAAAAGAATTTAAGGCTAAGTATAGTAAAGATGAGCTTTATTTTATCATCGGTTCGGACTTGCTTAAATATCTAAACGAGTGGAAAGATTTAAGCCAGATATTGAGTATGGTAAAATTCATCGCCGCCACCCGCCCGGGATATGCCTTGGAGCAGATGCCTGCATATATTCAAACTCTACCCATCCGGGCAGTGGATGTCTCCGGATTTGAGGTGCGCCAGTGCATTGCACAGAATAAATCATTCGGATATCTGGTCCCGGATAAGGTTTTTGATTATATAAAAAAAAGAAAGCTTTATAAATGAAGATAAAGATTGCTCCTTCGATTCTTTCGGCAGATTTCAGTCAATTAGGACTAGAGCTTAAGAAAATTAAACAGGCGGGCGCAGACTTAGTGCACGTGGACGTGATGGATGGGCATTTTGTGCCCAATCTGACCATTGGTCCGGTAGTGGTAAAGTATATGCGTCAGGCTACGGATTTGGCGCTGGATGTGCATTTAATGATCGAAGATCCGGCCAAATATGTGCAGGATTTTGTGCAGGCCGGTAGCGATATGATTACTGTGCATATTGAGACGGTGAGCGTTAAGGAATTGGCTTCTATCAGAAAGAAACTAAAAAGCCAAAGGGTGAAGTTGGGGATTTCCTTAAACCCGGAAACTTCTTTGGCCAAGATTAAAAGATTTTTAAATTTAACAGATTTTGTCCTGGTGATGTCCGTGCATCCGGGATTCGGCGGGCAGGTATTTATACCGCAGGCGGTGGACAGGATCCGTCAGCTGCGGGTTATTTTTAAAAAGGATATCGCTGTAGATGGCGGGATTAATGATTTAACTGCTCAGGCGGTTAAATCGGCCGGGGCAAATATCCTGGTGGCAGGTTCATATATTTTTGGGGCGAAGAATACTAAGCAGGCAATTGACAGCTTAAGATGACGCCTGGGGTTTAACTTAAATTGCGCCGGCGTTGTGTAAACACAAGGAGATAAATACATGGGTAATGCAGCGACACAGATTAAATTCGGCACTGACGGTTGGAGAGCGGTAATTGCCGATACTTATACTTTAGAGAATGTTAAGATTCTGGCCCAAGCAGTGGCGGATTTCCTGGGGAGTGGGAAAAAAGTAGCAGTAGGGTTTGATACGCGTTTTATGTCCGCTAAATTTGCGCTGGCTTCCGCAGTTGTTTTAAAAAGTAACGGACTGCAAGTCTGGCTTTCGGACCAACCGATTCCTACCCCAGCATTGAGTTTTGCGGTTAAATCACGTCAACTGGATTTAGGGGTGATGATTACTGCTTCGCATAATCCTGCTGAATATAACGGATTCAAAATCAAGAATGCTGCCGGCGGTGGGGCCAGTCAGGATCTAACTAAGGAAGTTGAGTCTTTATTAATGAAAAATCCGGTTCAGGATCAGGCTATGGCTGAGTCGATTACGGTGGTGGATCTAACCCAGGATTACATAAAATTTATCCGTAAATATATCGATTTTAAAAAAATAAAAAATAAAAAATTTAAAGTTTTAGTGGATGCGATGCATGGCTCCGGGGACAGTTTTATCGGCCGGGTGCTTAAAGGTAGCAGCATTAAATTAGAATTTTTACGTAATACGATTAATCCTTCTTTTGGCGGTAGCCGGCCGGAACCGGTGGAGGAGAATCTGGAAGAATTAAAAAGGCGCGTAAAAAGTGAAAAGTTTGACTTAGGTATTGCTTTAGACGGAGATGCCGACCGGATTGCTGCGGTTGCTCCGGGAGGGGTGTTTATTCATCCGCAGAAAATTCTGGGATTATTGGCATTGCATTTAAATCAGGATCGCGGTTTTAGCGGCGGGTTAGTTAAGACTATTTGTGGTTCTACCATGATGGATAATATCGCAAAATTTTTAGGGATTAAGCTTTATGAAACGCCGGTGGGTTTTAAGTATATCTCTAATCTTATGGAAACTCAGGATATTGTAGCCGGAGGAGAAGAAGCCGGGGGAATGGGGGTTAAAGGTTATATCCCGGAGCGTGATGGAACGATGGCCGGGTTGCTCTTGATTGAGATGATGGTTTACCGGAATAAGAATATTTTAAAGATCTTGAATGAAACCGAAAAGCAATTCGGTAAATATTATTATGTGCGCCAGGATTTTCATTTAAACAAACGGGTTGAGCCGAAAAAAGAAAACCTGCCTAAGGAATTATTGGGCAAGAAGGTTGTAGAAATTAAGGATTATGACGGGATTAAACTCATCTGTGAAGATCAGAGTTGGTTAATGTTCCGTGGCTCAGGTACTGAGCCGATCATGCGTACATATGCGGAGGCTAAAAGCCTCACTCAGGCTAAAAAGCTGCTTATTTTAGCCCAAGAGATAATTCTCAAGGATGGCGCATAGGATTAGCCGTTTTGCACTATCGGTTTTATTTTAGCCTGCAATTATAGGGGTGATTCTAAACTTTTGTATCAGGTACCTACGAAGCACTGCCTAAGGGGGTCAATCAGAAGATTAATTTCGGCAGAGAAATACTTTTACGCTTCGGAAAAGAAATTCATATAGAAAGGGGGAAGCCTTATCAAGAAACTTCGAGTTTGATAATGGCTAGCATTAAACAATTAAAAAATAGTTAATTCAACAAACTAACTTAACATTCAGGGAGTTTTTCAAGTTGATAAAATATCCCTAGCTAATCAAATTAAATCAGAAAGGAAGTAATGACCAATGTCAGATACTAGAGCAGAATTAGAGCAATTGTATAATCAAAGTGTTAAGGTTCTAAAAGAAGGCCAGGTAGTTAGTGGTAAAATTGTAGAAATCAAGTCCAAAGAAGTTCTGGTGGATGTGGGTTTTAAATCTGAAGGTATCGTGCCGATTACGGAGTTTAGCACGGCGGATTTAGAGATCGGCCGGGAGATGGAATTTTTACTGGAATCCATGGAGAATGACGCCGGAGTAATGACTTTATCCCGGGAAAAAGCCATGCGGATGCAGGGCTGGGATAAGATTGTTAAGCTTTCTAATGACGGCACGCTGGTGGAAGGTAAACCGGTGAAAAAAGTCAAAGGCGGATTTCTGGTGGATATTATGGGGATCGAAGGTTTCCTGCCCAGTTCGCTTTCTTCTTTCCGGAACATCGCTGATAAGGATATATTGTATAAAATATTTAAATTCAAGATTGTTAAGGTAAATAATCTGCGCAGAAGTATTATCGTTAGCCGCCGTGAAGCGGTGCAGGCAGATCGGGATATGGCTAAAGGTAAAATTTGGGGTGAACTTAAGATTGGCAATATTTATCCCGGTTTAGTCAAGGCGATTACTGATTTTGGCGCTTTCATTGACCTGGGTGGAGTAGACGGATTGTTGCATATTACTGATATGTCCTGGTCTAAAATCAGCCATCCTTCGGAAATTGTGGCTATCGGAGATAAAATCGAAGTCATGATCTTGAACCTGGATCAGGCTTCGGGTAAAGTTTCTTTGGGTTTAAAACAAAGATTATCTGACCCTTGGAAAGATATCGAAGGTAAGTTTAGCGTTGGCGCAAAAGTCAAGGGTAAAGTAGTGAATATCCTGCCCTACGGAGTTTTTGTGGAGCTGGAAAAAGGGATTGAAGGTTTGATTCATGTTTCTGAGATCTCCTGGACCAAGCGGGTAAATAATCCGGGAGAGATGTTTGCCGTCGGAGATATGCTAGAAACTCAAATCTTAAGCGTAGAAAAAGAATCCCGCAGGATTTCTTTAAGTTTAAAACAACTAGAGCAGAATCCCTGGCTGGAGGCGGAAAGTAAATATCCGGTGGGCTCTAGCGTATCTGGTAAGGTGCGCGGTTTTACCGAGTATGGGGCATTTGTCGAATTGGATTCCAATCTGGAAGGCATGATTCATGTTTCTGATATTTCCTGGACTAAAAGAGTGGGGCATCCCCAGGATGTTTTAAAAAAAGGACAGAAGGTCGATGTAGCCGTGCTTTCGGTGGATGCAACTAATCGCCGGATTGCTTTAGGGTTAAAGCAGCTGCAAGAGAACCCCTGGGCTAAGATCGCCGAGCGTTATCCTTTAGATACGGAATTAGAAGCAGAGGTCTCTAGTCTTACGGAATTCGGAGTATTCGCTAAGATTGATGATGAGCTGGAAGGTTTAATTTATTCCAGTGAAATCGAGAAAGAAACTGTTGCTAATTTAAAGCCCGGAGATAAAATAAAGGTTAAAGTGATTAAGGTGGATGTGGAGCAGGCGAAAATCGGCCTGACTGCGCGTTTGTAATGGATATCGAAAAACAGCTGGAAATAATTAAAAGGGGCGCGGTAGAGATCATCTCTGAGGAGGAGTTACGCAAAAAACTCCAGCAGAGCATTTCTACTCGGCGCCCCTTAAAAATTAAGGCGGGTTTTGACCCTACAGCCCCAGATTTACATCTGGGCCACACTGTGCTATTACGTAAGTTGCGTCAATTTCAGGATTTGGGCCATGAGGTTTATTTCCTAATCGGCGATTTTACCGGCCAGATCGGCGATCCTTCCGGGCGTTCCGAAATCCGAAAACAACTCTCTAAACAGCAGGTGGCTAAGAATGCCCAGACTTACAAAACCCAGGTTGCTAAAATCCTAGACATCCGTAAGCTAAAAATAGTTTTTAACAGCAAGTGGTTTGAAAAGATGTCTGGCGTAGAAATGCTGCGCTTGACTGCTTTGGCTTCAGTTTCTCAGATGTTAGCCCGGGAGGATTTTAAGAAACGTTACGCCAAAGGAGAAAACATTTCCATTTTGGAATTTATTTACCCCTTAATGCAAGGGTATGATTCGGTCAGGCTGGAAGCGGATCTGGAGTTAGGTGGGACAGACCAGATATTTAATTTATTAGTCGGGCGTCAATTCCAGAAGGATTTTAACCAGTCCGCGCAGGTGGTATTGACCATGCCGCTATTAGAGGGTACCGACGGTATTCAGAAGATGAGCAAATCCTTCGGAAACTATATCGGAATTAACGAACCGGCTAAAGAAATGTTTGGTAAAATCATGTCCATCTCTGATGAGTTGATGCTTAAATATTATGAGCTGCTTACAGATGAAGATTT
>JBFZAT010000007.1:0-31421 GCA_041308845.1 Candidatus Omnitrophota bacterium | reverse complement strand
GCTGTTTCCGGTTATTTAATGAATGTGGACAATGAGCTTTACTATAATCCTGCCAGTTTTACAAATGAGAATTATGATCAAACGCGGCACCAGGGCTTGGAAGTAGGGTTTAGTTCAAGTTTTCCGGGGAGAGTGAAATTTAGCGGTAATTATACTTTTGATCAGGCGGTTTTTAAGGCAGGAGAATACAAGAATAAACAGATTCCTATGGTCCCGCAGCATAAGTTTAATCTGGGGCTGACCCGTTCTTTTACGGATTATTTGTCTATCGGGTTAGATTTTAATTATATGAGTAGCCGCCGGTTTATAAACGATGAGGCCAACCGCTGGCAAAGCCTTAAGCAAGCTTTTACCGTGAATGCCAAATTTTCTTTCGAAAGAAATAATTATAAAATAAGTGCAGGGATAAATAACTTATTTAATGAAAAATATTTCGAATATGGAGTTTGTAACGCCATAAGCGGAGCGGTTAATTACTATCCAGCTTCCGGAAGGAATTTTTTCTTAAAGGTTTCCAGGAAGTTTTAACCGTATAACAGGGGTTAAAAATGTCAGAATATATTTGTCCGCACTGCCGGCAACCGATTTATGATGATCAGGAGCTGCTCTGTCTTTATTGCGGGGAAAGCCTAAATCGTCCGGTAGGTTTTATGGGCCGGTTAAAATACTTTAAGCCCAGAGCAATGCTGATCCTGATCGTCGTATTAGTCTTGGTTAGTTTTATGATTCTCATCATGGGATAAGCCCTTAATAACCAGAAGCATATTCCTTATTCTTTGGTCAGTAGTTTGATTTACTAGTAATTTCTGCATTAAGCGTAGAGGTCGGCTAGATTTTATGGTTACTCGATTTCTTGTCAGATAGACTGTTGCATGATAAAATAAATTATGGTTTCTAATCGACGTTTACACTGTACTTTGATTATTTCTATCTTGGCGCATGCGGGCATTCTTTTACCGCGGCCCAATTTTAACCCTTTTACTCCTGCCCCGAAGGTACAGAAGATATCCGTGCGTTATATTAAAGACACCTCTTTGATCCGGCCGGCGCCTAAAAAGATATCTGAGCCGGATCTGGATCAGTTAACCACCACGCGCTCTGAACCTTTTTTAAAGCTTGAATCTAAAATTATCACTGCAGCTAAACGCGCGCCTTTGCCTTATTTTGATCCACAGGATTCTCCGGCTGACCTAGAGGCATCAGTTAATCGCCAACCCGGACGCCCAACGGAAATTTCTAAACCGGCTTTTATTAATTCAGAAGTGATGGCGATCAAGAAAAAGATTACTTTACCAGCTATCGAAATGGCTAAAATTGATAATCCTAGTTACATTAGCTATTATCAGATCGTTAGAGAGAAGATCCGGCGCAGTGCTTACCAGAATTATACGCATAATGAAACCGGCGAGATTTACGCCTCTTTTATTATTTCTAATGACGGTTATATCCGGGATGTGCGTCTGGCTGAAGATAGAACCGCCCCTAATGATTATTTGAAAAGTATTGCTTTAAGAAGCATCCGGGATGCTTCTCCTTTCCCCAATTTTCCTAAGGAGCTGGATTATCCCCAATTGTCCTTCAATATTATTATTTCTTTTGAGATAGAATAATCCTGTTTTTTGCTGGCTGGTGGCCATGCTTTATTGACACTCTTTTAAAAGAGTGGTATATTAATATACCTAAATTTTAGATGAAAGGAGATGATTATATTGACCCAAGTTGAAGTTAAAAAAGATGAATCTTTCGAGTCTGCTTTGCGTCGTTTCAAGAAGAAGATTGAGCAGGAAGGTATTTTACGGGAAGTACGTGACCGTAAGCATTATGAGAAGCCTAGTGAACGTAAGAGAAAAAAGGCTAAGAGCAGCAGAAAGTAAGCATGACTCTAGCCATTTCTACCTCTTGGAACGCTTTCCGTTTTGATAATGGGATCGGCGTGCTCTTTGAAATCAACCAGTTGGGGTTTAAAGCTATTGAGTTAAGTTTCAATCTTAACGCAGCATTGGTGGAGTCAATGGCTCAAGAATCCCGCCGGTTAGGGATAGTTATTCAAAGTGTGCATAACTATTGCCCGATTCCTGAAGGGTTGACTCCTGCCGAGGCTTTACCGGATTGTTATTCTTTATCTTCTCCGGATGAAGTACAGCGCTCGCTGGCAGTTAAATATACAAAATTCAGCATTGACACTGCTCAGCGATTAGGGGCTAAAGCCGTAGTTTTACATTGCGGCAGAGTGCAGATTCCTGATACTACCCGCCAGCTGATTAATTTATATAACCAGGGACAGAAAGATCAGCCTGATTACATTAAACTAAAAACTGAGATGATCCGCTCCAGAAGCATCCAGGCTCCGGTTTTTTTAAAGCAGCTTTTTTATAGTTTGGATGAATTAAATAAATATGCAGAAACTAAAAAAGTTTTTCTGGGGATAGAGACGCGTTTTTACCATTCTGAAATTCCCGATATTTCAGAAATTGGAGTTATCCTGAAGAAGTTTTCTGATACGCAAATTTATTATTGGCATGACACCGGTCATGCGCAGTTAATGGAAAATTTAGGTTTTGCCCGGCATAAAGATTTCTTAGATCTTTACGGGAAAAGTTTAATCGGGGTACACCTGCACGACATTCTCGGTTGTCAAGATCACCGGGCGCCACTGACAGGTGATTTAGATTTTGCGTTATTTAAGCCATATTTTAAAAGGGATACCTTGAAGGTAATCGAGGCGCATTCTCCGGCCAGCCCTGAGGATCTAATCAAGAGCCGGGAATTTATTACTCAGCTTTATAGTTGATGATGCCGATTAATTTACGCCGGCCTTATGTCGCCGGGCAATTCTATCCGGATGATGCTTTAGAGCTTAAATCGATGATTGCTGCTTGGCTGGCGCCGGAGGTTTCAAAAAAAAACTGCCTAGGGTGTATTCTTCCGCATGCCGGATACGCTTATTCCGGGAAAGTGGCTGCTGACACGGTTGCTCAGATAGAGATTAAGGACAGCCTAGTTTTGTTCGGTCCGAATCATACCGGCCAAGGTAAGGATTTTAGCCTTATGGCTCAAGGGACCTGGCAGACTCCGTTAGGCAACATAGAAATCGACCGTCAATTGGCTGAATTGTTTTTGGCTAAATCTAAGTATTTACAGAAAGACTGCCGGGCGCATGCGCAGGAGCATTCATTAGAAGTACAGTTGCCTATACTACAGTATTTCAGGCAGGATTTTAAAATCGTGCCCATCATTTTCAGCAGCGTTGATCTATTTGAGCTTAAGCAGGTAGCAGAAGAGTTGGCGGCGGTGGTTATCGCACATGATTTGAAATCATCGATTATGTTTATCGCTAGCTCGGATTTAACGCACTACGAGCCGCAGAGCTCAGCAGAGTTTAAAGATGCACTAGCGATTAGGGCTATTTTAGATCTGGATGAGCAGAAATTACACCAGGCGGTGGAAGAATCCCAAATTTCCATGTGCGGTTTTGCTCCGATTGCCGTTTTAATCATGACCGCTAAACTGCTGGGTGCAAAACAGGGAGAGTTAATTAAATATCAAACCAGCGGCCAGACCTCCGGGGATCGAAGCAGCGTGGTAGGTTATGCCGGAATCACTATTTGTTAAAACATGGATGAAGTTAAGAAAAAAGTTGATGAGGATTGGAAATTAAATGTAGAAAAAGAAAAAAGCGCCCCTCAACCGCCCGGGGAATTTATCCCTCCGCAGCCGGATTTTAAGTTTTTTATTACTACGCTTACTTTACAGGCTTCGATTGCTTTAGGGCATATGGCTAATCCGGCTTCCGGGAAGACCGAAAAAGATCCTGTGCAGGCAAAGTTTTTAATCGATACCTTAGGCATGCTCCAGGAGAAGACCAAAGGTAATCTTACTGCCGAAGAGACGGAACTATTAGAGAATTTACTTTATGAATTAAGGGTTGCTTATTTGGCTGACTCAAAGGAGCCTTTAAAATGATCGATCAGAAACTTTTAGCTATTCTGGCTTGCCCGGCCTGTAAAGCGGATATTGAGCTGATTAATGGCAAAATTGTTTGTCAAAAATGCGGTAAAAAATATCCTGTGCGCCGAGGTGTCCCGATAATGCTGGTGGATGAAGCAGAATAAATAAACATTTCTATATGGAAAAAATACTAGTTATTCACGGACCGAATTTAAATCTTTTGGGCACCCGTGAGCCGTCAATTTATGGCCGCTTGAGTTTGGCTAAAATTAACCAAATGCTTAGAGCTGAGGCTAAATCGGCTAAAGTTACCTTAGTGATTAAGCAATCTAACCATGAAGGCCAGATTGTTGATCTTATCGGTCAGGCCAGAAAGAAAAAATTCCAGGGTATTTTGATTAATCCGGCAGCCTATACTCACACTAGCGTGGCTTTAAGGGATGCTGTAGCCGCTTGCGGATTAAACCTGGTAGAGGTACATCTTTCCAATATTTATGCCCGGGAAGAATTTCGGCATAAGTCCTTGATTAGCCCAGTGGCTAGCGGTACAGTTTTAGGCTTTGGGGCCAAAAGTTACACTTTGGGGCTGGCCGCCCTCCTGGATATAATTCGGTTAAAATGAATTCTCGTTTAAAGAGTATACACGCTCAATTACAAACCAGAAATTTAGACGGGCTTTTGGTTAGCTTGCCCGCCAATATTTCTTATTTGACCGAATTTTTAAGCCGGGATGCTTATCTGTTGGTTTCTTCAAAGAAGAATATCTATTTTACCGATTCCCGCTATACCGAAGAAAGTAAAATTTACTTAAAAAATAATGCTCGACTTAAAGAGTGCAATGGATTTGTTTTCGGGCATATCGCCGAGGCGATGGTTAGCCTGGGGTTAAAAAAGGTTGGATTTGAAGAAAGGCACCTGGCTTTTGCCGAGGTTGTCAAGATCAAAGAATACTGCCGGGGTAGAATAGAATTAATCCCCACGCATAGTCTAGTTGAGGATAAAAGGCAGATTAAGGATGTTGTAGAGATTGTTAAGCTGCGTAAAGCTGCCCAGATTACTGCTTTGGCTTTAGTGCATATCAAGCAATTCCTTGTCCCGGGAGTCAAAGAAATAGAAGTTGTGGGGGAATTAGAGCGTTTTATCCGGTATCAGGGGGCCAGGGTTTCGGCTTTTGATATCATTGTGGCTTCGGGGCCTAACTCCAGTCAACCTCACCATTTATCCGGAGAGCGTAAGCTTAAAACTAATGAGCCGGTTCTGATTGACCTGGGGGTTGACTATCAGGGCTATAAATCTGACTTGACAAGGGTTTTGTTTTTAGGTAAAATAAACATTCTTCTGCGAAAGGTTTATGATATTGTTTTGCAAGCGCAGGAATTAGCGATAAAAAGAATACATCCTGGCGCTGAAATGGCTGAAATTGATAGAGTTGCGAGGGAATACATAACTGCGAAAGGTTATGGTAAGTTTTTTACGCATAACTTAGGACATGGTTTTGGTTTAGAGGTCCATGAAGCTCCCCATTTATCTGGCCGGGAATCTAGCGCTATTTTGCCGGGTATGACTTTTACGGTTGAACCGGGCGTATACCTGCCAGGAAAATTCGGCATAAGAATCGAGGATATGGTTTTAATAACAAATAAAGGCTGTGAGGTGATCAGTGGCGCTATCCATAAATGAAATCAAATCTGGAGTAACGATTCTGGTAGAGGGCGAAGTTTATATGTGCATCGACGCCCAGCATGTCAAACCCGGCAAAGGAGCGGCTTTTGTGCGGGCCAGATTACGTAATTTAAAAAACGATAATATTCAGGAAAAGACCTTTCGCGGTGAAGAAAAGATAGATGAGGCTTATGTTGAAGAGCGTAAGCTGCAATATCAGTATTCTAGCGCAGGGATGTTTCATTTTATGGATACTGAAAATTTCGAAGAGATTGCCATATCTGAAGATATAATTGCAGATAAAGCCAAACTGCTCAAAGATAACCTTGAAATTATGGGTTATTTTTATAAAGACGCTACATTGTATGTTAATTTACCCAATTTTATTGAATTTACGATAATTCAGACTGAGCCTGGTTTTAAGGGTGATTCATCTAAGAGCGGAAATAAGCCGGCTACCGTGGATACCGGAGCGATTATTCAGGTCCCGTTATTTATCAATGTCGGAGACAAAATTAAGGTAGATACGCGTACCGGCGGCACTTATGTTGAGAGGATCAACTAAGACGCCCCGCGTTAATTTCATCTGGCGCTAATTGGTATCACCCAACGCTTAAAGGAATTGCGTTGGTGTCCGCCTCCTGGCGGATGCGCCAGTGTTTGCCTTGCGGGGAAGAATTGCGGCGTTGGTTATGAAGATAAGGAGTCTAGAATGAATATTAAAGAAATTAAAGAAATGATTAATTTAATGAATGAAAATAGTTTGTCTGAGTTGGAGGTAGAAAAGGATGATATGCGGATCCGGCTTAAGAAAACCGCTAGCGGTTTTGAAGGCAGCCAGTCTCCGGTTGTCTATTCTGCTCCAGCGGCTGCTCCGTTGGGTGTAAATCTACAAAATCTGCAGCCGCCAGAGGAAAAAATCGTCATTAAGACTGTTGAGATTAAATCTCCTATGGTAGGAACTTTTTACCGGGCGCCGAATCCGGAAGCCCCGGCTTATGTTGAAATCGGGCAGACTATTGAGCCCGGGCAGGTAATTTGTATTATCGAAGCCATGAAATTAATGAATGAAATTAAGTCGGAGATTAAAGGTAAGATTTTGGAAGTATTAGTTGATAATGCTGAGCCGGTAGAATTTGGCCAATCACTTTTTCTTATTGACCCGCTTTAAATCATAAAATATGTTCTCCAAAATTCTCATCGCTAACCGAGGCGAGATCGCCTTAAGAATAATCCGCGCTTGCCATGAAATGGGTATCCGTACCGTAGCGGTTTATTCCCAGGCTGACCGCAATAGCCTGCATGTACGTTTTGCCGATGAAGCAATTTGTATCGGCCAGCCCTCTGCTGCCCATAGTTATTTAAATATTCCTGCCATTATCAGCGCCGCGGAAATTACCGATGTGGAAGCTATTCATCCGGGTTACGGTTTTCTGGCGGAAAACGCGCATTTTGCCGAAATTTGTGAATCTTGTAAGATACATTTTATCGGTCCGACCCCTGAAAATATGCGTTTAATGGGAGATAAAATGGCGGCGCGTACCACGATGCAAAAAGTCGGGCTGCCGATTGTCCCCGGAAGCCGGTCAATCATTAAAAGTAAAGAAGAAGCTTTAAAAACCGCTAAATTAATCGGTTATCCGGTGATTATTAAGGCTGCTGCCGGCGGCGGCGGTAAAGGAATGCGAATTTGCCATAATGATCTGACTCTGGTTTCCAGTTTACTTACTGCTCAAACAGAAGCGGAAGCTAATTTCGGTAATTCCAGTGTTTATATCGAAAAATATATTGAAAGACCGCGGCACATTGAAGTGCAGATCATTGCCGATCGTTCCGGCCGGGTTATTCAGCTGGGAGAGAGGGATTGCAGTATTCAGCGCCGGCATCAAAAACTGCTGGAAGAATCTCCTTCTCCGGCGGTAGACAGTAAGCTGCGCCGGAAATTAGGAGAGATGGTTTTAAAGGGCATGAAATCCATCAATTATCTTAGTTGCGGCACGATTGAATTCTTGCTGGATGGAAAAACCGGTAATTTTTATTTTATGGAGATGAATACGCGGATTCAGGTCGAACATCCGGTAACTGAGATGGTTTGCGGGATCGATCTGATTAAAGAGCAGATCCGGGTGGCTGCCGGTGAAAAACTGAAATTCAGCCAGGAAGATATCCAGCTCAAAGGTGCCTCGATTGAATGCCGGATTAATGCTGAAGATCCGGATAATAATTTTATGCCTTCTCCCGGTAAAATCGATACCTTAATTTTGCCTGGAGGGCCGAATGTGCGCTTAGATACGCATATCTACGCCGGATATGAAATACCGGCTTATTATGATTCTTTGTTGGCTAAACTGATTGTGCATGGAAATAACCGTCAGGATGCGATTAAGACGATGCGCCGGGCGTTAAGTGAATTTTATATTGCTCCGATCAAAACTACCGCGTCGTTCCATCTGAAGTTAATGGATAATCCGTTGTTTAAAAAAGGGGATATCTCTACGCATTTTGTGCAAGACCTTTTGGCTAACGAAGGTAAAGGAGAATAAATGAATCGTGATGAATCCCGGAACGAATTAGGAATTTTAAGAATACATAAAAATGTTATTGCTTCTATTTCTTCGATTGCCGCCTCTGAGATTGAAGGGGTAAAAAGAGTCGGCCGTGATTTAAAAAGCGGTTTATTGGCTATTTTAGGCAAAAAGTCTTCCTCGGCGATTAAAGTTGAAATTTCCAAGATTGAAGAGGTAAAAGTAGAGATCCCGTTAATTATTCAATACGGCTATAATATTCCGGAGATTGCCAACCGAGTCCAGGAAAATGTGCGACAAGCATTGGAGAAAATGAGCAATCTTTCGATTAAGGAAATTAATGTAAACGTGCAGGGCATAGAAAGGGGCTAACCATGAGATTCTTTACTGTTCTGGGGATTGTATTTTACGCTGTAATGATTATGGTGATTGGTTTAGCTTTGATTGTATTTGCATTCAATCTACTTTTGCCAGCCGACATTAATAATTTACTCAGCTATGCTCAAAGCAGCAATCATTCTCGGGTCGTGATTGGTTTAAGCGGAGCGCTTCTAATTTTAATTAGTTTTTCTTTTGCCCAGGTTATTTTGGGTAAGTTCCAAAGAGAAAAGACCATTGCCTTTACTACCTCCAGCGGTCAGGTTACTATTTCTCTTTCTGCAGTTGAGGATCTTATTCGTCGGCTAGCCGGTATAATCCCGGAAGTCAAGGAGCTTAGGCCGAATGTGGTGGCAAATAAGAAAGGTATTATCGTAGAAATGCGGGTGGTGCTGCGTTCAGAGGCGAATATCCCGGAGTTAACCGGCCGCCTGCAAGATATAACTAAAACCAGAATTCAGGAAGTTTTAGGAGTAGATGAGCAGATTATTATCAGAATCCATGTCGCTAAAATCGCTCATGATGAAAAAGACAGCCGTAAAAAGAAAGATTTTGAGCACGATGAGCGCTCAACTATTCCTTTTAGCGGATACGGAAGAGCTTAGTTATCCGTATTCGTTAATAAGTCTTTGGGTTAATTAAGAGAAAAAAACAAAGCGGAACTCACCCGCTTATCCTTGGGAGGAATGAAAACAAATGGCTAAAATCGGTATTCTTACAGGTGGAGGTGATTGTCCGGGTTTAAACCCGGTAATTCGCGCAGTAGTGCGCAAGGCTTTATTATCTGGTTTTGAAATCGTAGGAATTAAAAACGGCTGGAAAGGTTTAATTGATAATGATACCTTGCCATTAAATATTAATACTGTTTCCGGGATATTGCCAAAAGGCGGGACGATTTTAGGCACTAGTCGGACTAATCCGTATAAAAAAGAAGGCGATCTGCAAAAGGTGAAAGATAATTTTAAGCGTATAGGATTAGATGCTTTAGTGGCAATCGGGGGAGAGGATACATTGGGAGTAGCTTCTAAATTGGTTAAAGACGGATTACCTAATATTGTGGGGGTGCCCAAGACCATCGATAATGATCTTTCGGCTACTGATTATACTTTTGGTTTTGATACCGCTTTGAATGTCGCCATGGAGTGCATTGATCGTTTGCATACTACCGCCGAAAGTCATCATCGGATTATTGTTGCTGAGGTAATGGGCAGGCACGCCGGATGGATTGCGATTGAAGCCGGGATTGCCGGAGGAGCGGATGTAATTTTAATCCCGGAGATTCCGATCGATATGGATGAGGTCTGTAGGATTATTAAACTAAGGCATGGACGAGGCAAGACTTTTAGTATAGTTGTGGTGGCCGAAGGTGCCCAGTTTAAGGATGGTACTTTGGTTACTCAGGAGCAAAAATTGGATGCTTTTGGCCATGTGCGGTTAGGCGGAATCGGTGAAAATCTAGCCGCGCTGATTGAAAAAAGAACTGGTTTCGAAACCCGGGTTAGTGTTTTAGGACATATCCAAAGAGGAGGTTCACCAACTGCTTTTGATCGGGTATTGGGTACGCGTTTTGGGGTTAAGGCCGTAGAGTTGATTATCAGCAAAAAATTCGGGCAGATGGTGGCTTTAGCTGGCAATAAAATTATTGATGTGCCTTTAGCTGAGGCAGTGAAAGATTTAAAGACAGTCGATGCCGACCTTTATGAGATCGCTAAGGTATTTTTTGGTTAACCTTTGATTTCTGCGTAAAGTAAGATTCTTTAAACAATTAGACTTTTAAGGTTTTGACTTTAGATTTTAGTGCGGTAAAAATTATTTCGGTGTTTTTCTTACGGAGGCAAAAATGAATGAAAGAATAAAAGACATACTTTTAGAAAGCATTCAGGTTAAAGAAGAGATTCTGCGTAATCAGGTTGACCAAATCGCAGCGATTGCCGAATTAATGATCGATTGTTTAAAAAAAGATGGTAAGGTGATTGTGTTTGGTAACGGAGGCTCGGCCAGTGATAGTCAGCATATTGCCGCAGAACTAGTTGGCAGGTTTAAGCGGGACCGTTCGGCTTTAGCCGGAATCGCTTTGACTACCAATACTTCAATCTTAACTTCTTTGGCCAATGATTATGGTTATGAGGTGGTTTTTGCCCGGCAAGTGGAAGCTTTGGGTAAGAAGAATGATGTGGTTCTGGCAATTTCTACCAGCGGTAAAGCCAAAAATGTGGCTTTAGGAATTAAACAGGCTAAAAAGATGGGGATTAAGACCGTGGCTTTAAGTGGCGGAGACGGCGGAGAAATTATTAAACTGGCGGATGTTTCATTGTTGGTCCCTTCAAAGATAACCGCTAGAATACAGGAAGCGCACATAACTATTTCCCACATAATATGCGAAATGATCGAGCAGGAGCTTTGCCAGGAACAAAAATAATCTCGCTGGCTAAACTGAAATTAAAAATCCAACAGCTTAAGCAAAAAGGCCAACGCATCGTTTTTACCAACGGTTGCTTTGATATTTTACATTATGGCCATGTTAAATATCTCCAAGACGCCCGGGGTAAAGGCGACTGCCTAGTGGTTGCGGTCAACAGTGATGCATCCGTAAAAAAAATCAAAGCTAAAAATCGTCCGGTCTTAGCTCAGGCAGACCGATTAAGAACCGTGGCGGCTTTAGCTAGCGTAGATTTTGCAATTTTATTTGATCAGGATAATCCACTGCAATTGATTAAAGCGCTGAAACCGGATATTTTGGTTAAAGGCGCAGACTGGGCTAAACAAAAAATTATCGGAGCAGATTTTGTCAGAAGTTATGGCGGCAAGGTATTAACTGTTAATTTAGTTAAAGGCCGTTCAACCAGTGCGATCATTGAAAAAATCCTTCGGGATTTCTCGAAAACTTAAAACTCCTCCGCTGGCCCGGGTGATTGACGCTAATTTAAACCGGGCTAAAGAAGGATTGCGGGTTTGCGAGGAGGTTACCAGGTTTATTCTGGATAATTATAAGTTTACCGCTGAACTTAAAGCTGTTCGACACCGGGTTGATGCTTTGGCGGGGAGGATTTATCCGCAGGCTAAATTACTTAACCAGCGGCAAGCGCATCGGGATGTGGGCAGATCAAATTCCTGCGGGGAATTAAAACGCGGTAATTACCGGGATATTTTTCGGGCAAATATTCAGAGAGTTAAAGAATCTTTGCGCGTGTTAGAGGAATTTTCCAAGCTTAGCGATTGTCGAGTAGCCTTAGGTTTTAAACAGTTACGCTATAAGATTTATGAAATCGAGAAAAGAGCTTTTAAAAAAATCTCAACTTTATTTGATTCTTGATCGGCCAAAGTTTAGAAACTTTACTTTTAAAAAAATCAGCAGTTTAGTATCCGCGGCTAAAATTGATTTAATCCAGCTGCGGGATAAATCAAGTTCTGAAGCGCAAGTATTGAATTTTGCACTAAAGTTAGCCAAACAAATTGATTTAAGTCAAACGCTCTTTATTATTAATGATTATGTAAATGTGGCAGTGGCTGCCTTGGCGGATGGAGTGCATCTTGGGCAGCATGATTTTGATTTGAAGCAGGCGCGTAAGATTCTGGGCCCGGATAAAGTTATTGGAGTTTCCTGCCATAATCTGGAGCAGGCCCTGATGGCCCAAGCGCAGGGAGCGGATTATTTAGGAATCGGCCCGATTTATGCCACTTTGACTAAGCCTGGTTATCCGGCTATCGGTTTGCAATTAGCTGCAGAGCTAAGGGGCAAAATTAGCATTCCTTATTTTGCTATCGGTAATATCGGCCAGAGTAATATTGCTGAAGTTACCGCTGTTGGTATCCGGCGGATCGCCGTTTGTCGAGCAATCCTAGCCGCTGAAGATCCCCGGCGGGCAGCTAGAGAACTTTACCTGAAGTTAAGCTAAATATGACTCAACTTGAATACGCCAAGAAAAATATTATTACACCTCTAGTGCGCCGCTTGGCGATTCTGGAGTCAGTTTCTCCCCAGGCGCTTTCACGCTTGATCAGTTTAGGCCAAGCAGTCATTCCTTTAAATATAAATCATAAAATTAAAAAGCCCTGCGCAATCGGTAAGGGTTTGTCTACTAAAGTGAACGCTAATCTGGGCACCTCTACCGATGAATTCCGGATTGCCGATGAAATCAAAAAACTTAAAACCGCGATTAAATATGGCGCTGATGCCTTGATGGATTTAAGCGTGGGTGCGGATTTAGTTAAAGTCCGAAAGGAAGTTTTAAAATATTCTACCGTCCCGGTAGGAACCGTCCCGGTTTATGAGCTGGCGGTTAGGGCGGCTAAAATTAAACGGCATTTTCTTAAGTTCAGCCCTGCCGATATGCTGCAGGTATTAAACGATCAAGCTCAGCAAGGGGTAGATTTTTTTACCATACATAGCGGGGTAACCCAAAGTAGCTTAAAAGCTTTGCAATCAGAGCGCAGGTTAATGGGAGTGGTTTCCCGAGGCGGCGCGATTATCGCCAGTTGGATTAAATTCCATAGACAAGAAAATCCTTTTTTTACGCATTTTGACCAAATTCTTGATATTGCCCATAAATATGACGTGACTTTAAGTTTAGGTGATGGTTTAAGGCCGGGTTCGGTTTTAGACGCCACAGATAAAGGCCAGATTGCAGAATTAAAAATTCTGGGTTTGCTGGCACAACGGGCCAGAGCCAGGGGGGTACAAGTGATGATCGAAGGGCCGGGGCATGTACCTTTAGATCAAATCGAAAAAAATATCGCTTTACAAAAAAAATACTGCGCCGGGGCCCCATTTTATGTTTTAGGCCCACTGGTTACCGATGTCGCCCCCGGTTATGATCATATCACTTCAGCCATTGGAGGAGCGATCGCTGCTGCCAGCGGAGCAGATTTTCTCTGCTATGTTACCGCTGCTGAGCATTTACGTCATCCGACCGAATCTGATGTGCGCGAAGGAGTGGTTGCCTGCCGGATTGCCGCCCACGCCGGAGATTTAGTTAAACGCAGAAAATTAGCAATTGAATGGGATCGTAAAATTTCGCTAGCCCGTCAGGCTAGAGACTGGAAAAAACAGATTAGTTTGTCTATTGATCCGGATAAAGCCAGAGAATATAGATTAAGCAGTAAACCAAAGTTGTCCAGTGTTTGCACAATGTGCGGTAAGTATTGCTCCATAAAATTGATGGAGGAGTGTAAGAAAAAATAGATCTGTGTACCCGGCGCCTAATTGTACCTGGCCTTTGGTGGAATTAGGCCAGTATCTGCGATGTGGCGGAGTATTGCGCCGGTACGCGCTTGGTAGTATGCGTACCCGACGCCTAATTGTACCTGGCCTTTAGTGGAATTAGGCCAGTATCTGCGATGTGGCGGAGTATTGCGCCGGTACGCGCTTGGTAGTATGCGTACCCGACGCTAAGCGGTATTGCGCCGGTACGCGCTTGGTAGCGCGGGTGTAATTCAGTGGTAGAATGGCAGCTTCCCAAGCTGCACATGGCGGTTCGATTCCGCTCACCCGCTTAAAATTTAGGTTTGATGAAAAATATAATCTTTATTTTATTATTAGTCAGTCTAACTGGTTGCGCCACAGTAGCTCCGTCTGTTAGTCCGGTTATCCCGGTCCTGGATCAGCTAAAAGACTCCGGTATCAAGCATCAAGTAGAAGCCGGCCAAACACTCTGGAGAATCTCTAAAATTTATGATGTCGATATTGATGAGATTGTTAGGCTCAACCGCATCTCTGAAAGTGCGACGATTGAAATCGGACAGGTGCTTTTAATCCCGCAGCGCTTAAGGGTACAGAGTATTCCGGTTAAATCTGCCGGAGATGACTTTATCTGGCCATTAAGAGGAAGAGTAATCTCTGGTTTCGGATCCACTTATCGCAATTTAATTAATAAAGGTATTAATATTCAAGCTGTCCCCGGGCAAGCCGTGATGGCTGCCCGCTCCGGCCGGGTAGTTTTTTATTCCGCAAATTTAGGTAATTACGGAAAGACTTTAATTATTGACCACGGAGATGGATTACGCAGCGTTTACTCTAGAGTTGCAGAGATATCTGTGCGGCCGGGAGAAAATGTCCAGCGGGGGGCCTTGGTTGGCCGGGTGGGGAATTGTACGAAAGATAAAAACAGTTATCTGCATTTTGAGATTCGTAAAGGCGCTTTGCCTCAGAACCCCTTATTTTATCTATCATGATTAAAGATAAGTTTTTTGACCGCAGAAATTATATCCAAATATTAGAGAAGCGGGTGAGTAGCCTAAAGGATGGCTATCGGCAGAATATCGCGATTATCGGAGATGAAAATGTCGGTAAAACTAGCATCATTTCTAAGTTTCTTGCCGATTACTATGATCCGCGGATCATTACTTTATACTTGGAGGTGCGTCCGGAAACCCTGGAAGGGTTCGCTGGAAGATTCATCGGAGCACTGCTCTATAATTTCCTATTAAACAGCGGCCTGCCGCTTAAGGAAGATCTCGGGTATTTAATAGCTAAATCTTACCGCTATATACCTAAAACTACCGAAAAGATCAATTTTATATTGAATGAACTTTCCCGCCGTAAGAAGATTAATATCATTTCTGAGCTTTTTAACCTTCCGGAGTTAATCCATCAGGAAACCGGAAAATTTACGGTTTTATTTTTGGATGAATTTCATAATCTGGAAGATATCGGCGTAAAAAATCTTTACCGGGAATGGAGTAAGTTGTTGATGGTCCAGAAAAATACCTTGTATTGTTTAGCCAGTTCCCGGATGTTTAAAACCCGGGTTATCCTTTCTAAGCAGCTTTCCTTGCTGTTTGGCAATTTCGAAATCATCACGGTTGAGCCGTTTGATATCCATGCCAGCAGTAGTTATCTGGACCAGCATCTCCCCGGATTAGCTTTTAATCCGGAATTAAAAGATTTTATAATTAATTTCACCGGAGGTTATCCTTTATACTTGGAGCTTATCGCTGATGCTTTGGCTAAAAACACCACCCCGGTAGATTTAGCTGATATTCTGGAGGATTTATTATTTAATACCTCGGGCATTCTGAATCAAAGATTTTCTAATTATATTAAACGGTTTTTAGATGTGGGTGCTAGCAATGATTATGTTTCCATTTTTTATTTAGTTGCCTCCGGGCGTAATCGCCTCAAAGACATTGCGCATATTCTGCACAAACCCAAAAAAGATTTAGTGGCCCGGATTAATTATTTGCTGGAGCTGGATGCGATCACCCGCAGCGGTGATTTTCTTAAAATCAACGATCGCCTGTTTGCTTACTGGGTTCGCTTTGTTTACCAGGAAAAGTTACGCTCTTTATCTTTTGACGCCAAGGATCAAAAAGAAAAGTTCCGCGATAACATTCAGGAGTTAATTCTTGAGTTTACCCGGCAGTCCGCTAAACCATTGGCCAACCGGGTGGGAGAATTATTGCAGTTATTTGAAGATGATTTGGTGCAGATTGAACGTAAAAAAGTTCGCTTGCACCATTTTCGCGAAATCAAACCCTTGGTTTTCGGCCAACGTTATTTAAAAGACGGTTTATTA
Organism: Candidatus Omnitrophota bacterium; assembly: GCA_041308845.1. Classification (GTDB taxonomy): domain Bacteria; phylum Omnitrophota; class Gorgyraeia; order Gygaellales; family Profunditerraquicolaceae; genus UBA6249. The sequence goes on along the minus strand of JBFZAT010000007.1, from coordinate 15,394 downwards.
GGCCGTTCTAGCGAAGCGTTATGGATTATGGCGATTAAATCTGATGCGTTGACGGAGCAGGATATTACGGATTTTGCCAAAGAATGCAAAAGGTACCACCATAAGTCGCAGCGTAAAATCATGGTTACTTTAAAAGAAGTTGATCCTAATGCCAGATTAAGAGCCTTAGAAGAAAAAATTTGGACCTGGGACCTGAACAATTTAAACCAGATTATGGATTTATTTTCTAAACCACGGGTCATTGCATGAGCCAGATTATAAGTTTTGTTAAAAATGGTAATACTCCCGGCCAATTAGACCAGGTCAAAATCGGCGTAATTTCTGATACGCATATTGCCGATCCCCGCCAGCATCTACCGCCGGCAGTGCTGTGTGCTTTTAAGCAGGTAGATTTAATTGTCCACCTGGGAGATATTGTATCCTTACGGGTTATTGAAGAATTAAGGAGCATCTGTCCGCAGGTAATGGTTGTAGCCGGGAATATGGATCAGGAAGAGGTCAGAAAAAAGTATCCTCAGAAACAGATTTTAGAGATTTTGGGTTATAAGATTGGTCTGATGCATGGAGCCGGGCCGGCCGGCGGGCTGCCGGAACTGTTGAGCCAGGCTTTTAGCCAGGATAATTGTGATTTAATTATTTTTGGCCATTCCCACAAACCGATGAATGAAAGAATCGGATCGGTTTTATTCTTTAACCCGGGCAGCGCTACTGATCTATGCGCGGCGTATAATTCTTACGGAATCATTGAGCTGAAGAAAAAAGTATCTTTACCTAAGCCGCCCGGGCAAGGCCGGGAGGGAATCGAGGCTAAAATAATTAGAATTTAAAATGGATAAACTTTGGGCTCCCTGGAGAATTAATTATATAAACCATCATCGGCGCGCGGGTTGTATTTTTTGCCGGGCCAAGCGCAATTTTAAATCTGATCATCTAATATTTAAGACTAAAAGAATCATCTGCCTGTTGAATATTTATCCCTATAATAATGGCCATCTTTTAATTTCTCCGTTACGGCATGTCGCGGAATTAGAGCAGTTGAGCGAAGAAGAAATTCTGGATATGTTTAAGTCCCTGAAACGGGCCAAAGCTTTATTAAAAAAAGTTTTAAAACCCCAAGGTTATAATTTAGGTATTAATCTTGGCCGTCAAGCCGGCGCAGGTATTACCGGCCATTTGCACCTGCACATTGTGCCGCGTTGGGCCGGGGATACTAATTTTATGCCGGTGACCGGGAGGGCTAAAGTTATTTCACAGTCACTGGCTGAATTATCTAAACTTTTGAAAAATGCCGACCAATAAGATTATTCAATTCGAAAATACGTTTCTGGCTCCTTATGCCAGTAAAAGTCAAAATTCGCGAGGGCGCCTGCACCATGAAGATGAGCATGCTTACCGCAGTTGCTATCAGCGGGATCGTGATCGGATTATCCACTCCGCTGCCTTTAGAAGGCTAGAATATAAAACCCAGGTTTTTGTTAACCACGAAGGAGACTATTACCGCACCCGCCTGACACATAGCATCGAAGTCTCCCAAATCGCCCGGACAATTGCTTGCGCTTTAAATTTAAATATGGATCTTACTGAAGCCATCGCTTTGGCCCATGACTTGGGGCATACGCCTTTTGGCCATTCCGGTGAAGAAGTACTTAATGAGTTGATGGTTAAAAACGGAGGCTTTAACCATAACCTCCAAGGATTAAGGGTAGTAGATTATTTAGAGGAGCGTTATCCTGATTTTCCCGGTTTGAACTTAAGCTGGGAGGTCAGAGAGGGGATCGTTAAACATTCATCAGTTTTTGATATCGCCGTAAAAATTAAAGAATTTTTCCCCGGCCGGATGCCTGCGCTGGAAACCCAAGTGGTGGATGTGGCAGATGAAATTGCTTATGACAATCACGATCTAGATGACGGATTGACCTCCGGATTAATTAAAGAAGTAGACTTAGAGAATTTGGAGATTTGGCAGAAAATAAATCGCAATATCAACCGGAAATATGCTAAAATTACTCCCAGTTGCCGTAAATATCTGGTTATCCGCGGTTTGATTGACTTACAGGTCACGGATTTAATTGCGCACACGCAAGCTGAAATCTTACGCAAAAAAATTAAACGGTATTCTGATATCCATAAACTTGATTGTAAAATTGTAGATTTCAGTAAAGAGATTAAAGAATTAAGAAAGCCGCTACGGCAGTTTCTCATGCAGAAACTCTATCGGCATTACCGGGTGATGCGCATGAGTATTAAGGCCAAACGTTTTATCCGTGAATTATTTTGCGAATATCTTAAACGTCCCGAACAGATGCCTGCAGAAATTCAGCATAAAATCCCCCGGGAAGGGGTTAGGCAAGTGGTTTGCGACTATATCGCCGGTATGACTGACCGGTATGCGTTAGATGAATACAAAAAATTATTCAACCCCTACGAAAAAGTATAGGTTTCTAATTTCAGCGGTCCATAGTATTTACCGTTTGCTTAATTCTACCTATGAGGTCAATGAATTAATCAGCCGCATGGGGCGTTTATTCTGCCAATTTTTTAATGCCCACTATTGTTTAATCGTTCTATTAGATCCGGGCAAAAAATATTCGTTGCTCAAATGTACCATTGATGATAATAAAAAGCTGCTGGTTTATAAGCGGACTAAAATCTCCGGCCGGATTGAAGAAAAGATTGTCAAATATTCTACCGCGGTTTGCCAGAATAATCTTTTAGGTATCCCCTTAATTGCTGAAGATTTAATGGGCTATACGATTATTAAACGGAACAATAATCGCCGGCCGTTTGACCTTTTTGATCAGGAAATGTTGATGACTATGGCCGAACAGGCGGTGATCGGCATTAAAAATATGCAGCTTTATGAGGAACAGCAGCGTATAGTTTTCGGTAGTATTAAATCCTTGGTTACTTTTTTAAATACTAATGTTTCCCGGGACTATACGCATTCGCCGAATTTTAGCAAATTGGTTTGTGCTTTAGGCGCCGAAATTCATTTAAATGAGAAACAGCTAGAAAGCCTTAAATATGCTAGCCTCCTGCATGATGCCGGAAAAGCGGATATTCCGACAGAGATATTAACCAAGACTACTAAGCTTACTGACGAAGAGTATGATATTATTAAAAAGCATCCGGTTAAAGGGGCACAAATCTTAAGGCCTTTACAAATTTTACGTCCGGCTATTCCGATTATTATGTATCATCATGAAAAATATAACGGTACGGGTTATCCTTCTCAACTAAAGGGCAATCAGATCCCCCTGGGGGCGAGGATTATGTCAGTGGCGGATGCTTTCGAAGCGATGGTTTACGGAAGGCCGTACCGGCAGAGAATGGATATCCCTTCGGCGATCAAAGAATTAAAGAAAAAGAGCGGCAGCCAGTTTGACCCTAAAATTGTCGAAGCTTTTTTAAAGGTAATTAAAAAGTTTAATAAGCGGGTTTATCTAGAGCAGAATAAACTAAAATAATATTGCGGCATGGCAGAAAAACAGGATTATTCACAATCTGAGTTATTTTCTTCAGTAGACGACCGGGGGCAGTTCAGACCGAAAGTTCCTAAGCACCATTTTTTCTTACGTATGCGGGGATATGAAAAAGTTATGCTGATAATTATGAGCTTAGTTTTAACTAGTATTGTAGCTTTTTCTTTAGGGGTGGAAAAAGGCAGGCGCCTGGGGGTAGATGGAAACCCGCTTAGGGTGGTAGAATCTTATTTTACTATCCAGGTAGCTGCGTTTAAAAATAAAGCTTTGGCTTTAAAAGAAGCTGAGTTACTAAAAAAGGAAGGCTTAACCCCGCTGGTTTTTGCTAAAGGTGATCTTATTATTTTGTGCGTAGGCAAATTTTCTAATCAAGAAAGCGCCCAGCCCCTGCTGATTCAATTGCAGAGAACCTACGCGGGTTGTCGCATAAGGAGGTTATAAAAATGTCAATTCATCCGTCATTAACTGTTTCGGAGAAGGACAAAAAGGTGCGTTCGGTATTGAAACGTATTGAACGTATCCGGCAGATGCATGAAAAAGGTGATTGGAAGCAGGGGGATTCAGTTTACAACTTGCCTAAGATTAAAACTTTAAGAATTAAGATTAAGAAAGAGAAAGCGGAGAAGGCGACTACCGAAGAGGCGGCTGCGCCGGCGGCAGGGAGCGCCAAAGAAGCGACTAAAGCCGCTGCTCCTAAAGCAGCAGCCAAAGCTGCCTCTAAGGCTTAAAAGAATGGAGGTTAGTCTTAAGATGCGGTTAAATTTTAAACTTAGATCTACTTTGCTTTCTCTACTACTTTCTTTGATTCCAGCGGGTTGTATATTGGCCCAGGAATTCACTGCATTTAGTGGCCAGATTACCGGCCAAGGCATAAATGTCCGAACGGACGCTACGGTGGGCTCAACAGTAATTTGCACTTTAGTTAAAGGGGAATTAGTAGATGTTGTTGGAGAAGCTCATGGTTGGTATAAGATCCGTTTGCCCAAAGAAGCCCCTTCTTATATAAAAAAAGATCTCCTAGAATGCAACAATGTTAATGCTGATTTTGCGGCTAAGCCTGATCGCTGTTTAAGCGCTAAAGTAATTAAGGAGCGGGTTAATATCCGGTTAGCTCCTACGGAATCATCCTGGATTCTGGGGAAAGTCCAGCGGGGTACAGTGGTGAATATTATTTCCGAGCGGGGGGATTGGTATAAGATTCATCCTGTTTATCAGAGCTACGGGTGGGTGAATAAGCAATTTATCAGTAAAGATATAGTGGTGGTAGTGGTGGCTCCGGAGAAAAAAGAACTGGCGCTTAAGCCCACAGAGGAGATTAAGCCGCAGGATTTACTTTCCGTTGAGGGGAAGGTTAGCCCTTATGGTATTGTGCTCTGGCGCAAGGCTACGCATAAGCTAATCACCCCCGAAAATAAAATATATTTTCTTAAAGGTAACCGCAAGGGTTTAGATAGCCTCAATTATCATAAGGTTAGGGTTAGGGGTAGATTAATCAGTGATATTGCGAGTAGGTACCCTATTATTCAAATTGAGATGATTGAGGCGTTAAATTGAGCCTTCCGCATTTAGTCATTGCTTTTATTATATCATTTGGTCTTTTATTAATCGCCATGACAGTGCATGAATTTGCCCACGGTTTCCTGGCGTATAAATTAGGTGATTCTACGGCCAGGTTAAACGGACGTTTAACCCTTAATCCGCTGGCGCATATCGATCCTTTCTGGACGATCCTGTTGCCGTTGATGCTTTTTTTATCTACCGCCGGGAATTTTGTTTTCGGAGCGGCCAAGCCGGTTCCGATTAATTACGCCAGTTTGAATAATCCGAAAAAAGATATTGTTTGGATCGGTCTAGCCGGCCCAGCAGCGAATCTCATCCTGGCTTTTTTCATTTCCCTGATTTTAAAGTTTATCCCCGTTCAAGGTATGGGAGCTTACCTGTTATTTCATCTGTTGACGATTAATGTGGTTTTAGCGGTATTTAATCTCATGCCGATCCCGCCTTTAGATGGTTCCAAGGTTTTGATGGGTTTGTTACCGGGATATTTAGCACAGCAGTACGCTAGTTTAGAGCGCTACGGTTTGATTATTCTTTTTGCTTTTATTTGGCTGGGAATTTTTGACCGCTTAGTCTGGCCGCTAGTCGGTTTAGTGATTAGGGCAATGGGAGTAAGATTCTGATATGCATAAAGTGCAAGTCAAATTAGGCAAGCGTTCCTACAATATTTCCATCGGAGCCGGTATGCTGGCTAACTTGGGGCTGGAATTGAAAAGGCTGAATTTAGGCCAGGATGTTTTTATTATTACTAACGCTTTTCTAAAGAATCGGTATGGTTTGGAATTAATCCAGGTTTTATCGGCAGAAGGGTTTAACTGCCGTTTTAAGCTGGTGGCCGATAGCGAAAAAAGTAAATCGATGGCCACCGCTGCCCGGATGGTCAAGGAACTAGCTAAATTCGATCGGAAAAAGAAAGTATTTATTCTGGCTTTCGGAGGCGGGGTAGTCGGAGATTTAGCCGGGTTCGTCGCTTCGATTTATAAGCGGGGGATTGCTTATGTACAGAACCCAACGACTCTATTGGCCCAGGTAGATTCGGCCATTGGCGGTAAAACTGGCGTGGATTTAGATTTAGGTAAAAATCTGGTTGGGGCATTTTATCAACCCAGACTGGTTTTTAGCGACGTGGGTTTTTTAAAAAGCTTAAACAATAAACAATTGGCTAGCGGAATGGCGGAAGTTATTAAATATGCGGTTATCCGGGACCCTAAATTTTTTAATTTTCTGGAAAGTAAGTACCGGGAAATACTCAACTCTGATTTGTCTGCTCTGGAAACTATCGTTCATACTTGCAGCCGGATTAAAGCCGGGATTGTCTCTGCCGACGAAAAGGAAGTTTCTGGTTTAAGAAGTATACTTAATTTTGGGCATACCATCGGCCATGCGCTGGAGGCCGCTTGTAAGTACCGGGGTTACAATCATGGTCAATCGGTGGGCCTGGGAATGCTGGCGGCAGCGGAGTTAAGCGTTAAGTTGGGGTTAATCAAAGCGCAGACAGCGTTACGGATCAGAAAATTAATTAAGCTTTACGGCCTGCCGGATAAGATTAAAGGCGTGGCAATGGAAAAAATAATCCGGGCGCATTATTATGATAAAAAATTTACGGGCAAAGAAAATAAATTTATTCTAATCAGTGGCATCGGTAAGACTGAAATTGTACGCAATATTGAATTAAGGTTAATTAAGCAGGTAATCGCCGGGCTTTTCTAATTTATTGCGTAGAGAGGGTAATAATCTCCCCGTTTAGCTCCAATTCTACTGAATTATGCTTAATTGCATCCACTTTGGCTTTGCTAATGTAATCATTTTCTCTGACAATCTGGTTATTAATTAAAGCATAGCTGTCCTGGTCAGAAAAGAATACTCCGTTTAAAACAAAATTTATTTCTTGAGCCTCGTCTTCAGTTATCGGCTGATTTGGTAAGTCCGCTGGTAGAGCTACGGCTAAAGCCTTGGGGGCCAGGGAGGGAGTTTTTGTTTCGGGAGTTTGTTCGGTCCGGACTTTTTTAGCTAATAGGCCGAAAATAAAATTACCCAGCAGTAAACCCAATATTAATATTAAAATATAGAGCATCCGGGGCTTGCTCCCGGCCGAGTTAGCTGGAGCAATTAGAGGTTGAAAGGAAGTTTTTTGGGGCGGTGTTTCGGTTTTTTGTTCGCTTTGATTATCAGGCATATATTTTAATTAATCCACATAGTGGTTAGCGGCCAAATCTTAGTATAATAATTATACCAGAAACGGGAAATTTGTAAAGTATTGACATATCTTAAAATCTGTGCTATATTTTTCCAATGGTGGAATTACAAAATCAGAAGGAAAATCGATCTTTTCTGCGTTTAGAATTCCATTCCAAGATTCGTTATCAGTTCAGGGGTAAACCGGATTTCGACAGCGGCATCAGCCGGGATATCAGCTATGGTGGCTTACGGCTAACCAATGAAAGATTTATTCCGACTTCAACACTAGTGATGTTAGAAATTAATGTTTTAAACCGGATATTAAGGCCGGTGGGTAAAGTCGCCTGGACTAATTCTTTGGCGCATTCCAACCGTAATCAGACCGGGATAGAGTTTGTAGAAATGAACCGGGAAGATCAGCTTTATTTAAAAGATTTTATCGATATGCAGAAATAATTCGTTGGAATCTAAGAAAGGATAATGGTCATGGCTCAAGAGGTAGCAAAGCAAGCAGAAGAGGAAGCTAAACCTAAAGTTGAAAAACAGACCAACTGTTTGGCTTGTAATAAACTGATTAAAAAATTAAAACGCTATTATCGTAACGGTAAATTCTATTGCAGTAAGAAATGCTGGCGTGATTTTCTGGTAAAATCTAAAACCCAAGAGAGTAAATGATGAAAAGTACTAAAGAACGCCGGGTACATCCGCGCTTAGCCCACAAGTTGCCACTTAATCTGGCAATCAACGGTTATGATTTTTCTACCGTTTCCCATAATATCAGTAGCGTTGGCGCTTATTGCCATTTGGATAAATATATGCCTCCTTTTACTAAAATCTCCGTTAAGTTAAGCTTACCGAATAAAGGACAAGCCGCCAAAAGTACGATTGTTGAATGCAAAGGGGTAGTTGTCCGGACTGAAGATGAATCTAGCGGCGGTTTTAATCTGGCAATATTTTTCAATCAAATCCGCCAGGATCAACGTAAAAAGATTGCCCAATACATCAGCCAGTTTTTGACTTAAATCCTACGGCGCTGCTTGAGCAGCCAAGCCATTGGTTTTTAACCAAATTGAAAAAGATCGGCAGATATAATTTTAGAGTTAAATTGGTCATCGGCTTCATCTATAAGGATGAGGCTATTTTTATAAAGGCTAAAGAGAATTTGAGGAAAAAATTCGGACGTACCGATTTTGAGTCCGAGGTTTTGGCTTTTGATTGTACTAATCATTATGCAGCAGAAATCGGCCAGTCGCTTAAGAGAAGATTTATCAGCTTTTCTGAGCTTATCCCCAGAGAAAGTTTATACCGGATTAAACTTTATACTCACCGGCTGGAAACAAAATTTTCAGCAGCTAGATCCAGGCAGATTAATATCGATCCGGGCTACCTGGATTTAGCCAAGCTGGTTTTAGCTACCACTAAAGATTACGCGCATCGGATATTTTTACGTAAAGGAATATTTGCCGAGATTACCCTGTCTTTTAAAGGCGAGTCATTTGTTCCCAATGAATGGACTTATCCGGATTACCGCAGCCAGCAGTATATTGCTATTTTTAATCAAATTAGAAGACTATACCTGCCTTGATGCCAGTTTATCCGAGTTATTTGAATGCCGATAAAAGCGGCCGGTTAAATAAAACTGCCGAAAAATTATTTTTATCATTGGCTTCCTGCCAAATCTGCCCGCGCCGTTGTCAGGTTAACCGTTTAAAACAAAAGCTGGGTTTTTGTAAAACTGCGCTTTGGCCTAAAGTCTTTAGTTTTATGGCTCATCATGGCGAAGAACCACCGATTTCAGGATCAGCCGGCAGCGGGACAATATTTTTCAGTCATTGTAACTTGGGTTGTGTTTATTGCCAAAATTATGAGTTTAGCCATTTAGGTCAGGGCCGGGAATATACTTTCGAGCAACTAGCGCAAGTAATGTTAAAGCTGCAAGCTCAGGGGTGCCATAATATTAACCTGGTTACCCCTACGCATGTTTTACCGCAAATACTTAAAAGTCTAGAGCTGGCTATTTCGGCGGGTTTAAAGATACCATTGGTTTATAACACCAGCGGTTATGAGTCAGCTGAAGTGATCCAATTGTTAGAAGGTATCGTAGATATATATCTAGCCGATAGCCGTTATGGGGACAACCTAACGGCGCAGAAGCTATCCCAGGCGGATAATTATGTTGAGTATAATCAAGCCGCTTTAAAAGAGATGCATCGGCAGGTTGGGGAAGCCGAATTTACTGCCCAAGGGTTGATGAAGCGGGGGTTAATTATCCGGCACCTGGTATTGCCTAACCGTCTGAGTCAAACCGCTAAAATTATGGAATTCATTGCTAGGGAAATATCCGAGGATTCCTATGTAAGCTTGATGAGCCAATATTTGCCTTATCATTTAGCTTCAGGTTATCCGGAAATCAACCGCCGGCTGAAAAAAAGCGAATACCGGCAAGCTAAAAAGATCTTGGAGCATTACCATTTGTTAAACGGTTGGATCCAGGAGTCATACGGAGCAGAAAGGTTTGCCGGGGTCAATATCCAGCCTAAATAAATATGCGTACAAAATCGGTATTGGACAAAAGCACCAGGTTTATTTTTAATAAACTTTGCAAGATCAATGATTCAGCGCAGAAAATCGCTTTAGGGGTCAGCTTGGGTGTATTTGCGGGTTTGTTACCCGCAGCCGGGCCACTGGCTGCATTATTCCTGGCTTTTATTTTTCGGGCGAACCGCGCAGCAGCTTTATTGGGCAGTTTATTAACCAATACCTGGCTATCTTTATTAACTTTTATCTTGGCAATAAAAGTAGGTTCTGCTATACTCAAAGTTGATTGGCTAACCGCCAAGGAGCAGATACTGTTACTGTTTAAAAATTTCAGCTGGAGCGGAATTTTTAAGCTTCCTTTTTTAGAGGTATTATTACCGGTTTTACTTGGGTATTTAGTAGTTGGTTGTTTAGTCAGTGTGTTGAGTTATTTTTCAGCCCGTTTGGTGCTCAGCAGGTATTTTCGCAAAAAGGGGGAGTAATGAAGAAACTAGTTTTATTAAGGCACGGAGAGAGTGCCTGGAATAAAGAAAATCGTTTTACCGGATGGACGGATGTGGATCTATCCGAAAAGGGAGTGCAAGAAGCCAGGCAGGCCGGGATAGTGCTTAAGCGGGAAGGTTTCGTATTCGATTTAGCTTTTACCTCGGTTTTAAAAAGAGCTATCCGCACGCTTTGGTTGACCTTAGATGAGTTGGACCTGATGTGGATACCAGTTTATAATTCTTGGCGGCTTAATGAAAGGCATTATGGGGCTTTGCAGGGGTTGAATAAGTCTGAGACCGCTTTAAAATACGGAGAGCAGCAGGTTTTGATTTGGAGAAGAAGTTATGATATTGCTCCGTCGGCTTTAGCAAAGACCGATCCGCGTTATCCGGGATTTGATCTGCGTTACAAGGAGCTGCAGCCTAAAGATCTTCCGGTTACTGAGTGCCTCAAAGATACGGTGGCCAGATTCTTGCCATTTTGGCATAAAACTATTGCTCCGGCGGTTAAAAGCGGCAAGCGGACGCTTATTGCTGCGCATGGAAACTCTTTGCGCGCCTTGGTTATGTATTTAGATAATATTTCGGAGGAGAAAATCGTTAGCTTGAATATTCCTACTGGTTTGCCTCTGGTTTATGAATTAACAGATAGTTTAAAACCCATCAAAAGTTATTATTTGGGCGATCCGGAGCAGGTACAGAAAGCCATGGAAGCGGTAGCTAATCAGGGTAAGGTTAAATAGGGAGGATTAAAGATGAGTAAGTCGATTAAAGGTACTGAAACCGAACAGAATCTTTTGAAGGCATTTGCTGGTGAATCGCAGGCCAGGAACAGGTATACTTATTTTGCTTCAGTGGCTAGAAAAGCCGGATTCGAACAAATCGCCAACATTTTTATGGAAACAGCCGAAAATGAAAAAGAGCATGCAAAAATATTCTTTAAATATTTAGAAGGTGGGGAAATAGAAATTACCGCCAGTTATCCGGCCGGAATGATTAAAGATACCCAGGCTAATCTAGAAGCGGCGGCAGCCGGGGAAAACATGGAGTGGACTAATCTTTATGCGGATTTTGGGAAAGTGGCTCAGGATGAAGGCTTTCCGGAAATTGCCCGTTCTTTTGAGCAGGTCTCTAAGGTGGAAAAATTTCATGAATCCCGTTACCGCAAATTAATCAAAAACTTGGTTAATAATGAAGTGTTTAAGAAAAAAGCCAGTATTAAATGGCATTGTATTAATTGCGGTTACGTTTTTGAAGGTGCCCAGGCTCCGCAAGAGTGCCCGGCATGTAAGCATCCGGGAGCGTTTTTCGAAGTGTTAGCGGAAAATTATTAAACAGGAGGGAAGAAAGATGAGAAAAGGTTGTTTGTGTTTAGGTGGGTTGATTTTTGCTTTGTTTTTGGTTTTTACCGGGCGGTTATACGCTGCGGATTCAAATCCGGTAGTAGGCCAGCAAGTTAGGCAAGAAATCAGAGAGCAGAAAGTAAATGCCCAGTCAGCCAAAGCTGAAGAGAACCAACTGCGGGAACAGATCCGGGCAGCAGTCAGAGCAGGAGATTTGGAAACTGCTGAAAAACTTAGAACACAGTTAAGGTTGATGCATCGGGAGAATGTGCAAGAAAAGGTTCAGGATAAAAAAGAGATTCAATCTAGGGTGCGTCAATTAAATAATAGTACTCAAGATGAGTCTCCGTCCGGCAGTAAAAAACCCCGGTTAAGGTTTGATAATGATGATAATCCTCCGGGGCCTAAAGGTGGAGCTGGTACCAACTGGGAAAATCCTCCGGGACCGCGGGGCGGTTCGGGAGCTAGCCCTAATCGTAAAGGAAAAAGATAGCCGAATCTTGGTGGATTTATATAATTAAATGCCGTGACGGGCTGCTTTATACCGGGATTACCAAAGATTTAAAACGCCGGCTGAAAGAGCATAATAACGGCAACGGCTGCCGGTTTACTAAATATCGGTTTCCGGTAAAGTTAATGTATACCGAAAAAGCCGCCAGCTGTTCATTAGCTTTAAACAGAGAAGCCGCTGTCAAACGGCTTAAGCGTAAACAGAAGCTGGCTTTAATTAAAGCAAAATAAAAATGGCAAATTTTTCTTTTGAAATTGTTTCTTGCGTTGATTTGCAGGAGGTGGATAACGCGGTCAATCAGGCAGCTAAAGAATTAAGTCAGCGTTATGATTTTAAAAATAGCAAAGCCTCGGTAGTTTTCGAACGCGCGGAACAGAAAATTACTTTAGTCGCCGATGATGAATTTAAACTACGAGCATTGACGGATATTCTAGCTTTGCGTTTGGCCAAAAGAGGGGTTTCGATTAAAGCTTTTAAATTTAACCAACCGCAGAAGGCTTTCGAAGGATACCTGCGCCAAGAGGTCGAAATTTGCACTGGAATTGATAAAGAGAAGGCCAAAGAACTGATAGGTATTATAAAAGGTTTGGGGCTTAAGGTTCAGTCTCAGATCGAAGGGGAAAAAATCAAAGTTAGTTCGGCGAAAAAAGATGAACTGCAGATAGTGATTACGCATTTACGCTCTCTGGATTTTCCTATTCCGCTGGGTTTCGGCAACTACCGTTAGACAGCCTCTCCAGGTAAATCTTAGCAGGTTAAGTTTAGATGAAGGATAAAATATGATTTCGGTTAGCAATGTATCTTTACAATTCGGCCAGCGAAAGCTTTTTACTCAAGTTAATATCGTTTTCACTCCCGGTAACTGTTATGGCTTAATCGGGGCCAATGGTTCAGGTAAATCAACTTTTTTAAAGATTCTCTCCGGAGAGATTGAATCTTCTGCCGGCGAAGTTACGATCCCAGCCGGTAAGCGGGTTTCGGTGCTCAAACAGGATCAGTTCGCTTTCGATCAATATCCGGTTTTAACTACTGTGATTATGGGGCATAAACGGCTTTATGAAATTATAATACAGAAGGAGGAAATTTATGCTAAAACTCCTTTTACCGATGAAGACGGAATGCAGGCCTCCAAGCTTGAGGAAGAATTCAGCCAGTTAAGCGGCTGGAATGCCGAATCAGATGCCGCCAAATTACTCAGTGATTTAGGGATTGAAGAGTCGTTGCATAGTGCGCAAATGAGCCAATTGGAAGCCGGGCAAAAGGTGCGCGTATTATTAGCTCAAGCATTATTCGGCAATCCCGATGTTTTACTTTTGGATGAGCCGACTAATCATTTAGATGTAGAGAGTTGCATGTGGCTGGAGGAATTCCTTTGTGAATTTCAGAATACCGCAATTGTCGTTTCTCATGACCGGCACTTCTTGGATAAAGTTTGCACCCACATTGCTGATATTGATTATTGTAAAATTAAACTTTATCCGGGCAATTATACTTTTTGGTCGGAAGCCAGCCAGTTAGCCGCCCGCCAACGCAGTGAGTCAAATAAGAAAATTGAAGAGCAGCGTAAAGACCTCAAAGATTTCATTATGCGTTTTGCCAACAATGCCTCTAAGGCCCGGCAGGCCACCAGCCGGAAGAAAATCCTGGAGAAATTAACCTTAGATGATATCGGTCCTTCTTCGCGCAAGTATCCTTATATAAATTTCGAACCGGAGCGGGAAGCCGGTAATGATCTTTTAAGTATAAATAATTTATGCAAAAAAGTTGATTCCGAAGTAATGTTTGAAAGGCTGAACATTACTATTCATAAAGGTGATAAAGTGGCATTGGTCGGTCCGCAGGATTTGGCTAAAACCATGCTTTTTGGAATTTTAATGAATGAATTTTGCGCAGATAGCGGAACTTTTAAATGGGGAGTTTCTACCCGCCGGGCTTACTACCCCCGGGACAATTCCGCATTTTTTAATTCAGCGATTAGCGTAGCAGATTGGCTAAGGCAGTTTTCCAGTAATACCGAGAATGAATTTATCCATGCTTTTTTAGGTCGCATGCTTTTTTCAGGGGAAGAGTCTTTAAAGCCGGTGAATGTTTTATCCGGAGGAGAGAAGGCTCGCTGCATGTTTGCCCGGATGATGGTGGCTCAACCTAATGTAATTATCCTGGATGAGCCGACCAACCACCTGGACTTAGAATCGATTACCGCTTTGAACCGTGGGCTGGATAAATTCCCGGGGACGATTTTATTTGCTTCGCATGATCACCAATTAGTTCAGACAGTGGCCAACCGGATTATTGAGATTACTCCCCAGGGGTATATTGACCGGATTAGTACGACTTTTGATGAATATCTAGCTAATGAGCAGATCAAACAACAGCGTCATCAGCTCTATAAAACAACGCATTAAAAAAAGGAGTTGAGATTATGAAGGTAGTAGCTTTTAATACCAGTGCCCGAAAAGACGGGAATACGGCTATCCTGATTAAACATGTTCTTAAGGAATTAGAGAAGGATAAGATTAATACGGAACTTATCCAGCTGGGCGCTCAAAGGATTGCCGGCTGTATCGCCTGCGGGCAGTGTGCAATCACTAAAGATAAAAAATGCGCAATTAAGGATGATTTGCTTAATACATATTTAGCCAAGATGATCCAGGCGGATGGAATAATTATCGGTTCCCCGACATATTTCGCTGACTGTACAGCCGCGGCTAAAGCCTTAATTGAAAGGGCAGGGATGGTCAGCCGGGTGAATAACCACCTGCTTAAGCGCAAAGCCGGCGCGGCGGTAATCGCGGTGCGCCGGGGCGGAGCAATTCATGCTTTTGATTCGATTAATCATTTTTTTACTATCAGCCAGATGGTGGTAGTCGGGTCTGCGTATTGGAATATCGGTATCGGCCGCGAAATCAATGAAGTGACAGCGGACCAGGAAGGATTAGAAACGATGCGGCTGCTAGGTAATAATTTTTCCTGGTTATTAAAAAAGATCAGCGCTTAAGTAAACAAGATCTTCAGGTTTTCATCCGATATCAGCTCAGCGTGTCGGGATAAAAGTATTAATAATTTGTTGATTTAAATTAATACTTGATTTCCAGCCAGGTTGGTCATATAATTATTTATTAAAGCAAGCTGTTAAGCGGTAAAAAGGAGGATGTATGGCTTACCAACAAGGTGGCGGATTTGGCTCAGGGCCCCGGGAAATGCATAAAGCTATTTGCGGGGAATGCAAAAAAGAATGTGAAGTTCCTTTTAAGCCCAGAGAGGACCGTCCGATATATTGCCGGGACTGTTATAATAAGC
>JBFZAT010000006.1:0-15279 GCA_041308845.1 Candidatus Omnitrophota bacterium | reverse complement strand
TTCGATTAAAGGCGCTATCGGGCATACTTTAGGCGCAGCCGGATTAATCGAAACCATCCTGGCTTTACATGTACAACAGGAAAAAATTATACCGGCTAGCGTAGGGTTAACCGAACCGGATACTTTAGCCCAAGGTTGGATTAATCTTGAAAAGAAAGAATTGAAAAAATCCCCGGTTATTTTAAATAACTGCGGTTTCGGAGGAGTCAACGCAGCTTTAGTATTAAATAATGCAGATTGTTAACCGTTATACTTAAAAGGAGGATGCATGAAGAAAAACTTGTTCGCATTAAGCGTATTTTTCTTAGCCGTTTTTATTTCGGGTTTTATTAATCCGTTGAGCGCCGCTGAAGAAAATACCCTAACCACCATCGCTATTCTATTTGACAATGGAGTAAACAATAGTTTACCGGAGCGCCAGGTGAAATCGCAAACACAGCTGGCTGACTGGATGCAGAATGACTTAATCCGCGTTTTTGGCCGTTATGCTAAATCCGGCTATCAGGCTAAATTAATCGAAAAACGCCAGGATTTTACACCTCAAAGCAATCAATACCTGCTTAAAGTAAAAATTATCGAATACCGCCCCGGCAGCAAAGCTGCGCGGATGATGGTCGGCTATGGAGCCGGAGGAGTGGCATTAAAAATTCAATATGAACTTTCAGCTAATGGGAACACAGCAATTTTAAAAAATGATGATTCGACCTTCTCCGGGCGCGAATGGATGAATGCCGCCCGCAAACTCAATCAGAATATCGCTAAGGCGGTCATTGAAAAATTAGGAGCAAAGTAATTATTGCCATGCTAAACACAAACAAAGGAAAGGGCTGGGTCAAAAGCCAGGCCTGCGGATGCAAAAAAAAATCCCGCGGCTGGAAATATGCTAATTTACGCCTGGCCTACGAAAAACTCCTGGCAGATGGAATCCTGGCTTATCCGGTTGAAAATTTCGGCAGGTTTAACCGGCAGGCGAAATTAATTAATCTGGCTGTTGCCCTGGCGCTTTACGATGCCAATATCAGCTACGCTAAAGCTAAAAAGAAAGCTATCGCTATATTGGGATCAACCCCGAATGGCTGCCTGGAGGCAAACCTGGCTTACTTCCGGGATTACTGGGAGGCAGGCAGAACTCTTGGGCGGGGGAATCTCTTTATTTACACCTTGCCCAGCAGCCCTTTGGCTGAAGCAGCAATACATTTTGGTTTTACCGGTAAACTCCTCTATCTGGGATTTCCCAGAAATGCGGAGAAAGAAACTTTTAAATACGCCTTAAACATGCTGAAATCCGGAACGGATAAAATTATTATTTTAGTGCAGGCCAACGCCCACTCGGCGACAGCCCAAGTGCTGCAAAAAACAAAATGAAGATAAAATTAATCTATCCTAAGTGGCCGAAATTAAAGAATCAACCGGAGTTTAACCTGCCGCCGCATGGCCCGGTTTGTTTTGCCGCCACCATTGCCACCGGTATCCAGATTTCTTTTTGCGATGAGAATGTGGAAACTTTGGATTTTGGCGAGGATGCGGACCTGATCTGCTTATCCGTAATGCTCACCTGCCAGATGCCCCGCGCCTGGGAGATCGCCGATCAATACCGCAAGCAGGGAAAAACAGTGATTTTTGGCGGGATTGCCACGATGCTGCATTATGAGGAAACTCTAGCCCATGCCGATAGCGTATTTTTAGGGGAAGCCGAAGGGCGAATGGAAGGGGTGATCGCTGATTTTAAAAAAGGTAATTTAAAAAAAGTTTATAATTATTTGAATGACTTCCCGGATACCCATTTAATCGGTTCGGCGGCAAGAGAAATCTTAAAACGCCCTTTATATAATTTCCGCGGAGTCCAGATGGTTGACCTGGTGCATGCTTCACGCGGCTGCCGCTTTAACTGTTTTCCCTGTTGCACTCCGTACTTAGGAGGATGTAAATTCCGCCCGCGGCCGATTGATTTAGTGGTCAAGGAAATATCCGGCATCCAGAATAACCGCTTATTTATCGTGGACAACTCTCTGGCTCAAGACGACCAATGGGAAATCCAGCTGTTTAAAGCCCTGGCTCCTTTAAAGAAAAAGTGGGTTTCTCACCCGATCAAAGATACCGACGAAATCCTGGATTTGGCAGCTGCTGCCGGATGCTGGTATGTTTACCAGGCGGTAGTGGATACTTCCGAACATATCCGCAGGAAGGTCCAGCGCCTGCAAGAGCGGGGCATCGGAGTAGAAGGGACGATTATTTTAGGTATGGATAACCATGACCAGGATTACATTAAACGCCTGGTGGATTTCCTCCTGGAGATAAAATTAGATTTGGCTGAATTTACCATTCTTACTCCTTTTGCCCACACTCCGATCCGGGCGCAATTTGAAAAAGAAGGCCGCATTCTACATAACAACTGGATTAACTATACCGGAGCAGAAGTTGTCTACAAACCGGCCTTAATGAGCCCGGATCAGCTGCAGGAAATGTATGAATACGCCTGGGATACTTTTTATTCAGATTATAGTAAAGAAGTGAAGATGGCTAAACTTTATTTAAAGGTCATCGAAAAAGAAAAACTGGACGGTACTTATGCCGGTCCGCCGCTGCGGGACAGGACTAAATGGGGCAAAAAACAGCCATGAAGGTGCTCTTAATTTCATCTAATGTCGCCAGTACCCCTTATTCGGTATATCCTTTAGGTTTAAGCATGGTCGCCGCAAGTTTAAAGAATGCCGGACACCTAGTGCGACAGTTTGATTTCCTGGCTGCCGATCGTTCAATGCAAAAATTAACCGCAGTCGTTAATGAATTTCAGCCAGAGCTAATCGGCATCTCTATCCGCAATATTGACAATGTAAATTTATTGAATGAACAACGCTATATCGAGGCGGTAAAAAATATCGTAGACCAACTCCATAAGGACAGCCCGGCAAAAATAGTGCTGGGCGGTTCAGGTTTCTCGATTATGCCGGAGATAATTTTAGCTAAAGTCGGCGCAGATTACGGATTTACCGGAGAAGGGGAGGCAGCGATACTGGATTTTATTAACCAGGCAACCAAAGGCCACTACCCTCAAGAAAAAATCATCCGGGCCCACCCGCAGTTACAGGCAAAACAAATTCCTTCGGCCTGTTATGACCCCGCAATTATGCAATATTATCTTAAAAGCGGCAATGTCGCCAGCATCCAGACTAAACGCGGCTGCATACATAAATGCGTGTATTGTACATATCCGATTTTAGAAGGCCAGGCCATCCGCGCTCGCGATATTCAAAGCGTAGTAGATGACTTAGAAAATTTAATCAATAACTTCGGCGCCAAATATATCTTTTTCACCGACTCGGTATTTAATGATCAGCAGGGTAACTACCTTAAAATTTTAAAAGAAATGCAAAACCGTAAAGTTAATATTCCCTGGAGCGCGTTCTTTACCCCGCAGGGGCTAGATGATTCTGCTGTGGCGCTGATGCAGGAAACCGGTTTAAAAGCCGCTGAAGTCGGAGCAGATGCCTCTTCAGATACCACCCTTAAAAAATTAGGCAAGTCTTTTTCATTTCAAGATGTAGTGGACTCTAACCATCTGTTTGCAAAATATAATATTGCCACCGCGCATTATTTTATGTTCGGCTCCCCCGGAGAAACAGCGCAGACAACAATCGAAGGCATAAATAATATTAAGGGTTTATCTAAAACCGTTTCATTTATTTTTATGGGCATCCGTATCCTGCCGGGCACGCCTTTGGAGCAATTAGCAATTCAGGAGGGCTTGATCCGGGCCGGGCAAGATTTACTGGAGCCGGTTTATTACCTGGCCCCGGGACTGGAGCGTAAATGGCTGGAGGATACTTTGACCGCCGCCTTTAAAGGAGTGCGTAACTGCGTTTTCCCGCCGGATGCTTTAGACAGCAGCCTGGCCTTCTTGCATAAACTGGGATATTCCGGCTCCCTTTGGGAGATGCTCATTCCCGGAAATGCCCAACGTAGACGTAAAAAACAAAATGCCTGAAATTAATTTATTGCTTAAACCGGATACCTGGTGCGTCATTCCTACTTATAATAATCAAGGGACGATCAAAAAAGTAGCGGTTGCCTGCCGGCAGTACCTGCAAAACATATTAGTAGTTGATGACGGCTCTGTGGGCCAGGATATCCAGGAGTTATTAGCAGGGAGCGATATCCAGGTTTTAAAACATCCTAAAAATCTAGGCAAAGGCCAAGCCATTCGCACAGCATTAAAATTCCTCCAGTCTCGGGGGGCAAAATTCATGCTGACCATTGATGCCGACGGCCAGCATTTTCCGCAAGAAATCCCTAAATTTATCCGGGCTTCAGAAGATAACCCTTCTGCCATTATTATCGGCTGCCGGGATTTTAAACAAAAAAACGTACCCGGCAAAAGCCAGTTCGGCCGCTCATTCTCTAATTTCTGGGTGCGCCTGGAAACCGGGGCGCTGATCCGGGATACCCAAAGCGGATACCGCTGCTATCCGGTTGAATATATCGCCCAAATTAAAACCAGCGGCAATTACTATGATTTCGAAACTGAAATCCTCACCCGTGCAGTCTGGGCGGGATTAAAAATAGTCGAGATCCCGATTAACGTATTTTATCCGCCTGCAGCTTTACGGGTCAGCAGCTTTCATCCGCTGGCCGACAACCTGCGCATCAGCTTAATGCATATCCGCCTGCTGGGCCGCCGGCTTACTCCGCTGCCATATCCTAAAGTTACAGCCCGGCCTAAAGCGGCTTTAAATATTTTATTGCAGCCAGTTAACCTCCTGAAAAATTTACTCAGTGAAAACGCTACGCCTCTGGGCCTGGCTATTTCTGCCGGCGTAGGGATCTTTTTAGGCGTCTTACCTTTAATTTCACTGCACATGCTTTCTATTCTTTATGTCACCAGCCGCCTGCATTTAAATAAAGTCATGGCTTTAAGTATTCAGAATTTATGTATGCCGCCATTTGTGCCGCTGGCCTGTATTGAGCTGGGGCATTTTATGCTTTACGGAAAATGGCTGACTAATCCCTCCTGGGAGAATACTTTTGGCGCCTTACCGGAAAGAATCTGGGAATGGTTCCTGGGTTCTTTAATCCTGGCGCCGTTATTGGCTGCGGGGGTTAGCCTGATTATTTATCTTGGCGCCCAAACCATACAAACCAGAATGTTAAAACATGGCCGATCCAGCTGATCAATCTAAAATTAGCGCTAAAAAAAGAGGCAACCGCTTAGGATTCTGGTTCTTTAAGCTGCACCTGAAGTTCCTAGGCTTGCCCGGAGCTTACGCGTTATTATATTTAGTCAGCCTGCATTACTGGCTTTTTGACCAGAACGCTGTATCTAGTGCCTTAAGTTATATCCGCCGTAGGTTTCCCGAAGCCAATTTTTTAAAACTGCGCTGGAAGGTCTACCGCTTATTTATCAGCCAGGGTAAACAGTTGATTGACCGGGCAGCGATGCTCTCCGGAAAACACCAGTTTGATATTCAGCTCAAAGGTTACGATCAATTGAGCGGTTTATTAACCGATAAAAACCAGGGATTTGTGCTTTTAACTGCTCACCTCGGTAATTGGCAGATTGCCCTCACTACTTTAAAAAAATTAAATAAGCCGGTATATCTATTAATGCGTCCGGAGGATAACCCTGCAGTGAAAACCTCATTAAATATTGACGGCCAGGATAACCTGATTAAAATTATTTCTCCGGAAGGATATTTAGGAGGGGTAGTGGAGGCAATGCAGGCTTTAAAAGAGGGCAGCATTGTCTCGGTGATGGGTGACCGTAAATACGGGTTTGAAGGCACGGAGATTTCCTTTTTAAATGACCGGGCTTATTTTCCTTTCGGGGCTTTTAGCCTGGCTGCCAGCAGTAACTGCCCGCTGGTTGTATTATTATCGGCTAAGCTGGGCCAAAAAAAATATAGCGTAGATGTTTCACATATTCTATATCCGCGCTATAATAGTAATAAGGATAAACGCCAGCAGCTGAATGCCTATGTCCAGCAGTTCGCCGATATTTTAACTAAATATGTCCAGCAATATCCGTATCAGTGCTTTTTGTTTCACGATGTCTGGGATAACAAATCAGCTTAACCGGGGGTGACCAGGATTGATCCTGGGCGGACAATTGGCCGCACAGGACAAGCCTCGGCAGGACCCGCGGTAAATTTAATTTATAATCTTCAACCACCGGAGGTAAGCATGGAAGAGCAAAAGGAGCAGGAATTAAAAGTAATCCGTAAAAAATTAAAAGAACAACTGGTCAGCCATCTGTCCTTGGAAGATGTCGACCCTGAAAAAATTAAAGACGATGAGATCCTTTTCGGAGAGGGCCTGGGCCTGGATTCTTTGGATGCAGTGGAAATTGTAGTTTTACTGCAGCGTAATTTCGGCATTGAGGTTAAAGACATGAGCCAGGGAAGGAAAATATTCTACTCCATCGATACCTTAGCCAATTATATCTACGAAAACCAGAAAAAATAAATTATTATGCTTCCACCGGATATTGCCATCACCGGCTTAGGCGCAATCTCTGCGGCCGGAAATAATCTCTCTGAAACCCGCCAAAGTTTTACCAGCGGCAGCCGTAGTGGCGGCCCGGTTACCCTCTTTAAAACTGAACTTAAATATCCGGTTTTTCAAATCCGTAATTTTTCCTCTTGCGCTGATACCATGCGCTCGGTCAGCTTAGCTTACGCGGCGGCCGCCGAAGCCATCGCCGACGCCAATCTAGAGGACGATTTAAGCAGCTGGCGGGTGGGTATCTGCCTGGGTACCACGGTAGCCAGCCAATTAAACGATACGGATTTTTACCAGCAGTATCGCTCAACCGGCTCTGCTGCGATGAATTCAGTAGGCCGTTATTTAAAAAGCAACCTGGCGGCGGCTTTAGGAAAATTTCTAAACTTACGCCCAAATTTATGCACCACCATCGTGAATGCCTGCTCCTCCGGAACCGATGCCATCGGCGTAGGTTTATCCTGGCTGCGCAATGATTATTGCGACTTAGTGATTGCCGGCGGGGCCGATGAGCTAAACCGTGTACCGCTAGATGGCTTTGGCTCTTTAAGCGTAGTCAGTAAATCTTTATGCGCTCCTTTTGACCGCAATCGCAGCGGCCTGAATTTAGGAGAGGGAGCCGGAATCATTATTCTGGAAAAAGAAAACCTCTGCCGGCGCCGGGGAAAAACTCCTGAATTATTTCTCAAGGGTTATGGTTTAGCTGCTGATGCCTATCATTTAACTGCTCCGCGGCCTGATGGCACGGGTTTAGAGCAAGCCTTAGCTCAAGCCTTAAAAGAAGCTCAAATCAAACCCAAAGATATCGCCTTTATCAATGCCCACGGCACAGCCACTAAAGACAACGATTTAGTCGAAGGCCAGACGCTGGCCCGGGTTTTTGGCCCTAAAATTAAATTTCTTTCTACTAAAGGCTTCACCGGCCACACCCTGGGGGCTGCCGGAGGCTTAGAGGCGGTTTTTACCTGCATAGGATTACGCGATGGCTGGATACCGGCCAGCGCCGGATTCCTTGAGCCAGACCCGGAGATTGGCATTGCTCCGGTTGACCAAAGAACACCGGTTAACGGCAAATATGCTTTATCTACATCACTGGCTTTCGGCGGCAATAATTCAGCTTTATTATTCTCTAAATGAAATATTCCATTATCATCCCGGCGCATAACAGTGAAACAACAATAACCGGCTGTATTAATAGTATATTGCAATCAAAATTCAGCCAGCAGTATGAATTAATTTTAGTCGATGATGCTTCCACAGATAAAACTGCGCTGTTGGCAAAAAACTTGAGTGCAAAAGTTATTAGTTATGAGAAATGCTTAGGCCCGGCAGCGGCCCGTAACCGAGGGGCCCAGGAGGCCAGCGGAAACATTTTAGTATTTATTGATGCCGATATTTTACTTTTTGAGGATACCCTGCAAAAGATAGACTGGTTTTTAACCGAAAAAAAAGATTTTTCCGCACTGAGTTGCAACTTGGATCCCCGTTGCGCAATGAGCGATGGCTTAAGCCGCTATAAACACCTCTATCTTTGCTATTATTTATCAAAACAGCCCCAGGAGGTCAGCTGGACTTTTAGCTCAACCCTGGCTATCCAGAAAGAGGCTTTTCAAGCTGCCGGCGGATTCAACCCAGCATCCCGGCACCTGGAGGATACTTTATTAGGAAGGAAACTTACGCAAAAAGGTTTCCGCCTGGCCTTTGCTGGCCAAATTCCGGTTCAACATCTGCGCCGTTACACCTTTAGGCAATTTTTCAATACCGAACTCAACCGAGCCAGGGCTTTAACCAGGATTAAATACGCCGATTTTTCCCGGACAGCTAAAGCGGATAATAATATCGTAGTTAAAAATATCCGTTATTCGATCTATTTATTTCCTTTCCTACTGGCCAGTATCTTTTTAATTAATACTGACCCCCGGGTATTCATCACACTGACAATTATTTATTATTTAATCAATGCCAGATTTTTACGCTACTGTAAAAATCAGTTTGGAATTAAATTCATGCTCCAGGCCGCCGGAATTCTACCTTTAGATACTTTGTTATGCTGGATCGGCATTCTTTGGGGCAGTCTAGATTTTTTAGGAGGTAAGAAACTTTGAGCTATCTGGGCCTGGCTAAACCGATTTATTTAATATTTTTCGTTACCAACCGCTGTAACGGTGGCTGTAATCATTGTTTTTACCGGCATAAAATTAACTCTGGCAGTAAAGAGTTAACCCTGGCTGAAATTGAAAAAATTGCCGCTTCCATCGGCAAACTCTACCATCTGAACTTAACCGGAGGAGAGCCTTTTTTAAGGGTAGACCTGGATGAAATTGCCCGTATTTTTTATAAAAATTGCCGGGTGAGATCACTGGCTATCCCGACCAACGGATCTGATCCGTTGAAAATTTGCCATTTAACTGAAAACTTGCTAAAAAAATGCCCCCGGGCCAAACTCCACATTAATGTTTCAATTGATCATCTCGGCTGCCAACATGATCAAATCCGGAATTTCCCCGGCTTATTCCAGCAGGCAACCCAAACCATTAAATCCCTGCAAGGCCTGCAGGCCAAGAATTTATCCGTCGGCGTAAATTTAACTTTAAGCGGGCAGAATCAAGATGCAATCGAAGAAATTTACTGTTTCATTAAGGATGAACTTAAACCGGATTTAATCAGCCCGTTGCTTATCCGGGGCCAAACCAGGGAACCGGAAACTAAAGGGATCAGGCTGGGCCAATACAAAAAATTAATTGAGCTCTGGGAAACTGATATAAAATTACATAAATTCAAAGGCTACCATGCCTTTACCCTGGGGTCACTAATCATGGCCCGGGACATTGTGGTCCGCCGCAGCATCCTGGAAAGTTTACAAACAGGCAAGCATCGCTATAATTGCCTGGCCGCTAACTTAGGGGCTGTGATTTATGATAACGCTGATGTTTATCCTTGCGAAAATCTCCAAGTGCTCCTGGGTAATCTGCGTGAAAATGATTATGACTTTAAAAAAATCTGGTCTGCTGCGCCCAGAAAAGCTCTGGTAGAAAAAATCAAACAGCAAAGCTGCTGGTGCACGCATGAGTGTTTTCAGGGGCTGAACATTCTTTTTAGCCCCAAAGGTGTATTTAGCTGCTTAAGTAAACTTTTAAGGAATTAAAATGCATATTGCCGGAATGGGAATAATTTTTAACCGCGGCCGCGGGTTGGCCAGCTTAGAAAAAGCTTTAGCTGAAAATCCGGTTGTGCCTCAAGATATCTACCGGGTTCCTAAAGAAGCCTTAACTGATAAGCAGGTGCTCAAAGAGGCCCGCCGCGCCGACAGCTTCAGCAAAATGGCTACCCTGGCAGCTTATGATGCTTTGGCCGACAGCGCTATCCCGGAGGAGCATAAGCAGAAAATCGGGATCATTCTATCCACTGCCTTAGGCCCGCATGTAACTACCTTCGGATTTCTAGATGATATCTTAACCTACGGAGATGCCGGAGTTTCTCCGACTTTATTTTCTCATTCTGTGCACAATGCCGCAGCTTCCTATATTGCTTTAAACCTGCAAACCCGCGGCCCCACGCTGACTTTGACCCAATTTGGCGATTCCTTCCGCCAGGCGATTATTCTGGCAGAATGCTGGTTAAAAGAGAACCGCTGCTCATACATCTTAGTCGGCGCAGTGGATCAGCTGGGTAAAGTTTTAGAATATATCTGCAGCCAGAAATTAAAACCGCCGCTTGCCTTAGGCGAAGGCAGCGCTTTTTTCCTTCTGACCAACGACTCAAAATATAGTAAATACTGCTCGATAAGCGCCTTAGCCCAAACTACCCAAACCACAGGTGAGCTATCGCTTCCAGCGGACAACTTTGCGCCGATCTTCGGCCACAGTTTTTCCTTAAGCAGCTTTAGCTGCGCAGCCGGGGCATTGATGCTTAAAAAACAAACATTTACAGTTCACAAGATCGAATCTTTGCGCTATAATTGTAGCCAAGAGGAATCAAAAAGCATCTGTCTTTATAAACCTTCTGCTCAAAAAGCCGGGCAGAACAACAAGGAGGAAGGATCATGAACAAAAGTGAAACCTTGATTAACGACCTGGGAATGCGGGTTGTCAAGCTCTGCATTATCCTGGCGATCATGTTCTTTTTTAGGTTTATGGTAACTAAAATCACGGTGTTTAGTAGAAATGAGTTTTTTAGCACCGGGCTGTCGGTGATGCATATAATGGTCGCAGCGGTAAATGCGGTGATCCTGGTTTTTCTGATAAAATTCGGATTCTATCTGGAAAAACATTATGAGCTAATCCGCTTTCCTAAAGCCATGACCATTGCTAAATGGATTGTCATCTTAAGCTCCTCAATTATTGCTTATAAAATATTTTACTACATCGCCAGGTATCTTTTTAGGCGCGATATGGAAACCTACCATATGATTTTTCTTTGTATCAGCATGCTGATATTGGTAAGATTGGCCGTTCTACTTTTTAGCAACATGGAAAAAATTACCGATCTATTTATGGGCAAAATAAAAATCGTCTTAAGGGAACCGGTAGCCTCAGCTGATGAGGGAGCAGTTGAAGAAACTATTCCTAAATGTTCTGCCTGCGGCCGGCAAATAGAAGAGGGGATCTCATTCTGCCCTAAATGCGGGAATAAAGTAGCTTAAAAAAACAGTAAATCGTGGATATAAAAGGAATCGAAGAAAAACTTACGCGTCAGCTGGGGGTAATCTTAGGCTACAATGGCCAAAAGATTAAACCCGATGCTCCTTTGCACTCATTGGGAGTGGATTCTTTGAGCTTCGTAGAGCTGCTGGTTTTTATCGAGAAGGAATTCGAAATCAAACTCATGGAATCCGGCTTAACCGGAGAAGATTTTAAAACCATACATTCGCTGGCTGAACGTATACACAATCAATCAGTATGAAACGCTATTTAACCGGCATCGACTGGTTAGTCCACTGCCTGGACTATACCAGTAAAGCTCAATCCGGCATTGGCAACTATTCAGAAGTCGTCCTGGAGCTAAAACTTACCCCCAATGATAAGTTGCTCGAGGAAACCTTATACGGCTTCATCCAGAAATTCCCCCTGCTCAACGGGTTCCCCGGCCGCGCCTTAAACCTCTGCCCTTACTGGAAAGCCCCCGGAAATAAAAAAATGCTCCCCTTTTGGGTCTACACCGTAAATGTCGAGGATGACTCACAGTATTTGACGCCGCTGGCAGCGCTGGTTAACTCGCCTTTTAAGAATCGCCGGGAGCACTTGATTTTTACCCTGGTTAACACCGGCCAGCGCAGCTTCTTAGGCATGGTTTTTGATCACCGCCTGCTGGATGCCAAAGGCGCAGAATCATTTTTAAATCTTTTTCAAAAATATTATCAGGACCGCCAGATTCCGCAACTTGATTTAAACAGCCCGCATTATTTAAACCGCTGGAAAGAAAAATTCACTGCCGGACGCTTGCTCAACCGGTTTTTGTTAAACCTGTCTACGCCACTGCACCGCAGCTTACCCGGCCAGCCAAAAAACGAGCCGGCCAGATTCCGGACCATTCATTTAAATAGCGTTCAAACTAAAAAATTTACCGACGCTGCTTATCAGCACGCCGGTTATCTTATGCTCATGCCATATTGCCTGGCTAAAACTGCCCAGATCCTGCACCGCATTTTTGAAGAAAAAAATATCCCCGGGTCATTCTACCTGATTCCGGTGCCCATCGACACCCGGACCCAAGAACAAGGGCAGAAAGCTGTATTTTTTAATCATTTTTCTTTCTTGATTTTTAAGATTGACGCCGAAAAAATAGAGGACCTGGGCGCAGTTTTAACCCAAATCAAAACCCAGATGTTTGCGCAGGTAAAAAACGCTATCCCGGAAGCCATCACTAAAGCCAGCCTGTTGATGCGTATTGCCTGCCTACCGCTGGCCAATTTCTTTTTGAAACTAATGTCTAAAAAATACTTCGCTTCTTTTGCCTTTTCATTTTTAAATAACGCTTTTCAGCAGGAAAAATTAATTGAAGATCAGGTGGTCAATATATTCCATCTGCCCCGCACCCCTAAGCCGCCGGGAGTGGGTATATATTTTAATCAGTTCCAGGACAGATTAAATATTACCCTTTCCTATTTTGATGATTTTTTAAGCCCCGGGCAGGTAAACTACATTATGCAAAGCCTTGAGGCGATGATCAATGAAAAATAAAATATTGCTGCCTTGCCAGGTGCTTGTGGCCGGTTCAGGGATCGCCGGAGTAGCCGCGGCTATTTCCGCCAGCCGGGCTAAAGCCCAAACCATTCTGATTGAAGAGAAAAACTA
Organism: Candidatus Omnitrophota bacterium; assembly: GCA_041308845.1. Lineage (GTDB taxonomy): Bacteria > Omnitrophota > Gorgyraeia > Gygaellales > Profunditerraquicolaceae > UBA6249. The sequence goes on along the minus strand of JBFZAT010000006.1, from coordinate 2,491 downwards.
TCCCGGAGGTATTGCCGTTAGCGACCGGCACCGGGATATCTGCGGGCTGTATCCGGCTAACCGGGGCATCGCTGAGGAGATCATCGCTGATTTAAAAAAACTTAGCCCGCTTAATAAATTTATCAAAGTCGGTAAAATCAGCTTATTTGCCTTTGAGCCGGGGAACCTGGAACTGGTGTTGCGCAAACTGCTGCGTCAGGAAAAAAATCTTAAAATTTTATTTAACAGTCAGGTTAGCGCAGTGGAAATAAAAGGCCGGCGGATTGAATCTGTGCGGGTGATCTCCAGGCATCTTAATCACCATCTTAATTTCAAGATCAAGCCTAAAGCGGTAATCGATGCTACCGGCTGCGGGGCAGTAATTAAATTAAGCCATGACCAATATCAGCTTGCCCCTTTTAAAGACAGGCAATTAGCCGGATTTCAGTTGGAGATAGGGGGCATCAATGATTCCGGCAATATCCTGGGCATTAAAGTCCCCTATTATCTGGCGTTGGCGGTCAATGATAGGAAACTGCCGGCTTACGCCCGCTTTACTAATTTTACTTACGGCCGGGTTAATCAAGCCGGAATTATCAAATTAAATCTACCCGCTGACAATACCAGCGCTAAAATCAAGCAGGCAAAAAAGTATGCTACCATTTTGCATGCTTATCTGCGTAAAACCATGCCGGAATTTAAAGATTCTTATATCAGCTGGATTGCCCCGGAAATCCATCAACGGGAGGGGTTGAGACTAAAAGGAAAATATACTTTAACCGAAAAAGATATCCTGGCATTAAAAAAATTTTCCAAACCTGCTGCCCGCGGTTATTGGCCCCTGGAATTCTGGCATCCTAAATACGGCCAGCAGATTAAATACCTGCCGGAAAATAAATTTTATGAAATTCCTGTTGATTGCCTTAAATCTAAAAACCTGGAGAACCTTTTTGCCGCAGGCAGGAATATTTCGGTAACTCCCCAAGCCCTGGCTTCTACCCGGGTAACCGGAACCTGTATTTATTTAGGAGAAGCTGCCGGTAAGTTGGCGGCCGCATACAGCCGGGCGCATTCATGAAAATACTTTTAATTAACCCTTGCGGTTCAAACTGGGTGGAAGGTTCCCCGGATTATACCCAGGTCGCCATCCGCATGGCTCCGGTCGGCATTTTAGCCATTGCGGCTTACTTAGAGCAAGCCGGCCACCAGGTGCAGATTTATGACGGCCAGAATTTTTCTTATACAACAAACCTTAATCAAATTCTTACCCGGATTAATCACTTTCAACCGCAGATCATCGGTTTTACCGCCGTCACCTCAAGCTTTCTTAATGCTTATTATCTGGCCGAACAGATTAAAAATCACGCCGAGCAGATAAAAATTGTTTTCGGCGGAGTACATGTTTCTGCTTTACGGGGGAAAATCCTGGAAAAATTCCCCGCGATTGATTATCTGGTTACCGGAGAAGGGGAAAAGGCTATGCTTGAGTTAGCCGCCGGGGAAGAAGAACAAAATATCCAGGGGCTGGTCTTCCGTAATCCAGGCCGGTCAATCTGTGAAAATAATTTACGCACGGATTTATGCTGCCTGGATCAACTCCCGTTTCCGGCCTACCATCTGCTAGAAAATTTTCCGGCCAGCTTTGAGGGGGCTTTATTTAATTTCCCGAAATTCCCGGTGGCCACCATTATCTCCAGCCGCGGCTGCGTTTATCAATGCTCCTACTGTGACCGTTCAGTTTACCGGCAGAGCTTCCGCTTTAACTCTGCGCAGTATCTTTATGAGCAGATGTCCTGGCTTAAAAAAGATTTTGGTGTGCGGCATATTTTTTTCTATGATGATTTGTTTACTTTTAACCGCCCGCGCATCGTAGAACTCTGCCAGCTATTACAAAGAAAACCTTTGGGCATGAGCTTTAATTGCGCCGCGCATTTAGGGCATCTGGATCCGGAGCTGCTTAGGCTCTTAAAATCTGCCGGCTGCTGGATGGTCAGCCTGGGCCTTGAGTCTGCTGATCCGCAAATCCTGGCCCGGCATAAAAATAAAATTGATCTTAAAACAGTAGAAGAGACAGTCAAAACAATCCAGAAATCCGGTTTACGCGCCAAAGGCCTCTTTATGATGGGCCTGCCCGGAGAAACCGAAGCTTCCATCCGGGCTACCGTTAATTTCATCGGCAAACTTAAATTGGACGACATGAATATGACAAAATTTACCCCATTTCCGGGTTCGCCGATTTATGCTAATATACAAGCAGAGGGAATTTTTGAGGAAAAATGGCCGCTGATGAATTGCCTAAACTTTGTTTTTATTCCCAAAGGAATAGCTTCCCGAGAACGGCTGGAGCAACTCTACAAACAATTTATCCGTAAATTTTATACCAGCTACAACTGGATCAGTAAATTTTTCCTGTTATGTTTTAAATCTCCGCACAGCATGGAACGGATTTTAAAAAATTTACCGGTTTTTTTAAAGATTAAAAGCGATTTTAAACCCAAAACAATATAAAACT
>JBFZAT010000005.1:0-37144 GCA_041308845.1 Candidatus Omnitrophota bacterium | reverse complement strand
ATCCTGGACTACTGATGCTTTATTGCGGGAAACCCGCGAGATTGTGGAGGCTAAGCGTAAAGAGGGGGCTAAGGCGGTAGATATGGTTTCTTCCACGCTTTTGACCATTTGTCAGACCTATAACCTTAAGGCCTGTTCCATTTTGGCGGTCAGCGACAATGTGGTTACCGGGGAGATGGGTTTTATGAACCCGCTTTATTATATGGCCGAGAGTAATCTGATTAAAATTGCTCTTGAATTAGTTAAAAAATTAGAGGGAAAGTAAATTTTTACGGGTCCTGTCTTGGGGGTAGTTTCTTGCGCTATAACGCGCTGCGAAACCACCCCCAAGCCACCCGTAAAAAATAAATAACTATGAAATTTTCTCCATTATTTTGGCCGATACAATTAAAGGGCAACACTATTTATATTCTGGATGAGACCAGGCTCCCCCAGAAGCTTACCTATATTAAGGCTAAGAATTATCTGGAGGCTTGCCGTGCGATTAAGCAGATGAAGACCCGCGCCGCAGGCCAGGTGCTTTTGGTGATGTACACTTTTCTGTTAAGTAAACGGCAGCATAAGAATTTGGCTAAGGTAGCTGCCGCGATCAATGCTACCCGGCCGACTTTGTCCTTTAAATTCCTGACCGATATGGTTTTAGGGATGGAAAAAAGCGGCGCGCCGCTGGAAAAAAGCATTTTGGGTTTTTTAGAGATGCTGAAAGCCAAGCGTATCCAGCAGGCCCAACAGACAGCAGAATTACTCAAAGATAAAGATGTAATTCTGACACATTGCAATATCAGCGGATTAATGCCGCTGATTGCCCAGCTGGCTAAAGAGCAAGGGAAAAGAATAAGCTTTTATGTTACCGAGACCCGGCCGTATCTACAGGGCTCGCGCTTAACTGCCTGGGAATTGATGCGGCAAGGATTTGAGGTGACCGTTATTACCGATAATATGGTGGCTTATTTATTATCTTTGGGTAAAGTGACCAAGATTATCGTCGGTGCGGATCATTTGACTTTAAACGGAGATATCGCCAATAAAATCGGCACTTATCAGATTGCAGTGGTGGCTAAATATTTTAAAATTCCATTTTATGTGATCTGCCCTCCGGCCTCTAAATTAAAAAGCGGCAAGGAAATTAAAATTGAGATTAGGCCGCCCGATGAATTAAAGATTTATCAGGGGTTGCGTTTAGCCCCCGAAAAAGTTAAGGCGTATTACCCGGCTTTTGATGTTACCCCGGCGAAATTAATTACCCGGCATATTTATTTAGGAGTCTAAATGTCCGAACAAGCAAGGAGGTTGGAGTTGATCGAGGTTGGCCGCAGGCTTTATGCGGCGGGTTTAGTGGTAGCCAAATCTGGTAACTTAAGTTGCCGCATCGATGATCAGAAGATACTGATTACCGGCAGTGGAACATCCTTAGGGCAGTTAAAAGAAAGTGATATGGTTAAGGTTAATCTGGCCAATGGTGAAACTGAAGGAGAGCTGCAGCCTAGTTCCGAGCTGCCTTTGCACGCTATGGTTTATAAAAATTTTCCTGCTAAAGTAGTGGTGCATTGCCATCCGCCTTTAATTAACGGATATTTTGCCGTGGTGAACTCTTTAAAAGCGATGAGTTTCGAGACTAAATTCTATCTGGGGGATATTCCGGTTGTCCCGCAAGAAACTCCGACGGTAACCGATACCGCGCCGGTAATCGCGGCGTTAAAAAATAATAATTTAGTGGTTCTGAAAAATCACGGGACATTAGCGATCGCGGATAAATTCCAGGAGGCTTTAAGCTTTACTGAAGCCCTGGAAGAAGCGGTAAAAAGTGCAGCCTTGGCCCGGCTCTGGGATAAAACTATATTGGATGAATTAGATGCTGCTTTTAAGAATGATTTAAAACGTAATGCTCCGGTTTACCGCATGTTTAGCCTGGAACATATTCAGGCGATCGTGGATTTAGTTAATCAGGATGAATTTATCGCGCAGAAAGGCCGGGAGTTGGATTTGACGGTAAAATTAGCGATTCAACTTAATAATAGTGGCGAGGTTTTTAAGTTTAATTTTGAAAAAGGCAGGATCATAAAATTGGAAACCGATAGTGATGCTCCTTTTGTAATTTCCGCTCCGGCTGCGGTTTGGGAGCAGGTGTTTTTAGGCAAGCTGGATTCATTCGTGGCGGTTACCCAAGGCAAAATGAAATTAAGTGGACAGCTTGGCCAGCTTTCTAAATGGTATGTACCGTTTAATCGGTTATTTACTTTATTTAAAGAGGTGAAAATTGATTCTGGTAACCCTTGAAATAGCGGAATGGTTTTTTAAACAGGAGCGCAGATGAATTTAAAATGCCCGCTTTATATAAACGGTCAGTTTATCGAGACCTCGGAGAAACAGAATATTATTAATCCTTCCACTGGTAAAGTAATTGCCGAGGCTGCCTTGGCTTCGGCTAAAGAGGTGGAGTTAGCTTTATCTGCTGCCCGGGAGGCTTTTGACCAGGGGCCCTGGCCGCAGTTTTCTTTGGCCCAGCGTAAAGAATTTATTTTACGGATTGCCCAGGGTATCTTGGAGAATGCCGGCCAGCTGGCGGAGCTGGAGATGCAAAATACCGGCAAACCGATTAAAGAAACTACTTTTATGGATATTCCTTCTAGTGCCAAGACTTTCGAATTTATGGCGAATAATTTTATCGATTATTTGGCAGAAGAAGAGATTAATGTTACTGCGCAGACAAAGGCGAAATTAATTCATGAGCCGTTAGGAGTAGTGGTGTTAATCGTTCCTTGGAACTACCCGCTTTTAATTGCTTGTTGGAAATTAGCCTCGGCTATCGCTGCGGGAAATACGGTTATTCTCAAACCGTCCAGCTTGACTCCGCTCACCGCTCTAGAGTTAGCTAAAATAATTCATCAGGCGGGTTTGCCCCCGGGCGTAGTCAACATGGTTAATGGCAGCGGCGTAAAAATCGGCCAGACTCTTTGTGAAGATAAGCGCGTAGACCTGATTTCTTTTACCGGCAGCAATGAAACCGGTAGGCAGATTTTTCAGTATACCACTAAACATGTAAAGAAAATGATTATGGAGTTAGGAGGAAAATCGGCTAGCCTGATTTTCAATGATGTGGATCTGGAGGTAGCGGTTAATAGTTCTTTAGCTTCGATCTTTCTGAACCAAGGCCAGATGTGTACTGCGATGTCCAGGATTTTTGTGCAGGAGGGGATTTATGATAATTTTCTGGCTAGTTTTATTCAAAAAACTAAGCTTATAAAATTAGGGTTAGCGGATAATCCTGAAACACAGATGGGCCCGCTAATTAGCGACGCGCAACGGCATAAAGTAATCGCTTATATCGATAAAGCCAAAGCCGAAGGGGCCAGAATAGTTTGCGGCGGCAAGATCCCGGAGCATTCGGAATTAAAGAATGGTTATTTCTTTGAGCCTACAGTATTAGTGGATGTGGGGGCGCACTCGCATATATTTAAAGAAGAAGTTTTTGGACCGGTAGTTTTGATTCATAAATTTTCTGGTTCAGACGAAGCGGCCAGATTGGCCAATAGTGTGGATTTTGGTTTGGCGGCCTGTATCTGGAGTAAAGATTTATTTCTGGCTCAGGAATTAGCCGGCAAGTTAAACGCCGGTACGGTTTGGATTAATACTTACGGGATGTTTTATAATGAACTTCCTTACGGAGGTTTTAAACAGAGCGGGTTTGGCAAGGAACTGGGCCGGGCAGGGTTTTTAGAGTATTTACGTCTGAAGAATATGGTCCTTGAGCAGCCCAGTGACGGCAAGCCTCTGCTTAACTACTGGTATGGATTTTAATGCACCCCGCGCCTATTTGTGTTGTGCGAATGTTCGCCTGGCGGCGAAAATGTCGTAAGTTTAAGAGGATGTGCAATGAATGTTGTTAAGGTCTTAGAAGAATGCGCTAAGACTTACGCGCATAAACCGGCGATTATTTTCCGCCAGCAGCAGATTTCTTTTATCCAATTAAGAGATCAAGTTTTTGCTCTTAGCCGGGCCTTGCTTAGGTTGGGAGTAAAACCGGCAGACAAAGTGGCGATTTATCTCCCTAGTTGGCCGGAATATATTTTAAGTTATTTGGCAATCTGGTCTCTTGGCGCCTGTAGCGTGCCTTTAGATTTTATGCTTACCGAGGATGAAATCCTGTCCTGCCTTAGCCACTGTGAAGCCAAAATCCTGATTACTAAACATAAAGCCAACATTTCATTAGCTTCTCTTAAAGAGAAGCTTCCTTTACTAAAGAATATCATTTCCTGCCAATCTCAGGATGAGCAAGCTTTAAGTTTCGAACATTTATTGGCTGTTGAATCTAGTTTGCCCCCCCGGGCATCGGCTAAGGCTGAAGATTGGGCAATAATCTTTTATACCTCTGGCACTACCGGTAAGCCTAAAGGGGTTTTAATCAGCTATGCCCAGTTAGATGCGCCGCCGAAATCCATGTCTTTTTTTGTAAATGCGGACTTAGGTTCTCAAGATACCGCGTTGTGCGCTTTGCCGTTTTCGCATTTGGGAGGCTTAATTTATATTCAGAACACAATTACTTTTGGGTTGACTTTGGTATTAATGGAGCGCTTTGTACCGTTAGATTTCTTAAAGAATGTACAAAATTATAAGGTTAATTTTTTTTGGATCGTGCCTTCAATGTACTATGCTTTATTGCAGTTGAAGGAATTTGAGACTTTTAATCTTTCCAGTTTGCGCTGGATTGTTACTTTTGGTGCTTCTAGCTCCCCGGAGGCTCTACGCCGCTTCCATCAGTTTTGTCCGCAGGCGCATCTGTTAAACGGCTGGGGATTGACTGAAACCAACGCCCCAACAGTAGTTTTGCCGATGGGTTCGGATAAGATTGAAAGTGTAGGCCGCCCTGCCCCCTGGATTCAGGTCAAAATATTCTCAGATGACGGCCAAGAGCTTGCGGCTGAGCAAATCGGAGAAGTAGCGGTAAATAGCTGGGTAGTAACACCAGGATATTTCAAGGATGAGGCGCTTACTCGCGCTACCATCCGGGACGGTTGGTTTTATACCGGGGACCTGGGTAGATTTGACAACGCAGGTTTTCTTTATATTGTCGGAAGAAAGAAGGAAATGATTAAGGTCGGCGGAGAGATTGTTTTTGAGCCGGAAGTAGAAGCCAGCTTACAAAAACATCCGGAAATTGCTGAAGCAGCGGTAATCGGAGTGGCCGATAAATTAAGAGGAGAGGTGCCGAAAGCCTATGTGGTACTTAAAGAAGGAACGAGTCTTTCTCCGGAGGATCTACGTTACTTTCTGCGCCAGCACCTGGCCCATTTTAAGATCCCGCATTATTTTGAATTTTGCCCTGCGTTGCCTAAAAACCGGGTCGGTAAGATTGATAAAGAAAAACTTAGGCAAGATCTTTAGGTTAATGCTCAGCTTGCCCCTTGCTGTTCAACTTTAGTTTAAACGATTATGTTAGATATTAAAGAATTAAGTTTAGAAGAGCTGGAAAATGAACTAGCTTCCCGGGGTTTCCCTAAATATCAGGCCGGGGTTATTTTAAATTGGATTTATCAGAAAGGCATTTATGAGTTTAGCCAGATGAGTAATTTGCCTTCTGTTTTAAGGCAAGGCTTAGCTGATAAATTTAGTATTCTGAATTTAAAGCTGGCCCAGCTACAGGAATCCAGCGATCGGACAACTAAATTTCTTTTGGAGTTGCCGGATAAGAATTTAGTAGAGGCAGTGAATATCCCGGTCGCCAAGCGTAACACCGGCTGTGTTTCATCGCAGGTCGGTTGCAAGCTAGCCTGTAATTTTTGTGCTAGCGGTTTATCCGGTTTTAAGCGTAATTTAACTTGCGGAGAAATTTTAGATGAGGTGCTTTATTTAAAGAATAATGCTCCGGGCTTGCTTACACATATTGTATTTATGGGCACCGGAGAGCCATTAGATAATTATGAGAATGTGCTTAAAGCGGTTAGGATGATTAATTCTCCGGTGGCTTTAAATATCGGGGCCAGAAGGATTACCATATCTACCTGCGGTATTATTCCGGGCATAAAAAGGCTGCAGCAAGAGAATTTACAGATAGAGCTTTCTGTTTCTTTACACGCTGCCGTTGATAAAATCCGTAGTCAACTCCTGCCGGTTAATAATAAATATCCTCTGGCAGATTTAATCAAATGCTGCCGGGAATATGCCGCTGCCACTAATCGCCAGGTTACTTTTGAATATATTTTAATTAAAGGGGTTAACGCTGATCTAAAGTCGGCACAAAATTTAGTTTTACTGCTTAAAGATTTTAGGTTAGCTAAAGTTAATTTAATCCCGGCTAACCCGGTTGCCGAGCTAAAGATTCTACCGCCGGAAAACGCACAAATAGTTGCTTTTAAGCAGTATCTATCAAAAGCTGGCCTGACCGTAACTTGCCGGCGCGAACGCGGGCAAGATATCCAAGCGGCCTGTGGTCAATTACGCTTAAAATATGCACATGATTAAATTAAGACAGTTATTGATTATTTTTTTGATTCTTTTGTGTGGTTGTGCTAAACCGGAGATTCGTAATCTAACCTCTAGCGGATCAAGTATTGTTTGTTTTGGTGATAGTATTACTTTTGGATATGGGGCAGATCCAGGTGAGGATTATCCTTCCGTTTTAGCTAAATTGCTGAAATTACCGGTGATTAATGCCGGAGTTGATGGGGATACTACTTTTGAGGCTTTAGAGCGCTTGGAATACGATGTTTTAAACAAAGATCCGCGGTTGGTAATTGTAGAGTTTTGCGGAAATGATTTTTTAAAAAAAATTCCCCGGGTAGAAACGGTGCGCAATTTAACTTTGATCATCGAGCGCATCCAGGCCCAGGGAGCGATGGTGGTTTTAGTAGATATCAGCGCGGGATTTTTTTTACGGGAATACCGCCAGGCTTTTAAAAAATTAGCCGCAGAGAAGAAAGCTATATTTATTCCGGGGCTGTTAAGCAGGATTATTACTGATCCGGCGATGAAAAGCGATTTTTTTCATCCTAACGCCCGCGGCTATCAGGTAATTGCCAAGCGTATCTTTGAAGGAATCTTGGCCTATATTCAGTAAAACAGAGTGGATATGCAAGCTAACTGTGGGTCAATAAGTAATCCGGTGAATTTGTATCGGGTTTTTCTTCTAAGATTAGCTCGGTTTAAGGCAGAGTATTATGATCAAAAACTTGGCATTAAAACTCAAGGTAGGATTGCTAAAACCGGGCTGGATTCCGGGTTTTATGATGATGCGATTGGGTATTCGCCGTCATTTTATGGCATATTGCAGCGGGTAGCCAAATATTTAAAATTTACCCCCCAGGATGTTTTTATTGATCTTGGTTGCGGTAAAGGCCGGGCGGTATTCTTTATGGCTACCTATAAATTAAAAAAAGTAATTGGGGTAGAACTAGATAAAAATCTTTTTGCCCAGGCGCAAGAAAATTTAAAGACCCTGAAATTGTCGGTATCTCCGGTTGAGCTGTTTAATGCCGATGCTGCCAACTTTGATTTAAGTTCCGCTAATATTATTTACATGTTTAGACCCTTTGGTCTTAAAACCTGCCAGCAGATTATTGGAAACCTTAAGCGTTCATTGGAGGAAAATCCGCGCTCTTTACGCATTGTGTATTATGTGCCCCAATGGAAAGAGTTGTTGAATCAGCAAGATTGGTTAAAACTAGAAGCAAGAATAGGGGATGATAATTGCTTGGTCTGGAGGAGTAAGCTGGTTTAGATTACTCCTAAAGGAGCATTATAGCTGGTTAAGAGAAGAAAAATGCCGAAGAAGGGAGTTGAACCCTTACGGAGTTGCCCCCATCGGTTTTTGAGACCGACGTGTATGCCATTCCACCACTTCGGCAAGAAGTTTTTTCATTTGACGTAAGTTATTTTATATTCTAAAATAGCAAAGGTCAATAACTATTACAGAAGCTTTAATTTCTGCTGTTTAGCTAGGGTTTTCTTAGGCAGCAGGAGGGAAATTGCATTGTTTAAAATTTTGGGGCTGTAGCTCTGCTTGGAGAGCACTTGCATGGCATGCAAGGGGTCAGGAGTTCAATCCTCCTCAGCTCCACTTAAATTTTTCCGACAAGGAAAAATTTAAGTGCACTCAAGCGAGCGTTAAGCAGCCCGAGAAGGGCTGCAGCGAGCGTAGTGCAATTCCATTTCTCCATAAGGGGCGGAAGATCTTTCCGTCCTTTGTTTTATCGGATTGACGCTTATTCCCAGCAGGAGTATAATTTAAAACTATGATTTTAGGTGTGCATGTTTCCGGAGCAGGGAAAATTTATCAGAGCTTAGATATCGCTAAAGGATTAGGTTGTGAAACGATGCAGATATTTAGCCGTTCTCCTCAATCTTGGCGTAAAGGTGCGCAGTTGGCACTAGAAGATATCCAGCAATTTAAACTACGGCGTAAAAAATTCAAAATCAACCCGGTTTTTATCCATATTTCCTACTTGATTAACCTGGCTTCTCCGGATCATCGGTTGTATAATGGTTCTATCCAGGCTTATATTGAAGATATCCAGGAAGCGGAGAGGTTGGGTGCGGACTTTATCGTCACCCACATGGGCAGCCATAAGGAGACCTCCGAGGATGCCGGGATTAAGCGTTTGATCGAGGCATTAAACAGGATCCTGGAGAAGACCGAGGGCTCAAAAGTAGGTATTCTGCTAGAAAATACCTCTGGCAGCGGTTCCTGGTTAGGTTACCGATTTTATCATCAACACAAGATTTTAAAAGGGCTTAAAGATAAATTACGGCCGCGCGTAGGCCTGTGCCTGGATACGGCGCATGCGTATTTGGCCGGTTATGACCTGGCGAATAAAACCGGCTTGGATAAAATGATCACTGAAATCCAGGAGATGGTGGGTATCCAGCTCGTCAAGTTAATCCATCTTAACGATGCCGCCGGAGAATTAGGCTGTCATTTGGACCGGCATGATCATATCGGCAAAGGCCATATCGGATTGAGTGGCATGAAAAGAATTATTAACCACCCTAAACTGAAAAACATTCCGATGATTTTAGAAACACCTAAGAGTACGCTTACCAGCGACCAAGAAAATTTAGCCTTAGTTAGAAAGTTAAGTAAAGGATAATATGCATTACGATTTTAAAGCCATTGAAGAAAAATGGCAAAAAAATTGGCTTAAGAACCAGTCCTTCCGGGCGCAAATGGATCCTTCCCGGAAAAAATATTATTTACTGGAAATGTTTCCTTATCCCTCCGGCAAGATTCATATGGGCCATGTGCGTAATTATACGATCGGAGATGTGGCCAGCCGTTTTAAAACCCTGCAAGGTTATAACGTGATGCACCCGATGGGCTTTGATGCCTTTGGTCAGCCGGCGGAGAATGCCGCGATCAAGAATAAGACCAAGCCGGACCTCTGGACGCATAAATGCATCAAAGAAATGGAAACGGAATTAAAGAAGATGGGTTTTTCCTATGATTGGGAAAGGGAGGTTTCTACCTGCGACAGTGATTATTATAAATGGAACCAGTGGATATTTTTAAGGATGTTTGAGCGGGGCCTGGCCTATAAGAAGGCCTCCGGGGTAAATTGGTGCTCAAGCTGTCAAACTACCTTAGCTAATGAAGAGGTCGTTGATGGAGGCTGTTGGAGGTGCCATACCAAAGTCAAACAGAAAGATTTAGAGCAGTGGTATTTAAAGATTACCGAGTATAAAGAAAGGCTGTTGGAAGATTTAAGCCAATTGCAAGAATGGCCACAGCGGGTCTTGGCTATGCAGAATAACTGGATCGGTAAATCTAGCGGCGTAGATATTTATTTCCGCCTGAAAGATAGCGACAAGATCATCCCGGTGTTTACTACCCGGGCAGATACCATCTTCGGAGCTACTTATATTGTCCTGGCCCCGGAGCATCCTTTGGTCAAAGAGTTAATTAAAGGCCGGCCGCAAGAAAAAAGTGTTTTGGCTTTTATTGATAAGGTAGTTCAAGAAAGCAAGGTGGTGCGGACAGCTTCTGATGTAAAAAAAGAAGGTGTTTTTACCGGGGCTTTTGCGATAAACCCGGTCAATAATGAAGAGGTGCCGATTTGGATAGCTGATTACGTGTTGATGGAATATGGGAGCGGCGCGATCATGGCGGTACCTACTCATGACCAGCGTGATTTTCTTTTTGCTCAAGAACATAAGCTGCCTTTACGCTTGGTGATTATGCCTAAGGACGGCTCGCTAAGGTCGGCATCCGGATTAAAAGAAGCGTATGAAGGCCAGGGGGTGCAGGTTAACTCCGGGGAATTTAACGGTTTAAATAACCTGGAGGCAAAAGAAAAAATCGCTGCCTGGATGGAGGATAAAAGAATCGGCAAGCGCCAGACCCATTGGCGCCTGCGCGACTGGTTGATTTCACGACAGCGTTATTGGGGGACCCCGATCCCGATCATTTATTGCCCGAAGTGCGGCTTGGTTGCGGTTCCGGATAAAGATCTGCCGGTAAAGTTGCCGACCGAGGCGCCTTTTACCGGGGAGGGTGGCAGCCCCTTAGCTAAAGTTAAGGAATTTGTCAATGTTACTTGTCCTAAATGTAAAGGCGCCGCCCGCCGGGAAACCGATACTATGGCGACTTTTTTTGATTCCTCCTGGTATTTCCTGAGATTTTGCTCACCTAAATTCAAGGAGGCCCCTTTTGACCTGCAGGAAACAAAATACTGGATGGTGGTTGACCAGTATATCGGGGGGATTGAACACGCTATCCTGCATTTGTTGTATTCCAGATTTTTTACCAAATTTTTCCAGGATTTAAAGATGGTGGATTTTAATGAGCCGTTTAAAAATTTATTGACCCAGGGGATGGTTTTAAAAGACGGCGAGGTGATGTCTAAATCCCGGGGTAATATTGTGGATCCGGATTCCATGATTAAAGATTACGGCGCCGATGCCCTGCGCCTGTTTATCCTGTTTGCCGCGCCTCCGGATACAGAGCTGGAGTGGGACCAGCGGGGCCTGGAGGGCGCTTTTAAATTTTTAAACCGCGTCTGGAGGATCCAGGACAATTTATCGGAAAAACCGGATCCCGGAATCTACAGGGCGCTACATAAAACGATTAAGAAAGTAAGCCAAGATTTCGGGGAGTTTAAATTTAATACCGCGATTGCCGGCCTCATGGAGTTGACCAATGCTGCTTATCAATTAGGAGCAGATCGCCGGGTTTTTTCGCAGTTAGTGTTAATGTTAAGCCCGTTTGTCCCGCATTTTTGCGAAGAGCTTTGGGAGATTTTGGGATATAAGGAGAGTATTTTTAAATTCGGCTGGCCGCAATATGATCCTAACCTATTGTTAGAAGAAAATATCGAGTTGCCGATCCAGATTAACGGCAAGCTGCGCAGCAAAATTGAAGTTCCCCGTGATATATCCGAAGATAAGCTAAAAGAATTAGTGCTGGCTGATCCTAAGGTCGCCTCCTGGTTAGGCGGTAAGCCTCCGAAGAAATTCATCTTCGTTCCCCAGAAACTCGTCAATATCGTCGTATAATTAATATCTTACGCGAACGTCCAGGCATATTTTTCGCCGGGACGCTTGTTTTGCCCCTGCGAGGCAAAACTGCGCTCGGGTCGGCTGCGTCGCTCTCCGCCTGCGGCGGAGCCGTGCCCGCTCCTTGTCTCCACGCCCGGCTCAAAAGATGCCTGGCCATCCGCTATTAATCTTTGATTAAGCTTTCCGGATTTTGCTGGAGGCGCATTAGAAATTTTTCGGGAATTCAGATTAATTGCGATGTGTGCAAGGAATTACGACGAACGCAGGGCCGATTAATAGCGTAAGGAATCCCGGGAGTGAGTCGTAAGCCGCAGCACACGGCGAAAAATTTCAGCACCGGAAGCAAAAGAAGGAAAGCTTAAAGATGTATAACGGATAGCTTATTTGATCTGATAGAGAAGATTGAAAGATTAACTGCCCAAGACATCCTTAATATCAAAAAGTAACCTGGAATAGTCGATGGGCTTTTCCACGTAAACGGTGATTCCGCTTTTGGCGGCGATATGTTTGTCGACTTCTTCGTGCTTTAAGCTGGCGGCGATAATCGGGGTGTCTACAAATTCCGGCAGGTTTTTAATATCCTGAGCAACTTTAAATCCGCTTTCATCCGGGAGAACTAGATCCAGCAGTATGCAGTCCGGTTTTTCAGCCACCAGCTTTGCCATCCCTTCTTTAGCGCTGTAAGCAACGATTACCGCATAACCGGCCTGGGATAACTCTTCTTTGCTTTTTTTAGCGATATTGTAGTCATCATCGATGACCAGGATTTTTTTAACCATAAACCAAGTATACACTAAAATACCGTTGATTACAATTTAGAAAACAGCCAGCAAAGCAAATTTCTAAGTTAGATTTTCCGCTAAACGACGTCTGTTGGATTAGAGCTTGTTAATTTAGAGTATGGCAAACCAGTTTTAGCCTAGGAGGCCACCAGCGTTGAATCTTACTCCGGAAGAGAAAAAAGTTACTTTATTTCTTTTGGCCTTCGCTTTTTGCGGGATAATCCTCAATAGTTTGATTAAGCTTAACTGCCGTTTGAGCGGGATGATTTATCCCCAAGTCCGGTTAGCTCAGTTAAATTTGAATCAAGTAAGCCTATCTGAAATAAGTAAAATCCAGCTTATACCGCCGAGCATCACCCGTGCGATTATTGAGTATCGTAATTTACACCAGGGGTTTAGCAGTTTAGAAGAGCTGCAAGAGGTGCCTGGCATCGGCCCGCAGCGTTTCGAAAAGCTAAAGGAGATTTTTTTTGTTGAATGAAAAAACTTTTAGCAGGATTGACGGTATTTTATGGGCTAGGAATTATCCTGGCGGATTTACTCCGGGTAGGTTTCTGGTTGTGCCTAGGCCTGGCTTTGGTGATTTGGATTTTTATCTTCTGCCGGCCACAGCGTGAGCGGCTCTTTCTGGCTGCGGTGTTTTTTCTAGCGTTGTTGGCCGGAGCAGCTAACCTACAGAATTCCTATCGGCTATCCGGTTGCCATATACGTAACCTGGTTTTATCTAATAAAAAAAGTTTGACCTACGCCGTAAACGGATTTGTTTGCAGCTTGCCGGAATTTAAGCATGGTTACTATTGGTTTGTTGTACAGGCGCAAAAAATTCAAGTAGACAAAATAAAATACCCCTGTTGCGGGAAACTATTGGTTAAGTCAGATTTTGTTCAAGCTTTAAATTACGGTGATAATTTAAAGTTGATCGGCCCGTTGCTTTGCTTACCGGGGTTTTATCGCAATGCCGGTGGCTATCGTGGTTTCCTGGCCCGGGAAAATATTTATTTGATTATGGCGATTACCGATCCTCGGCAGATTAACCGGTTAAATATAGTCAGTGGCGTTAGATTCTTCCGGGCCGGGATGAGACTACGCGTTTATTTAGAACAGGTGATTAACCGTCAACTCCCTGCGTTACCTGCCAGCATACTTTCGGCCATGGTGCTAGGAGAAAAACGTGGTATACCCTGGTTAGTGAATAATAATATGGTGAGAACCGGAACCGTGCATATTTTGGTAGTGAGCGGGTTTAATGTCGGGATTGTGGGCTGGTTGGTTAATTTATTGCTAAAAATACTCCGGGTTGGGCCGAAGGCGCGGATTATCCTGGTGGCGGTTGCATTGCTTTTTTACTGTTTGGTCACCGGGGCGAGCAATCCAGTTATTCGCGCAACGGTGATGGGTTTATTTCTTTGCCTGGCCTATTTTTTAGAAAGAGAACCGGATATATATAATTCTATATCCTGCGCGGCGTTATTCATTCTGCTAGGTAACCCTCGGCAGATCTTTGACATTGGCTTCCAGCTTTCTTTTAGCAGCGTGTTGGCCATCATATATTTATATCCTCGGCTGAAATCATTATTTGGCCGTAAGTTCCCAAGTAATAAAATATTAAATCTTATCGCTGAAGGCAGCTTGGTTTCACTATCAGCCTGGATAGGCACCTTGGTGATTATCGCTTTAAATTTCCGCATGGTTTCACCGGTAACTGTTTTGGCTAATATTGTAATTGTTCCACTAGCTACCTTGATTACCTTATGCGGTTTTACTCTGGTTTTAAGCGGGGTGGTCCTACCGGGTTTAGGCCAACTTTTTAGTCTGCCCACTGCGCTGTTGATTAACTGGCTTTTAACTATTAATGCTGTTTTAGCCAAACTGCCGTTGGCTTACATTGTTTTTTAGGATTAAGCCAAAAGTTATCTTTGACAAAGCCATCTGGCTGTGGTAAATTGAAACATTGAAAATATTCTGGGTATTTATTCAGGGAAGTTGTTTGCTTATTGATTAATCTCAACCTTATGAAGCGCATAATTTTAAGTTTGTTCATCATTTTATTTCTAGCCATCCAGCCGGCGCAGGCTTATTGGATCTGGACACCCAAAACTGGTAAGTGGGTGAACCCGAAGAATCTGCCCAAGGATAATCCCGGGGAACAGTTTGTCTACGCTAAATCATTTTTTGACAACAATAATTATGAAGAAGCAAAAAAAGAGTTTCGTAAGCTGCTTAAAACTTATTCTAAATCGGCGGAAGCTGCCGAAAGCCAGTATTATCTAGGTTTAATCGAGGAGAAGCAAGGCAGATTATATGAAGCTTATCAGGCTTATCAGCTGGTGATTGACAAGTATCCGTTTAGTGAGCGGATTCAGGAAATTATCGAGCTAGAATATAAGATTGCGGAAAAGTTTATGGCCGGGGAAAAGCGTAAATCCTTAGGCGTGGTTTTACCTGTGGAGAATCCGGCGATTGAAATATTCGCCAAAGTAGTAGAAAATTCCACTTATGGCCCCTTGGCGCCACGGGCGCAGTATAAATTAGGCCTGGTTCTCAAAGGATTAATGCGTTATTACGAAGCTGAAGAAGAGTTTAGTAAAGTGGTCTCCCGTTACCCGGATAGCGAGTGGGCGGCGGCAGCTAAATTTCAGATTGCTTCCTGTCGGGCAGGCCTGTCTAAAGGATTCGCTTATGACCAAGGTTCGGCCCAAGAAGCCAAAGAACAGTTTGAAAATTTTGTCCGGGAACATCCGGATGCGGTACTTTCTCTGGATGCCGAAAAGAATATCAACCAGATCAGGGAGAAAGAGGCCGAGGCCAACTATAATATTGCTGTTTTTTATGAAAAACAAAAATCTTTGGAAGCGGCAAAAATTTATTATAATAATATCATTAATGACTATGCTCAGACTCTTTGGGCCGCGCAGGCGGCAGCCCGGCTGCAAATAATGGAGCGGAAAAAATGAAAAGAAGTATTAATTTATTCTTAGTTTTGGTTACCATGGGATTTTTGTTAGCTACGGTTTTAACCGGTTGCGGATATACTACCCGTTCCATGCTTTATGGTAAATATAGCACAGTTTATGTCGCGCCTTTCTTGAATAAAGTGGATATTGCCGAGGAAGCCTTCTCCGCAAATAAATACCGTATTTACCGGCCGATGCTGGAAACGGATATTACAAAGGAAGTGATTAATCGTTACCTGTTTGACGGTAATCTTAAACCGGCCAAAGCTACGGATGCGGATTTAGTGCTTAAGGGAGAATTGATCGAATACCGTAAAGACCCTTTGAGTTATACTGCTGATACCGAGAATGTTACCGAATACCGTATCAATATCTATGTAAATCTAAGCCTTTGGGATACCCGGGAAAATAAACTGCTTTGGCAGGAGAATAAGTTTAACGGCAACTATGCTTATTTTACTGCTGATCATTTAAACAGCGCCAGTGTTAAGGTTTCCGAGGCGACCGCGGTGAGTAATGCCGTCGAAGATTTGGCCCGCCGGATCGTTGAACGTACAGTTGAGCAATGGTAATATGGTCTATTTACTTATCGGCCAGGATATTGCGGCCAAAGAAACTCAGCTTAAAAAAATAAAACAGGAATTTCTGCACCCGACTCTGCAAGATTTTAACCTAGATACTTTATACGCTAAAGAAGTAAACCTCAAAGACATCCAGGAACGATTTTTATCCTTACCGCTTAAAAGCGCCAAAAGAATAATTGTGATTAAAGATGCACAGTTACTGAATAAAGAATCTCAGGATTTTCTGCTGGCTTTTGCCAAAAAACCCCATCCCCAGCTAGTGCTGGTTTTAGATTTTCTGCAGTATGATAATAAGGATAAATTTCTTCAGGATTTATGCCGGCATAGTCGCCTGCTGCGCTTTAAGGAAACAGTCAATCCGGACACCTTTGCTTTAAGCCGTCAGATTGAGTTAAGAAAGACCGCAGCAGCCTTACGTTTATTAAACCAGCTGTTGAAAAACGGGGAAGCTCCAGAACGTATTTTGGGTGGGTTGCGTTATGCCTGGGAAAAGCAGGATACTCAGAGTTTGTACGCTAAAAAGAAACTGAAGTTTTTGTTGGGTTGTGACTTAGAGATAAAAACAGGCAGGCTTAAGCCTGCCTGGGCCTTGGAAAGATTAATAGTAAATTTATGCGGTTTTGCTTAAGCGGCGCATCAGGCGCGATTTTCGTCGGTTAGCGGTAGCCGGATGAATAATATTTTTTTTGGCGGCTTTATCTAATTGAGAAAAGACTTTATTAATCAAGGTTTTGGCTTCAGCGGTATCTTTTTTACTTAATAGCTCTTGAAAATGTTTAATTACTTTTTTAAGCTGACCCTTGACTTTAAGATTACGGGCGTGCTTTCTTTTGTTCACGCGGTTACTCTTTAATGATGTTCTGCGTCTAGGCATAGATTCTCCTTGTTTCTAACTGGTCATCCCGGCTGAGATTTGATAAAAGCCAGGTGGTATTTTTCCCCGGATGAATCTTTATATCCAGCGTTAATTTGAAATTGCGCTGGGCGGGCGCCGGTAAGCCACTTTATGAGCTAATATTATTAGCATACTTAATTCCTTATGTCAATAAACAAATATTCCCTCGGAAAGCAAAACCAAGCAGTTGCCCGCTGGGCGACGATGATCAGCCTGGGTACACTGGTTTCACGCATCCTGGGTTTTGTCAGAGATATAATTATTGCCAGGTTATTCGGAGTTTATTTGTATGCACAGGCTTTTGTGGTTGCTTTCCGCATACCTAATCTTTTCCGCGATTTGGTGGGAGAAGGGGCTTCTAATGCGGCCATCGTGCCGGTATTAAGTGAATATAATTTTAAACGTTCTCCGAAAGAATTTTGGGAGTTGGCTAACATTCTACTGAATTTTTTAGTAGTAATTCTCAGTGCGATTACCATCTTCGGAATAATTTTTTCTCCTTGGCTGGTACGTCTGATTGCCCCTGGTTTTATTGCTTCGGCGGATAAACTGCAAGCGACGATCAGTTTGAATCGGGTAATTTTCCCTTATATTTTATTGATTGGTCTGGCTGCTTATGCTATGGCGGTGCTTAATTCGCTTAAGAGTTTTGCGCTTTCAGCATTCGCGCCCTGTTTTTTGAATATTGCGGTGATTGTTTGTATTTTAATTTTTGGCGAAGGGACCAGAGGGCTGGCAACCGGGGTTTTACTCGGAGGCCTTTTACAGCTAGCGGTCCAGCTTCCGTTGTTATATCAGAAAGGATTCCGGCCGAAGCTTGCCCTGAATTTTCATCACCCCGGGGTAGTGCAAATAAAAAAATTAATCTTGCCTCGGCTGGCGAGCACTAGTATTTACCAGTTGAACAATTTCGTCGATTCGGTTTTCGGTTCTTTAGTGGCGATTGTGGGTGACGGAGGAGTTGCCGTGCTTTATTTTGCTTATCGGCTCATCCAGTTCCCGGTGGGTATTTTTAGTAACGCTTTGGCCCAGGCGCTCTTACCTACTTTTTCTACCCAAGCCTTAGAACCTAGCCAGGAAAATCTTAAAAAAACTCTGGCCTGGGGTTTACGGATAGTTTTTTTTGTGATGTTGCCGGTCAGCGCTCTGTTTATGGTCCTTGCTGGTCCTTTAGTTACTACTTTTTTCGGCGGAGGGAAATTCGATTTTAATTCTGCACGTCTAACTAGTGAGGCTTTATTTTTCTATAGTATTGGCTTAGCCGCTTACGGAGGCAATAAAATATTGCAAACCTGTTTTTTTTCCCTAAAAGATACGGTGACTCCGACTAAGATATCCGGCCTGGCTTTACTGATGAATATTATTTTAAATACCGCATTGATGTTCCCGCTTAAAATTGGCGGGCTGGCTTTGTCTACTTCGATTTCAGGAATCATTTCATTTTATTTATTGCTTTATCTCTTAAGCAAGCGGTTAGGCGGGTTGCATGAATATAAAATATTTAATTCTTTTTGGCGCATTCTGCTGGCTAGTTTATGTATGTCCGGGGTGTGTTTTTTAGTGCTGCGGGCTTTAAATTTTGGCTGGGCGTTATTTGGCTCGGCGCTGGCCTACATTTTATTTTGTCTTCTCTTTAGGGTAGTTGAACTTAAAAAGCTTATGTATTGGCTGGCCAACAGAAATTTAGGGTTACCTTTATGGGACAATCACTTAAATTAAGGCCCCAGGTTCTTTCGGCTCCGGATAAGCCAGGGGTTTATTTAATGCGCGACCATAAACTCCGGGTGCTTTATATCGGTAAAGCTAATTCTCTTAAAAAAAGGTTGCTGAGTTATCTGCGCAGCGGTTTATCGGCTAAAACTTTAGCTTTAATCCAGAAGGTCGCAAGAATCGAATTTAGAATTACCGCTGATGAAAGAATGGCTCTGTTATTGGAGTCCCGGTTGATACATGAATTTAAGCCCCAATATAACATCTCTCTTAAAGATGATAAAAGCTTTCCTTGGGTTGAAATTTCTGGCGAAGAATTTCCTGTGGTGCGGATTACCCGCAAAAAAAACAATCCGCTTAGCCGCTATCTAGGCCCTTACACCAACGCTAAACTTTTAAAAAGTGTGCTCAAGGTCATTCGGCTGCAGTTTCCTTATCGCAGCTGTTCGCGGCTTCCCCAGAAGAGCTGCATTTATCACCGGATTAATCTTTGTCCCGGGCCTTGCCTGGGTGAGGTTACCACTGCTGAGTATCGAGGCAACATTGATAATATCATTTTGATTTTAAAAGGCCAGGTGGATTTGTTGATCCGGAAGTTAAGCAAATCTATGCAAGAGAGCAGCCAGATGAGAGATTTTGAGGCGGCAGCCAGGAAACGAGATCAAATTACCGCTTTATCTGCTATATCTTCCGGAACAGATACTCTGATTGCTCAGAATGGTTTAGATTACCTGGGAGAAAAACTGGGGTTAAGAACCCGGCCTTTACGGATTGAGGGGTTTGATGTTTCTAACCTTTCCGGCCGGCAAGCTGTGGGTTCCATGGTAAGTTTTTATCAGGGCCGGCCTGACAAATCCGCTTACCGGCGTTACCGGATCAAAAGCTGCTTGGGGATTGATGATTATAAAATGCTGGCTGAGCTGGTGCGCCGGCGTTATACCCGGCTGTTAGCAGAAAATAAACCCTTGCCGGATTTATTAATGATCGACGGAGGCAAGGGGCATTTGTTGACTGCCAGGGGTGAATTGAAAGCATTAAATTTAGATATTCCCTTGATTAGTATTGCTAAAGAAAAAGAAAATATCTATGTTTTCAAACAGGGGCGGGCGGTTGTTGTTTCGATCAAATCTGCTCCGGCTTTGAATCTGATCCGGCGCATTCGCGATGAAGCGCACAGGTTTGCGTTAACTTATCACCGTTTATTACGTAAAAAGGCATTGGTTGGAAAATGCAGGCATTCACCTTAAGAGTTTACCGGGCAGTTTTAAGTATTCCTTTTGGTCAGGTACGCAGCTATAAATGGGTGGCTCGGCGGGCCGGTTCACCCGGCGCTTGCCGGGCGGTCGGCCAGATTCTCAAACGTAATCCTTATCCCTTAATTATTCCCTGCCACCGGGTGATTCATAGCAACCAGAAAACCGGTCAGTATATTTTCGGGGCCAAACGAAAATTACTTTTACTGATGCTGGAAAAAAAGTTAAATGCATACAGGTTGGCTGCTGAATGAATATTTTACAGTTCTATCTGACTAACCGTAATTTTTTTGGCTGGCTTCATTTATACTCATAAACTTTGGCCATCGAGCGTAGATGAAAATTAATATTTATAAGCGGCCTGGATTGCTGCTGCAGAATTTTTAATTCAGTCTGTTTAAATGCAAAAAATTTAGTTCTACGTTAAAAGGTAATAAAGTGTTATAATCAATAAGTTAGTTACTTCCGAAATTGAGAGGTTCCCTGGTGAAGCGTGCTTGAGGGCAAAACTTCAGCCCATTAATGTTAATTTTCCCGGAGGCAGAATATGGATATTAAAAAATTAATACAAGAGATGGTGGCTCGGGATGCTTCGGATCTTTTTTTTCGCTCCGGGGGCACGCCACGGTTACGCATCGACGGTAAAGTCGTGCCGATGGATACCAAAATTTTGAGTGTGGAGGATGTAATGCTTGCCACCGAGCAGTTGGCCAACACTAAACAGTGTGAAACTTTCAGGAATAAACTGGATGTGGATTTTGCCGTATATCTTCCGGAATTCGGCCGGCGTTTCCGAGTAAGTATATTTACTCAAAGAAACTGGCCTTCGATTGTTATCCGTAACGTCCGCCATACGATTGCTTCTTTCGAAGAGCTCAATCTTCCGGTGGAGGTTTTAAAAAAACTCTCGCAGGAGACCCGAGGATTGGTGCTTTTAACCGGGACCATGGGAAGCGGTAAGTCTACCACCATTGCCAGTATGGTGGAATTCATTAATAACAATGCTAAGAAGCATATTCTAACCGTTGAGGAACCGATCGAATTTACTTTCGAAGATAAACATTCAATTATTAACCAGCGGGAGTTGGGGATTGATGTTTCTACTTATGCGCAGGCTTTACGCGCTTTTACTTTGCAAAGCCCAGATGTCATGTTTATTGGCAACATCCGGGATTATGATACTGTTTCTAGCGCGATGGCCGCGGCGGAAACTGGAGTTTTGGTCTTGAGCACTTTGCATACGATTAACGCTTCGCAGACCGTGGAAAGGTTAATTAATCTGTTCCCGCCGCATCAGCATCAGGAGGTAAGGAACCAGTTGGCCACATTGTTAAAAGGAGTTATTTCTTTACGGTTAGTGCCGGCTAAAAACGGCCGGGGTCGGGTTCCGGCTTACGAAGTGATGCTTTTAACTTCGACGATCAGCCGCTTGATCCGGGAAGGTAAAATTTGGGAAATCCCAAAATTTATTGACGATGGAACGGTTTTTGGGATGCAGTCGTTTAACCAATCCTTAGTTAAATTAGTGCAAGAAGGTAAGGTGGCCCTAGATGACGCGGTGCTGGCGGCTGATAGCCGCGAGGAATTTATGTTAGCTTTCCGCGGGATTAAGAAATCGTAGATCTGTTTAAGCGTTGAAGCGGTTTAACTTTAAAAGTTTGATTCTAGGGAACAGCCAGTTAAATAAAATCGAGGAGCTTATTATGGTCGAAGAAATTCAAGATAAACTAGTCCAGATTGGCATCAGGATGGAAAATCTCAGAGGTTATCTTTGACGTTGCCCGTAAGAGGCAAAAGATTAACGCTTTAAATGACCAGATGTCTGAGGCGGGTTTCTGGGATAATGCCGAACGTTCGACCAAAATTGTTAAAGAATTAAAAAGCCTGAAGGCTACGGTCGAACCCTGGGAATCAGCTTATAAGAAATACCAAGAATTGGTTGAACTTATCCCTTTATTAAAAAGTGACGATCAGGATTTAATTTTAGATTTAACAAAAAATGCTGAAAGCCTAACCGGAGTAATCGCTCAGCTGGAATTTCAGGTGTTGTTAGGCGCCCCATTGGATAAAAATAGCGCAATTCTCAGCATTAATGCCGGGGCCGGGGGTACGGAATCTTGCGATTGGGCGGGAATATTAGTTAGGATGTATAGTCGTTTTGCTGAAAATCACGGTTATAGTGTAAAAACTATTGATCTTTTGCCCGGGGAAGAAGCGGGAATAAAAAATGTCACTTTGCTTATTGAAGGCCTTTACGCTTTCGGCTATTTAAAGGCCGAGCGAGGGGTACATCGATTAGTGCGCATTTCCCCATTTGATGCCAATAAGCGTAGGCATACTTCTTTTGCTTCGGTAGATGTAATCCCGGAAATCGAGGAAGACTTGGATTTAAAAATTCAAGAGAATGATTTACGTATTGATGTTTTCCGGGCCAAAGGCGCCGGAGGGCAAAGTGTTAATACCACAGATTCAGCGGTCAGGATTACACATTTACCCAGCGGGATTATTGCCCAATGCCAGAATGAACGTTCGCAATATCAAAATAAGCAAACGGCTTTAAAAATACTTAAGGCGCGTATTTTCGAGGCTGAGCAGGCTAAAAAAGAAGCAGAGTTAAAACAGCAGGATTCAGATAAGAAGAAAATTGAGTGGGGCAGCCAGATCCGCTCTTATGTTTTGCATCCCTATAATTTAGTTAAGGATCATCGTACAGATTACGAAACCGGAGATAGCCAGAAAGTTTTAGACGGGTCTTTAGATGATTTTATTGAGGCTTTTCTTAAGTTGAATGCGCATAAGTAAAGGAAAATATGCTGGGTTTAATTAAAAAAATAATTCTTAAAAATAAACAGGCTTTAATTTGTAAGAGGTTCCCGGAATTAAAGATTACTTTGCATACCGAGATGCCCAGTCCCTCGATGAATAAGATGGTAGAGTTGGCCCGCCTGGTTAATTTAGTGAATTCTTGGGAAAGCCGGGTCAGCGCTTTAAGCGATAGTCAGCTGGCCGCTAAAACCTCTCAGTTCAAAGAATATTTAGAAGGTAAATCTCGGGGGTTCGAGGCTGAAGCCGAAGAGCTGCGCCAGGCTATGTCGGATGTGGCGATGCCGGAAGAAAAAGAAAAATTAAAAGAAAAATTAAAGATCAACCGGAACAAAATCTTTACGGAAATATTACCTGAGGCCTTCGCAGTGGTCCGGGAGGCTTCCCGCAGGACAATCGGATTAAGGCATTTTGATGTGCAGATCATCGGAGGCATAATTTTGCATGAAGGACGTATCGCCGAGATGGCTACCGGAGAGGGTAAGACTTTAGTGGCTACCCTGGCGGCGTATCTGAATGCTTTATTAGGCAAAGGTGTGCACATTGTTACGGTCAACGACTATTTGGCCCGTCGTGACCGGGAATGGATGGGGCCGATTTATGAATTTCTCGGTTTGTCAGTGGGGACTATCCAACATGATATGTCGGATGAGGAAAGAAAAAAGGCTTATGCCTGCGATATAACTTACGGCACCAATAACGAATTCGGTTTTGATTATTTGCGCGACAATATGAAGTATTCTACCGGCGACCTGGTGCAACGGCCTTTTTATTATGCGATTGTAGATGAAGTGGATTCCATATTGATTGACGAAGCCCGCACCCCGCTGATTATTTCCGGTCCGGCAGAGGAGTCTACGGGAAAATATTATACCGCTAAAAAAATAGTTGAACAATTAACCGGACGCCGGGTTACCGAACGCGATGAAATCGACGCAAAATATAAAGGAATAGATTTAGGCCAGGGTTTTGATTATGTGGCTGATGAAAAGGCCCAAACCGTAGCCCTGACTGAGAGTGGAGAGATTAAAGCTTCCAAGCTTTGGGGGGTAGATACCCTGCATGCCTTAGAAACTATCGAATACCGCCATCATACGATCCAGGCTTTACGGGCCAAAGAGTTTTTTCAGCGCGATGTAGACTATGTGGTGAAGGATGGAGGAGTGATGATTGTTGATGAGTTTACCGGCCGGTTGATGCCCGGCCGACGCTGGTCAGACGGCTTACATCAAGCGGTGGAGTCCAAGGAAGGTTTAAAAATCGAACGGGAAAATCAAACTTTAGCTACAATTACCTTCCAGAATTATTTCCGTATGTATGAAAAACTAGCTGGAATGACCGGGACGGCTTTTACCGAAGCCAATGAATTTAAGAGTATTTATCAATTGGACGTAGTAGTTGTACCGACTAATCAGCCTTTAGTGCGCAAGAATTATCCGGACCGCATATATAAAACTGAAGAAGAAAAATTCGCTGCGGTAGTTGAAGAAATTGCCCAGTTGAGCGATTTAGGTAAACCCGTATTGGTGGGGACGATTACGATTGATAAGTCTGAGAAACTTTCTGAGATGCTTAAGCGCCGGGGGATTAAACACCAGGTGTTAAATGCTAAATACCATGAAATGGAGGCACAAATAATTGCCCAGGCCGGTAGTTATAAAGGCGTAACGATTGCTACGAATATGGCCGGTCGCGGTACGGACATACTTTTGGGGGGTAACCCGGATTTTATCGCTAAAAGTGTAGCCAAGCAAAAATTAGACCCGGCCGACTTAAACTATGCTGCGGAGTATAAAAAAATCCTCGATCATTATAAATCTGTTGCTGCGGTCGAGCATCAACAGGTAGTTCAGTTGGGTGGTTTACATGTTTTGGGCACTGAACGGCACGAGGCCAGGCGCATTGATAATCAGCTGCGCGGTCGCAGCGGCCGCCAGGGGGACCCCGGCAGTTCACGCTTTTACGTTTCTTTAAAAGATGATTTGATGCGTTTGTTTGGTTCTGACCGGATCATCGGGCTGATGGAAAAACTCGGTTTAGAAGAAGGCCAGGTAATTGAGCATCCCTGGGTAAGCGGGTCAATCGAAATTGCCCAACGCAGGGTAGAGCAGCATAATTTTGAGATTAGAAAGCAACTTTTAGAATACGACAATGTGATGAATAAACAGCGGGAAATTATTTACGGCCAGCGCCGTCAGATTTTAGAGGGGTTTTCTTTGCGGGAAAATATTATCGAGATTATTGCCAAGCTGGTTGAGGATTATTTAAAAATTTATAAGCAGCCGGAGTCCGCAGAGCTGGATAGCGCGGGTTTGATTAGTTTTTTAGGTCTAAATTTCGGGCTGCAATTAGAGGCCCAGCTATTTAATGCTCCGGATTCCCAGGAGCTCAAGGAGAAGTTGATACGGTACTTAGAATCGGCTTATGGAAATAAAGAGCAATTAATTGGTAAGGAATTATTGCGTAATTTAGAGCGGATGGTCTTCCTGCAGATTATCGATAGTAAATGGAAAGACCATCTTTATGCGATGGATAGTTTACGCGAAGGTATTGGCTTGCGTGCCTATGGCCAAAGGGACCCCTTAATTGAATATAAACGTGAGGCCTTTGGCATGTTTAGCCAGATGATTGGCGCTATCGAAGAAGATGCCGTGCAAACAATTTATAAATTAGAGCCAGTTAAGCCGGAAAAATTCCAGGGGGTGTTTAGTTCCCTGCCTAAAGAATTAAGCCATCCGGAGTTGGTCCAGTTCCCCGATTCTGCAACCCCAACCGCTGCCTTGTCAGCTAATCCGCCGGCAGCTAATCTGTCCGGTAAACCCGCTGCTCCGCAGCACTCTAAAGTCGGCCGCAACGATCCCTGCCCTTGTGGCTCAGGTAAAAAATATAAGAAGTGTTGCGGAGAATGATTGCTGTAATTTTGTCTCTTATCGCCGCGGTATTGTTATCCTTTTCATTTGCCAGTTTTAATCTTTGGCTGTTGGCTTGGTGTGGTTTTGTCCCGCTTTTGATCGGGTTGGAGAATAAAACTTTACGCCAGGCATTTCTAATTTCTTTTTTTTGCGGAGTGTTTTTCTGGGGGCTTACCGTATATTGGTTGATTCACGTTACTCTGCTAGGCCAGATCATTCTGGTTCTATCTCTGGCTTTTTATTTCGGCTTTTTTGGCTGCTTAATTCATTTCTCCCGTTATCTTTCCGCCTCCCGGACTTTATTTTTCTTGCCGACTAGCTGGGTACTATTGGAATATTTACGCAGCTATCTCTTCACGGGTTTCCCCTGGGCATTAATTGGGTTTTCTCAATACAGAAATTTACCGATTATCCAGATCGCAGATATTAGTGGAGTTTGGGGAGTTTCTTTTCTGGTTCTTTTGGTTAATGTCGCACTCTATTTATTTTTCTGCCGCCGGGCCGGAGGAAAGATTTTATTAATTTTAATTCCGTTTATTCTGCTATCTTTAGGTTATGGGGGTTTTAGATTAAGCTCTCAAGCGGATGCTGATTGTGTTGCAAAACGCCTTAAAGTTTCGGTAGTCCAGGGTAATATACTTCAAGATTTAAAATGGGATAAGCGGGCGGCCGCTTTTATCCTGGATCGTTACCAAGAATTAACCGTTGCGGCTGCTGCTGTTGCACCGGATTTGATTATTTGGCCTGAATCATCTGTGCCGGGAGTCTGGGGTAGGGATGATACGGAATTTAGGCAAGTTTTAGCTTTAGCCAGAGAACTGGATACTTATTTATTGGTCGGCGCGGTTGCTTATTCCTATCCAGATTATTTTAATAGTGCTTTACTTATCAGCCGCCGGGGGGTGGCCGAAAAAATTTATAGTAAATTGCATTTAGTCCCTTTTGGAGAATACATCCCGCTTAAAAATATCTTCCCGTTTTTAGAAACGATTGCTCCAATTGGAGATATCCGGCCGGGTCAAGAATTCACAGTATTCAGAGCGCCCGCGGATTTTGGGGTGTTGATTTGTTTTGAAGATCTTTTCCCGGAGCTCTCTAGAGAGTTTGTAAAACAGGGAGCTGGATTCTTAGTTAATATAACTAATGATGCCTGGTATAAGAAAAGCAGCGCTGCTTACCAGCATTTTGCTGCTTCGGTCTTTAGAGCGGTTGAGAATCGGGTGTATTTAGTCCGGGCAGCCAATACCGGAATTTCCGGTTTTATTGATCCGGCGGGTAGGATTTTAGGGTTAGTCCAGGATGGCCAAGGAAGGAAAATTTTTATCCCCGGGCAGAGCAGCCAAAGCATCAGCTTAGCCGCGAGAGGGCGAACAATTTATAATCGCTACGGAGATTTTTTTATCGTCTTTTGCCTGTTATTAGAGATTTATTTCGTCATCTCTGTTTTTAAGAGAAAAAATGATTAAAAAAGTTTCCTTATTGTTTTAAATGCGGTATGCCTAGGTATTTATCCCGGGCTCTGCGGAGTGGACCGGAAATACTTTATCTGTCCGCTGGAATATATCTAATCATCCTGGGGTTCCATATGAACTACGACATCGGTGATTCCAGGAATAGTGAATTTAATTGTTCTTTCAATCTGGTCGCTTATTTGATGGGCTTTATCCATTGGCATACTAGGATTAACTTGTACATGTAAATCCAGGTGGATATCATCTATTCTACCTCGACTGCGGATTTTATGGCAGGCGCCTACCCCTTTTATTTTTAATACGATGTCTTTAACTTTTTGATCATCTAGGAATACGGCTGTATCACAAAGAATATCCGAGCTTTGTTTAGCGATTTTGAAAGCAGCATATCCGATAAATAGCGCAATGAGTATAGTAACAATCGGGTCGATCCAGGAGAATCCCAGACGGGTAATAATTAGAGAAGAGATTACAGCTAAAGAAGTAAAAATATCTGCCCGGGTATGTAAAGAATCAGCTATTAGAATGTCGCTATTGAGCGCCCGGCCTTTTTGATGCTCATAACGCATGACAAAGATATTCACTGCCAGGGTGATGAGCATTACAGTGAAGCTGCCCCAGTCAGCCTGGAAGAGTACGGGTTGTTGCAGCCGCTGCCATCCGGCCCGGAGAAGATTAAAAGCCACTAGGAAAATCATGGCAGCGATTCCCAGGCTAAACAAGGTCTCATATTTTTTATGACCGTAGGGGTGGTTTTTATCTACCGGTTGGCAGGCGAAATGGATACCGATTATACCGATTAGATTAGAAGATCCGTCAGATAGAGAATGGAAACCATCAGCGGTCATGCTAAAACAATGGCTGTTTAAGCCGTAAATTATTTTAGCTAAAGCTACCCCCCAGTTTAGAATTAATACGCTGAGCAGGATTTTCCTGATTTTCCGATAATGTTCTTGCCAGCCGGCGACCATGGCCATATTGTATAATAATTGCCAGGTTTTGTAAATTAATTACTCGATTAAATTGAGATCAATGATAGAATGACTCATATTGCAAATAAGATTGTAAGCAAGTTTAAGAAAAGTAGCATTTGTTTATGGCATTAATTAAGCGCTTCGGGAGCTGATTTTTACAAGGCGAGGATGGAAAGAAGGGGGGGCAAATGAAATGCTAGAGCTAAAAATAGTTAAGATTGATAAACCTCAGGATTTAAATTGTATTTTAGGACAAAGCCATTTTATTAAAACTGTAGAAGACCTTTATGAAGCTTTAGTCAATAATGTGCCCGGGATTAAGTTTGGGCTGGCTTTTGCTGAAGCCTCCGGGGCCTGTAAGATCAGAAGCGAAGGTAATGATCCGGATCTGATGGATCTGGCTTGTAAAAATATACTGTTATTAGGCTGCGGACACAGCTTTATTATTTTACTTAAAGAAGCTTATCCGATTAACGTTTTAAATGCGATTAAGAATATTCCTGAAGTATGCAATATATTTTGCGCTACGGCTAATCCCGTGGAGGTGATTGTAGCCCAGAGTCAAACCGGAGGGGGGATTTTGGGAGTGATTGACGGGGTAGCTCCTCAAGCCCGGGAAGAGGCCTCGGATATCACCTGGCGTAAAAATTTATTGCGTAAGCTCGGTTATAAGCTTTAAAGTGTTTTGTTGAGCTAGCGGATTTGGATTTACAGGATTTCAAGTCAAGATATTCAATTTTTCTTGCAATTTAGAGTCGGTTTGTTATAATTTGGTTAACTTAAATTAAAATGGAACTTAAAAAAATTCGTAAAAGTTTCAGCCGCTTTGTGGGTTGGCTGGGAATACATATATGTACTTTGATCGTTAAGGTTATTCCGGCCAGTTGGCTTTACGGTTTCGCCGGCCAGATTGCCTCCTTGGCTTTTGTTTTTGCCAGAAAACATAAAAAGATTGCATTAGACAGTTTAGCAGTCGCTTTCGGTCAAGAAAAGTCTCACCCTGAGATTAAAAAGATAGCCAAGGATTGTTTTATCTGCATCGCTAAAAGCGCGGTAGAGTTGATGTTCTTTTTTGATAAGCCGCAGGCTTTAAAAAGCCGGGTACAGATTGAAGGTCGGAATAATCTTGACCAAGCATTGGCTGCCGGCCGCGGGGTTATTCTGGTCAGCGCGCATTTCGGTAATTTCCCTTTACTTTTGGGAAGACTGGCTATTGATGGTTATAAAGCCGGAGGAATTATGAAGCCGATGCACGACGCCCGGATGGAACAGATTTTTTTAAAGAAAAGAGAAAAATTCGGGGTGCGGACTATTTATAGCCTGCCGCGGCAGGCTTGCGTGAATAATACAATTAACGCTTTACGCAATAATGAGCTAGTCTTTATCCCTATCGATCAAAATTTCGGCACCGGAGGAGTATTCGTAAATTTCTTCGGGGAAAAAGCCGCCACTGCCACCGGCCCGGTAATTTTGGCGCAGAGAACCAAGGCTGCGTTGATACCTTGTTTTATCCGTAGGTTGCCGGACGACCAGCATCAGATTATTTTTGAGCCAGAGTTAAAACTAGAAGAGGGTAAAGATCCCCGGGAGGTTGTTTTAGTAAATATCCAGAAGCTTACCGATATAATTGAGTCTTATATTCGTAGATATCCGGCGGAATGGGGCTGGATCCATCGCAGATGGAAGAGTAAACCACGTTAAAAAGGAGGTGTCCAGATGGCGCAAGAAGAAAAACAATGTTGTGGCACGGAAAAGAAGTGTTGCGATTCCAAGAAAACTTTAGCTACTTTTTTTAAGCTTCTTTTAGGTTTAGTTTTTGTAATTTTAGGAGGTTGGGCAATTTATAGTTTTTGGGGAGAGTTGGTAGTGATTATTAAAGGCGGGATAGGTCTTTTCTTGATTCTAGCCGGCGTAATTACTCTGGCTATCGCTAAAGAATAAAAAGTATTTTTTAAAAGGACGTTTCTGTCTTTTTAGGTTTAGATGAAAGGTAGAAACGTCCTTTTTGTATTTCCCAAGGCAGCTATTTCTTTTGCTATTATCCAGTTTTCATATATAATAATAGAAATTAATCTTGAACTAAAAACAGGAGAACAGATGGAAACCATTATTCAGAGAGAGTTAATCACTGACAAGAGAGTTTGCCGCCTTTTGGCAGCCGGGGCGTTGCTTACTTTAACAGTTTTTTCGGCTTTTGTGCGGATACCACTGCCTTTTACCCCGGTTCCGCTTACCTTACAGACACTTTTTGTTCTGCTTTCGGGAGCTTTACTGGGTAAAAAATTGGGTTCAGTTACGCAAATCTCATATCTATTTCTAGGCTTGACCGGCCAGACGGTATTTACAGGCGCCGGCAGCGGTAGCCTTTATTTATTCGGGCCTACCGGGGGCTATATTATAGGTTTTGTTTTAGCTGCGTTTTTAGCGGGCATTTTTTTCGATCAAGAAGAACTAAGTTGGGCGGGCGTTTTCATTAGATTTTTAGTGGCTGATTTGGTAATTTTATTCAGCGGTATGCTTTGGCTGAAAATAAGTTTATCTTCTACGCTAACTAGGGCTTTTTTAATCGGTTTCTTGCCTTTCGTCTTGGGTGATATATTAAAGATTATTTTGGCAACGTTAGCTTATAAGAAAATACGCTTACGGGTTCAAGAAGTGCTGGATTAGTCCCGGTGTTGAGATCTAAGCCGCTGCCAACCGCATTTTAATCCATGAAAAGACTTTCTCTGAAGTTATTTTCCCTGTTTATTTTGGCTTTTTCTTTAGGGGCTGCCGCTAGCTTTTTTGGGATGAACGCGCACCAGTCTCTATCCATAGGTATATTCTCTGCCTCTATCCTGGGTACTCTGTTTTTCTGGGATTTCCGTCTTAGTTTTGCTTTTATCGGCACCTCAGTATTATTAATGACTAAAACTGTGGATTTGGAACACGTTATTGAATTTTCCTCCTTGGAAGTGATTCTTTTTCTAGTGGGGATGATGGTGATGATTGGATTATTGAAAGATTCCGGAGTTTTTGCCTGGATTGTTAGTTTGATCCTGCGGATTCCCAAATTAACCGGTAAAAAATTTGTTATCTTTGTCGGGATTCTTTCTGCTTTGTTGGCTTGCGCCATTGATGAGGTGACCTCGGTTATTTTTATGGTGGTGGCGGTTTTAGAAATTTGTGATTATTTTGAGATTAATCCTAAGCCGTTTATCATTATCTCTGTTTTGGCTACGAATATCGGATCGGCAGCTACCGTTTTAGGGAACCCCATCGGTATACTTATCGCTTCCAAATCTGGTTTAACCTTTGAAGATTTCATCATCAAGGCTTCTCCGCTAGCCTTGCTTTGTCTGCTTATTACCGTGAGCATTCTTTTAGTTTGGTTTAGGCGACCGATCAAGCTTTTGGATGAGCAGATGCGCAGGTTGGGGGCGAATGAAATGTTGATGCGGTTAATTTCTGTGCCTCCGGAAAAAAGCCTTAAGATCAGCTTGGGCATATTCGGAATAATGCTTATTTTTATTTCTTTGCATCACCGTATGGAGATTGCCTGGGGATTGCCGCCTAATACTATTTTATTGGTGGTTCCACTGGTGACCAGCGGTTTGGTAATGATCTGGAAACATCATAAGGCCAGAAAATATATCGAAAAAGACGTAGAATGGTGGACGTTACTATTTTTTTTGCTTCTGTTTGTGCAGGCGGGAACATTAAAATATACCGGAGCGACGATTTTTATTGCCGAACATATGCTGGCGGCCACCGGTAGCAATCTTGATTTCTTGACTGGAGCAATATTATGGATCAGCGCGCTAGGTTCGAGTGTTTTAGATAATGTCGTTTTGGTCGCCGCTTTTATCCCGGTAGTGCAGGGATTCCAGCATTTGAATATCCACGCACAATCGTTATGGTGGGCTTTGCTTTTCGGAGGCTGTCTGGGGGGTAATATTACATTGATTGGCTCTACTGCCAATATTGTAGCAATCGGGATTTTCGAAAAGGAGAAACGGGAAAAAATTAGTTTTAAAGATTGGTTTGGAGTCGGTCTAACCGTGGGCTTGGTCACTACTTTATTAGCGATGACGGTGCTTATTTTTGTACCCTTTTACAGATAGCTTGACAAGCAGAATAACTTATGATAATTTGAAAACAACTTTATTAATTAAAGGAGGCATAAAATGGATTTCAAGAAAGTTTATTTTTTAATCGGAGTGGCTATATTTATGCTGGCTGCTAGGCAGACAATGTGGGCCCAAGAGTTGCCAGTTTCCACAAGCGCAGTGGAAATTATGACTAATCAACCCGTTAGCTTAGAACAGGAGAAAGATATAAAATGGGCTTGGGGAGAGGTGGTAAACTTAGACGGTCAGTCCGGTGCGGTTACTCTTAAATACCTAGATTATGAAACCGACCAGGAGAAGGAATTAGTCCTGTTTATTGATGAAAAAACTACCTTCGAAAATGTTGTAAATTTTGCAGAGTTAAAATTAAATGATACTTTAAGCATTGATTATGTAGTCGGGTCAGATAATAGAAATATTGCTGAAAATATTAGTTTAGAGAATCCGGAAATAGTGGATCAGTCTGTAGTTTTGGATCTAGAGCAGTTGCCAGAACCAGCTGTAGAATTAGCAGAATCGCCAGAACCCGCTGTAGAATTAGCAGAATCTCCAGAACCAGCTGTAGAATTAGCAGAATCGCCAGAACCAGCTGTAGAATTAGCAGAATCTCCAGAAGAACCCGCTGTAGAATCAGCAGAATCGGCTGGAGTTGAGCTGGTTGATTAGTGCCAGCCAGATCTGAATCTTTATTTTGATTTACAGAAACCAAGGGCGTTCTATCTGGTGCGAGGATTCACAACCGAGAGCTTTATAGTACATTGATTCAAGATAGGCAGGGTGTTAAACCCTGCCTAAACTCTATAAACAGAATCTATTTTTATTATGAAAGCGGTAAAATTAGTAATTTTCGATTTGGATGGTACCTTGATAGATGCTTATGCTGCTATCGCTGCCAGTTTTAATTATGTAATGTGTTGGTACGGGTTAAAGCCGCAGAGTCCAAGGATTATCCGGGGTTTGGTCGGGTGGGGAGATGTAAATTTACTTAAGCCATATATACAGAAAAAAGATTTAAAACGGGCGCTAGATTTATATCGTAATCATCACCAGCGTAGTTTAATTCAGCATACGCATCTTTATCCTCAAGCCAGGCGTTTGCTTGGCTATCTTAAAGATAAAGGTTGCAGCTTAGCAGTAGCTAGTAATCGGCCCAGTAGGTTTTCCCATATTTTATTAAAGCATTTGGGGATAGAGAATTTTTTTAACTATGTACTTTGCGCTGATCAGGGCCGTTATGCCAAGCCTCATCCGGAGATGCTTAATAAAATAGTCAAACGCCTGAAAGTGGATAAATCGCAAACTCTATATGTCGGGGATATGGCGATTGACGCTCAGGCCGGTAGACGTGCCAGAATTGATACCATAATTGTTACTAGCGGCTCAAGTAAAAGAGCAGAGATCGAAAAAGAAAAGCCGTTGAGAGTGGTCTTAGGAATCGGTTGCTTATTCGGGCTGTTCAAAACAAACATCCGTCGCTAAGTGGTAATCCTCCGCTATCGGCGGATGGGGAATTATCCTTGACAGTCCGGTTAATCGGTAATATATTAAACCAGGAATGAAAAAATTTTTTGATTTATTGATCTGTGCATCCATCTTATTAAGCTTAAGCGGATGTTTTTCGACAAAATCACAATTAGGCTTAGACCCAGCGCTTAATGTTGAACTCCTGGGGTCTTATGCGGGAGTGCAAGCCAAGATCGCCGTTAATGATTTCGAACTAAAAACCGCCGGGCTTAATGCTCAGGTCAGCTTAGCTTTAAAAGAATATTTCGTTAGCATCTTAAGTAATAGTAAGCGTTTTATGATTGTGGCTCCCCAAGATGCCGATTTGATTATCAGCGTTGGGGTTATTGAGTTTATTCCGGAAAACTCTGGGGGTAAATCTGGTTTAGCCGGAGGCGGAAGCAGCGCCAGCAGTTTTATGGGCGGTTTATTGGGGGAGGTCTTGAATAAAGCCAATATGCAACTCAGCCTGCGGATTATTGATCGGGCTAGTTCTGAGGTTATCAGCAGCCGGGAGATCCAGAGCCAAGTGGTGGAAAATCCCGGAGAAAAAATAAAATTTCCTCAAGATAAGGCCTTTAGAGTCGGCTTGAGTGAATATGCTGAAACTCCTATGGGCAAAGTTATTTACGACTGTATTATTGAGGCAGGGCGTTACATTGTGCAAAATGTACCGCAAAACTATTATAAAGGATAAGCATGGGAAAAAGAAAACGCAGAGGAAAGCTAAATTGGCGCTCTAAAAAAGCCAATAAAGGCCGTAAACCTAATTTAGGTTAAATTCCTGTCTATGGTTTTATTCTGGATCTTAACCAGCACAGCTTTGGTCAGCTTAGTTTCTCTGGTAGGCATCTTTACTTTAGCGATTAAGGAAAAGTTTCTACCCAAGATTCTTTTCTGCCTGATCGGTTTCTCCGCCGGGGCACTGATCGGCAGCGCTTTTTTACATATCCTTCCGGAATGCTTGGAAAATAATCAAAGTAATTCAGTCTTTTCGTACCTGATCCTGGGGATTATAATCTTTTTTATCATGGAAAGATTTCTACACTGGCGGCATTGTCACGAAGAGGGGATGTGCCGCACCCACGCTTTTACTTATTTAACTTTAGTCGGAGACGGTTTTCATAATTTTATTGATGGAATGGTGATCGCTGCTAGTTTTGTGGTTTCTTTTCAGTTGGGAGTAGTAACGACACTAGCGATTATTTTACATGAAATCCCGCAGGAATTAAGTGATTTTGCTATTCTGGTTTATGGTGGTTTTACTCATAAAAAAGCACTTTTGTTTAATTTCGCTTCTGCTTTGATGGCGATGCTCGGTGCCTGTGTCGGTTATTTTATTAATGATTATATCCAGGGTTTTTCGAACCTTATTCTGCCGCTTACCGCCGGAGGATTTATTTATATTGCCACCAGTGACCTTATTCCGGAGCTGCATAAAGAAAAAGACCTAAAACGCTCGATGGCTGCGTTCTCTGCCTTTTTACTGGGGATAGTATTTATGGCATTCATGAATAGATTTATTCCCGGTTAGTTAATATTAAACCTCTATCCGTATTAAATTCTATGAAAATTAAGGCATTGGCTTTAATTTCTGGTGGCCTGGACAGTTTGCTGGCCGCCAAACTTATTTCTGATCAAGGATGTGAAGTAATCGGGGTGCATTTTAAAATTCCTTTCTGCAAGATCAACATTCATAAAAGCTTTCCGGATATCGGTATCAGAATAATCGAGGTAGATTTAGGGGCAGAGTTTCTTGAGCTTATCCGGGCTCCGCGCTATGGTTTTGGCTCAAACCTTAACCCCTGCATTGATTGCAAGATTCTTATGCTGAGCCGGGCTAAAGAATTATTGTCAGGATTGGGAGCCCGGTTTATTGTTACCGGAGAAGTGCTTGGCCAACGTCCGATGTCTCAGAATAAACAGGCCTTAAAGTTAATCCGGCGCATCAGCGGTTTGAATGATTTATTATTGCGACCGCTTAGCGCACAGTTTTTCCCTCCGAGTTTAGCGGAAAAAGAAGGATGGGTTAAAAGAGAGGGCTTACTGAATTTTAACGGTCGGCTGCGCACTCCGCAAATGCAACTAGCCCAAGCTTGGGGGTTAAATGATTATGCTTGGCCCGCCGGAGGTTGTTTATTAACTGATCCCGGTTTTTCTAAAAGGCTAGCCGAACTTTTGGCGTATAATGAATTAAATTTAGGAAACCTGGAGTTATTAAAGCTGGGTAGACATTTCCGTCTTAGTGATAATACTCGCTTAGTGGTGGGGCGGGATGAAAATGAGAATAACCGCTTGGTTGAGCTAGCTCAGACTGGAGATTATTTATTCAATCCACAGAAAAATTTAGCCGGCCCTACGGCTTTAGCCAGAGGTGGCATTAACCAGGATCTGATTTTTCTATCTTCTCAAATAACTTGCGCATATACGGATGCTGGGGGTTGGGAGAAAATAGAGATATGCTGCCGGCAAGTTCCCGAGATCAAAACTATCGCATATCAGATATCCCGGCAACCTAAAGAAAGATTTACGCATTTGTTGATATGAAGGAAGCCCAGCTTTATTTGCGCCTAGAAAACCGTCAGGTACGTTGTCAGCTTTGTGCGCATTACTGTAAGATAGCGGAGTCAGAGTTTGGTTTTTGCGGAGTCAGGCAAAATCTTTCCGGGATTCTTTATACGCATAATTATGGTAAATTGGTGGCAGCCAACATTGATCCGGTAGAGAAGAAGCCGCTGTTTCATTTTTTGCCCGGCTCTTCCACTTTTTCGATCGCCAGCCGGGGATGTAATTTCCGCTGTGGTTTCTGTCAAAATTGGGAAATATCTCAGTTTCATGCCCAGGCCAGAAATACAGGTGAAGATTTTACTCCAGATAAAGTTATAAAATTGGCGCGGCAGTTTAAATGTCAAAGTATCGCCTATACTTATACCGAACCCACGGTTTATTTCGAATTTGCTTTGCAGACAGCCCGGCTGGCTAAAGAATCCGGCCTACGGAATGTATTTGTGACTAATGGTTATATGAGCCGGGAGAGTATTTCTTTAATCAGTCCGTATCTGGACGCTGCTAATATTGACCTGAAGTTTTTTAATCAGGATAAATATCAAAAGGTATGTCTGGCTAAACTTAAACCAGTGCTTGATTCTATCCGGTTACTTAAGGATGCCGGAGTTTGGATCGAGCTGACCACTTTAGTTATTCCCGGGTTAAATGATACTCCCAAGGAGCTAGAGGCAACTGCTAAGTTTATTGCTTCGGTAAATTCAGATATTCCTTGGCATATTTCGCGTTTTCATCCTGATTATAAATTCAAAGATTATATGCCTACTGCTGAGCGTACGCTTAAACTGGCCTATAATACCGGGATAAATCAAGGTTTGCATTATGTATATGTAGGCAATTTTGATGCTTGGGGACAGAATACAGCATGCGGAAATTGTCATCAGGTTTTGATTAGCAGGAAAGGATTTAGCGTTAGTCAATCGCACTTGCAGCAAAACCGCTGTGTATTTTGTCAATCCATTTTACCGGGAGTATTTTATTAAGCGTAAGTATTTCGCTAGATAAAACCACAAGCGGTGCCCATACTTACTCGCTTACGCTCGTAAGTATTTCGCTGGATAAAACCTATAAGGTGCTCAATTATTTCTTGACATCGTAACTTTTTGCTGTTATTATACTTA
>JBFZAT010000004.1:0-5063 GCA_041308845.1 Candidatus Omnitrophota bacterium | reverse complement strand
TAAAAACGAAGGCCGTTAATTTATAAGCTAGTAAAGAAAAGGGGGCGTTCCTATTTTTCTCAAAATGATTAAAATAGCGGCGTCCCCGGTTTTTAAGGGAGGATCAGCTTATGGCGACTAAGAACACGGTAAAAAGAACAGGTTCTACTCCGGTTTTCGGAGAAAGCGTTTCAGATAAAATCCGTAAACGCGCTCAGGAACTTTTCGAAAAACGAGGCAGCGCTCCGGGAGATGCCCTGACTGATTGGCTGGAAGCGGAAAAACAAATTAAAGCTGAGCTTAGAAAATAATTGAATAGGCATATTTTTTAGTGAATAAAGGACTACGATCTGATAATAGTCCTTTATTGCTTTTACAGGAGAGCATATGAAAAGCCGGGTTTATTTTATTCCTGCAGGCAATACTGACAGCCAGGTACAGATCCAGAGTAAATTGAAAATATTGCTTGATGAAAGCCGCATTTTAGATTTTATCCTGCCCAAGGATAAAGTCGCTTTTAAACTGCATTTTGGCGAAGAGGGCAATACTGGTTTTGTTGATCCGCATCAAGTGCGGGTAATTTCTGAAGCTGTTTGTGCAAAAGGCGCAGAGGTATTTCTGGCTGATACGAATACGCTTTATCGGGGCCGGCGGTTGAATTCTACGGATCATCTGCAGTTAGCTTACGAGCACGGATTTACCAAAGCAGTTACCGGCGCTGCGGTTATTATACCAGATGATACGCAAGAGCGGGAGATTACTGCGGTAGAAATTAATCAAAAGTTTATTCAAAGCGCTAAAATCGCCCGTATCTTTATGGAGGCGGATGCTTTGCTTGCCATTAGCCATTTTAAGGGGCATATTCTTACCGGTTTTGGCGGAGCAATTAAAAATGTGGGTATGGGTTGTGCTAGCCGGCAGGGCAAACTGGCTCAGCATTGCAACGCTGCCCCGGTAGTCCACCGCGATCGCTGTATTGGCTGCGGTGAATGCGCGCTTATCTGTCCGGTGAAGGCAATTAAGCTGGTGAATAAAAAATCCGTATTAGATAGCGCCAAATGCATTGGTTGCGCCAGTTGCTTGGCTGTTTGTCCGACTATGGCGATGTTCATAGATTTCCAGGCTGGCTCTCAGGTCCAGAATAAAATGGCCGAATACAGCTTGGCGGTACTTAAAAATAAAAAGCAAAAGAGCGGGTTTATAAATTTCGCAGTCAAAATTAATAAAGAATGTGATTGTTGGGGGATGGAAAACCCGCGCATTGCTCCGGATTTGGGTATTCTAGCTTCCGTTGATCCGGTAAGTATCGACCAGGCGAGTTTTGACCTGGTCAATCAATCCTGCGGTAAAAATATTTTTAAACATGCGCATCCGGATCAAGATGCTCAAGTGCAACTAGCCTATGCCCAGCAGATCGGTTTGGGCAGCCTAGATTATGAGTTGATTAAATTATAAAAGTTATATCCAGCTGGGGGTCTAGATCAGCTGTTCTGGGGTAAGCCAGTGCCGATACTAGGCCTAGAGATGGATCTAACACCAAAAAATTAATGTTTATAGAAAGCGAGGTTAATTTTGACAAACAAAATAAAAATTAATTTAGGCGCTGAAGAAGTTGAAGCTTTAGCCATTGACATTAATCAGACCAGTGAGCATTGGAATGAGTATTTATTGGATGATGGCACAGTAATTAAAATGAAACTGGTAGCCACCAAAGTACTCAGGGTAGATAATAAATATGATCCGGAAGGGAACCCGTTGTATATTATCCAGTCTACTAATATTACTTCGGTTAATGCTCCGGATAATTTAAAGAAAAAAGGTAATTGCTGATGCCAGAAGAGCCTAAAATCAGGAATCGACGTCAGGCTGAACGCCGTCCGGTAGCTTATACCCTCAGTTATGGGGTCGAAAAACCGTATTCCTTACGGGTAAGTTTAGGATTAGCTGATGACATTGATGCTATAATGCGGGATTTAAGCGGTTCCGGGATGGGAATGATCACTAAATTTGACCTGCCTAAAGGAGC
This sequence comes from Candidatus Omnitrophota bacterium, assembly GCA_041308845.1. Lineage (GTDB taxonomy): Bacteria > Omnitrophota > Gorgyraeia > Gygaellales > Profunditerraquicolaceae > UBA6249. The sequence continues at coordinate 3,058 of JBFZAT010000004.1, read as the reverse complement.
TTTGCTGCGGATCAACTTTAATTTTATCAATTTATTTCTATCTGGCCAGGAGCGCACCCGGCGGATGGGGGTTAATGCCGAGGTAATTTCCTGTAAAGACTTAGGCAAAGGAGATTATCGGGTAGGGGTCAGTTTTAATAATATTTCAGCCGAAGATAGAATAGCGATTGAGAATTTTATCAAGCGCAGCAAACTTAACGGAGGAGCAGATGTTTAGAGAAAAGATTAAAGTTCTCGACTGTACGATCAGAGATGGTGGCTTAATGAATAATCATGATTTCGACCTGCGTTTTGTGCGCCAGGTTTATCAGGCGCTTTCAGAAGCCGGTATTGATTATATGGAGATTGGCTATAAAAATTCCAAACGCCTGTTTAGCCCCAAGGAGTACGGAAAATGGAAGTTCTGCGATGATCAGGATATCCGCGCAGTAGTGCAGGGGATAAAATCACAGACTAAAATTTCAGTGATGGTAGATGTAGACCGGGTAGATGTCGATGATGTTTTACCTAAATCCGAGAGCCCGGTGGATATGATCCGGGTAGCCACTTATGTCAAAGATGTGGATAAAGCAATTTATCTGGTTAACCACTTCGCGGATAAAGGATATGAAACAACCGTAAATATTATGGCTATTTCCCGGGCCCTGGACAATGAGCTCAACGAATGCCTGCAGCAACTGGAAAAAGAATGCTTAGCAAAAATTATTTATATTGTCGATAGTTTCGGTTCTTTATATCAGGAAACTACGGAGTTTTTAATTAAAAAAGCTAAAAGTTTCTTAAAAACTAAAGAAGTAGGAATGCACGCGCATAATAACCAGCAGTTAGCCTTCAGTAATACCATTGAAGCGATTATCCATGATGCCAATTATGTGGATGGTTCAATTTTTGGTTTAGGCCGGGCTGCTGGCAATTGTCCTACTGAATTAATCTTAGGTTTCTTAAAAAATCCTAAGTATGATATCCGTCCGATCCTAGATGTTATCTCCAAGGAGTTTGTCCCTTTACAGAAAAAGATCGAATGGGGGTATTTTATTCCTTATGCTATAACCGGAATACTGGATGAGCATCCGCGTACCGCGATTGCTTTACGCGAGAGTGATAAAAAAGAAAATTACCGTGAATATTATGAGAGCTTAGTCGGCCAGGCAGAGGATTAATGGAAATTAAAGTTTTTAAACAGAAACCAATTTTAGGTATTTTGCGCGGGGTAGAAATCAGTTTGATCGAGCCGCTGGTAGAAACAGTTATCGCGGCGGGTTTAACGACTCTGGAAATTACTATGAATACTGCGCAGGCCCCAGATTTAATTCGCAAGGCCGTCCGAATGGGAGCAAAGCGTTTGGCCATCGGCGCCGGTACAGTTTTAAGCCAGACAGATTTAAAGTCGGCTTTAGAAAGCGGGGCGAGTTTTATTGTTTTGCCGGTATTGATTCAGGAGGTGGTAGAGTATTGCGTAAAGAATAAAATTCCTGTATTCCCCGGGGCGCTTACTGCGCAAGAAATTTATCAAGCTCATCTAGCCGGAGCTACTATGGTTAAGGTCTTTCCGGTAAATTCTTTGGGCCCGGAATATTTGCGTCAGATTAAAGGCCCTTTCCCGGGGATTGAACTGTTAGCCTGCGGAGGAGTTACCGCCGGTAATTTAGAAGAGTATTTTGCTTCCGGAGCTAGCGCAGTAACTTTCGGTGCCAGTATTTTTCGTAAAGATTGGCTAGCGCAGAGGAATTTTACGGCTATCGGCCGGGCAATTAAGGATTTCATTGGGGCCTGGGAAAAGCTAGCAGAAAAATGTTTAAATTTACCGCAATCAGGTTAATCATTATCGGAGTAGTTTTTGGAGTTCAAATGCCAGCTTTCTCTAACCAGCCTGAAAAAGTTAAAATTTTTAATTTGGCTAGCGGCCAGATACAGGAAGTTGACCGTATTAATAAAACTGATGCCCAGTGGAAGGAAATTCTAACTGCTGAACAGTATCGCATCAGCCGGCTTAAGGGTACGGAAAAACCTTTTGGCCCCGGGTGTGTTTTGCCTAAACCGAATACTGCTGGTGTATACCGGTGTGTTTGTTGCGATACGGATTTATTTTCCGTCCAGGCGAAATTTGATTCCGCTACGGGTTGGCCGAGCTTCTGGGAGCCGGTTTCGCAATTAAATATCCGCATTCTAGCCGATCAGAGTTTAGGCATGAGCAGGCAAGAAGTGGTCTGTGCCCGCTGCGCTGCGCATCTGGGGCATGTTTTTGATGATGGACCGCCGCCCAGCGGAAAGCGTTATTGCATCAATGCGGTGGTGTTAAAGTTTCAGCCAAGCCCAACCTCAGAGATTAAATCGCTCCAGAAAGCGGCTTTTGCCGCCGGCTGTTTCTGGGGGGTGCAGTCAGCTTTCGAGCAGCTTAAGGGGGTAATAACAGCTACTGCCGGTTATGCCGGTGGTAACCTGAAAGAGCCCAGTTATGAACAAGTATGTTCAGGTAAGACCGGGCACGCTGAAACCGTCGAAATTGAATTTAATCCGTCTTTAGTTAAATATGAAGATTTATTGGATTTATTCTGGAGTATTCATGATCCGACAACCTTAGATCAGCAAGGCGTTGATATCGGTAGCCAATACCGTTCGATAATTTTTTATTATACACCTCAACAGGAGGAAATCGCCAAGGCAGCTAAAGAAAAGCTTGGCCGTTCCGGAGTGTTTAAAGATCCTATCGTTACCCAAATTTTACCCGCGGGTAACTTTTATAAAGCCGAAAATGACCACCAGGATTATTATAAGAAATTCGGTTTAAAACCAGTTTGTCAGCTAGCTAAGCCCATCCTTAAGCGGCCATAATCAATCGCTATGAAGAAGAGAAGAAAACACCTGCTTAAAATTGCTCTTGCCAGGAAGAAAGATAAAAAAAAGAATATTAACGGCCAAAATAAAGATTTACGTATTTATAGTTATAAATGCGGGCATAAAAATATTAAATTAACTGTTCAGAAGATTGAGCTGTTGAAGAATGCTGCCCTCGATTCTATTTTCTATTACCATTGTACTTTTTGCGGAGATCGGAAGA
>JBFZAT010000003.1:0-32631 GCA_041308845.1 Candidatus Omnitrophota bacterium | reverse complement strand
ATTTGTGATGCATGCCATTTTCGTAATTTTTACTCTTTTGCTGTTTAAGATCCGGATTAAACACTCCACAGACAAAATATTCATCGGTGGCCGGTGAGCGGAAACCTTTGCTATGGTTAATATAAATATTGCCTTGGTTATATTTATAGATGAGGCCGACATTATAAGCAGTAGCTTTTAGGGCCACTTTTGAGTCAATCGGCGGATTAGGAAAGAAGACGGAATAATCATTGTAATTGAAATCATAATTAATATCTTCATAGCGGTAGCCGCCGCTCAAAGTAAAATTTTTTGACAAAGATAACGCATCCTGAAAATAGAAAGCCTGCGAGATCTTGCGGACATAATTATCGCTCTGTTTAACCACCGATAGATCGAAAGTATCAGAATTAAAATCGTAGCGGTAGAAATCCAGGCCTAGAATTATTTTATTATCCAATGAAAATACCGGCCTGTCCAAAACATATTTCGGGTTAAATCCCAATGTATCAATATGCGATTTAACAATCGGATTGTATCCGCTATTGGCGCCGATAAAATTAGAGAAAGTCTGCCGCTTGCGCAAAGAAGCATCGAATGAAAACTTGCCTAGGTCACCGGTGGGCTGATCAAACCCAATGCCAAAATTATAATCGGTATCTTTAGCATGATCATCCCCATAAGCAGAATAACGGCGGTTAAATTGGGCTAAATCCGCGCTGGAAAGTGCACCTGGTAAACCATAAGCGGACTTACTGTAACCTGAATTAAAACGCAAATTAGTATTAATCGGCTCAAACAGATAACTAAGCTGCGTAGAGAAATTAGTACCCTTAAAATATGAATTATTCCGGTAACCATTAGTAGAGCTATTGCTATAAGAGAGAAAATAGTCAAATTTATTTTTTACCCCTCTTAAATTCACTGCTTCTTTGTGCATAGAATAACTGCCATATTCTCCGGTTAACTCTAAACCCAAAGGTTGGCCAGTACCTTTTTTTGTAATAATATTAATCACCCCGCTAACAGCATTATCACCATACAGCACAGAACCAAAACTACCCTTTAAAACTTCGATTCTTTCAATTTGGTCTAAAGGTATCTGTGTCCAGCTGACTCCTGATAAGTCGATTTCATTTACCCGCCTGCCGTTAACCAATACCAAGACATTGAGTGCCCCCTGCTCTCCGAAACCCCGCATATCTACGCTGGCTTTAGAACCATTGCCTGTCCAATCTCTCACTACTACACTAGAGAGCTCAGCCAGCACCCCCACGGTAGTTGCAGCTGCTGATGTAGCAATTTGATCGGCATCAATAATGGAAACGCTAGCCGGAACTTCTCCTAAGCTTTCTGCGTAACGATAAGGCGTTACCACGATCCGGTCTAAATTTACATCCACTGCATAAATTGGCGCAAGCCAAAACAAGATAACTACTAGACCGAATAAAAACAACGCCACTGACTTAATACCAAACATACTTACTCCGTTCTCGGACTCCCCCTGGTAAATAAAAAACCCTTAACGCTTTAACTTTAAAGCATTAAGGGTTATCCCTGATTTTTAACCCCTTTAAATCTGTCCGCGGATTTAAAAGTAATTATTTGGACATCTGTTTTGCGGCTTCAGGTCTTCTGACTTAAGAGTGATTCCTACTTTTCTCCTGCCTTCCCGGCATAAGTCCAACCAGTGGCGAGATTATTGAGAATTTCGATCTCTTTTACAGCAGCGGGAACTGCGACCGATTTGCACGGCCTTCCCCAAACCGCAAAATAACTGAATTTCTTTATAAAAGAACTTTGGCTAATTTTGTATCGCGTACTTTCCTGGCAATCAATTCATAAGCGCCAAAAAATACGAATGAATATATAAGCGTAGCTACCCCAAAATTACGTAAAAAAGGCAAAGCTAAAATATAACAATCCAACAGGCCCTTAGCAGTCTGCGGATACCAGCCCATAGCCCAGACCCCGAAATTAGTCAGCACAAAGTATAAAACCGAAGATAAAACTGAAACAGAAACAATCCCTCTGACGGTTTTATGGTTTTTCGCCCAGCTGCCCAAGAGGGTGACTAAAATAAAACTTCCCCAAGTAAACAGCACCACGTTATGCATACCTAAGAATAAATCACTGAGTACCATCAATAAAAGCGGAACAATCAAAGCCTGTTTTTTATTCAAATATACTCCGGCAAATATAGCAATCGCAGCCACCGGGGTAAAGTTCGGGTTATGCGGGATAAACCTTAAAAGTATTCCAAGAATAATTAAACTTATAGCTAGCATCTTGATTCCTCCTTATCTGCGGAAGCCCCAGCACCAAAACAACCTACCCGCGGAATTAACGCGGCGACGCGTTGGATAACTGGAGTTCCTAATTATTTAATAATGTTAATGCAAATTACCTTTGATGTCAAGAAATCTTTTCTTGCCGATGGGCTAAAGCAGGCTAAAACTCGATCCCCCGGCGCGCTTTTACCCCCTTATTATAATAATGTTTAACCTCCCCTACTTTACTCACCAAGTCTGCTATTTTAATTATCATAGGGTGGGCATAACGGCCGGTAAGCACCAACTCAACTTTTTTAGGAGTATGCTTTATTAATTCCAGCAAGCTGGCCAAAGGAATCAGCTTTAATTTTACAGCAATATTAACCTCATCCAGAATGACCATCCAATACTTTCTAGCGGCGATAATTTCATTTAAACGCTTTAGGCCGGCTAAAGCCATTTGTATATCAATTTTTTCGGGAGATTTTTTTATAAAACAGCGACGGCCGAACTGCTCAATGCGAATATTGCCGATTTTCTTCAAAGATTTGATTTCACTATAACAGCGCCCCTTAACGAACTGGCCGATAAAAATCTTTTTCCCGGCACCGGCGGCCCGCAAAGCCAAACCTAAAGCCGCGGTAGTTTTTCCTTTACCTTTTCCCGTATAAACTTGAATCAAGCGGTCACCGCCTTCCAGCTCAAGATGCCTAAAACGCATAATGCCGAAACAATCAAGCCAGCGCAAATGATTCCGGAGATAATCCCTAAAAATGCGTAACGAAAACGAATCTTAAATAAAGAAGCGGCAATTACTCCGCTCCAGGCTCCGGTCACCGGCAGGGGGATCGCAACAAAAAGTGCCAGGCCCAAGGCTTCATATTTTTGTACCACTCCAGAATTCTTTTTAGTGCGCTCAAAAACCCAATCAAAAAAACGCGACCAGATTTTAAATTTTCTTAAATATCCGGTTAACGGCTCAAAAAGAAAAAGTGCCGGAGCAACAATAATGCTATTTCCGATTACCGAAAGCCAAAAAGCTTTGGCTAAAGGCATGCCCAATGAAAGGGCCAGAGGAATCGCCCCTCTGAGTTCTGCAATCGGTAAGGCCCCGATCAACACTATTAAGTAATCTTCAGGCAGTCCATTTAAATGCCGAAGCAGTAAATCAACCATGCTTAGGACTCCGGGTAAACTCTGAAAACATAAAACGTAGAAATCTTAAGGTGTCGCTAAAAGGATTAATCTGGCTTTTTTGCCCGGAATAGATAGTCTTAACCGGGATAGATTCGATTTTAAACCCCAATCTGCCGGCTTTAATTAAAACCTCAGATTCGGTTTCATATTTAGAAGTAGATAGGGTCAAACTGGAAAGAAGTTCTTTTTTTATCAGTCGATACCCGCATTGTGTATCCGGGATCTTTTGGCCAACTACAAAAGAAATAAGCTCAGACATCAAAACATTAGTGATTAACCGTAAAAATGGCATGCGCCGAGTCGACCCCATGCGGTTACCAATAATCAAGGCGCTCGATGAAACTTGAGCCTGACGGATAAAAGCCAACAGGTCATCGCCGGAATGCTGTCCGTCCCCATCCATGCTGATTACAGCGTCAAAACCTTGCTCTAAGGCAAGTTTATACCCCTTGATTAAAGCTGCGCCTTTACCCATATTCTTAGGCTGTATTAAAACCTGGGCCCCGCAATCACTGGCGATCTTTGCCGTATCATCAACCGATCCGTCATCAATGACAATCGCTGCTAATCCTGACTTAATAATCTGGTTGATCAAACCGGCAATCGCCGTTGACTCATTATAGGCGGGGATAATCACACAAGTACGCATATTTATTCTGCCCAGAATTTACGGAAAACATACCACTGATCAGGATACTCGCGGATATAGTTTTGGAAAATATCTCTATATACTCCGATTAAATCCGCTAAATCTTTAGCCCGGTTTCCGCTAGGGACAAATTCAATCGGTTTTTCTATTTTTAAGGTAAAGGTATTATCCGGATTCCTGATTAAAAATCCGGGAACAATACTAGCCCCGGTCATCAGACTGAGCGCCGCCGGACCTTCCGGAAAATGCGTGGGCTTTCCGAAAAAATCAAGCACAATTCCTTTTTCTGTGAAATCCCGATCACCGACTAGGGCAACCAGATGATTCTTTCTAATTTCAGCAATACAACTCCTAACTGCTTTACCGATCGCTACTACCTTAACACCTTTTCTGTTTCTTTGGCCGTTAAAAAAACTATCTACCTTTTTATTTTTATGCGGTAAGGCTACCGCCCAAAAAGGATATCCCAGTTGCGCCAGGACTACCCCGCCTAATTCCCAATTTCCCAGATGCGCAGTTAACACTACTACTCCCCTGCCTTTGGCTAAAGCCTGATCAAAATAACATAGATTTTCTAGTTTTATTCTCTTATCGATGTAACCGCGATCAAATTTTTCGAAACGAAAAAAATCCACCAAATATTTAGCAAAATTCCGAAAAACTCTGCGGCTAATCCTGCGTAATTGACCATTAGATTTTTCGGGGAAAATAACCTTGAGATTGGCCTTCACTAAGCGCCGGTCGCGAAAAGCAAATAAATAATATCCTTGCGCAAAAAAAGCCGCTAATAAATAAGCCAACCTGAGCGGCAAAGATAGCGCGAGAAATTGACCAAAACGGTAGATATAATAATTGGACACGATTTATAAGTTTAAAATAAGCTTGGCGATATCAATGCTGGCACCGGGCTTGGCAATCTTTAATCCGGCGGCCCTGAGCCGCTCTAATTTCACTTTATGCTTTAATAAATCATCGATAACCTGATAAACCTTTTTAGGCTTATCCACTTTAATCGCGGCTTGTTTTTGGGTCAAGAAATTGGTGTTATTTATTTCCTGACCGGGAATCGGTTTAACAATCACCATCGGCAGGCCCATGCTTAAAACTTCGGCGGTGGTAACTCCTCCGGGTTTAGAAATGATAACCTTGGAGATCTGCATTAATTCATGGATATTCTGGACATAACCGAATAAATGGATATCTTTCTTATAATGCTTAATTTTCCGCTTTAAAGAACGGTATAATTTTTTATTCGTGCCGGTAACAATCAACTCCTGGATATCATGTTCACTGCTTTCCAGTGATTTAACGATCGTTTTAATCGGACCTAACCCTTGGCCTCCGCCCATGATTAAGACTACCGGTTTATCCGGATTAAGCTTTAGTTTAGTCAAAATATCTTCGCAAGGAAGTTTTTGGTTAAACTTAGGATCGAAAGGAATTCCGTAGGCCTTGATTTTAGAAGGCTTCACCCCTTTTTTTTCCAGACGTGCTGATACATCCTCAGAAGGAGTAATATAAAAATCTACTCCCTCATAAATCCAATAAGAATGCGGGATATAATCTGTCAATACTGCCACCAAAGGCAGGTTGACTCCGTAGCTCTGCTTATAATCTGCAACCATCCCACAGGGAAAAGCCTGGGTACAAACAACCAAATCCGGCTTAAAACTATCAAAAAGCTTTTTGAGTTTCGGCGAGTTTGATTTGTGAATATAGCGTTTAATATTTTCTAAACCTTTCACTACACTGGGATTATCATAAAGATAATCCCAAATCTTAGGCGTACGTTTAATCACTCCCATATAAATCCGGTTAATTACCTTTTCGGATATAGGGTTAGTATAATTAAAAGCGTTAATATTCAAGATCTGGCAATCCGGGTTTAATTGCCGAAGGGTTTTCTCAATAGCCAGCGTCGCGCTGCGATGGCCGGAAACTTCCGAAATATACATCAAAATTATACGCTTAGGATGCATAGGAATCAAATTTTACCTTCCTGGCAAAGCTCCAAAAAAGTATCCGTAACCGCAGGAGAAAATTGGCGGCCGCTTAAATTCCGGATTTCATCAACCACTTCTGCCTTATCTAAGGCCGTACGATAAGGCCGGTCCGTACTCATGGCATCGAAAGAATCCGCCACCGTGATGATCGAAGCAATCAAGGGGATCTGATCGCCTTTTAGGCCTTCCGGGTACCCTTTACCATCAAAACGTTCATGATGATATTTAACTCCCGGAACCGCGCCTTCTAGCTCTCTGATCGACTTTAAGATATTTACTCCAATCATCGGGTGTTCTTTGATCCGGTTATGTTCACCTACCGTCAAGCTGCTACGTTTATTTAAAATGTGCTCTGGTACGCCAATTTTACCGATATCATGCAACAGACTGGAAATATGCAAATTTTCTAAAAATCCACCATCAAAGTTTTTCTTGGCCTTGGCCCCCATCCTTTGGGCAATCTGCATACTCAAATTAGTTACCCGGCTAGTATGACCATGAGTATAATTATCTTTGGCTTCAATCGCCGCGGCCAAAGCCACTGTCGTACGGATAAACAACTGGTGTTTACGGTCTAATTCATATTCTAATTCTTTAAACAATTGCGCATTTCTAATAGCCATTGCCACATTAGAATTAAGCGCAACAAAAAAATCCAATTCTTCATCAATAAATTTTTTGCCGTTGTCTTTTTCCCCTAATAAAAGTAATCCCAGCAATTCATCTCGGAAATAGCTGGGTATACAAACCACCGCCTCCAGAAGCTCCATCTGATACAAGACCTGGACCAGTTGCTGTTTAGCCGCTGGTTTTAATTTATCGCCTTTGAGTGCTAGCTTTGCTTCGCTGAGCAATAAAGCCTCCCGGCCAAAGAAAAAGCTGCTCTTATGTTCGCGAAAGAAACGAATCAATACATCATCTTTATCGATGCAGACTAAATCCAAAGGTATCTTTTTATACAAAGACCCCCGGGAAACCGTCAAAGAATAACCCTGTTTTTCTTGATTGTGCAAAAAGAAACTGGCATGGGCAATCTTAGCCTTATCCACCATCATGCGTACGATCATCTTAATCAAAAGATCCGGATCGTGCACAAAAATCATATTTATAGCAATACTTTCTAGTTCTTTTTTATAATCGATCGCCATTTATTTATAACTTGTCCTAAATCAGTTAAATAGCTGGTTAAACTAGTCTTATATATACTAGAGAAGTCGATGATTGTCAATAAGAATGGCTAACTTTCATTAATTACAGCCAGGATTTGCCCGACATCAACCGTATCCCCTACGTTATACATAATTTCAGAGATTACTCCTTTGCAGGGGCTAGGCAGATTAAAAGTAGATTTATCTGTGGTTAATTCTACTAGATCATCATTTAAATTTACTATTTCGCCATCTTTAAAATACCAATGTGAAACGGTGGCCTTGGTAATTCCTTCTCCTAGTTCCGGTAAAACGACTTTAACCATCAAATACCTCCTGAGTGTTTAAAAGCTTCCTGAATGCCTTCAGCTAAGGTCGGATGCGCGAAAATCATCGCTCGGAATTGAACGGCAGTAAATCCGGCGTTAATGGCGGTAGACAAAACCGAAATTAATTCTGTAGCCTGCGGGCCAATGATCGATGCCCCAATTACCGGCCCGTTGTCACCAGCGGTAATAATTTTGATCCAGCCCTCAGTTTCATCGGCGATCTGGGCCAAAGCGTTGGCGCGAAAATCAAATCTATACACTTTGGCCTGGCCGGGATAAACAGAAGCCGCATTTTCTTTTACCCCTACACTGGCAATCTGAGGATCAGTAAAAATACAGACCGGTACAACTGAATAATCGGCTGCTTGTTTATTTCCAGAAAACATATTCTCCACTGCCACAACCCCCTGATAAGCAGCATAATGAGCCAGCATGGATTTAGCCGTACAGTCTCCGGCAGCATAAATGTTACCTACACTGGTTTTAAGATAAGCATCCACGATAATTTTATGGCCTTCTAAAACCAAACCTAAATCCTGCGCGGCTAAACCTTGCGAATTAGGAGTTCGGCCAGTACAAACTAAAATTTTATCATAAGGCTTTAAATCTAAGGTTGAAAGATCCGCACCCGTATAAACCTGAATTCCTTTTTTCTTAAATATGCTCTCAATCTTTCTGGAAACTTCCTTGTCTTCTGCCGGCAGCAGCCCGGGCATTTTCTCAATAATGGTCACTCGAGAACCTAAAGTAGCAAATAAACCGGCAAACTCACAACCAATAACACCGCCTCCGACTACCAGTAAAGATTGCGGGATTTGGCCCAAAGTCAATGCTTGATCACTAGAAATTATCCTCTCCTGATCGAATTTTAACTCTGGCAGTTCAGCCGGACTACTCCCGGTAGCAATGAGTATAAATTTAGTACGGATAACCTGTCCATCAACTGTTATTTCGCCGGGCCCGGTAATTTGCGCCACAGAGTTGATAAAATTAATTCCACTCATCCTGCTATGCATCCCCTGGGCCAGGTGGCGGATAACTTTATTTTTTCTTTCTTGAATCAATCTCCAATTTAAGCGTAAATTATCTAATTCTACCCCAAAATCAGCAGATCTTTTAGCTAGTGAAAATATTTTAGCGCAAGTAATTAAGGCTTTGGTGGGGATACAACCGTGGTTTAAACAGGTCCCGCCGATTTGACGGGACTCGATAAGGCAAACTGCTAAACCTAATTCTTTTGCCCTTAAGGCAGCATTAAAACCTGCCCAACCTGCTCCGATGACCGCTAGATCATACATAGGCAATAAAACTAAGCAAACAATTTTGCTGCTGTTTGAGTTACAGCTGCAGCGGATTTAGCCAACTGGGCTAGCTCGTCTTTGGAAAGATTCAATTCAATAACCTGTTCAATGCCGTACTTACCTAAACGGCAAGGCACACCAATACAGGTATCTTTAATACCATACTGGCCGTCAAGATAACTACACAAACCGACCGTGCGCTTCTGATCTTTAACGATCATTCGTACAATCGAAGCGATGGCTGCCGAAGGAGCAAAAAAAGCACTACCGGTGCCTAAATTAGCAACAATCTGCGCACCCCGGTTAATAGTACGGCTGATTAATGACTTAATTTTATCCTCACCGATAAATTCATCCAGATTTACCCCTTTAACTTTGGTAAAACTAGCCAAAGGTAACATATTTTCGCCGTGAGCTCCCAAGACCAAAGCCTCAATATCCGTAGCCGGCAGGTGTAACTCTTGTGAAATTAAATTAATAAATCTGGCGGTATCTAAGCTCACCCCCATGCCAAAAAGCTTAGCCGGCTTAAAACCAGTGATTTTCAAAGCATAATAAGTCATAATATCCAAGGGATTGGTAACGATTATAACTATCGACTGCGGAGCTAATTTTTTGATCTGCAGCCCTACAGATTTCAAAATCTGAGCGTTCTTGACTAATAACTCTTCGCGGGTCATCCCGGGTTTACGGGCCAAGCCAGCGGTAACCACTACGATATCAGAATCTTTTACCTGAGTAATATCATCACTACCGTGAATACTATAATTATTCTTTAAAAGAGGCCGCGCATCTTCTAAATCTAATGCTTTTCCCAAAGCCAGGCCGGGAACCACATCAATCAAGAAAACATCCCCTAACCCGTCGGAGCAAATACGCATTGCAGCCAAACTGCCCACATTTCCGGCGCCAATTACGGTAATCTTCATATTGCTATATTTTTTTTATTTTGCTAATTATGGCATCCGCCATTTGCCAGGTACCCACGCAAGAGGGATCCAGTGGATCTGGTTTTAAATCGTAAGTGACTGATTTTCCTTCGGCAATTACCTGGCTGACTGCCTGTTCCAGGCGGTCAGCAGCTTGATCTTCCTTAAGATAACGTAACATTAAAACCCCAGATAAAATCATCGCTGTAGGATTAGCCTTATTTTTCCCTTTATACTTAGGGGCAGAGCCATGCACCGCTTCGAAAACAGCCAGCTGACTGCCGATATTGGCACCAGGAGCCACCCCCAAACCGCCGACCAAACCAGCGCAAAGATCAGAAATAATATCTCCGTAAAGATTCGGCAAAACTAAAACATCATAATTATGCGGTTTTTGCACCAATTGCATGGCCATATTATCTACAATTGCTTCTTCAAAGTTTATTTTTCCGCTGAATTCTTGAGCTACTCGGCGGGCTTCCTGCAGAAACAGTCCATCGGTAAATTTCATAATATTTGCCTTATGCACGCAGGTAACTTTCTGACGTTTATTTTTCAAAGCATATTCAAAAGCAAAACGGACAATTCTTTCTGAAGCAAACTTAGAGATCGGTTTAATACTAATCCCGGAATCCTGGCGGATTTTCTTCTGAGTATCTTTTTGAATCTGAGCAATCAGGTTTTGAGTTTCAGGCTTGCCTTCCTGGAACTCAATCCCGGCATAAAGATCTTCACTATTCTCCCGCACAATCACTAAATCAATATCCTTAAAACGGCTCCTGACTCCCGGATAAGTCTTAGCCGGACGCAAACAAGCAAAAAGCTCCAGCGCCTGCCTAATAGCGACGTTTACAGAGCGGAAACCAGTCCCCACCGGCGTAGTAATCGGTCCTTTAAGAGCAACTTTATTTTTTTTAATCGAGTCTAAGGCAGCCTGGGGAAGCAGCTCCCCGGTTTTTTCCAATGCATCCTGACCGGCCAAAACCGTATCCCATTGAATCTCTGCCCCGCAGGCTTCGATACACCTGGTAGCCGCCAGAGAAACTTCGTATCCGATTCCATCTCCTGGAATCAAGGTCACTTTATGCGACATTATACTTTTAACTCCCCGTATTTTTTTACGTAATTAATTATGCCGCCTTCAGACAGAAGATTTTGCATAAATTTAGGCAAAGGCTTAATTGTCAACTCGCTGCCTTGGGTTAAATTTTTAACCAAACCTTTATCCAGATCAATTTCTAACCGGTCGGCTTCATTAATCTTACTGGTGTCAGTTTCAATCAGCAGCAAGCCGATATTAAAACTATTCCGGAAAAATATCCGCGCAAATTGCGGCGCTAAAACCGCTAGGATGCCCGCTTCTTTGATCACTAAAGGAGCCTGCTCCCGGCTAGAGCCCATGCCAAAATTGTTGCCGGCAACAATAATTGACTCCTGCGGCACAATTTTTTTAGCAAACTGCGGATCGATATCTTCCATGATATGTTTAGCTAATTCTTTAATATCGGTAATCGCAAACTTATAACGGCCGGAGATTATAAAATCCGTATTAATGTTATCTCCAAGTTTTAAACTTTTTCCAGTAATACTCATAGCTGTTTAAATTCTTCCCTATTCTTTATTTTAGACATAGCCACATCTAAAGTAATCGCTCCCCGCTGCATTAAGGCCTTCAGGCAACTATCCATAGTATTCATACCGTATTGCAAACCTGTCTGCATGGCAGTGGGGATCTGTTCGATCTGCTGTTCACGAATAAGATTTCTAATACTGGCAGTAGCGACCATCACTTCAGTTGCTAAAACACGGCCTTTTCCTGAAGCATGAGGAAGTAAAAGCTGCGAAACTACTCCCTGTAAACAGTCGGAAAGCTGTAATTTAACCTGCTGCTGTTGATGCGGAGGAAAAACATCAATAATTCTGGATACAGTCTGCGGAGCATCCGGAGTATGCAAAGTAGCTAAAACCAAATGCCCGGTTTCTGCCGCGGTTAACGCGGTAGCGATAGTCTCTAAATCACGCATCTCCCCAACCACAATCACATTCGGATCCTGGCGCAGGGCATGACGTAAAGCCTGGGCAAAAGAATGAGTATCCGCATAAACTTCGCGCTGTTTAATTACGCTTTTTTTATTTACGTAAATAAACTCGATCGGGTCTTCAATGCAAGTTACTAAACATTCCCGCTCGCTGTTAATTTGATCAATCATCGCCGCTAAAGTAGTGGTTTTACCCATTCCGGTGGGGCCGGTGACTAAAACTAGGCCATTAGGTTTACGCGCTAAATCTAGAATAACCTGCGGCAGTCCTAATTTTTCCACCGTAGGGATCTCTACCGGGATACGGCGAAAAGCCCCCTCAACGCTGCCTTTTTGTAAATGGAAATTTACCCGGAAACGGTCCAAACCAGGTAAAGCTAAAGAAAAATCTAGCTCCAAATCCCGCTCAAAAATTTCTTTCTGTATATTAGTCAAGACGCTATAAAGCATCTTTTTTAATTCTTGTTTTTCCAAAATCTCTAAAGTAGTACGGATTAGCCTGCCATCGATACGCAGTATAGGCGGTTCTTTATCGGTAACATGTAAATCCGAAGCACCTTTTTCAATACACATCATCAGCAAATCACGAATTTCCATATAAAACCTCCTTGTCTATCAAGACAGCACCGCCGTAATCCCATTGAACAGCGAATGTAAGCCTACTTTAACCAACACCGACGCAATACTCGCCACCAGGCGACACTGGCGCATCCGCCAGGAGGCGGACACCAACGCAATTCCTTTAAGCGTTGGGTGATACCGATTAACGCCAGGGGCAAACACCCAGTGCAAGCGCCAGGTGTCAATTAAAAATACCCTCTCGGATCGCTGATATAACCTTTAATCGCCGAAGCAGCTACGGTAGCCGGAGAAGCTAAATAAATAAATGCCTCCGGGTTACCCATTCTACCTTTAAAATTACGGTTAGCAGTGGAAATCACCACTTCTTTATCGCTGGGAATACCGTTATGCGTACCTACGCAAGGACCACAACCAGGAGCCACGATAACCCCGCCGGCTTTGATAAAAATTTCAACTAAACCTAAGCGTAAAGCTTCTAAATATACCTGACGCGAACTGGGCGCAATAATCAACCTTACCTGAGGGTGAATTCTTCGTTTATTTAAAACTTTAGCCGCAGCCACAAAATCATCAATCCGACCATTAGTGCAAGTGCCTAAAAAAGCTTCATTTATTTTAACTTTTTTTAAAACAGCGGCGGAGGCGATCTTATCTACGCTATGCGGCAATGAAACCAAGGGCCGCAGCTTGGCAGCATCGAATTCATAACTTCTTTCATAAACCGCCCCAGCATCTGCCCGGACATCTTTAATCTGGCTACTACTGACCCCTCTGAGCTTTAACCAGTTAAGGGTCTTTTTATCTATCGGCATAAAGCCGCACTTAGCACCCATCTCCACTAACATATTAGCCATGGTAAAACGCCCGTCCATGCCCAAATTGTTAATCGTTGGACCGTAGAACTCTACAGACTGATAAGTTGCCCCGTCACTTTTTAGTTTACCAATAATCTCCAGAATAAGATCTTTGGCAAAAACACCTTTAGGCATTTTGCCCTTAACCACTACCTTAATCGTCGCCGGCACCTTAAACCAATTTTTCCCCGTAGTCAAAGCAATGGCTAAATCCGTAGATCCGACTCCGGTAGAAAAAGCTCCGATTGCTCCGTAAGTACAAGTATGAGAATCCGCGCCTAAAACTAAATCCCCGGGCAAGAGCTTACCGGATTCAGGAATCACTTGATGGCAAACCCCGCAGCCGATATCGAAAATTTCGGTCTTAAATTTCTGCGAGAAATTACGCATTTTCTTATGCACCCGGGAGACTCCTTCGCTGGGGCTGGGGGCGCTGTGGTCAATCACCATACAAAACTCAGTTTTTAACTTGGTCACTCCCAATTCCTCAATCCGGTCAATGATAATCGAAGAGGTGCCGTCCTGGCCAAAAGCAAAATCAACTTTACAGATAGCAAAATCCCCGGCGTAAAGGGTCTTACCGGCATGCCGGCTTAATATTTTTTCAGCTAAGGTTTGGCCTTTCATAATTTAACTAACCACTTTTCTATTCTGTCCATTCCTTTTTGTAATTCATTAATACTGGTAGCAAAACTTATTCTAATATAATCATCCGCGCCAAAAGCACTGCCCGGGATCAAGCTCACATATTCTTCATCCAGCAGCCGCTTGGCAAAGGTCATCGAATCCAAACCGGTTTTTACGATATTGCAAAACATGTAAAATGCCCCCTGCGGCAGGTATGCCTCCAAAGTTTTTATCATTTTAATCCTAGAGGCTAAATAATCGCGGCGTTTAAGGAACTCCTGACATAATTTATTAGAAAAATTATCCGGAGCGCTTAAAGCTGATTCGGCGGCTTTCTGGGCTATAGAATTAGGGTTAGAAGTCGAATGGTCCTGGAGGTTAGAGATCGC
This sequence comes from Candidatus Omnitrophota bacterium, assembly GCA_041308845.1. GTDB lineage: Bacteria > Omnitrophota > Gorgyraeia > Gygaellales > Profunditerraquicolaceae > UBA6249. The sequence continues at coordinate 18,332 of JBFZAT010000003.1, read as the reverse complement.
GGCCGCAATATCACTGGGAGCCCCTAAATAACCTATCCGCCAGCCGGTCATCGAATGACTTTTGGATAAACCGTTGACCGTGATCGTTAAATTATAGATATCTTTGTTTAAACCGGCGATAGATTCATGCTTTAATCCATCAAAAATAATCTTTTCATAGATTTCATCGCTAATCACAAAAATATTTTTCTCTACGCAGATTTTAGCAATCCCGGTTAACTCTTCTTTGTTATAGACTGAACCAGTAGGATTGGAAGGGCTGTTGAGAATTAAAACTTTGGTTTTGAGCGTGACATATTTAGCTAAATCTTTAACGCTGATTTTAAAATTGTTCGCGGCGGAAGTTTTGATGAAACGCGGAACAGCCTGGCAAAGATTAACCATCTCCGGATAGCTGACCCAATAAGGCAATGGAATGAGCACCTCATCGGCCGGATTCAACAGGACCATCAACGCATTATAAATACTGTGTTTGGCCCCACAGGAAACAATCACCTGATCCGGGGCGTATTCTAAATTGTTGTCCTTTTTAAATTTTTGACAGACGAGTTTTTTTAATTCTGCAGTTCCGGTTGTCGGGGTGTATTTAGTAAAACCGGATTGAATAGCCTGAATGGCTGCCTCTTTGATAAAATCAGGTGTATCGAAATCCGGCTCACCAGCGGCAAAATTAACAATATCCTTGCCTGCGCTTTTAAGCTTTTTAGCTTTAGAAGTAATCGCTAATGTGGAAGACGGATTTATATTTTTTAAACGCTCAGCAAGCCTCGTATCTATTTTCATAAAAGCCAGCCATGGTTCTTTATTTATAAAGAATCGCTTTTCTTTTTAAATATCGTCCTAAGACCACCCATAAACTTCTTCTGCGGTTTCTTTTCATCAGAAGGCTTATCTTTGATCACCGGCTTAACTTCTTTTTTCGGCTCTGCACCGGGTTTTTCTTCAATTGTATGCGCATCAATCGGAGCAGCTGAAGACTTAGCCGACTTAGACGGCTTTAATTTCTTGGCTATCTTAGCTTTTAATTCCGTAAGCTCAAAAATTACCATTTCTGCATTATCTCCGCGGCGTTTGCCTAAGCCAATAATCCTGGTAAAACCACTGTTGCGCTTAGCAAAACGAGGAGCAATATCATTAAACAGCAGGTTAACTAATTTATGCTCTCCGAGGATTTTTTGCGCCTGCCGGCGGGCAAAAAGCGTATTCTTCTTTCCTAAACTGACAAGCTGCTCAATTAATTGCTTGCTGGCTTTGGCTCTGGTTAAGGTGGTTTTGATACTCTGACAGATCACCATGTTTCTGGCCAGACTTCTTATAGTGGCATCATGCCAGCTGGTAAAACGACTTAATTGCAGCCTCTTCTTTGCATGTCTCATTTTATTTTAACCCTTCTTTATTTTCTTAGGATCAACCTGCATCCCTAAAGTAACTCCCATGCCAACCAAAAGCTCTTGGATTTCAGTCAAAGACTTTTTACCAAAGTTCTTAAAATTTAACATCTCTTCTTCGGTTCTTTTAACTAAATCCGCGATGGTTTTAATGCCAGCTTCCCTTAAACAGTTAGAGCTGCGTACCGAAAGCTCGAGCTCAGAAATCGGAAGCCTTAATTTTTCATACAAAACCGCATCTTCCTTAGTCATCTCCGGCTCTTCTTCGGCAATATCATCGGGCAACTGCCCAAAACTGACGAAAATATCCAAATGCCGCTGCAGAATGTTGGAAGCGTAAAGCAAAGCATCCTTAGGATTAATACTACCGTTAGTCCAGATTTCCAGGATCAATTTATCATAATCCGTGCGCTGCCCTACGCGGGTATTTTCAACGAAATAATTAATTTTCTTAATCGGTGTAAAAATGGAATCGATAGCAATAAAACCTGCGGTTTTATCCTCTCTTTTGTTTAACTCTCCGGCCACATAACCGCGGCCACGGGCGACCTCCATCTCAATATTCAGCTTAGTATCTTTGGTTAACGTCGCAATATGCAGTTCAGGATTAATAATCTCGATCGTTTCATCCGCCTGGATATCTTTAGCTTTAACCACGCCTTTTTTATCCGCTTTTAAATAGATAGTTTTAGGTATTTTGGAATGCGAGTTTAAAACTAAACTCTTGATATTCAAAATAATTTCCGGTACATCTTCTAAAACTCCGGGAATCGTCGAGAATTCATGCGCAATGCCGGCAATTTTAATTGCTGTGACGGCGCTGCCTTCAATCGAAGAAAGTAAAACCCTTCTTAGGGAATTACCCAAGGTCACACCGTATCCTCTTTCAAAAGGAGCTGCCTGGAATTTTCCGTAAGTTTCGGTGTAGGTTGATTCATCGCATTCAAGCTTTTTTGGAAACTGAAAATCTCTCCATTTTATTCCCATATCCATTACCCCCTCTGATTATATTTAATAAACCGCTAAATTACTTTCCTGGTTACTTAGAATACAACTCAACGATCAACTGCTCCTGGATCGGCTGTTGAATATCTGTTTTTTCCGGAAGCCTTAAAACTTTAGCCCGCATTTCCGCTGGGTTAAACTCCAGCCAGCTAGGAACTGTGCGGTCCTTGGCCAATTCCAAGTTATCTTTAATTTTAGCCTTAGCTTTATCCTTAGCCTTAATTTCAACGAGATCATCTTTATGCACTAAGTACGAAGGAATGTTCACTCGGCGGGAATTAACTGCGATTAAATTATGCCTAACAATCTGGCGGGCCTGTGAACGCGAAATACCCAAGCCCATACGGAAAACTACATTATCCAGGCGGCGCTCTAATAATTGTAAAAGCACTTTGCCGGTTACCCCTTTTGTTTTAGAAGCAATTTTAAAATATTTACGGAATTGCCTCTCCAAGACACCATAAATCCTTTTGACCTTTTGTTTTTCCTTTAACTGCACACCGTAATTCGAAAGCTTTTGCCGGCGGCCTTGCCCATGCTGTCCCGGAGGATATGCCCTTTTGCTGGCAGCACATTTCTCCGTCTGGCATTTTGTCCCTTTTAAAAACAGTTTTTCGCCCTGTCTACGGCATAATCTGCAAACTGCACCAATATAGCGGCCCATAAATTAGACTCTCCTTTTCTTCTTCGGACGGCAGCCGTTATGCGGAATAGGCGTTACATCCTTAATCAAAGTTACCACTAAACCTGCTGCCTGGAGCGCGCGGATCGCTGATTCCCGCCCAAAACCCGGCCCCTTAACATAAACTTCTAATTCTTTTAAGCCTACCTCTTTGGCCTTGCGCGCAGCATCCGTAGCGGCGACCTGAGCGGCAAAAGGGGTAGATTTCTTAGAACCGCTGTAACCGACTGAACCCGGAGCACTCCAGGCAATAACATTACCCTGTTTGTCGGTTATCGTAATAATCGTATTATTAAAACTGGCTTGAATATGGGCAATTCCGCTGGTAATGCCGCGTGCAATTTTTTTCTTTTTTGCTTTGTCTTTTGTTGCCATTATTTTACTCCTCTGATTGATCCCGGCATTCTTACTCCTGAACTATGGAAAATACGTCGGGATAACTGCGCAGCTAAATCTACCTTTGGCTATTCTGATTGTAAATTTACTGCTTACTTATTTTCTTATTTTGCCGGAGCTTTGACTTTTGCCGGCTCACTCTTCTTAATCGGTGCTAAATTTGTTCTCTTCTTTCCTTTACGCGTGCGCGAATTAGTGCGCGTACGTTGGCCTCTAACCGGCAGGCCTTTTTTATGCCGCATCCCTCTCCAAGAACCAATATCCATCAAACGTTTGATATTTTGAGATATATCCCGGCGTAAATCACCTTCAATCCGCAGAGAGCCTTTTTGCAGAATTTGAGTAATCCGGGAAACTTCCTCTTCGGTTAAATCTTTAGCCCGCTTATCTGGATTAATCCCGGCCTCTTTAAGCACCAGATTAGAAAGCGCGCGGCCGATCCCGTACAAATAAGTCAGGGCAATCTCTATCCGTTTTTCTTTAGGTATATCAATACCGATAATTCTTGGCATATCCTCTCCCTGCCTGCTGAATGGCAGGCGTAAACAATACTAGCCTTGTCTTTGTTTATGTTTAGTGGTAGCGCAAATTACCCGCACCACCCCTCTTCTTTTGATAATCTTGCATTTATCGCAAATTTTTCGAATCGAAGCTTTTACTTTCATTTTATCTCACCCGAAATGTAATTCTCCCCCGGCTTAAATCATAAGGAGAAAGCTCTAGTTTAACTTTATCGCCTGGTATAATTCTAATAAAATTCATGCGCATCTTGCCTGAAACATGTGCCAATACCACATGCCCATTTTCCAACTCAACTTTAAACATAGCATTGGGTAAAGCTTCGATAATTTTACCTTCTGTCTCAATTAATTCTTCTTTAGCCATAAGATGGGGGTCTCTATAACTTCGTTAGTATAACCGGACCTTTATCAGTAACCGCAACTGTATGCTCAAAATGTGCCGAAGGCGTTTTATCTTTAGTGACCGCCGTCCAACCGTTAGGCATGATCACGCATTCCCAGCTACCCAGATTAATCATTGGCTCAATCGCCAAGACCATACCGCTTTCTAATAACGCGCCCTGGCCCGGCCGGCCGAAATTAGGAATTTCCGGTTCCTCATGCAGGGCTAAACCGATGCCGTGGCCGACAAACTGCCTAACTACCGAAAACCCCTGTGCTTCCGCAAAACTTTGTATACTATGAGAAATATCAGATAAATAATTACCCGGACAAGCCTGCTTAATTCCTTGCACCAATGATTGTTTGGCCGCCGCGATCAGTTTTAATTTCTCAGCATCCACTTCTCCAATTGGAAAAGTAGCTGCCATATCCGAAAAAAAACCTTGATAATTAACCCCTAAATCTATGCTTACGATATCCCCTTCTAAAATTATTCGAGGACCCGGAATTCCATGCACAATCTCTTCATTCACCGAAACACAAGCAGTACCGGGAAAACCTTTATAGCCTTTAAAAGCGGCTAAAGCTTTTTCCTTGCGGATCAACTCTGCGCTTAAACGGTCAATATCTAACGTAGTAATCCCCGGTTCTAAGGTTTCCTGGACTTTTTGTAAAACCGCAGCCAGGATTGCACCCGAACGCTTAAGCATATCCAACTCTGCTGGCGAGCGTAAAGGGATCATTTAATTTTGGCGCTTAACTCTACAATCTGATCCAAAACTACTTGCGCTCCTAAATCCGCATTGAGCCTATGTAATTTTTTAGCTTTGTTATAATACTCTATCAAAGAAGCAACTTCTTGCTTATAAACTTCCAGTCGTTTACGTACGGTGATTTCATTATCATCAGAACGTTGATACAAAGTACCCTGGCAATTATCGCATAAACCTGGGGACTTAGGCGGCATATTCCTAATGTGGAAGTTAGCTCCGCATTTCGAACAAACTAATCTACCGGTCAACCGCTTGATGATCACTTCATCGCTGGTATCTAAATAAACTACCAGGTCAATCAACTTGCCTTTACTAGCCAGGATCTCATCCAAAGTCCCGGCTTGAGGCAAAGTCCGGGGATAACCGTCTAAAATAAAACCCCGCTGAAAATCTGGATTATTAAAACGCTCATCGAGCATTTTAGCGACTAAATCATCCGGCACTAATAAGCCTTTTTCCATGATGCCTTTGGCTTGCCGGCCTAACTGCGTATCGTCTTTAACATTCTGCCTTAAAATATCGCCGGTAGAGATATGCGCTAAAGACAACTTTTCTGCCAGGCGTTTAGCCTGCGTGCCCTTGCCTGCCCCCGGAGGGCCCAAAAGCACCAAATACATTACCTTCTCCCCCTAATCTGTCCGCTCTTAATAAAACCTTCATAATGATGCGTTAATAAATGCGATTCGATCTGCTTAAGTGTATCCAGCATTACTCCGACAATGATCAAAACTCCAGTCCCGCCAAAAAATGAAGCCACCAAATAGGGAATTTTTAACCAAGCCATAATAAAATCCGGTAAAATAGCAATCACGGCAATAAAACTTGCTCCGGCCAAAGTAATCCTAGTCATCACAAAATCCAGAAATTCTGCCGTAGGCGAACCGGGCCGAATGCCGGGTATAAATCCTCCGTATTTCTTCATATTTTCCGCTAAGTCGTTTGGATTAAACACAATCGCGGTGTAAAAATAACAGAAAAAGATTATTAAAAGAGCATAAACTACCGAATAAAGCACCTGCCCGCGAATTAAGCTTTGAGCGAAACGTTGAAAACCCGGATTAGGAATAAAAGAAGCTAGTGTAGCCGGGAATAAAATAATAGATTGGGCAAAAATGATGGCGATAACCCCTGAAGTATCTACTTTAAGCGGGATATAAGTACTCTGGCCGCCGTAAATCTTCCTCCCCACAATCCGCCGGGCATACTGCACGGGTATTTTTCTTAACCCTTGAGTGATCAAAATTACCGAAAAAACTACTCCCACCAATAGCACTGCCATCACCACCAGGGTGATCGGTTGAATCTGCCTGCGACTGGCCGCGAATGGAGAGATTAAAACAAATAGTTGATTAAGCGCTGTAGGAATACGCGAAATAATCCCGGCAGTGATCACCAATGAAATTCCATTACCAATACCCCGCTCCTGAATCTGCTCGCCCAGCCACATGATAAAAATCGTACCGGTAGTTAGAGTTAACACGGTGAGAATCCGAAATCCCCATCCCGGATGCATAACAATCTGCAGACCTTCAAAGCGCGCGGGATTTTCTAACCAAAGCGCAATAAAATATGATTGTATAACCGATAGCAGGACTGTGCCATAACGGGTAAATTGGTTAATCTTCTCATATCCGCTCTTGCCCTCTTTGGCCATTTTTTCAAAGGCCGGGATAACTGCCGTAAGCAGCTGCATAATGATTGAGCTGGAAATATAGGGCATAATCCCCAAGGCAAAAATGGTCAAGCGCTCCATCGCGCCACCAGAAAACATATTAATTATGCCAAAGAGCGTGCCGCCTTGAGTTTTAGCGATCCGGTTGAAAAAATCAGCCAAGGCTGAGCCGTCAATCCCGGGAGTCGGGATATAGCAACCTACCCGGTAAACGGCAATCAATGCCCCGGTAATCAATAATCTTCTTTTTAAATCCGGTATTTTAAAAGCATTAACCAGTGCATTAAACATTTAATGAGGCCACAACTTACGGAGCAAAAGTGAACCTAAGTTGCCTGGCCGAATTAATCCCGCCGGGTAGGTACGGCAGGATAGGTAACTCATACCTTAATAACTTCTGCTTTACCGCCGGCATTAACAATCTCCACAGAGGCGCGTTTGGAAAACGCATGCGCCTGGATCGTCACCGCGTTTTTGATGGAGCCATCCCCCAATATCTTAATCAAGGCTGACTCATCACGGATTAAACCATTCGCTTTTAGAATCAAAGGTGTAATCGTTGTTTCTTTAATCGCATCCAAATCCTTTAAATTCACAATCTGGTAATTTTTTTTGAAATTACTGACAAACCCCCGCTTAGGCATTTTACGGATCAACGGTGACTGTCCGCCTTCAAAACCTAAGTAAAAATGCCTTCCGGCACGCGAAGTCTGCCCCTTACTTCCCCGAGTAGAAGTTTTACCGTGGCCAGAACTGGAACCCCGGCCTAAATATTTTCTTTTCTTATGCGCACCCCAAGGCCGCTTTAAATTAGATAATGACACCCGGTTAACCGAAAGTTCTGCTTTTGATTTAAGAGCAGTTACACTTTTAGGCTTGACTTTAACGGGAGAAACTTTCTTCACCTTATTTTTTACTACAGACTTTTTTTCTTTCATTTTATTTTAAGCCTTCAGCTCCTTTAAACCCTGCATTGTAGCTTTGATGACATTTATCGGATTATTTGATTTTAAACATTTGGTAAGTATATCTTTAATACCCGCGGCTTCACAGATAGCCCGCACCGGGCCAGCAGCAATAACGCCGGTACCTTCGCTGGCCGGTTTAAGCATTACAGAAGCTGCTCCGAATTTACCGATTACTTCATGAGGAATAGTCGAGCCCTCTAGAGGAACCCGGAATAAGCTTTTTTTAGCCTTGGTTAGGGATTTACGGATCGCCTCGGCTACCTCATTAGCTTTATCCAAAGCAAAACCTACTCTGCCTTTAGTGTCGCCGACAACAACTAGGGCGCTAAAATGCAACTTCTTTCCGCCTTTAGTTACTTTAGTCACGCGATTAATACTGATAACTTTTTCGATTAAATCTGACTGTTGCCCAATGCTTAGTTCACGCATATTTTAAAACTCCATTCCACCTTTTCTGAGCGCCTCGGCAAAAGATTTGATCCTGCCGTGATAAAGATACCCTGCTCGGTCAAAAATTACTTTACTTACCCCCTTTTGCTTAGCTGTCTGGGCGAACAATTCGCCAAAAAGTTCAGCAGATTTCAGATTTCCCGCACGTTCAAATTTCTGTTTGATAGTCTTATCTTTGGTCGAAAGAGAAAATAAAACCTTGCCCGCCGTATCATCCAACACTTGAGCCGAAATATTCTTTAAAGAGCGATGCACAACCAAACGCGGTTTTTCGGGAGTGCCAAGCATCCTCATCTTGATTCTTTTATGCCGCTTTAACCTTAATTCTTCTTTTTTTCTCATTTTTATTTTGCGCTTAGCTTATTACTATTGTTATAAGTAATTTAATGCGCGATATTTTCGCTTGGTTTCTAATCTGCCGGTAATCCCCGCTTCGAGGATTTATTTACCGGTTGCCTGCGCCTTACCCACTTTCTTCTTAACCTGCTCGCCGACAAAACGAATGCCTTTCCCTTTGTACGGTTCAGGAGGATAAAAAGCCCTGATCTCGGTAGCTACTTCGCCGATTAATTCTTTATCGATGCCCTTAATCACTAACTGCGTAGGCTTGGGAGTTTCAATTTTAATGCCGGGCGGGATCAGATAGTTTACCGGATGCGAAAAACCTAAAGCCATACTTAATTTATCCCCGGTAACCGTGGCTTTAAATCCTACGCCCTGGATCTCTAGTTCCTTAAGATAGCCCTGAGTAACTCCTACCACCATATTCACAATCAATGCCCGGAATAATCCATGCAAAGATTTATCGATTTTGGTATTAGCTGCCCGCTTGACCAGAAGCGTTCCTTCTTTAATCTCCACGCTGATCCGGTCTGCTAACTTACGGCTCAGCTTACCTTTGGGTCCTTCAACGTAAACCACTCCGTCCCTGACCTCAATCTTTACCTCTTTAGGTATGATTATTAATTTTTTCCCTAACCTTGACATTTATTTTCCTTATTTAGATAACAACGCGTGCGGTTTTCGCTACTTTTACACCAGCAGAGCAATTTAAATAAGCTCAGCTGCTTTTCCCGCATCCGATGTGATTACTTACCAAACATAACCGATAACTTCTCCGCCTACTCCTGCTTCCCTGGCTTCCTTATCGGTAATTACTCCCTTAGAAGTAGAAACAATCGCCAAGCCACGTCCACGTAATACTGTGGGGACCTTTTTTCCTTTAACATAAACCCTTAAACCGGGTCGAGAAATCCGTTTGATATTACGAATCGCAGACTTACCGGCAATATATTTTAAATAAACCCTGATTAGCCCCTGTTTCTTATCTTCGATCAATTTAAAATTATCAATATATTCGTATTTTTTTAGAATCGCCATAATGGATTTTATGTTACCGGAGGCCGGAAGATCCACGGTATCCCTTTTAATCAATACCGCATTACGAATAATCGTAAAAATATCAGCAATTAAGTCAGTCCTGGACATTTACCCCCCGCATAGTTATAAACTACTGGCTAATTTTACTTAACTAAAAAATCATTGCTTATTAAAACCAAAATTCTTACCAGCTAGCTTTTTTGACCCCAGGAATCAACCCCTGCCAAACCAGTTCCCGGAAACAAATACGACAAAGCTGGAACCTTCTTAAGTATCCGCCGCTTCTACCGCAAATCGAACAACGATTATATTTACGGGTTGAAAACTTCGCCGGTCTTTTCCATCTTGCAATTTGCGAATTCTTTGCCATTTTTTATTTATCTTCCTTTTCTTTAAAAGGCATACCGAAATATTTTAATAAAGCCAGGGCTTGCTCTACTTGCTTAGCATTTTTTATTACAAAAGTGATGTCCATGCCCTGAGTACGGGTAATCTTATCATACTCAATCTCCGGAAATATAATCTGCTCACTCAAGCCCAAGGTATAATTGTTGCCTTGATCGAAAGACTCGCGGCTGACTCCCCGGAAATCACGGATACGCGGCAGGGCGATATTCAACAGCCGGTCCATAAATTCATACATCATCGCTCTTCTTAAAGTAACCTTGGCCCCCACTGCCTGGCCTTGACGCACCTTAAAATTAGCGATTGCTTTCTTAGCCCGGCGGACCAGCGGTTTCTGGCCAGTAATATTACCTAACTCCTCAACTGATTTCTCCAACACCTTAACATCTTGAGTCCCTTCGCCTACGCCCATATTCACGACGATTTTATCAATCATCGGGACTGCCATTTTATTTTTCAACTTAAAATCCGCCATTAATTTAGGAACAATCTCATTACGATATTTTTCTAGCAATCTAGGGACCATCTTATAATACCTCTTTACAAGCCTTACAAACTCTAGTTTTTGTCCCGTCCTTTAAAACCATTGCGCCAACCCGGGTAGGTTTAGAGCAATGCTTACAAAAAATCATCAGATTAGAAACCGCCAGCGGCATCTCAATTGAAATGATCCCGCCTTTTTGGTCCTGGCGGCTTTGGCGTTTATGTTTTTTAGCCAGGTTCAAACCTTCCACAATCGCTCTGGAGCCGTCTTCAATAATGCTAATCACCTTACCCTGCTTGCCCTTATCCTTGCCTTTGGCGATCTGGACTATATCATTCCTCTTGATTTTTTGCATTAAATTACCTCGGGGGCTAAAGAAATTATTTTGTTGAAATTTTTATCCCTTAACTCACGGGCGACTGGTCCAAAAACTCGGGTGCCGCGGGGATTATCTTTATCATCAATAATCACAATGGCGTTACGGTCAAACCGTAAAATTGATCCGTCAGCCCTGCGAATATCGCGCCTGGTGCGTACGATCACTGCCCGGGCCATTTCACCTTTTTTCACTGTCGCTCCCGGAATAGATTCCTTAATATTGACTTTGATAATATCCCCAATATCCGCATTGAAACTGCCCATTTTTTTCAAAACACAGATTAATGAGGCTCTCCGGGCTCCGGTATTATCGGCGACATCAAAAATACTGCGTAGCTGAAGCATCAGACGATCTCCTCTGGTAGAACTATCTGCGAACTTTCCGCCTTCTTCACTACTTTCTTTACGATAAAACGCTTATCTTTAGACAAAGGACGGGTCTCCATGATGATTACCGTATCACCCAGCTTAGCGATACCTTTCTCATCATGGGCCTTAAATTTATTATATAGTTTTATCGTTTTGGAATACTTGGCATGCCGCGTCAAATGCATAGTTTTAACCACTACGGTTTTCTGCATTTTATCGCTAACCACTATCCCGGTAAATTCTTTTTGCTTACCCATCTTATTTATCTCTCTTTTGGTTTAAGATTGTCCTGATGCGCGCAATATCTTTCTTGACCAGTGCAAACTTATGCGGCTTCTCTACATTGCCTGTATAACGCTGAGTGTTCAACTTAGCTAATTCAGCATACAAGCCTTTTTCCTTCTCCAACAACTCTTCTCTAGACAAATTTCTTAACTCGGTTGGTTTCATTTTATTTATGCACCCTGGTAACAAACTTAGTCCTCAACGGTATCTTATAAGCTGCCAGGCGGAAGCAAGCCTTAGCGTACTCCTCTGGGACCCCGCCTAATTCAAAAAGCACCCGACCTCTTTTTACCACGCAAACCCAATGATCCAGATCCCCTTTACCTTTACCCATGCGGACTTCCGCCGGTTTTTTGGTTATGGATTTGTCCGGAAAAATTCTAATCCACAATTTTCCGCCTTTATGCAGCTGACGTGCCAGAATAACGCGCACGGCTTCAATCTGGGTATTTTTAATCCAGCCGTTATCCAAAGATTTCAAACCAAACTCTCCGAAAGAAACTGAGGCACCGCTGGTAGCGATACCCCGCCGCTGCCCCTTCTGTAATTTTCGATATTTAACCCGCTTAGGCATTAAAGCCATTATTTACTCCTTATTAATCTCAACCTGACTGCCAAAACTGACAACAGTAACGCCTTAGTTGAATCTTAGTTTTTTAATGTGGCCGGGCTGCCGGTCTAAACGTTTCTTTAGCAGCGCCTGGCTGTTGGGCAGCTTTTACCTCTTCCTGGATGAATTGTTTACCCAAGATATCGCCTTTATAAATCCAGACCTTAACTCCGATTAAGCCATAAGTAGTCAAAGCTTCGGCAAAACCATAATCAATATCCGCACGTAAAGTCTGCAAAGGAACTTTGCCCATTTTATAAGTTTCTTTACGCCCCATCTCGGCTCCGTTAAGCCGGCCAGAACAACTTACCCGGATCCCCTTAACCCCGGATTGCATTGATTGCTCCATCGCCCTTTTCACCGCGCGACGGAAAGCAATTCTTTTTTCCTGTTGCAGGGCAATATTTTCGGCCACCAGTTGAGCATCCCAGGTGGGATTATTTATCTCCTGGATATCAATGGAAAGCTCATTTTTCACAAGACCATTCAAATCTGAACGTAAGCGTTCAATATCTGAACCGTGGCGTCCGATTATAATCCCAGGCCGCGCCGAGAATATACGAATCTTAATTCTTTCAGCCAACCTTTCGATAATAATCTTAGAAATTGCCGCCTGCTTAAACTTATTTTTTATAAATTTTCTGATCTTATAATCCTGCTGAATAAAGAGCGGAAAATCTTTGGGCTTAGCAAACCAACGCGAATGCCACTGCCGGATAAAACCGATCCTTAACAATAAAGGACTTACTTTATGACCCATGAAATACACTCCTTATCTTCATAACCAACGCCGCAATCCTTCGCCGCAAGGCGAACACTGGCGCATCCGCCAGGTGCAATTTAGCGCCGGGCATCTGACTTTAAATCCAACTCTATCTTAATATGCACGGTGCGCTTAACCACTGATGCAGCGCGCCCAAAAGCCGCGGCTTTAAATCTTTTCCACATCGGGCCGGGATTACAAATCGCCTTAGACAGATATAATTTATCGGCCGCAATTCCTTTGACTTTAGCGTTAGCCACAGCAGACTTCAATATTTTAATTAAGTATTCTTTCGGCCTTTTGTTTAAATGCAAAAGAATACTTTGGGCCTCTAAAGCATCTTTGCCCCGGATCAGATCCAAAACAATTCTTACCTTGCTTGGTGAAATCCTGAGAAATTTTCCTTGGGCTTGCGCAATCATTTTATGTTTTCTCCAACCCCTTTTTCGCTTTGATACCGCCGTGTTTCCTAAAAATTCTAGAGGGGGCGAACTCTCCTAATTTATGCCCAACCATATTCTCGGTAATAAAAACCGGAATATGCTTCTTGCCGTCATGCACCGCAAAAGTTAAACCCACAAAATCCGGAATAATCGTCGAACGCCGACTCCAAGTTTTAATTGCCTGACGTAACCCGGCTTTAGTCTGCTTTTGTATTTTCTTTAATAAACTTTCTTCTACGTAAGGTCCTTTTTTTAGTGAGCGAGGCATATTAGGGTTTCCTTCTTTTAACAATAAATTTATTCGAATATTTTTTACGATTTCTAGTGCGATATCCTTTGGTCGGTTTTCCCCAAGGAGTAACCGGATGCGGGTTACCCTGGCCGCTTTTACCTTCACCTCCGCCATGCGGATGGTCGAAAGGATTCATCACTACCCCTCTAACAGAAGGCTTAATTCCTAACCAACGGCTTTTTCCGGCTTTACCCAGAACAATTGCATCATGATCAACATTACCGATCTGGCCAATAGTCGCATGACAATTTAAACTAACTAAACGCACCTCCCCAGAAGGCAATCTAATATGTGCATGATCCCCTTCTTTGGCCATAATCTGAGCACTCGTACCGGCTCCGCGTACAATCTGTCCGCCCTTGCCTAAAGATAATTCAATATTATGAATTAACGTACCTGAGGGAATATTACGTAACAACAAGCAATTGCCCTGTTTAATTTCAATTTCTTTTTGATTACTAGAAACAATCGTATCGCCCACATTTAACCCCAAAGGCGCGATAATATAACGCTTTTGCTTATCCGGATATTGTACCAAAGCAATCCGAGCAGAACGGTTAGGATCATATTCAATCGCCAACACCTGAGCCGGCTGTTCATAGATATCACGCTTAAAATCAATAATCCGCAGCATACGTTTATGCCCGCCACCGATATGCCGAGTGGTAATCCGACCGTAGGCATTTCTTCCGCCGGTTTTTTTAAGCGGTAGCAATAATGAACGTTCCGGTTTATTCTTGGTGATCTCTTGGAAATCCGGGCCGCTCATATGTCTACGGCTGGGAGTTGTCGGTTTGAATTTTATTATACCCATTAGCTTTTCCTATGCTTTCTTTATTATCCTGCCTATTGCCGGTTAATCTGGCAGAAAATAAAACTATCCTCTACTGGACTTCTATCTTCTGTCCATCAACTAAAGTAACTACTGCCTTTTTAGTATCCACCGTACGGCCCAACTGATGCCTTACCCTTTTGAGCTTTCCACCGGATATAAAAGTATTTACATTTTTAACTTTAACTTTATAAGCCTGCTCAACCGCCCGTTTTATCTGAATTTTATTGGCAGCATTGTTAACTAAAAAAAGATACTTACCTTGGGCTAAATAAGTGCTGGATTTCTCAGTCTGCAATAAAGCTTTGATTACTAATGGAATCTGGCTCATGGTTTTAACCTCTGGGTCAAATCCGCTAATCCGGCTTTAGTAATAAGTATTTTTTTATTATTCATCACTTCATAAGCATGGCAATCCGAAGCCAGATCAACGGTTAAAAAACTGATATTACCTAAAGCTTTCTTTAGCTGCGCGTCTAATTTATGAGTAAGAAATAAAACTTTCTGCGGTTTCTTATCTTTAACAGAGAATAATTTTAGATTGGTAAGCACCCCAACTGCTTCCTTGGTCTTAGGGGCCTGCAAATTAAAATCTTCTAAAATTATAAAATTATTTTCTTTTAATTTAACATTTAAACTTGTTTTTAAGGCTAAGGCTTTAATCTTCTGTGGAACCGGGTAAGCAAAGTCCCTGGGGTGCGGACCAAATACTACCCCGCCGTGTCTCCACAACGGAGAACGGGTACTACCTACGCGCGCCCGGCCAGTGCCTTTCTGTTTCCAAGGCTTCCTTCCGCCTCCAGAAACCTCACCCCGGGTCTTAGTTGCCGCTAGCCCTTGGCGTTGATTAGCCTGATAACCGATAATTGCCTGATGTAAACAATCTAAATTCTGTTTACCGTCAAATACATTAGCGTTAAGTTTTAGGCTATCGGTTTCCTTGCCTTCACTATTATATACAGGTAAAGTAAACATATTATTTCTTCGCCGCTACTTTCTTGGCTCTCTTTTTAAGCGCCTTGGTCACTACTACATATCCATTCTTATACCCGGGAACAGCACCTTCCAGCAATAAAAGGTTATTGCTTAAATCTACTTTAATAATTTTTAAATTCTGCACGGTAGCTTTTTTAGCGCCCAGATGTCCAGGCATATGATGGCCGCGAAAAACTCTTCCGGGAGTAGTGCTGGAACCGATTGAGCCAACCCGCCGGTGAGAAGTCGAACCATGCGTCCGGGGCCCGCCTTTCCAATGCCAACGCTTCATCCCGCCGGCAAAACCCTTACCAATGGAAATTCCGCTTACATCTACAAACTCTCCCTCGCTAAAAAGATCAACTTTTAGCTCATCTCCTACTTTATATTCCACCCCAGATTCTTTAGAAAGATCTTTGATTACTTTACGCGGGGCAATTTTTAATTTTTTATAGAGACCTAATTGCGCCTGCTTAAGGCTTTTTTCTTTAACCAAGTCAAATCCTAACTGAACATTTTTATCCATCACCATCAGGACCGGGCAAGGGCCGGCTTCAATCGCCGTAACTCCGATTTGGCGGTTATCTGCGGCAAAAACTTGCGTCATTCCAATTTTTTTCCCGATCAATCCAATCATTTAGTTTATCCGTTTTTAATACATTCGACTCTAGCTCAGTGTCCAACCTGAGCAAACCCGAATCTACTATGGGGTAAGTCGAATGGGTTGATTTATTACTTGATCTCTACGTCCACTCCTGCAGGCAGGTTTAATTTCCTTAATGAATCGATGGTCTTAGCTGTGGGTTCAAAGATGTCAATAAGGCGCTTATGGGTAGATAAATCAAACTGTTCCCGCGATTTTTTATCAACATGCGGAGAACGCAATACTGTGTAAATTTCTTTTTTTGTGGGCAGCGGCACCGGGCCAGAGATCCTGGCTCCGGTACGCTTAACCGTATCCACAATTTCGATTACTGCCTGATCTAACAAACGGTGATCATAGGCTTTTAATTTAATCCGAATCTTTTGCGTATTCATTGAATTAGGCAATAACCTCCGTAACCACTCCTGCACCTACGGTATGGCCGCCTTCACGAATCGCAAAACGAGATTCTTTCTCGATAGCAATCGGAGTAATTAGTTCCACCTCTAAAGTTACATTATCGCCAGGCATAACCATTTCTACGCCGGTAGGCAATGTGGCGGCACCAGTTACGTCAGTAGTCCGGAAATAAAACTGTGGACGGTAACCTTTAAAGAACGGGGTGTGTCTTCCGCCTTCTTCTTTGGTCAGGATATATACTTGAGCTTTGAATTTGGTGTGCGGTAGGATAGATTTGGGAGCCGCGACAACCATCCCGCGCTCAATATCATTCTTTTCAATGCCTCTTAAAAGAAGCCCGACATTATCTCCGGCCTGACCTTCATCCAGCAGCTTACGGAACATTTCAATTCCGGTAACTACGGATTTTTTGGCTTCCGGTCTTAAACCGATAATTTCAACTTCTTCTCCGACTTTAACCTTGCCGCGCTCGATTCTTCCGGTAGCTACGGTACCTCTACCTTCAATACTGAAAACATCTTCTACCGCCATAAGTAAAGGCTTGTCTAATTCTCTGGCCGGCAATGGAATAAACTCATCAACCGCTTTCATTAAATCCATAATACATTTAGCATCCGCTCCGTTAGGATCGCTGGCAGCATAAGCTTTATTGGCGCTACCGCGGATAATCGGAGTCTTGTCCCCCGGAAAACCATATTTAGTCAAAAGATCTCTAATTTCCATTTCTACCAAATCCAAGAGCTCTTTATCATCTACCAGGTCAACCTTATTCATGAATACCACCATACTGGGAACATTCACCTGACGGGCTAAAAGAATATGCTCACGCGTTTGAGGCATAGGGCCGTCAGCGGCAGAAACTACCAGAATTGCCCCGTCCATCTGGGCAGCTCCGGTAATCATATTTTTAATGTAATCGGCATGCCCAGGGCAATCAATATGCGCATAATGACGTAAAGAAGTCTCGTATTCAACGTGGGCCACCGAGATAGTAACGACTTTTGTTTCATCCCTTACCGTACCACCCTTGGCAATATCCGCATAATCTCTGGCGGTAGCTTGACCAAGTTTAGATAAAACATTACAAATGGCAGCGGTGAGAGTAGTTTTACCATGATCAATGTGTCCGATCGTACCGATATTAACGTGCGGTTTACTTCTGACGAATTTCTCTTTAGCCATTGCTTTTATCCTCCTTAGCTTTAACCAGCCTGCCGGCCGGTTTTTTAAAAAGTTTTTCTTGCGTTAGTGTTTGCTGCTCCTAAAACGACTTTTTCCGCTACATGCGCTGGAACTTCGTTGTAGAAGGAAGGTTCCATTGTATACGATGCACGGCCTTGTGTCAAGGATCTTATTACGGTTGCGTAATTAAAAACTTCCGATAACGGAACATTCGCCCGGACACTACGTAAATTCTGTACCTGACCAAGCGCCACTATTTTTGCACGACGAGAACTCAAATCACCAATAATCTGCCCCATAAATTCTTCGGGGACGATGACTTCGATATCCATAATCGGTTCCAATAAAACCGGGTTAGCTTTTTTCATTCCGTCTTGAAAAGCGATTGAACCAGCCATTTTAAAAGCCAGCTCCGAAGAATCAACTTCATGGAATGAACCGTCAACTAAAACTACTCTCACGTCGGTAACCGGGTAACCGGCTAAAACACCATTCTTCGCCGCCCCCATTACCCCCTGCTTTACCGCCGGGATAAATTCGCGTGGTATAGCCCCGCTTTTAATTTTATCTTCAAAAGTGATACCGGTGCCGGGAGTTTCCTGCGGACTCATTTCTATAACACAATGCCCGTATTG
>JBFZAT010000002.1:0-67859 GCA_041308845.1 Candidatus Omnitrophota bacterium | reverse complement strand
TGCCGTTTGCATATGCATCGACCCGTAACCAAAAACAGCTACACAGACTACCGCGCCCAGAAAAAGATACTTTAAATCTAACTTAACCCCCTCAAAGAAAGCAAATGGACTACCGGCAGAGGCGGCGGCCCGCGCCGCTTTCAACCGCGAACCCACTAAATTTATCTTAAGTTTTAAAGGAGCAATCTTAAATAATGCCGCTGCATAACTTTTAACTAAAACCGAAGAATATGCCGTAGTCTTACCCAGAACTTTCTGAGTATCGACAAATTTTGCGGGGATCGAAAATTCAGTGAAGAAATTTTTTAGCCCCGGGTGGCTTTCTTTATCCGAAACAACATAGATATTTTTTACCTCTTTATCCGGAAATTTACGGTTATAGTAATCGAAAGATATCCGGATCTCATTCTTAATTTTTTCCTGTTTCTGCAGCAGGTCGGATTCAGCCGTCTGCTCGAAACCGGCCGGCTCACCGGCGAAATCAAAATCTCGACTGAATAAAGAAAACCCGTTCTCAAACACCGTAAAATTCGCTTCATCTTCATTATTGGAATCAAAACATACGCTGGCAATTACTCCGGAATCACTCACGCCGGCTAGTTTTAAAAAACGTAAAACACTAAATGCCGAATACTCTAAGGCGTTAATTTTAAGGTTAAGCTGCTTAGCAAAAGAAATGTAGTTAGCTAGGATTTCTTTTTTTATACCAACAAAAAGAACCAGGCTGGTTTTATTCTTCTTGTTGAAAAAGACCTGAAAATCAAAATCCAGGTCTTCCAGCTTAAAAGGTATGTACTTCTTGGCTTCGAAAGTCACGCCGCCTCTTAACTCACTCTGCGGCAACATCGGAATCTCGAAAGTACGGATCACCAGATCTTGACCAGAAATACAGAAATTAGCCTCTGCGGCGTTGATCCGATAACTACGAAAAGCATCCTTAAGTAAAGCCACGATTTTAACATCCGTAGGAACCTTCTCTTCTAATTCGGATATTTCCAGTTTGGGATGAGGAAGGCGAACATTATTCAAAATCTTATTTCCGCTAGTTTCCACCAAATTGATATCTCTAATCCCAAAATAAATACCTAAAGAACTCATAAGTTATCTCCCGAAATCGGCGAATCCGGTGTAGTTGATTCGCGTTTTTTAGACCTCAACCAGTTATCAATATCCTTTCGGTCGAATCTCCAGACCCCACCTACTTTAATGCCAGAGATCTTACGCTGATTAAGCCAATTATAGATCGTCTGCTTTTTAAGTTTTAAATACTCTGCTAATTCATCAATATCGATTAGTCTGGACATACATTACTTCCTTTAGTTATAAACTACTATGTAATTAATTAAAACATAACATACTTATTTTGTCAAGTGTTTTTTAATATAAACTTACTCAGACTTACTCTAAAAAAAATTACCGACCAGAGATTCAGTTACTTATTACATAATAGTTTAATATATACTTACTTAGAATATAACGGATTATTCAGAAGAACGAGGAATATGAATATACACGCGTAGGCTTATTTTAGGATAATTTGAATAAATTAAGGATATGCGAAATCAGCTGTTGAACTAACACAAAGATCAGAACCAACCGGAGGAAAACACCAGGGTGAATCTGGATTTAATCTAGTTCCATTTTCTAAAAAAACAACATTCACGCTCTTCACGGCAGCAGGAAAACTAGCATCTGAAACTAAGCAGGGGGCACTATAAGGACAAGAATTGGTAGCCGGCGGGGCAAACTCCCATACACCAGTGCGTAAATTTTCTAAGGCCAGAACCATCCCTGCCCGAGCAGCATATTGAGCTTGAATCCTGCTGACTTGATGGTGGGTCAGGCGAGCATGGCTAGCGACTATTCTCAAGGCTACAGTAGTCAAAATCACCACCACCATAATTATCCCTATAACAATAAAAAGCACCATCCCCCTTTTAGCGCAGTTAGGCATCTTTCCTTAAATAAATGCGGTAATCATCATTTATTTGCACCAGGACCACATGACCTTCTCTAGCCAGCCAGCCTAAACTCATTAAAATATTTTCTGGGGTGCGATCAATCCCCTTAATTAAATCTTTAAGGCTAACCTCTCCTTTTTGATCCAAAAAATGCCAGATTTCACCAGCCGTAATGCCAATCTCAATAATCATAGTTATTCCTCCATTTGATTCATTTTATAAACATTCAGCAATAAGTCAATAAGTTTTTTAATTGCTTGTATCTTAAGGTAAAACTTCTACGGAAGTATTCATTTTAATCTCT
The DNA here is from genome assembly GCA_041308845.1 of Candidatus Omnitrophota bacterium. Taxonomy (GTDB): domain Bacteria; phylum Omnitrophota; class Gorgyraeia; order Gygaellales; family Profunditerraquicolaceae; genus UBA6249. The sequence goes on along the minus strand of JBFZAT010000002.1, from coordinate 65,594 downwards.
TCGATTCGCTCCCGAACAAAGCTCTTGTCTAATAGTGATGGGGCCAATTGTAGGATGTTTTGATAGATGTTTAAAGCACCTTTAAAATCTTCCTTATCTTCATAAAGTTTAGCTACACGTAAAAGCGCACGCACCTTCAGCTCTAAAGGAGCTGCCGCAAGATCCGCCACTGCGAGATATTCACCAATCGCTGCTTGGTTTTCCGCAACAGTTTCATATACTTCGGCCAGTTTAAACCGCAGTTCGGCTAGCTGATAATTATCGGCAGACTCGATACTTTTAAGATAAAATAACTTTGCCTGCGCATAATTACCTGATTGATAATAAGCCTGCGCAATCCGGGGCAAAAGTAAATTATTCAGGCGCGGAATATCTTGTAAAAGTTGACGGTACTCAATCAGCGCTGCTTCCGGTTTATCTTGAAAAATATAAATATCTGCTAAAGCAATTGCCGCTTGCGCTTTTAAATCCGGGTTCCCCAGCTTAATCGCCATTTTAAAATTATCTGCTGCTAACAATAAATTATTTTCATCCCTAAAAGTTAAAGCTAGGGCATAAAACGCATCCGCCACTAACTGACTGTCCGGAAAATCTTGGATTAAAGCATTAAAATATCTACGCGCTAAATTTGAATCATTATTACGGTAGTAATATTGGCCTAACCACCATATAATATCCGCCGCGATTTTAGAATCTGGATATTTAACGCGTAAAACTTTAAATCGATCAAACGCTACCTGGTCTTGACCTAACTTAAAATAGCCATCTGCAATTTCATACTCAACTCGCTGTAATAATTCACTATCTATAGAGTCAAATTTAAGAATAGACTTTAGAATATCCAACGCTGCATCAACCTTACCCAATTTAATCATGGAGCGAGCCAGCATAAATAACCCCTGGGGGTATAGTGGGCTAACTTTAAACTCGCTCCGGAACCTATTGAAAGCTTCATAACTACGCATATAGTCTGCCTGCTGAAAATATGCCGAACCTAAAGTATACACGGCCTCCGGCAGGAGCTTAGTGCGAGGAAATTTATCTAACATGGAATTTAGATTAAATACTGCGGCAGTATAATTTTGTTTCTTTAATTGCAGTAGAGCAGATTGATAATATACATAGTCGGCGTTACAGAAATCCGGGTAAGAGTTAATAATTTTGTTATAAACCTCCTCTGCCTTTGCTAATTCACCGGCTTCTTCATAAGCCAGGCCGACCTGAAAAAGCATACCGGCCTGGGCTATCTGCCCCTCTTTACGGGTAATCCGTTTTAAAATATCCGCACTAGCATCAATCTGCCCCTGCTTAAGATAAGCCAACCCTAAATTATAATATAATTTATCAATTAACTCTCCAGGCAGATTTTCCTGGACCCCTTGCTGGCCAATAACACTTAGAGCAGCCTGATAAAAACGAACAGCCTGCGGATATTCGCCTAGATAGAAATGTGCATCGGCTTGCCCTAGATACCCCTGGAAGGCAATTAAAGGATCGGCACTTAACAACACCAGCTGTTCATATAATGGTTTAGCCTGATTAAACCGCTCAGTCGTAGACATCAATACAGCCTGGCCTAGTAAAAGAATTTCTATGCTTTTTGGCTCTAAACTTTCTAGCTTAATATCCATTAATATTTCTTCGGCTTCTTTATATTTTTTTAGTTTAAGATAAGACCAGCCCAGCCCTAACCTGGCTAAAACTTGAACTTTCGGATCTTGAGAAGTTTGAGCGGATTTTAAATAACTTTTCACTGCTTCTTCGAGATTATCTAAATAGTATTCAGATTCAGCCAAATAAAAATATAAATACGGTAGCCTTAAAACATCATTGCTAAAAATTTTGAAAACCGGCTTTATTTTAACCTTTAATTCTGCGTATTCTTTGAGATTGTAAAAACATTCAATTAATTTAAAAGCGGCTTCCTGGCTTTGAGGTTCCCGGGGGAACTTTTCCATCAAATCAGTAAAAATCTCCCGGGCCTGGTTATATTTACCAAGTTGGAAGAACGACCAGCCCAAAGAATAATAGGCCGCAGGAATAAATGAAGACTGGGGGAAATTCGAAATTAATTTCTGGTAAAGCTGAATGGCCTTAGCGAAATTGTTCCCTTTAAAGTGCACTTCAGCTGTCCAAAAGTCAATTGCATCCCGAAAACTTCCAGTAACGGGATTATTAGCTAACGCCTCAAAAACATTTAATGCCTCAAGATAACGACCTTGATAAAAATAACATTGCCCGCTTAAAAGAGTAGCTTGAAAAGCTTTGGGAGCATTGGGAAAATCTCTACGGAACCTTTCTAGCATTCCTAGACTGACTTCATAAAATCCATCTTCATATGCCTTCTTAGCCATAAACAATAACTCTTCCTCCTTCACGTTCTCAATCGCTATGCTCAGAGAGGTAATCGAAAAAATCAGGATCAATGCAAGGATAATTTTTATTTTCACTTAACGGTTAAAACCTCTCTGAGAAATTTAGCAGTGTAAGACAAATCGTTCTGGATTAATTCTTCCGGGCTACCAGCAGCGACTAACTGCCCACCGCGATCTCCCCCCTCCGGGCCTAAATCAATAATATAATCAGCGCATTTAATAACTTCCAGGTTATGTTCAACTACGACCACCGTATTCTTGCGGTCAACCAATTTCTGTAAAACCGAAATCAACCGGGCAACATCAGCAAAGTGCAGACCAGTAGTCGGTTCATCCAGTAAATAAAGCGTCCTGCCGGTTGAACGCTTACAAAGTTCAGTGGAAAGTTTTACTCTTTGCGCTTCTCCTCCAGAAAGGGTAGTGGCGCTCTGGCCGAGTTTAAGGTAGCCTAAACCCACATCATATAAATACCCTAAAATATTCTTTATTTTTGGTAAATGACTAAAAAACTCTCTGGCTTCCTCCACCGAAAGGTTCAAAACATCCGCGATGGATTTACCTTTATATCTTACTTCCAAAGTCGCCTGATTAAAGCGTAACCCTTTGCATAAATCACATTTTACATATACATCCGGGAGGAAATGCATTTCGATTTTCTTAATTCCGTCCCCGCCACAAGCCTCACAGCGTCCTCCTTTAACGTTAAACGAAAAACGCCCGGGCTTATAACCGCGTAAGCGGGCCTCCGGCAGGAGTGCAAAAATCTCTCTGATCTGACCAAAGACCCCTGTATAAGTAGCCGGATTAGAACGCGGAGTTCTCCCGATCGGAGATTGATCCACTACAATTACTTGATCAATTTCCTGGCTACCGTGGATCGATTCAAAAGCTCCAGGTTTTATTTTACTCTTATAAATCCTCTGCGCTAATGCCGGATAGAGAATATCGCTAATCAAAGTAGATTTACCTGAACCAGAAACTCCGGTCACACAAATAAATGTACCCAGCGGAAAAGATAAATCAATACCTTTAAGATTATGTTCGCGGGCGCCCTTAATTTGAATGTATTTATTCATCCGCCAAGCACGCCGATTTACCGGTACCGGAATACAAAGCTCCTTGCGCAAATATTTCCCCGTTAACGAATCCTGATTTTTTAAAAGCGCTTCCTGTGTTCCAGAAAAAATTACCTCTCCTCCATATCTACCTGCACCCGGGCCTAAATCTACGACATAATCTGCCGCCAGTATCGTAGCCGCATCATGCTCTACCACTACCAAAGTATTGCCCAGATCCCTCAATGCTTTTAGGGTCGCCAGCAACTGCACATTATCCCGCTGATGTAAACCGATACTAGGTTCATCTAAAACATACAACACCCCGACTAAACCAGAACCTACTTGTGTCGCCAAGCGGATCCGCTGCGCTTCTCCTCCGGAAAGCGTAGAGCTTTTTCGATCTAAAGCTAAATAATCCAGGCCCACGTCGACACAGAATTTTAACTTTTGGATAATTTCCTTAAGCGCCTGATAGCTAACTAACTTTTCTTCTTCGGTTAAATACAGGCCCGAGAAAAAAACCAAAGCTTCTTTAATTGACATTGCAGCAATCTGCCAGATATTTTTCTGGTTAATTCTGACCGCCAGACTCTCTGGTTTCAACCTGGCACCTTTGCATACCGGACAACAAAGGGTGGACATAAATTTACTAATCTCTTCTTTCAGGTAATCGCTGTCGGTTTGATGAAATAATCTTTCTAAATGCGGAATAACCCCTTCAAAAGGCTTGTTACCAATAACTTCTGTAGTCCCATAAAAAATTGCCTTTTGTACGGGTCTAGGTAGTTTTCTAAAAGGCATATCTAAATCAAACTTTAAACGATAGCTAAGCTCTCGGATTAACCAACGGTAATAAAGAATATACCCCCTTCCGCCGCGCTTCCAAGGAATTAAAGCTCCGCCATTAATACTCTTAGACTTATCCGGGATAATTAAATCTGGATCAAATTCCAACTTTGTACCTAAGCCATTACAGTCAGAACATGCCCCATAGGGAGAATTAAAGGAAAAATTCCTTGGCTGGATTTCTCCATAACTGATGCCGCAATTTAAACAGGCATACTGTTCGCTAAAAACAGCGTCACCCGATGAACCGGCGCAAATTATGATTGTGCCGGAACCGACTTTAAGAGCCGTTTCGATAGAATCGGTAAGCCTTTTAAAAGAATCCGGCACAACTCTTAAACGGTCTACCAATACTTCAATCTTATGAATTTTATATTTAGCTAATTTAATGTTTACTGGTAACTCGTAAAGTTTGCCGTCCACCCGACAGCGCACAAAACCGGATTTCTGTATCTGCAGAAAAACTTCCTTGTGCTGTCCTTTTTGCCCTTGAATCACCGGTGCAAATATTTGTATGTCCTTATCTAAATGGAGATCGATAATCGTCTGCACAATTTCCTGCGCAGTCTGGCTTTGAATGGGGCGGCCGCACCGGTAACAAAAAACTTTACCGATTCTAGCAAATAGTAATCTCAAATAATCATAAATTTCAGTTTGCGTAGCCACCGTAGAGCGGGGATTCCCTCCGGCAGAGCGCTGCTCAATAGCAATCGCCGGAGATAACCCAGAGATAAAGTCTATATCTGGTTTTTGCAGTTGCGCTAAAAACTGCCGGGCATAACTGGAAAGGCTCTCCACAAATCTACGCTGACCTTCCGCATAAATAGTATCGAAGACTAAACTAGATTTTCCGGATCCGGATAAACCGGTCACTACAATCAATTTATTGCGCGGTAAATCCAAATTAATATTCTTCAGGTTATTCTCCCTGGCTCCGCGAATAATTATATTTTCACTTTTCTTTTCCATGTCGATTTTTGATATCTATGTCTCTACCTGGCTCTGCTAATACCGTTGAATACGCCGGCCTTAATTATAGTGATTTAATTTCCACCGAAGTATGCCCGTACTGTTGGAACCGGTTAGTTTTAATTTTAATGTCGCAGGGATTACAGTGCCCAAAGTGCGCACAATCTCTGAATTTATTTTCTGTTTTAAAATCGGGGTCGAGAATACTGCCTAGCTTATGCCTCTGGGCATAAAGGTCAGCGTGGCAGCCGAATACATCTCCCTGGCTATCAATGAGCAGCTCGCTAGAACGGCATTTCACTTTTCGGTTAAATTTTTTATCGCAAGCTCCGGAGTACTTATAAATTCCATATAACTTTCCGGAGTGTTCACCCAAAAAATCTTTTAACCGGAAATCTATGTTCAATTTTTGACATTTTTCCTGAGCGGTGAGCATTATCTTCCGGTAAGCCGGATGCAAAACTCCCCAGACCCCCACACTGAAATTAGCATCCAGTAGTTTTAGTGTTTTAGCGATCAACTGCCCCAGTTTCATCTGTCCGGGATGATAACTAACCCTGATCGAAGCATAAGGAGCTTTTCTTTGCATCCGCCGGGGATTAATCTGCTTAATAAATTCGCTTACATTAAACTGCAAATTAGTTAATAAATCAAGGTTCAATTCCGGTTTTAGATTATTAACAATGTAATAGAAATCGGGGTGTAATGTCGGCTCGCCACCCTGCAGGGTTACCGGTAAATCTTCCCGGGAATTAATCCGGTTTAGCCCGGAAACAAAATCGTAACCGGAGATAATTCTCCGTTTAGTTAATTTACGCTCGAAGTTATTTATACAGTAAACGCATTTTAAATTACAGGCAAAAGTTAAGAAAGCTGCAATATAATTGCAATCTTTGGCTAATTTTATAGCTCTCATCAGTTCACCTCGGGAATAACGCTTGTTTTAAAATTATTAAGGTTCTAGCCACCAACAGTAAAAATGGACTTTTTATATAATACTTTCCGTTTTTAAATAATACTTGCCCGTGTTCAACCAGCCGGCTAATACGGCACTCAATGATTTCAGCAGAGTTATAACGTTCCAGGATCTCTTGGACCGAAAGCCCGCCGGGGCAAGCTTTGAGTTCGGTTAAAATACGGATCCGCCGGGCAGTTTGGCCCATATTTATAAAATGGAAATAACAATACCCCAACAAAACATAAACCAGGAGGTTAAAAATTAACCTGGTGCCAAAGCCCAAAAAGATTATCGCCAAGCATCCGACTGTGAAACCAAAAAAAACAGAACGCAATAAACCGGTTTTAGGAAAAAACCTGAAAACGGATATTTGAAAAAGAATATTAACCGCCAAAGCAATAAACGGGAGGCAAATATTCAAGCTTTGATTATAAATCAAAATTAACCCCCTTTAGGTAAATTCAATAACTTGCGGAATCCGGAAAATAATCCGGCTAAGAAAAGACCGCTCGGAGTTAAATAATATTTACCACTGCGCAAACACACTAAGCCTTCACTAAGCAAATCATTAATTCTAGCAACAACTAATATGTCATCATCCATCATTTTATTAAGCTCAGCCTTAACCAATCCAGCCGAAGCAGTCTGGGCAATATTATAAGTGATAGCCAAAGAGGGACTATCTGCTTCTATCGCCGGATAAGAAAGCAGATAAGCCGCACCCAAAGAGCAATACAAAACAATAAATTCCAGGCTTTGTGAAAAATCCGGTAAGATAATAATTCCGAAAACTAAAACCCAAGCGAATATGTTGATTAAAATTAAAATGCGGTGCTTTAAAGGAAAGCTAATCTTCCAAATAACTAAATGAACAGCTACGGCTAGAATGAATATCGCTACCGGAAAAATTAATATTTTCATATGAAATTCAGATGCTCGGGCGGATCGCCCTGGGGCAAAACTAAAGCAGTCTTGTTTTGTTTAAGCTCCCACAAAAATTCATTAACTTTATGCTGAAGACATAAGGTCCCACACATCGAGCGGGCATCAAAATTTTCCGAGCGGATTAAATCCATAACCTCCCAATAACGATCGCTCTGCCAAAGCTGTTTAAATGATTGTTCAGCGATATTGCCGATATGGAACTTAGAAAATTTAGTGTTAAACAGCATGCCACATGGTGCAACCAGGCCTGAACCCGATAGCTGCATAATAAACGGTGGCCCATAACAACGGCTGTAGCACCTTTTACCATCACTCAAAATTTTTGACCACTTAATGTAAATTTGATGCTTCTGGGTAGAAGCGGCCTCCGCTGCTTTCAATGCCCCGATGCAGTTATGATATTTTAAATAGTCCACCCCCAGACTGGCTTGCTCATCATCGCTGCAGTGTTTAATAATAGTATAATCCACTCCCAACTCTTGGCCGAGTTTTATTAGCGGCTTGAGTTGATCGATAAAATCCGGAAGAAAAACCATCTGCAATCCCAGGGTAACTTTCAGTCTTTTTGTTTTTTTAATTTTAACTGCCTGGCGAATAATCTGACAAACCTGATCGAAGCATCCCGGCGGACAACCATGAATTTGCGCATAACGCACAGGTTCCGCCGCAGAAACATTAAACCTAAGATAAGTTAATGCCGGTAGAATCTCTTCTAAGCGTTCTGCTTGTAATAAATAACCGTTGGTCCCTACTGCCATATCCAAGCCGTTTTGATGTCCTTTCAGAATCGCATCGTAAAAATAAGGTGAACAGGTACTCTCACCGTCACTAACCAAGCTAATTGCCTTAACTCCGATTTCAGCAACATCGTCTAAAAATCGAAAGATGACTTCCCTGGTCATCTTCTTTTCATCATTAACCTGCAGCCGGCTATAACAATATCGGCAGCGATAAGTACACTGCCGGGTTAAAGCACAATCAATAGTAATCGGAGCAATTCTTTCTCCGGCCAGCCAAGCTTTCAGCCGCTGCGGGTGCCAATTAATCTTATGTCCATCTAGAATTAAATTTTCCAAACCTAGCTCCCTGCAGTTTATTTTTATTTACTTCGGGCGGCAGTTTGAGAATCGCTAGAATAATTCAAATCCTGATTCATCTGCCGATGGTAATAATCTTGAACCAGCTTAAAATAGCCGGCCACCACCTGGAATAACGAAGGAAAACTAATGGCCTTGGAAACCCCTTTCTTTCTGGTGCCAATTTTGTGGGGAACTTCAGCAAATAGATAGCCTTTCTTTACCAACCTGATCAGAATATCAGTTTGGAAGAAAAAACCGTCAGCACGATGGTTTATCTGTTGCAGAACCGATTTACGATAGAGCACCGTACCATTGGTATAGTTAAAATTCACCGAAAAAGTAGTATTAATTATAAAGCGGTAGAGCAAAGACAGCATATTTCTAAATAACGGCCGCTCTCTACGGTTAAAAATAAACGGAACAATAATATCCACATGCTCCAGAAGCTTGTAATAGCGCAGTGCCTCTTGAGGATCATTTTCGTTATCTCCCGGTAAAAATACGATAGCTGCGCCTTGGGCCAAATCTACCCCCTCCCAAAACGAAGCCCCGATGCCTTTAGTCGCGCTATGTTTAATTATTCTGATCCGGCCGGGGTACTCAGCGGATTTTTCTTCCACCAAAACTTGTGTCTGGTCAAAACTTCCGTCATTAATGACGATGACTTCACCGTCGATTTTGAAATACTCCAGTGCCTTAAAAATACGCGTAAGCGCTTGACAAATGTTACCCGCTTCATTCAGAGCGGGGACAATCACGCTTAATTTATCAATGCTTAGTGCGCACATAGATTCTTTTAGCTGCCCGGATTATATCCGCAGCTCCTGGATAAAATATTTTCTCTAAATATGCAGAGCTAGGTGTCGGAGTATCCGGCAGAGCTACAATTTCAACCCCAGCCTTCAGATAGCGCCTAATCTTATGATGGATATTTCCTAAAATTATCTGGGCTGCCCCGGCTGTACGCCAACCCAAATCAGCGATGATTAACCGACCGGTTTTTTTTACAGAGTTCACAATTATTTCTTGATCTAGAGGCCGTAAACTGCGCAGATCAATTACTTCTGCTTCAATACCGTTTTGCTTAAGCTTCGTAGCTGCAATCAAGGCCTCATTAACCATTAAAGAAATAGCTACTACCGTAATGTCTTTACCCCCCCGCTTAATTAAACCTTTGCCAATTGGAACAAGATATTCATTTGCCGGGACGCTATCTTGAATATCATAAAGCCAGCGATGTTCAATAAAAATTACAGGGTTATCATCAGCGATACTAGAGAGCAGCAAGCCTTTAGCATCATATGCTGAAGCCGGCAGCACGACTTTGATGCCCGGAATATGCATAAATAATGCCTGTAAGGCTTGTGAATGCTGAGCCGCCGATCCCCAGCCCCTGCCGATAATCGCCCGGATCACCAAGGGCACATGTATTCTCCCCCCGGACATATAGCATAATTTAGAGGCATGATTGATTATCTGATCAAAAGTTAAAAGCAAGAAATCCATACGCATATGGACTAAAATCGGCCGCATTCCCGCCAAAGCTGCACCTACGGCAAAACCAGTCAGGCCATTCTCGGCAATCGGGGTATCAAATACCCTAGCGCAAAATTCCTGGTGCAATCCCAGAGTAGAACCGAATACTCCGGCCGGATCATCTACCCCCTGGCCCATAATAAATACCCGCGCATCCCGCTTAAGCGCTTGATAATGAGCTTCTCTTAAAGCCTCACGGTAACTAAGCACCCTGCCACAGAGATTTTTTTTGGAATCCAAAAACCTTTTACTAGCGGAATCGACCGCTAACTTAGTCCAGGGCATTAATTATTCCTTCCAATAAACATCTGTGGTGAGTTCCCCGGCAGAAGGAAAGCGACTTTTTTTAGCCAAAAATTCTGCGCGCATAATTTCCCTATTAATCCGCTGCCGGATTTTTCTAATTTTGTCTTGTGTCAATAAACCTGTTTTTATAAGAAAAATTTCGAGCTTTTTAATCGGACAATTACTAATCCAGGCATCTAACTCCGGCTTCGGACGGCAACCGCTCTGAAAATCACAATCCGGCCCTACATGTGCTTTCCAGCGATAAGTGCGACACTCCAATAGATGCGGCCCCGATGAATTAGCTCTTAGTTTCTGAATTAGCCTTTTTGCAAGATCATATACCTCTTGAGCATCATTGCCTGCACAACGCCACCCCTTTATTCCAAATATTTCTGCCCGCTTAAAAATATTATCCAGGGGTTGTCTAGCCTTTTGCAAAGAATTAGTAGCATAAAAATTATTTTCGCAGACAAATAAAACCGGTAATTTTTTTAAAGCGGCGAAATTAAGGCTTTCGAAAAAAACTCCCTGATCTACCGCTCCATCTCCAAAAAAAACTACTGAAATATTCTTACGCTCTCTCAATTTTAAACTTAAAGCCGCCCCTACAGCTATAGGCAGGTTAGCCCCGACAATAGCCGAAGTAGCCAAAATCCCTAGCTGCGGATCTGATAAGTGCATTGAACCACCCTTACCTTTACAACATCCCGTGTTTTTTCCATAAAGCTCCGCCATCATCGCAGACATACTCATCCCTTTAGCCAAGCAATGCCCATGACAACGATGATTAGTAAAAACATAGTCTGATTTGGTTAAGTTCTGGCAAACACCAGCGGCAATCGCTTCTTGTCCGATGGATAAATGAACCGGAGTTTTAATTTCCTGAGCCGGATATAAATAAACTAAGCGCTCTTCAAAAAGCCGGATCCTTAACATCATCACATATATCTGGGTTAATGCAACAGCCCTAATGCGCTCAATCATCAAAACCTCTAGATAAAATTAACATGCGGTTGAGGATTATGTAATTCCCAAAGATAGCTATTGATCTTGTCTAAACGGCAGACCGGCCGGCACTTATTGACATTGATCTTCGAACTGATCCTATTGATCACGGACCGGCGACGCCTGCTAACCATAATCTTTTTAAAGCTATTTTGATTAATATTCCCGAAGCTAAACTCTTTCTTGCCTAAAAATGCGCTGCAGGCATACACCTGCCCCTGGGCATCAATATAAGACCAAAAAGGAGTAGCTAAACACCGTTTATAGTCTTTAGTTCTGGCTAATCTCTCCATGGTCTGAGAGCGGAAACTGACCTTAAAGCGATCGTCTTCCAACAGAGATAATTGATTATATATAGCATTATGATCATATTGAAACCCAAGGTCTACGCGCGAATTACTCAAAGGGTGCTGGGAGTAAGGTTTAACGGTTAAATAATCAAGACCTATTTTTTTTAATTTCTTAGCCAGGACCACTACCTCTTTAACGTTTTCTGGGATAAGTAAAAGCTGAACTCCAATACTGACCGTCAACCGATGCTTCTTTTTGAGACTGACGGCCTGCTGTAAATTTTTTAAGGCCCGGTAAAAATCTCTTTCTTCGGTCCGATGGATACGGGCATATGTCCGGCTGGTTCCGGCATTCAAACTAATTCTAATCCAGCTTAAATATTTCAATATTTTTTGCGCTAAATCTTTATTCAGCAATGTACCATTGGTCGTGATCGCCACATCTATCCCGCAGCTTTTAGTATGCTTTACAATCTGGCAAATATCCGGATGCAACAGCGGCTCTCCTTCTCCAGCATACATTATACTCTTAACCCCCAAATTTGCTGCTTGACTTACCGTATTCTTAAGCAAATTCAAATCCAGAAAACAAGGGGCATACCCTAAATAATCAACCGCACAAAAGATACACCGATGATTACAGCTACCAGAAGGAGCGATCTCTAAATATAACGGGAAAATCTGCTTACCATGCAACCAAGCATTAACTCTATCTATGTGAAACATCAATTTATGACTATCGATTCTAAAAATATCTTCCATTATATTTCCTCTGCTGGGGGATAGATCTGATAATTTGCGCTTGAACTTGCTCAGGAGTAATATATTCCATACAGCTAACCGGTTGTATGCAAACCGGACTAAGACAAGGCAAGCATTTATAAGGCACTTTCCCTACCAGTTTTACCCCCCGGCCGTAAAGATAAACTTCTTTAGAAGAGCTGGGCCCGAAAAGAACAATTAGCTTTTTCTTTAAAGCAATGGCCAAATGCATACCTAGACTGTCATTGGTAACAATCAATCGACAGGAATTTATCCAATCCATGTATTCTGCGAGATCACCCAACCCCCTCTGCCAACTAATATTATATTGTTTTTTTAACAGTTTTTCGAGCTTTTTCCAATTCTTTTTAGGCCAGGCCTTATTCGGCCATTTATCACCGACTACCCAATTAAAACCTATATCATACTTAACTTTTGAGGACGGCCGGTAACCGAGTATATATTCTTTCCGGGGCGACCATTTTTTTGCAATCATGGAAGATAACGCATCCTGCCAGAATCTTATGCTTCTTTTTTTCTTCTGCCGGTCCAAACATAAACTCAAAACTAGTTCCGCTCCGTCATAAGCCTGAGCCGAACCTTTCTTAGGATCAAACCAAAAACCAAATCTTTTTTTAGCTTTTACCGAATCAGAAAATTCGCAAATACCCGGCCCCTTCTCTAGGTTAATTATTATATCAAAACGTTCACGCTGTAATTGTAATATCGTTTTCTGGCTAAAAACTACAATCCGTTTTATAAAAGGATTACCCTCCAGCAAGAGATGAGCCTTCTCATCAACTAACCAGGTAATTTCATCTTTCTTGAAATAATTTAATATCACGGTGGTTCGCAAAACATCCCCTAAACTGGTAGTCGTGCTGATCTCCTGGTCCAAAGTTTCCGAGTAACCTAGTTTAATAATTAATATTTTATTCGGCATACATATGCTCCATAAGTTAAAATTCAGGTTCAAATATAAACGGTCCAAACTCAAGCTGGTAATCAGTTGCCTTGAAACCCTTGGGCACTAATATATAATGATGTTCCTTAACAATTTGACCTGGCCTCCACTCCTCACCTAAGTAAACTCGGTAGCCGAAAACATGCTCAGCCTGAAACTTAACCTTACCGCGGACATCCCTGAACTGAATAAAAAATCCTAGTGGTCGGCGCTGGCTGCTTATTTTTTGCCAATAATAGATAAGATGCAATAAACGCTCCTGAAGCATACTATCATTAATATCATATCCTAAGAAAACAATTTGTTGATCTAAATTAAAGTTTAACGGATGGCTAATAACAGGATGCTGGATAATTTCACAAAGCCGATGTCCATCCGGATACCCTTTTTTGAATAAAACCACATCATTATAAGCCTGGTAAACATTCCAATCATCTGCTTCCAGGAAAGTACGAATATTTTTTAAAGCCGGCGGGGGCAAAAAAACGGAAACCAACAGCGGTTCATTAAAATCGATTAAAGCATACTCCAGATTCTCAGGAGGCTGGTAGCGAATACTAGTATACATCCTGTATCCAACCGCAATAAGATGCAAGGAATAAAGATGGATGCGATTGGCTAATTTAGGCAAAAACTGAAAAGTCGCCAGTACGGAGGCATTTTTCGGTATTGCGGCAATTAATCTTTCTTTTTCTCGTGCTTCATCTTTAGGCCAATACTCAAAAATATGTCCGACCAGGTTGAATTGTGGAGCTTCTAAATATAAGCCGGCTGAAGTCACAAATCCGAACAAAGCAAGCAATAATATTCCTTTCAGCTTAAAAACTAATTTCCAGCGTAAAATCCGGTTTAAAGCCTGGATAAGCGAAAGAAATATAAAGGGGATTAATAAAGCAACGTACTGATAACGAATGGAAGCGTGTGTAGGCACTGCCGATAATAGATTTTGCCCAAAAACCAAAACTGCCGGGACCAAAGATAACGGGCTGAATAACCCTAAAAACCCAATCGGTAAAAAGAGTTGGCAAAGATAAATTAATTTTCTGGGCTCAAAGGCTAAGTTCAGCGTAGTTTGGGGATGCAAAAAGACTGTTTTAACCATCTCCCCTAAATTAGACCCCAGATGCTTATAATAAGAACTGAACATAAAACCACCCTGGTAAAAAACAGCGTCTTTAGCAAAATACGGAATAATCACTTTCAAAGATAATATAAACCAGCCCCCTGCGATTAATAACGGAGTCCAAATCCATTTTTGAGAACGCCTACGGAAACCAGCATAAATGCCCAAGCCAAACACGGCCAGGCTGGCATTCTCTTTGCAAAACAAAGCCAGCAAGGCAAAGATCAAAAATTTTTTAAATTTTTCTTTTTCGAAGTAATATAAAGCAAAAAAAAGCAGGAATATTTCATAAATCTCAAAGTGTGATTCGAACAAATTAATAAAACCTAAAGAAGGGTATAATAAATAAACCACTACCACAGCTAAAGCAAAGGTTGCATTCAACTTACATCTAGCTAAAAGATATAAGGGAGATGCCCCCAGGCCTAAAAATATGCTTTGTAAAAATAAAAGTGTCAATGGGCTTTGAAATAAAGCATAAATGGGCAAAATAAAAATGGAAATTAAATACAGGTGCGCTCCTAAAATGGATTGTTCCAAAAAAGGATAATACAAAAACTCGCCGTGTAAACTATTCCACAACACAATTGCATCGCTAGCCAGGTCCCAATCATAATAACTAAAAGACTGGTATTTTAAAAAAGATAATCCGCTAAAAATAAGAATGTAAACAGAAATAAAAGCCCAGAGCAAACGCTGCGCGAATTTCTGGCAAAACCCCTCTAGTTTCTGCATTAGTATATCCAAATCTCTATTGGCCAGAGTAGCGGCCTGCTTTACAATCCCCATCGATACTCCCAAAGATAACGCATGGTCTTGCTCAAGCTCAGTTGCCGTTCTTCTTTAAACCTGATAAAAGTACCAATTAGCCAAAAAAACAGAAACAACTGTTTAAATTTGATTTTTTTAGCCAGCATGATCAGGCAAGGCTTTAATAGCGGAAACCGCACGCACAGATGTGCAATCTTATGGATATTTAATAAAACATCTTTATGCTCTAAGCGCAAGACCGAATCCTGAATAAAAGAATTAGGCATGTCCACAAAAGAGTAATTCTCTTTAAGTAGACCCCGGTTAATGCAATATTGAGCTAATTCGGTTTTAGGAAAAGGCAAAAATACTGTGGTAAACATATAGCTTGTCCCGATGGCAATATTCAAATTTAGCGTAGCAACCGCATCATCCACGGTTTCATCAGGCAAACAAAACATATTTGAAGTTTGCACCTTAATCCCGGCTTTTTTAATAATACCAACACTTTCAAAGATCTGCTCGTTACTTATATTTTTCTTGAGAATTACTTGGCGCAAAAACTGATTACCAGTCTCGACTCCGAAACTTACAGTGTGGCAACCGGATTCAGCCAGAAAACGTCCGTGCTTTTCCTTAATCATATCAATCCGGGCTGTACAAATATAAGGCAGCTTAATTTTTTGCTTGTACAAAAAGCAGAATTCTTCCAGCCAACCCAAATCCAGGGCAAAAAGATCATCGGCAAAAAACAGCGAATTAGTGGGGTATGCTTCAACTACGCGCTTAATTTCTTCGATAAAATGTTGCGGAGACTTTCTCCGAACATAATTTCCGTTTGCCTGATAAAGCCGCATGATCTGACTATTAGCGCAAAATGAACAAAGATACGGACACCCGCGCGAAGACATAAAAACCTTTAGTGCTAATTTGCCTAATTTAGGGTATCTCTCATAATATAAGTGCCGGTCTTCGAAAAACCCATCTAGTTGCTGGGTTAATGGTGCAATGCCTTGCTGCATGAGCCTACCCTGATCTTTATAGCTAATACCAAGGATATTTTTTGGTGATTTGCCCGCAGTAAGACAATCCGTTAACTGGATAAAAGCAGATTCCCCTTCACCCCGGCAAACGTAATCTACTCCGGATAAAGCTAAAACATCATCCGGATACAGAATCGCGTGTACGCCGCCTACGACAATAGGAACTGCAGGCATGTACTTTTTCAACTCAAACGTTAATCGTTCTAACCAAACGTGTTCTGAAGACAAAACAGAAAAACCGATTAAATCCGGACGGACTTGGCGCAATGACCTGACGATATCTTTTTCACAAACATCAATCAAGATATCGGTTTGATGGCCGCATTGCTTTAACTGTGCGGAAACCGCCATAACCCCGAAATAGGGAAAGATTTGTTTCTGAACAAAACAAATTTTCATCGAACGTCTTGTAAAATAATCATTAACGTCTTTTTCTGCGTTTTAACAATATATAAATAAACCCGATAACCGCCAGAAAGATTCCGGCGAAATAACAATATAATGTAATTTTATATAATACCGGATCGTACACCCAGCTCACCCGGTGACTGCCTTTTTCCACAAGCACAGATTTAAAAGCCAAGTTAGTCCGGTAAACCTTATTTTCCTTCCCGTCGATAAAAACCCTCCAGTCTTTATCGAATACATCGCTATAATAGAGAAAACTATCCTCTGGGGAATCAACTTCTAATAAGAGGCTGTTTGGATCAAAGCTAAGGACATTAATCTGCCCCTGCACAATGCGTGCTTGATTAATTTCTTCGACACTTATTTTTAACTTCTGAAACTTCTCCGGTAATTCTTCCTCGATAAAAATCGCACAATTTAAAGCTGGCTGGCTTATTTTTTTAAATTCCCCTGCCTGCAGTACCGCCGGCATTACCACTCCGGCATTAATCAGCTTAAGCCTCGGCTGAGATACCCCCATAAAAACGTTCTTTGCCAAAACATCAATTTGGTCATCATTAACAAATCTAAAATAATCCTTCATTTCATAAAAATGCGTAGTTACAGATGGAATCCTTGTACTTTCAGCCGTAAACTTCCTAAGCAGCGCCGGGGCAAAACCGAAAAACGGCCATTTAGGCTGCATTACCGGTGCCCGATAATCACTATAGGCAGTACTTTCTTTGGCCCAGTTGGACATA
The DNA here is from genome assembly GCA_041308845.1 of Candidatus Omnitrophota bacterium. Taxonomy (GTDB): domain Bacteria; phylum Omnitrophota; class Gorgyraeia; order Gygaellales; family Profunditerraquicolaceae; genus UBA6249. The sequence goes on along the minus strand of JBFZAT010000002.1, from coordinate 48,455 downwards.
TCTACTCTTGGACCAGAAGTTATCCCATCATATAGTGCCTGATTAAACAGGACTAAATCGACTAAAATAAATGCAATTAACGTAAAATATTTTATCTTCAAGCTTATTTTAGGCTTTTCCAGCAGATAAAGAATAACCGATATGGCAATAATAAATAACCAAATATGGTGATAGGACTTCGACAGACCCCCTCTGAGCATGTGGCTTAAATCCTGCCCGATCGCGGCCGATATACTTTGGTATTTATCGGAAGATAACTGTAATCCCATCGCATAAATCTTAAGTATATAATTCGCAATAAATAAAGCAGCCGAAGCAATCAACGCCGCAATTAAAATAAACCGGTTTCGATGCCGGCTGAGGGCGGAACTCTCTGCCAACTCCATTAAGTAATCTAGGCCAAGGCAGACAAAATAAGTCAGACAGAAAATAAAGAAAGTGCCGAAGATATGGGTGTTTCTAATGATCGAAAAATAAGGAATGAGTAAAGAAAATAACGGGACAGCAAGAAAGTTAGGACCCAGCATTAATAACGCAGTTAAACCAAGGGCCAGTGTAAAACCAACCTTATATCTCTGCCGAGAATAAAGTAAACCAACAATCGCCAAGAAAATCGGCACTAATCCAACATAAAGAAATACTTCTGACATCGGGTTGGTTGAATCAAAAAATAGAATTATTAAGTGCAGCCAAAAAGAATGCGGAGCCAACAAAGTAAAAAAATCAGAAAAATAAGAATTTGCCGGCCCGGGGCACTCAAACATTCGCACCGTAGGGACTGTGCTGCTATTGTATTTTAGATAAACCGGAATCAAGTTAACCACTATTAATAAAAAAAATAAAATCGATAAACTTACCCAAACACGGTGTTTTAATATTCTGCAGAGTTTTGGCAATAAAGCCCATTTTGTTAAAAAAATACACGCCAGAAGTGTTCCTACCGATGAAACTAAATACATGGCATGATATCCGGTATAAAATGTAACTCCCCCTAAAAAAGCTAACCCGATTAAAGCAGCTGGATCCTCTGTTTCAAAAAGTTTAAAGATGCATAGTAGTATCCAGGGTAAAAGGTAGAAACAAAGAATTACACCGTGTTGTTTCAAGTACATACTAGCCAGGGACGAAAACGCTAAACTTATAAAAGCGACTAGTGCGCTAATTTTATATTTAGCCAGCCGCCTGAAGAATAGATATCCGCCTAAAATAAAGATTAAATAGCGTAGCAATAAATCAAAATGATAAATAGTTAAGGTGTCAATTTTAAGAAACTTGCCCGCAAAAACTAAAAACAGTGTGCCCGGATCCCATAAATGCAGAACATCGATATTTAAAAAAAACACCTCTCCACAGTTCATATAAGGATTCCAGAGAGGCAAAACCCATTGCTGTAAACAATCAGAAAAATAAGCAAAAACACCAAACCAGATAATACTGTCGGCGGTAAACATGCGTTTTCCGGTGATCCAAATGTCCCGCTGTAAGACAATTACTGCAAAGATCACGGCAATAACGCTTAAGATTTCGATAAATTTCTTATTAATTTTCATAGATATAACTTAATCAATGACTTAACCAAACTGAATCCTAATTTAAAAAGGCAGCGCCATTCTTTGAGGCTAAAATACCAACGCGCCGGCAAATAAAACCAACCGGCTGGCCCTATGCGTTTAGCCAGTAATCTAAAAACTCTATGCGGCCGAAGCGAAAAAAATAAATTAGCTTTAATAATATCTTTTTTTAATTCTTCTTCCACGCACCCCAAGGGAAGATAAGGCAATTTTGATTCAGTCAGTGAATCTTGGACTAAAGAAGCGCAGGCATTAAGATTACTCCAGCCCTCTTCGATAAAAAGTCTACCCTCTTCTTGAGCCAACTCATAAAGCTTAGTTCCCGGATAAGGAGTAGCGTTATTAAACCGCACATAATCTAAATCCAAGCGTTTAGCCAGCGCATAGGCCTGCCAACGGTCTTGCCGGGTTTCCGTGGGCAAGCCAAAAATAAAAGTGCCCGATACACCAAAACCATGTTTTTGAGCCAGCTTAACCGCCGCAATATTATCGGCGACCGTTTCTTTTTTATTTAATAACAACATCAACCGTTCAGAAGCAGTTTCTAAGCCGTAGTTAACCAGACGGAACCCCGCTCTTTTTAATAACTCCAATATTGCGTCGTCTACCGCATCCGCGCGGGTCTGAAAATCAAAACTCGTTTTCTCCGGAAAACCTTTTTTAATGATTTGTTCACATAAACGGGCCACCCGGGATTTATTCGCTGTAAAATTATCGTCTACAAAATTAATATGGGTTTGCCGGTATTGATTAATTAAAAGATCCAGCTCTTGTATCACGACTTCATCTGGAAAATAACGGAATTTCCTGCCGGAAATAATCCGCTGGCTGCAAAATATACAATCATATGGGCAGCCTCTGGAGCTGGCAATGAAACCGAAATTATATTTTCCGATATTCTTTTCGAATAAATGGTAAGGAAACGTGCCCAAATCTTTTAAGTCAGGAAATTCCGCCAGGGGGTTATGGATTATCTTGCCATTAACCCGATAAGATAAATTTTTAATTTGACGATAATCCCTCTGTTGTTTAAGCGCATCGTATAATTCTAGAAGTGGCTGTTCGCCTTCTCCTCTGATTACAAAATCAACCGTTTCTTTCTCTAAAGCCTCCTGGGGCAACACACTGGGGTGTATTCCACCCAGAATCACCCGGGAATCCGGATACCAGTCTTTAAGCATTCCCGCTAGATCATAGCTTCTTTGCGCGGATGCGGTCAAAACCGATATCCCGAAAATATAGGGCTGGCTTAAGCGCTTAAGCAAATTTTCTAACAACGGCTTAGATAATGGTTCAATCTGCTCATCGATTACTTCTACGCTTCTATTCTTATGTAAAAGATAGCCGGCTAAAGCGCCTACTCCGATAGGAACACTTAATGGGACGTATCTAGTAAATATTCCCAATTTAGTGGTTTTTGGATTTATGAGGATCATAGGATAAATACGGGTTAAAGTGAGTATATACGGACATAGCCCCACCTTAAAAAATAAATAAGCGCGGGGCTATGTCGATATATATTACTTATTTCTTTTTCTTCTTACCGCCTCTTTTCATCTTGGCGCAGGAAACATCACCCTTCTTATCCAAGAAATAAAGGTATCCGACTTTTCTTTTAATGCCACACTTGGCTACCTTTTTGGGGCTACCCCCTTTTTTCGCACCTCTAGCCATTTTTGCGCAAGAAACATCGCCCTGCTTGTCAATGTAATAGAGGTACCCCTTTTCTCTTTTAACTCCCAACTTCACCACTTTATCTGCCATCTTTGTACTCACCCCCTTTCTGAATGTGGCCACAACTTAAAGATAAAATTATTAAGCTGTTGGCCGAATTAATCCCGCCGATCGTATTCTTACTGAATGTAAGAATACGGCAGGAAAATTAATCTAGGTGCCGATTTTTACCGGTTGTAAAATTTGCCTTAAAGTCGCCACCGCCGATAGAACCGCCAAATACGAAGTCTTGGGGTTCTGCGGATGCAGAATATTTTCAGTCCGGGTAAAAATCTTCGCCGCTTTGGATTCAATCAAAACTTCATGGATATTTTTACTAACCATGGGGCTGGCAATTATACGCACTTTAGTTTTATGCATACCGATACCAGCCAATCCTAACACTGCAGCGACATTAATATTCTGCGGAAAATATTTTACCGCCTGCGCCGCTGTGCCATTAAAAAGAAGTTTATCTTTTTTTAAACCGGTTAATTTGAATCTTTGCGTTACATATTCCACACCGCTGAAAGCCTTAGGATGTTTACGTGTAGTTAAGACTACTCTGCGCACTCCAGCAATACCAGCTGCCTTTAAACCATCAATACCACAAATGGCCCCACTGGGGAAATAAACCTGCGCCTTATGTTTGAGAGCTAAATCAAAAAGCTGGTCCAGGTGGCCAACCATCCCACCTACACTCATCACCATCACTCTACGGCCGTAAATCAATGCTTTAGCAGTAATCTCCCAGGAAGCACGAGCAGACGATGCTTCAATAACCAGATCTGATGCTTTAATTAGGGCATCTAAATTATCTACGCATAATCTTTTACTTTTGTTTATTTTCTGAGCAAGTAATAGACTTTTAGCCGGCTTAATATCAAAGAACGCAGAAAGAACAGAGTTGTTACTGAAATTTAAAGCAATTTCTTTAGCCAATGAACTGCCAATCGCCCCGCATCCGACAATCCCAATTTTTAGTTTTTTGTTTTTAACCACAGGTTACCACCATATTATCAATCAACCGGGTTTTACCAATTTCAACCGCTAAACAAACCAGGCAATCCTGTTTTATCTTGAGAATCGGCTGAAGTTTATCTAAATCAACAATCGCTACATAATCGATCTTTATCTGTTTGTGCCTGGCAATTAACTCTTTGATCCTACTGATAACCCTGACAGCATCGGCTTGGCCATGTTTAATCAAAGACCGGGCCAGACCTAAAGCTTTATATAAAACTTGTGCCTGTACTCTCTGGCTTTGAGTTAAATAAAGATTACGTGAACTTAAAGCTAACCCGTCTTTCTGGCGTACAATTGGCAGAACTTTAACCTGAACCGGAAAATTCAGATCTTTAATCATTCTAGCTAATATCACTGCCTGCTGCGCATCTTTCTGGCCCAAATAAATAAATTCTGGTCCGATAATATTCAGCAGTTTAGCAATCACAGTAGCTACTCCTCGAAAATGTCCCGGGCGGGTGGCTCCGCAAAGTAATTGGCTTAACCCTTCCACACTGACAAAGGTAGAAAAACCTTCCGGATACATGTTTTTATGATCAGGCAAAAAAACCAAATCTACCTTGTGTTTACGGCAAAGTAAGAGGTCATCTGCCAGTGGGCGAGGATAGCGGCGTAAATCTTCGCGGGGGCCGAACTGAACCGGATTCACAAATATGCTTACAACTACCAGATCATTATCTTGCTTGGCCTGTTTAATTAAACTTAAATGTCCTAAATGCAATGCACCCATCGTAGGCACCAAACCAATCCGCCTACCTTTATTTTTTTGTCTTTTAAGTAATTTGCTAATCTGCTGCGGAATACGGATAACTCTCATAAAACCTCGATTAATGGCTGGATTACAAAATCCCGGTCAAACATCCGCGGATGTGGGATAGTCAGAATCCGGCTGCATATCCGCCGGGTTGCATAAAGTAAAATATCTAAATCAATAACCCGCGCACCATAGCGAGCGGCCGGAACCCGACCCAAGTCTTTTTCGATTTTTTTTAAATTTTTCAATAATTTTAGAGGAGAAAAATTCGTACTGATTTTTAAGGCGGCATTCAAATAAAGAGGCTGACCGGAAGGTCCGCCGCAAGGCAAGGTTTCGATTAATCTGGATTGTTTAATAATTCTAGTGTCTTTTAAAGCCTCAATTGATTTGACTGCCAATTTTATATTCTTTCTGCGATTGCCTAAATTCGAGCCCACGCCCAGGTAAACAATAACCATTAGGAAAATTTTTTAATACGTCTTAGAACCTCTTTAATTCTATCATCAGAAACAGTCAAGGCCATCCGGATATAACCCTGGCCATAGCGGCCAAAACCTACTCCGGGAGTAGCCACAATATCAGCTTCTTTTAAAAGCTGCGCTGCAAAACTGATGGCGTCGGTTTTAGGAGGAGTTTTTATCCAGACGTAAAATGTCGCCTTGGGCCTAAGCGCCTCCCAACCTAAACATTTCAAGCCATCTACCAAAACATCCCGCCTTTGTTGATAAAGCGAGCACATTTCTTTTAAGTAATCCTGATTACCCTTTAAGGCAGCCACGGCAGCCAGTTGAATTGCCGAAAAAATACCCGAATCAATATTGCTTTTAACTTTAGCTAACGCCGCCACCAATTGCGCATTACCGCAAGCCCAACCTACTCTCCAACCAGTCATATTATAGGTCTTGGATAAAGAATGAAATTCGATGGCCACTGCGCTTGCCCCGGGAAATTCCAAAAGGCTGCGCGGCCGATATCCATCGTAAGCCATTTCCGAATAAGCCAGGTCCGAAATAATAATAATCCTATTTTTTGTCGCAAATTCAATTAATTCGGTATAAAAATCATTGCTAGCACAAGCACTGGTCGGATTATTTGGATAATTAACAAAAATGATTTTAGCTGCTTTAGCTACCGATAATGGAATTTTTTTTAAATCCGGCAAAAAATCATTACTAGCTAATAAAGGCATAAGATAAGGTTTGCCGCCGGCTAAGATTGTCCCTCCCTTGTAAGGCGGATAACACGGATCAGGAACCAAAGACATATCCCCAGGATCTAAGAAAGCTAACGGAAAATGCGCAATCCCCTCTTTGGAACCGATTAAAGGTAAAATCTCATTCTCCGGATTTAAACTGACCTTAAACCTGCTTTTATACCAATCCGCAACAGCGCTGCGCAACACCGGCATCCCCTGGTCTAAAGCGTAACGGTGATTAGCCGGATCCAGGGCGGCCTGGTTTAGAGCATCAATAATAAATTTGGGTGTAGGCTGGTCCGGATCTCCAATGCCTAAATCAATAATATCCCGGCCTGCGGCGCGGGCTTTACGTTTAGCCTGGTCAATTTCCAGGAATAAGTACGGTGGCAATGCTTGAACTTTTTTAGACAGTTTAAACATATTTTTACTGGACCCCTTTTCGTTTTTCTTATTTTCAGCCTACTGCTTTAGCACATCCTGCATTGAATAAAGACCGGCTGGCTTGCCAATGATCCATTTAACAGCCTTTAATGCCCCGACTACAAATAGATCGCGCGAATGCGCCTGATGCTTAATCTCGATCCTTTCGGAATTTCCGCAGAAAACTATTTGGTGATCACCAAAAATATCACCTAACCGGATCGAATGCGTCGGTATATCTTTACTAGTTACCTGTTTAATCACTTCCGCTAATTTCTTTGCCGTTCCGCTGGGGGCATCTTTCTTAGCTGTATGATGTGCCTCGACGATCTCTACGCTATAATCCGACCCTAATCTTTTAGCCATCTCCGGTAGCATTGAAAATAAAACGTTTACCCCAATGGACATATTCGGGCTAAAAACTACCGGGACAATTTTAGCTATCTCTTCGATTTTATTTTTCTGCTCCAGACTTAGCCCGGTGGTCCCTAAAACATAGGCTTTTTTATATTTAGCCACATAATCCAGGTGCGCATCCACCGCTTCCGGCAAAGTAAAATCCACCAATACATCAATTAAAAATAATCCGTCAAGATTGGAAGAAACTTTGATCTTCCCTAAATCTTTACCAATCAAAGGAGTGCCTTTTTTTTCTAAAGCCAGGGCTACTTCTAAATCCTTATCCGCACTGGCCAGCTCATAAATGCGCCGGCCCATTCTGCCGCAAGCACCGGTAATGCCGATTTTAATCATCAATATTCTCCTCTAACTTTTAATAAAAATTATTTCAGTAAACCGTAATCTTTTAGAGCCGTTCTAAGCTTGGCTAAATTGTCATCAGCCATACTGCACATTGGTAAACGTAAATCTGGTTCGCACATCCCCAACAAACCCATTGCGGTTTTAACCGGAATCGGATTAGTTTCCAGGAATACCGCTTTAATTAAAGGCAACAATTTATAATGTAATGCTTGAGCCCGCTTAAAATTACCTTGAGCGAAAGCGGAAACTAAATCCGCCATATCCGCAGGTACAATATTAGCTACAACCGAAATTATCCCAGTACCGCCGATACTCAGTACCGGCAAGGTCAAAGCGTCATCTCCGGAAATCAAACCGAATTCTTGCGGGCAAAGTTGTTTTATCCGGGACATCTGGTCCAAACTTCCTGAAGCTTCTTTTACGGCAACGATATTCTTGCAATCCCTGGCTAACCTAGCTATGGTCTCCGGCTCGATATTCACCCCGGTACGTCCGGCAATATTATACAAGATAATCGGAATTTTAACTGATTGAGCAATCGCTTTAAAATGCTCGTATAAACCTTTTTGCGTTGGCCGGTTATAATAAGGGGAAACTTGCAAAGAAGCATCTGCTCCGGCGGATGCGGCCTTCTGAGTAAGCATAATTGCTTCTTGAGTAGAATTAGAACCGGTCCCGGCAATTACCGAAACCCGTTTATTTACCTGCTCAATGGTAATCCGAATTACCGTTTCATGTTCTTCAAAATTTAGAGTCGCTGATTCTCCGGTTGTTCCGCAGGGGACAATACCGCTGGACCCCTGAGTAATCTGAAAATCGACTAAATCCCGTAATTTTTTTTCATCAATTTTCCCATTTTTAAAAGGCGTAACGATGGCCACAATCGAGCCCTTAAACATAGTATTCTCCTTTGTAAACGATTCTAACGCTGCCTTCTAGCCAAACCTTCTTAAAATCGCCTGCCACCTTATAAAAATATACTTTAAGAATCTCACCGCTTTGTGTTTTAACCTTAATTAAATTTTCGGAGTTATTTTTTAAAGCCAAAATCAAAGCCGCCGCGGTACTTCCGGTTCCACAAGCTAAGGTTTCATCTTCAACTCCTCTTTCATAGGTGCGGATCTGGATAAAATCTTTACCTTTTTCTTCCACAAAATTAACGTTTGTGCCAGAAGGCGCGAATCTCACATGGTTTCTGATCAACCGGCCTAAATGCTTTACATCAATCTTCTCGATCCCACTGACAAAAACTACCACATGCGGCACACCGGTATTAATAAAATTTACTTTGAGTAATCTGTCGCTTAATTTTAAAGGAAGGTCCAGCTTTATCTGCCGGGGAGCGGTAAGCTGGATCTTTACCCGCATACCATCGACTTGCGCATTAATAACTCCGGCATCCGTCAACAAAGTGGTTTGAGGCCGGCCGTGGAAAAAAGCCGCGCAACGGGCTCCATTACCGCACATCTCTGCCTCCGAACCATCGGCATTGAATATCCGCATTCTTAAATCCGCATTCCGGCATTTTTCCAATATAAGTAAACCGTCAGCTCCGATGGCGAATTTCCGATCGCATAAAGTTCTGGCTAATTTCGACAAGTTGCCAGACGGCCTGCCGGAAATCACTATAAAATCATTGCCACTGCCTACCATTTTAGTGAATTTAATTTTTTTCATTTATGGCTTATTGAGATTGCTCGCCAGTACTTCATTGCGTACCAGATCCAGATGCGTATCTCTTTTCCTAATCACTAATACTTTATTTTCTTTAACCATAATCTCTGCGGGGCGCAAGCGGGAATTATAGTTACTAGACATACTAAAACCGTAAGCCCCCGCGCTCATCACCGCCAGATAATCCCCTTCCTGAACTCTAGCCAATAAACGCTCTTTAGCTAAGAAATCGCCGCTTTCACAGATCGGCCCCACTAAATCAGCTTTTTCTTTTTTTGAGATTTTAGATAATGGACAAATATTATGATAAGCCGAATATAAAGCCGGACGAACCAAATCATTCATCCCGGCGTCTACAATAATAAATTTCTTCTTTGGAGTATTTTTAATATAAAGCACCTTTGCTACCAGTATCCCGGCATTGCCTACAATGAATCGCCCAGGCTCCATAATTATTTTAAGCCCAGTCTTTTTTAAAAGCGGGATAATTTGTCCGGCGTAAATTTGAGCGGTTTGAGGCATCTCCTGATCATAAATAATCCCCAATCCTCCTCCGATATTCAGATACTCTAGTAAAATACCCTTAGCTTTTAAGCGCTGGATAAAATTAGAAACCTTTTTCACCGCCTCCACAAACGGAGCGCTCTGGGTAATCTGAGAACCGATATGAATATGTAAGCCACAAATATTCAAATTACGGAATTTATTCCGCAGTAATAAAATTTTAGCGGCGCTCTTTAAGTCAATCCCGAACTTATTGGTCAGTTTACCAGTAGTAATATATTTATGCGTTTTAGCTTCAACATCCGGGTTAATCCGGATCGCCACACGCGTAGTTTTATTTAGCCCCTTAGCAATCCGGTTAATATTCTCAAGTTCAGCCAAAGATTCAACATTAAAAAATAATATCCCAGCAGTAATCGCCGCGGTAATCTCTTTATCGGTTTTACCGACCGAAGCATAAACAATCCTTTCCGCCGGGCAATTAACGGTTTGAGCGCGGAAGAGCTCCCCTCCAGAGACGATATCTAAGCCGGCCCCTAAATCCACTAATGATTTTAATATAGACAGATTGGAGTTGGCTTTAACCGAATAACAAATCAATGGCTTGATTCCAGAAAAAGCAGATTTAAGCTTTAAATAGTGGTCAGTTAAAGTATGATAACTATAGATATAAAGCGGGGTAGCGAACCTTTTAGCTAAATCTTCTACTTTAACATTTTCACAGTAGAGTTTATTATTTTTATATGTAAAATCGTGCATTGATTCCTTGTTAATTACTTTTAAACTCTTATTAATCCCGGCTACTAACTAAAGTTTTTTACTCCATCTGTTTAATTGCTGAGCTACTAATCTAGGGTTTGTGCTGCCGTAAGATACTTTGAGATTCACCGAAACCCGGGCATTCAGGATATCCCGGATATCCGAAGACAGCTTAGCTGAAAATTTCTTCAATTCGGCGTCTGATAAAGCGGATATTTTTTTACCCTTATCCAGGCAATTGACAACCATTTTGCCTACAATATCATGGGCCTTACGGTAAGTTACGCCTTTCTTAATCAAATATTCAACGATATCTACCGAAAACAAAGATTCGTCTTTAATTTTACCGGCGATTGCCTCTTTTTTAATCACAATTTTTCCAAAAAGTGCAGTAAAAATTTCCAAAATATCCTTTATCATATCTAGGGCATCAAAAAGCGGAGGTTTATCCAGCTGTAGATCCCGGTTATAAGAAGACGGCAACCCTTTCATCAGGGTGATCACGCTAGAAAGGTCCCCGTGGATTTTACCAACCGAACCCCGGATTAATTCTAGAACATCCGGATTTTTTTTATGTGGCATAATACTGGATCCGGTACAAAAAGAAAAATCAATATCGATAAAATTAAATTCATGCGTGCTCCAAAGGATCAGGTCTTCGGCAATGCGCGATAAATGTACGGCAATTATAGTCAAACCAGCCAGCACCTCGAGGACAAAATCTCGATCGCTTACGCTATCAATACTATTATCGGTTAATTGGGCAAACCTCAACTCTTTTCTGACTAAATTCCGATCAATCGGTAAACCTGTTCCGGAAAATGCGCAAGCCCCCAAAGGCATCGCATCAATCCGTTTCTTAGCATCTAAAAGACGGCCTTTATCCCTTTCTAAGCCCTCAATATAACTCAACAGGTGATGGCTCATCAATACCGGTTGAGCAATCTGCAAGTGGGTATAACCGGGGATAATAACCTGTAAGCTAGACCGAGCAAATTTCAATATTGATTTTTGCATTTGAATAATACTCTCAGCTAATTTATCGATCTCGCTTTTTAAATACATCCTAATATCTAAAGCCACCTGATCATTACGTGAACGAGCGGTATGCAATTTAGCCGCCGGCTCTCCGATTTTTTTAACCAACAACTCCTGAATGTTAGAATGGATATCTTCTGCGTCTAAATCGAATTTAAACTTACCTCCCTGGATATCCTTAAGTATCAAACCTAGGCCTTTAATAATCGCTTGAGCGTCTTTGGATGGAATAATCTTTTGTTTACCTAGCATCCTAGCATGAGCGATACTGCCTGAAATATCATACTTGGCTAACCGCTGGTCAAAAGCTATAGAAGAAGTAAACTTATCGGTAAGCGCGTGCGTTAATTTGCTGAATCTTGTGCCCCATAATTTCTTTGCCATTTTGTCTCCTAATCAATAATTATATAAAATTACTGTTTAAGCGGGTGGCTTGGGTGTTTTCGAGCAACGTCAGCGCGAGAAAATACCTAAGACAGGACCCGCTTAATTACTATCTTTTATAAGGCATACCCCAAAGTTTAATAAACCCTTCAGCCAGTTTTTGATCAAATTTATCTTCTTTGCCGTAAGTACTCAACTCTTTTTTATAAAGAGAGTTGGCGGACTTTCTGCCCACGGCAACACAAGTACCTTTAGATAATCTTAATCTGATAGTGCCGCTGACAAACTTTTGAGTTTTACTTACAAAACCATCCAGGGCTTCTTTTAAAGCGGAAAACCATAATCCGTAATAAACCAGTTCTGCGTATTTCAGGCTGATCATCTCCTTAAAATGCGCCAACTCCCGGTCGAGGACCAAAGCCTCCAGCTCTTTATGCGCAGTGTAAAGAATAGTAGCAGCCGGGGCCTCATATATCTCCCGGGACTTAATCCCCACCAATCTGTTTTCCACCAGGTCGCTTCTACCTACTCCAAACTGCCCCCCAACTTCATTTAGATAACTGATTAAATTTTTAATTTTATACGCTTTAGCGTCAACTTTCACCGGTACTCCCCGGCTAAAAGTTATTTCGATATAGCGCGGATAACCGGCAGAGTGAGTCGGGCTTTTGGTAATTATGTAGGCATCTTCGGGTGGCTCCTGCTCTAAGTTCTCGAGTACACCCGCCTCAATACTTATGCCCCAAATATTACGATCAATGCTATAAGGCTTTTTCTTGGTGACATCAATCGGAATATTATGTTTCTGCGCGTATTCGATCTCCTCTTCCCGTGATTTAAACTCCCATTCCCTGACCGGAGCGATAATCTCTAATTTCGGATCAAGTATGCCTACAGCCACTTCCAGCCTCACCTGATCATTGCCTTTACCCGTGCAACCGTGTGCCACAGCTCCTGCCTTTTCTTTATGGGCAATCTGCACCAGGTATTTAGCAATCAAGGGCCGGCCTAATGCTGTAGCCAAAAGATATTTACCTTCATATATCGCATTGGCCTTCAAAGACGGAATAATAAAATCACTTATAAATTCTTCCTGCAGGTCCCGAATGTAGACTTTGGAAGCCCCGGCGGCCAGCGCCCGTTTTTCAATAGCTTCGAAATTTTCACCCTGGCCTAAACCCTGGCCAAGGTCAGCGACGAAACAAATTACTTCATAGCCCCGTTCTTTTAGCCAGCGCACAATACAAGAGGTATCTAATCCGCCTGAATATGCTAATACTACCTTCTTCATCTTCTCTCCTGATTGAAATAAAATTATCTTAAATTAGCGGGTCCTGGTGGTCACGAGGCCACACCGTCGCAATACCAATTAACGCCGAGTGCATAGAATCACCCGTTAATTTCTACCTAATAATTTAATTAAAATCGCCTTTTGCACATGCATTCTATTTTCTGCCTGGTCGAAAACTACGGAATTCTTGCTATCCAGGACTTCGTCAGTTATCTCTTCTCCGCGATGCGCCGGTAAACAATGCATTACTAAAACTCCGGGCGCAGCATTAGTTAAAAGTCTAGCATTAATCTGAAAATCTTTAAAGATAATTTTTCTTTGGCTGATTTCCTTTTCCTGGCCCATACTGGCCCAAACATCCGTATAAACCACATTGGCAGCGTTAACTGCGCACAACGGATCTTCAGTAATTGTTATCTGGCTCAACGTTTCTTCGGCAATCTCTTTAGCTTGCTTGACCACCTGGGGATTAGGGGCGTACCCGGCCGGAGTAGCCACGGCGATATTCATGCCGGTTTTAGCCGAAGCAAATAATAAAGAATTGCAAACATTATTACCGTCGCCGACATAAGCCAGGGTTAAGCCTCTTAATCTCCTGCCCTTTTGCGAAAATTGGTTTAGACGCGCAAATTTTTCGCCAATAGTGAAAAGGTCAGCTAAAGCTTGGCAAGGGTGCGAAAAATCAGAAAGACCATTAATCACCGGAACCTGAGCAGCCTGGGCCATATCTACACAATTCTTATGTTCAAAGGTTCTCAGGACAATTCCGTCGACATAACGCGAAATAGTTTTGGCTGCATCTTTGACTGTTTCTCGAACCCCTAAGTTAATTTCACTAGGAGACAAATAAACAGAATTACCTCCCAATTGATACATCCCGACTTCAAAAGATACTCGCGTACGATTAGAAGGCTTCTGAAACACTAAAGCCAAAGTCTTACCGGCTAGAACCCGATTGAATTTAGATTTATTCCTTTTTAAATTAACTGCTAAACTAAATAAATCCTCAATTTCTTGAGCACTTAAGTCCCGAATAGAAATTAAATCTTTTTTCATTCTCGCTCCCGGATATTAAACCTTAAACAGATCCTTTAATATATCGACAGCCTTATCGATTTCTTTTTTACTTACATTCAAAGCCGGCATTAATCTAAGGACCTTATCGTGTGTGCAATTAATCAATAAACCCCGCTGCATAGCCGATTGTACAATCTGTTTGCCTTCAATATTTAATTCCACTCCCAGCATTAAGCCCAGCCCGCGTACCTCTTTAATCACCGGATAAGTATTTTTAAGCACAATTAATCTTTCTAAAAGATACTCCCCCATCTTTTGGCAATTATTTAAAACCTTATCTTTCTGTATCCCCCTTAAAACACCCAGCGCAGCCCGACAGATTACCGGCCCTCCTCCAAAAGTAGAAGCGTGCATACCCGGGGTTAGAATATCCCCCAGTTCTTTTCTAGCAATCATCGCTCCAATAGGTAAACCGCCGCCTAAAGCTTTAGCCAAAGTCATCACATCCGGAATAACCCCATAGTGCTGATAAGCGAACATTCTAGCGGTCCGGCCAATCCCGGTCTGGACTTCATCGATAATCATCAACATTTTCTTTTCATCACAAAGTTTTCTTAAACCCAGCACGAAATCCTGCTGGGCCAGGTTAATTCCACCCTCGCCTTGAACAAGCTCCAGCATCACTGCTACTGTTTTATCGGTAATTGCCCGCTTTACTGCCTCCAGGTCATTGAACTTAACCTGTTTAAATCCTGCCGGCAGCGGCGCAAAACCATTTTGGTATTTTTCTTGACCAGTTGCCGCTAAAGCCGCTAAGGTCCTGCCGTGAAAAGCATTTTCAAAAGTGATTATCTCATATCTACCCTGACTTCCGCCCGACTGAGCGGTTGCACCAAATTTTCTAGCCAATTTAATGGCCGCCTCATTAGCTTCAGCTCCGGAATTAGCAAAAAATACTTTACCCGGGAAACTTAGATACACTAATTCTTTAGCTAATTTAGCCTGAAAAGGATGGTAATAATTATTCGGAATAAATATCAATTTACTAATTTGATCTCTTACTCCCTGCATCACCCCAGGATAACAATGCCCTAAATTACCCACCCCCCAACCCGGGAAGAAATCCAGATAAACCTTGCCTTGAAGATCCCAAAGCCAGGAACCTTTACCCTTGGTAAAAATCAGCGGCGTCTTGTTATAGGTAGGCATAATGTTTTCTTGGTAAATTTTAAAAATTTCGTCTAGCTTCATTGAATAATTTCAGTTCCGATACCCTGATCCGTAAAAATCTCAAGCAAAAGCCCATGTGGCGTCCGCGCATCAATAATGTGCGTTTTTTTAACTCCCCCCCGCAGAGCTTCCACGCAGGCGCTGACCTTAGGAATCATTCCCTGCTGAATAATATTATTAGCAATTAATCCTCCGGCCTCCTCTACTGTCAAAGTTGAAATAAACGAATGGGGATCCTCAGGATTACGCATAATACCTTTAACGTTAGTTAATAAAACAAGTTTTTCCGCCTGCATCTGCGCACCCACCCAAGCAGCTGCTTCATCAGCATTAACATTATAAGTCTTGCCGTCCTTACCGCTCCCCAATGGCGCAAGCACTAGAACTTTATCTTTCTTTAACTCGCTCTCCAACAACTCAGTATTAATACCCTGAATCTGCCCCACTAAACCGATATCCGACTTGCTTTTCTTTTTTTCAACCTGGATCAAACCGTCATTTTTACCATTTAAGCCGACAGCCTTGGCTCCTAAACTACTCAATTCTTTGATAATTAATTTATTTAACGTTAGTAACTCTTCTTCAACCAGCTTTAAAGTTTCTGCATCGGTCACCCGCATTCCTTCAACAAACTCTGTCTTCTTACCGATTGCACGCATTCGCTCACTAATATTCGGACCGCCTCCGTGTACTAAAATCGGGCGTAAACCCATAAAATTTAAAAATACAATGTCCTCTAGGACACTATTGCGGATTTTTTCATCACCCAAAATACTACCGCCGTATTTGATTACAATTACCTTTTTATGAAACCGCTTGATATAAGGTAACGCCTCAATTAAAACATCAGCTTTTCTGATCGCCTCTTTCATTGTTCTTTTCTAACCCCCACTTCTAATTAGTTTAGTTATAAGCGGCATTAATCTTTACGTACTCCGGAGTAAGGTCATTGGTGTAAACTGTACATTTAGCCTTACCCCGAGATAGGCTAACCGCTACCCTAACCTTCTTGCTTTTTAGTGTGCCGAGTTTGATTTTTAATTGACCTTCTTTAATCCCTAATCCGCTTGCCCCTACCGCCGCAGCGATCCGGCCAAAATTCGGATTTTCTCCGAAAACCGCGGTTTTAAACAAGACAGAATTAGCAATAAGCAAAGCTATTGTTTTTGCTTCGGTTACATTCTTGGCCCGATAAACATCAATCTGGATAAACTTAGTTGCCCCTTCCGCATCCAAAATTACCATTTTAGCTAAAACCAAACAGATTAATTGCAGGGCTTTAGAAAACTTTTCTAAATCATCACCGGAAGAGATAATGGAATTGCCAGCAGCGCCGTTAGCCAAAACCAGGACTGTATCATTAGTGCTCATGCATCCATCAACAGAAATACAGTTAAAGGATTTATCTACAGCAGCAGCGAGCACTTTATTTAAAGCCCGCTTAGCGATCAAAGCATCTGTCATAATAAAACAGAGCATGGTGGCCATATTCGGGGCAATCATTCCGGCACCTTTGGCGATGCCACAAATACGCACCATTTTATTACCTAGTTTAATTCTTAGGCTTATTTCTTTAGGAAAAGTATCCGTGGTCATAATGGCAGTTTTAGCCTTATGAATACCGAAACTGGATAATCCACAGACTAATTCCGGAATCCCTGATTTAATTTTGCCCAAATCTAATCTCTTCCCGATAATACCCGTGGAATTAACCAAAACACTATTTTTATCAATGCCTAATGCCTGAGCAAGATAGCCAGAGGATTCTTCGGCATCCCGGATGCCAAGTTTACCGGTAAAACAATTGGCATTTCCGCTATTAACTAAAACCGCGCGAAATTTACTGCCGGATTTGAGGCGTTCTTGACAAACTACCAAAGGAGCGGCAATAATGCTATTGGTAGTAAACTTTGCACAAGCCAGGGCCGGAACCTTCGAATAAATCAAAGCTAAATCCGGCTTACCAGATTTCTTCAATCCACAGGCCACGCCATTGGCTTTAAACCCCTTAGGTAAAATAGCATTCAATATTTTTTTCATAATAATCCAGTAGTTTCCGGCAACTTATACATAATATTCATATTCTGCACTGCCTGACTAGAGGCACCTTTTAATAAATTATCAATCGCCCCGATAACAATAACCCTCTGACCGAAATCCTGAATGCCGATATCGCAAAAATTGGTTTTAATCACATCTTTAATGCGCGGAAAAATACCTTCACTCTTAATCCGCACAAACGGTTCGCCTTTATAAAAATTTTTATATAATTTGGTCAGACTGCTAGTCTTTAACTTAGCTTTGCTGGATTTTTTTAAATAAATAGTTTCCAAAATTCCCCGCTCGATGGGTAAAAGATGTGGTACAAAAATTGCCTCGATTCGTTTCCCGGAGATTTTAGAAAGTAATTGGTTAATTTCCGGTGCATGCTGATGCACGTTGACTTTATATGCCCGGAAATCACCCTGGATTTCGGAAAATAAATATTCCTTTTCCAGCTTTTTACCCGCTCCGCTTACTCCACTCTTAGCGTCGATAATTACGGAATCTGTATCCACCAAATTCATCGCTAAAAGCGGAGCCAAGGCCAAAATGGCACAAGTAGGATAACACCCTGGGTTGGCTAAAAGCCTGGCGGTCTTAATTTTAGCCCGGTATAATTCCGGTAATCCGTAAACTGCTGTTTTTAAATTAGTTTTATCCTGGTGAGAAATTTTATAAAATTTTCTGTAAACTTCTGAATTCTTTAACCGGTAATCTGCGCTTAAATCAATAACTTTTTTGCCTAAACTTAAAAGTTTAGGTGCAAATTGCATTGAAACAGTATGCGGTAGAGCCAAAAAAACTAGATCGCAGTCTTTTTTAATCTCCGTCCAATCCGGTTTTTTACAAACTAAATCCAGGCGATTTTTGAATTTAGGAAAAACATCCGTAATAAGCTGAGGTTTAGCAGAATTTCTCCCGCTATTGTACAAATGACAAATTCTAACATTAGTATGCCCGAGTAAAAGTTCAAGTAAAACTTCTCCGGTATGTCCGGTCGCCCCGATTATTGCTACGTTAATTAACATAACCCCTCCTGGGTGCCTTAAGCTAATAATTGAATTATCTTAGAATAAAATTAAACTTCCGTCAAGGTTTTTTCTCGTCGGAAATAAAAAGCTCTAGCCACAAAAAAACCCCGCTACTTACAGCGGGGTTTTAGAAATGCACTATGCAGTTTTAAACTATCAAACCTAACGTTTAGTCCACTGGAAGCGCTTACGTGCTCCTTTTAAGCCATACTTCTTCCGTTCTTTCATACGTGAATCACGGGTCAAATACCCGTTTTTTCGGAAAATTTCTTTAAAATTACCATCGGCAATCAACAGAGCCCGCGAAATACCCAGACGTAAAGCCCCCGCTTGGCCAGTTAGGCCACCACCAGTAAGTTTAGCTGAAATATTAAATTTACCTGTGCTTTCAGTAAGCGCTAAAGGCTGTAAAACAATAATACGGTCAGTTTCACGTAAAAAATATTTTTCGAAAGGCCGCCCGTTGATTATAATGCGTCCAATTCCGGCCACCATACTTACTCTAGCTGTTGATTCTTTACGTCGTCCTAATGCTATATATTTAGTTAATTCGCCCATTTAACTCTTAACCTCCAAAACCAACGGTTTAATGCCGGTTAATCCATGTTGAGCATCAGCATAAACTCTTAATTTTTTGATTAGATCTCTGCCTAAAGGCCCAATAGGAAGCATTCTTTGTACCGCTAAATGTATAACGGTAGCTGGCTTTCTAGCCAACAATACTTCCAAAGTTACCTCGCGCAAACCTCCGGGATAACCAGAATACCTGCGGTAAATTTTTTGTTTAAGCTTACGCCCGGTAACCTTAATCTGAGCAGCGTTAATAACAATCACGCCGTCTCCGGTATCTAAATGCGGGGTATAAATAGGCTTATGTTTGCCCCTGAGAATAGTCGCTACCTGAGCAGCTAATCTTCCCAGGATCTGCCCTTTAGCATCGACAATATACCACTTTCTTTTGATATCTTCTGGCTTAGCTGAATATGTTTTTTTCATTACTTAACTCACTTTTTATTATTGTATTGCGACTTCCCTCAAAATAACCGCAGAGCCAAATCGAAAGCTCATAGAATTGTTAAGTATAACAGATTAATAAATAAAGTCAAACTATTTTTATTAATATTTCACCTTTATTAAGCATAGCCCTTTCGCCGGAAGGGTTGGTCCGGCAAGTTTACGGTTACGATTTTTAAGGATGCTTTTCATGCTCCCAGGAGGAAACCTCCCTCTGCCAAGCTCTAAGAGTGTGCCGGCGATATTCCTGACCATATTATATAAAAAACTATCTGCCTCAATATCAATATACACAAAATCTTTATTCCGGGTAATTTTAATTAACCTAATCGTGCGCAGCGGATTACGCACCCTGGCTTCGGTGGCCTGAAAAGCAGTAAAATTATGGCGACCGGACAAAACTTTAGCTTCTTTACGCATAAGATTAATATCCAACGGATAGTGGCAGAAATATACCCGGTTGGCTAATAAAGCTGATGAATATTTACGGTTTAGAATCGTATAGCGATAAAGCTTGGATTTTGCAGAAAAACGGCTGTTAAAATCTAGGTTGACATTTCTAATCCGACTGACCTTAATATCTTCCGGCAGCAGACAATTAATTGCCCAGCGCAACTTTTCTAAAGGCATCCGGGTTGAGCTTTTGAAATTAGCAACCTGGGAAAGAGCATGCACCCCAGCATCTGTGCGGCCAGCAACAGTTAAACTGATCTCTTCTTGAAGGATCTTTTCGAGAACTGTTTCTAAAACGTACTGGATAGTGCGCCGGTTAGTATGCTGAAGAACAGCCAAATGGCCATTTTGCACCTGCCAACCATGATAATGCGTACCATCATATTCTATTTCAACTTTGAAATTACGCATTCCGCTATTTGCACAGCATTGGTGGCTGCCCCTTTGCGTAAATTATCTGCCACTACCCATAACCACAGACCTTTTTTATTAAAAGCGTCCTGCCGAATGCGTCCGATAAAAGTCTCATCTCTACCCTCAGAATCTTTGGGCATCGGATAAAGGTTATTTTTAACTTCATCTATTAGCATAACGCCTGGAGCCTTGGACAATATTTTCCTGGCCTGTTGCGGGGTAACTGGCCGGCTAGTTTCGATATAAATAGATTCGGAATGACCAGTCCTTACCGGAACGCGCACGGTAGTTGCGGAAATTTTAATCTTTGGAGCATGCATGATTTTATGCGTTTCTTTAACCAGCTTCCATTCTTCATTGGTATAATCAGATTCTACGAAGCTTCCGATGTGCGGGAAACAATTATAAGCTAATTGCTGCGGCATAGATTTATTAGCTGCCTGGACATGCAGGTTGTTAAACCCTCCCTGAGCGATAAGGCTGGTTTCCTCTTTCAACTGCTCAACCGCACCCTTACCAGCCCCACTTGCGGCCTGCAGGGTAGTCACGATAATCTTTTTTATGACAAATCTTTTATGTAAAGGATTAAGCGCTACCACCATTTGGATCGTAGAACAATTTGGATTAGCGATAATCCCTTTGTTTTTTTTCACATCTGCCGCATTAACTTCTGGCACAACCAAAGGGACCTCAGGGTCCATCCGGAAATCCGCGCCATTGTCAATCACTACCGCTCCTCTTTTTACTGCCTCTTGAGCGAAGCTAACCGCGGCGCCTTTTTCTCCTTCGGTACCAGCAAATAATGCAATATCTATACCGTTAAAACCATCGGCAGTGATCGGCTCAACAGCATAAGTTTGTCCGTCTACAGAAATATCCCGCGCAGAGCGCGCAAAAACTTTTAAGGTATCTAGAGGGAAATTGCGCTGTTTTAAAACCCGCAACATTTCAATACCAACTACCCCCGCCCCCACTACTGCAACATTAAACTTTTTCATAAATACTACCCTCCTGACCACACTATTAAAATTTAATTTTTATTTAACGGGTGGCTTGGTGTTTTTTCGCCACCTAGCAAACACCCGCGCAATACCAATCTGCGCGGGGTGCAAATTATTATGCATATAGATTATAAATTTTTAACCACCAAGTCACCTACTTCGATAGTAGAATAACCCATCTTACCGGCCGCTAGGGATTTCAAATCTTTATTTACCAGCCTGATCACCGCTGTTTCGATTGCCTGAGCAGCTTTTAGTTCACCCAAATTTTCCAGCATCATCCCGGCAGCGCAGATCGCCGCCAAAGGATTAATTACATTCTTACCGGTATACTTAGGAGCACTGCCTCCGATCGGCTCAAACATAGAAACTCCTTGAGGATTAATATTGCCTCCGGCGGCGATTCCCATCCCTCCCTGGATCATTGCCCCTAAATCAGTAATAATATCTCCGAATAAATTATCAGTAACAATTACATCGAACCATTCCGGATTTTTCACAAACCACATGGTCGTTGCATCCACGTGCGCATAATCCGTAGTAATGTCCGGATACTCAACCGCCACCTCATTAAATGTGCGCTGCCAAAGATCCCAAGCATAAGTCAAAACATTGGTTTTACCGCAAAGAGTAAGCTTTTTCTTTTTATTGCGCTTTCGGGCACACTCGAAGGCGTAACGAATACACCGCTCTACACCTTTACGCGTATTATAAGAAATCTGGATCGCTACCTCTTGAGGAGTATCTTTATCCCTAAACTCTCCCATCCCTTTATACAATCCTTCGGAATTTTCACGCACCACTACAAAATCGATGTCTTCAGGATTTTTATCTTTTAAAGGACAATATGCAGAATTATAGAGCTTAACCGGCCGGAGGTTAATATACTGATCGAGAGCAAACCTTAATTTCAACAATACTCCTGTTTCGATAATCCCGGGTTTTACATCCGGATCTCCCACCGCGCCCAGATAGATGGCATTATATCTTTTTAATTCCTCAACATCGCGATCTTCAACCAGCTTACCGGTCTGCAGGTACCTGCGACCGCTAAAATCAAAGCTCTTGGCCTCATATTGAAAACCAAACTTCTTCCCGGCGGCAGCTAAAACTTTTAAACCTTCATTAACTACTTCCGGGCCTGTGCCGTCTCCGGGAATTACCGCTATCTTATACATATTGAGCTCCTTAAGGATTTTATCCAGCCAGATTAATTACCTAAAAGTTACCCGCCTAGTTTCCCTTTTACTTTTTTGATATAATTGATCAGACCGCCGCTTTCGACAATCTGCCGCAGAAATCCCGGAAAAGCCTGGGTTTTATAATTTTTATCTTGCGTCGTATTCTTAATTACGCCGCTGGCTAAATCTATTTCGATCAAATCTCCATCATTTATTTTATCGGTATCCTCTGATTCTAAAAACGGTAACCCAATATTAATAGCATTCCTAAAAAAAATTGCAGCAAAACTCTTGGCGATTACTGCCGAAATTCCGCACCCCTTAATCGCCAAAGGTGCATGCTCCCGGCTGGATCCGCAGCCAAAATTCCTTCCGGCAACAATGATATCCCCCGGAGTAACATTTTTAGAAAAATCCGGATTAATTGTTTCCATGCAACGCTTACCCAGCTCCTGGGCATCGGTAGAAACTAAATATTTAGCTGCAATAATATCGTCAGTATTGATATCATCACTAAATTTATGGACCCTACCTTTAATAATCATCAGATCTTTCCCGGGTGAGTAATTTTACCAGTAATGGCGCTAGCCGCGGCTACTGCCGGATTAGACAAATAAACAAAAGATTTCGGACTACCCATACGGCCTAAAAAGTTCCGATTAGTCGTGGCAATCGCTACTTCAGCTTCAGCTAAAATCCCCATATGTCCGCCTAGACAAGGCCCGCAAGTCGGAGTAGAAAAAACACCTCCAGCCTTAACAAAAATCTCAGCCAAACCTTCTTTTACCGCCTGTAAATAAATCTTTTGGGTGGCCGGAAATACGATCAATTTTACGCCGCGGGCGACTTTTTTACCTTTGAGCAAAGCAGCAGCAATACGTAAATCCGAAATCCGGCCGTTAGTGCAAGAGCCAATCACTACCTGATCGACTTTAATGCCTTTCAAGCTGCTAACCGGCTTGACGTTGCTAGGTAAATGCGGACAGGCCACCAAAGGCTCTAAACCAGTAATATCCCATTCATAGGTTTTTTCATAGGTGGCGTCTGGATCAGAATAATAAAATTTTGGTTTACGTTTAAACCCAGCCACAAATTTCTTAGTCTTTTCATCGGCTGAAATTAAACCGGCGCGCGCACCAGCCTCAATAGCCATATTAGACATGGCAAAACGGTCATCCATGCTCAATTTTGAAATTACTGGACCAGTAAACTCCATTACTTTATATAAAGCCCCATCTACGCCAATCTTGCCGATGGTATACAGAATTAAATCTTTGCCCCCCACCCATTGATTCAACTTACCTTGATAAATAAACTTCAAAGTGCCCGGAACTTTTAACCAACATTTACCATCAATATAAGCGCGGGCTAAATCCGTAGAGCCCATCCCGGTCGCATAAGCACCCAAAGCTCCGTACGTACAGGTATGGGAATCAGCACCGATAATCAAATCCCCCGGCATAACGATCCCGGCTTCCGGAAGCAGTGCATGTTCGATCCCCATCTGTCCAACTTCAAAGTAATTTTTTATTTTCTGCTCTTTAGCGAAATCCGCTAGGATCTTACATTGATTGGCGCTTTTTAAATCTTTAGCCGGGGCAAAATGATCCGGGACTAAAACAATTTTATTTTTATTAAATACCTGAGTAAAACCTGATTTTCTAAATTCGGCAATGGCCAAAGGCGCAGTAATATCATTGGCCAAAGCTACATCCACATCCGCCTGAATGAATTCTCCCGGCTTAATGCTTTTTTGCCCTGAATGCGCTAAAAGTATTTTTTCTGCGATTGTATAACCCATGAGGAATATAAAAAATTACTTGAATTTCTTTACTATAAGAGAGGCGTTGTGCCCGCCAAACCCTAGAGAATTGGACATGCAGGCTGAAACTTCAGTCTTCCGCGCGATATTCGGCACATAATCCAAATCACACTCCGGATCAGGATAATCATAATTAATGGTAGGGGGAACAACTCCATCTTTAATTGCCATACAACATGCTACAAATTCAACGCCCCCGGCAGCACCTAGAAGATGTCCGGTTACGGATTTAGTCGAAGAAACCATCACCTGTTTGCTATGCCGGCCAAAGGCCTTTTTCATTGATAAAGTTTCAATCTTATCATTAAGTTTAGTAGAAGTGCCATGCGCGTTAATATAAGTAATCTGCTCCGGATTCAATTGCGCATCTTTAAGCGCCATAGTCATCGCCGCAGCGGCACCCTCTCCGCCCGGATCAGGAGCAGTTATATGATAGGCGTCACAGGTCATACCAAAACCAGTTATTTCCGCAATAATATTAGCATTTCTTTTCTGGGCATGCTCTAAAGTCTCTAAAACTACTAAACCGCAGCCTTCGGCCATGACAAAACCATCCCGATCACGGTCAAACGGACGTGAGGCTTTATCGGGAGATTCATTCCGGGTAGATAGCGCCCTTAAAGCACAAAAACCACCAACAGCAGTAGCAACAATACATCCTTCGGTGCCTCCAGAAACCATTATATCTGCATCACCATAAAGAATAGTCCGATAGGCTTCTCCGATAGCATGGGAACCGGAAGCACAAGCAGTAGCTACGCATGAATTTGGCCCCTTTAACCCATGCACAATCGCTACCAAACCACTGGCTTCATTAACAATAAGCATCGGAATAAGGAAAGGGGAAAGCCGGGAGGGCCCTCTATTTAAAAGAATTTTATGCTCTTCCTCGATGGTCTGCAAACTACCAATGCCAGAACCGATAATTACACCGATCCGGTTTCTATCTTCCTTTTCTAGATTAAGCCCAGAAGACTCCACTGCCTGTTTGGCCGCCGCTACCGCATATTGCACAAACTTAGCAGTTCTTTTAATTTCTTTAAGGGAAATCCCAAATGCGGTAGGATCAAAATGCTTTACTTCCGCGGCAATCCGGGAATCAAAACCTGTGGTATCAAAACCGGTAATCGGACCTACTCCACCCCGGCCTTCTTTTAAAGAGTCCCAAAAACTAGCAACATCATTGCCAACCGGACTGACGACCCCTAAACCAGTAATCACTACTCTTTTTTTCATAATTAGACCAATATAAATTTACCCCGCCAAAGCAAAATGCGGGGTAAATTGATTATTTACTACAAATTATATTTTATTTGGTGCTTTTTTCATCAATATACTTGATGGCATCGCCAACAGTAGCGATTTTTTCGGCGTCCTCATCGGGAATTTCGATACCAAACTCTTCCTCTAAGGCCATAACCAGCTCTACGGTATCCAAAGAATCCGCACCTAAGTCATCAACGAAAGATGCCTCAGGAGTTACCTCTTCTGGTTTCACACCTAGCTGCTCAGCTATGATTGATTTTACTTTCTCTTGTGATGCCATTCTTTATCCTCCTTGTGTACGGACACAACACCGCGCATGTTTTACCTAACGCTGGCCGACACAAATCCAATTAGTGTCGGCCCGACATCCGCTTAGCGCGATGTGTATTCCTCTTTTACTTTGCTTTACGCCATCACCATACCACCGTCAATCGTAATTACCTGGCCGGTGATATAACTTGATTCCTGGGAAGCCAAGAATAAACAAACATTAGCGACATCTTCAGGAGTACCTAATATGCCTAGCGGAATTGCCTCCAACATCTTCTTTTTTATCTCTTCAGGAAGTTTAGCCGTCATCTCTGTTTGGATAAACCCCGGCGCTACCGCATTAGCATTAATATTACGGCTGGCTAACTCTTTAGCCACTGTTTTTGTAAGAGCAATAATCCCAGCTTTAGAAGCAGCATAATTCGCCTGGCCGGGATTACCCATCAGACCGATGATCGAAGCAATACTAATAATCCTACCGCTTCTTTGTTTAATCATCGGCCGGGAAACGGCTTTAATACAGTTAAATGTGCCTTTTAAATTCACATTTAACACAGCATCCCAGTCCGCTGGAGACATTCTAAGCAAAAGATTGTCTTTAGTAATTCCAGCGTTGTTAACTAATATATCAACCTTTCCCAGTTTGTCAAGAATTTTGTTTATCCCAGATTCTACTAAATCATAACTAGTTACATCCATCTCTAAAGCCATGGCCTGACGGCCTAAACCCTCTATTTCAGAGGCGGTTTTCTGGGCGATTTCAAGATTAACATCGGCAACCACAATATTCGCACCTTCACGGGCAAAAGTCAAGGCAATCGCCCGGCCAATGCCTCTGGCGCCCCCGGTAATCAATGCTACTTTAGATTCCAATCTCATAGTACCCTCCCTGTCACTGCCTTAAATAGATAGGATATAGTAAGCAATATTCAGGAACCTGCTTCCTAAATGCTTACGGATAACTGCTCTATATCGGATTTTTTTTCTATATTTACAACTTGAGCGCTGCTATCAATCCGGCGCATTAATCCTTTTAATACTTTACCCGGACCGAATTCTATAAAATTAACTACTCCTTTAGATAAGATTAATTTCATCGCATCCTCCCACAACACACTGGCAGAAACCTGGCGGATCAAATTCTGCTTGATTTCCTCGGTAGTTATAACCGGCTTCCCAGTAACATTACAAATAAATGGTAATTTCGGAGGACTAATCTTGATTTTTTCTAGTTCCCAGGCTAATTTTGTACCAGCATCCTGCATGAAAGAAGAATGAAATGCACCGCTAACCTCCAGCGCCACCGCTAACTTAGCCCCTCTGGCTTTAGCTAAATCTTGCGCCTGAGTGATTGACTCAGCTGATCCAGATATAACCGTCTGGCCGGGACAATTAATATTTGCTACCTCAGCCTTAGTTGCGGCGCAAATATCTTTAACCACAGCTAAATCTAAACCAATCAGCGAAAGCATCTTACCCGGATGGGCCAAAGCTGCTTCTTCCATAAATTGTCCACGCCGATAAACCAAATAAACCGCATCTTCAAAGTTTAACGCTCCGGCAGCCACTAAGGCTGAATATTCCCCGAGGCTTAAACCCGACAGATATCCTTCAATTTTTGGGTTTTTACTTAAATATGCCTGCCAACAGGCAATCGACATAGTGACAATCGCTGGCTGACAATTATTTGTCTTGGTTAACTCTTCCGGTGGCCCGTTAAAACACAGTTCACTGATTGAGAAGCCAAGAATTTTATCTGCCTTTTTGAAAATCGCCTGGGCCTGTGGAAAAGCATCAAATAAATCTTTGCCCATACCCACATATTGGCTGCCCTGTCCGGCAAAAAGGTAGCCTACCATTCGATAATACTGGCGCCCCAAACTAGGCCCGCTCCGAAGGCATCCAGTAGAATAATATCTCCCCGCTTAACCTTGCCCTCTTGCACTGCCTCGCAAAGCGCAGTCACTGTAGAAGCGCTGGACATATTACCACAGCGCTCAATATTAAGATAAACTTTTTCCTCCGGAATCCCTAGTTTCTTAGCTACTGCCATAATGATGCGCGCATTAGCTTGATGTGGAATGATTAAATCTACATCTGCAAAAGTCAGGCCCGCTTGCTTGAGAACCGTCTCTGCAGCCTTAGTCATCGTATTAACCGCGATTTTAAATAATTCATTGCCCTGCATTTTCAGAAAATGCTGCCGGTTCTCCACCGTAGCTTGGGTAGCCGGATTACGTGATCCCCCGGCCGGTAAATTTAATATGTCAACCTTGGAACCATCGCATCCTAGATATGTAGAGATAATCCCGCCTTTGGCCACTTCTGCTAAAACCGCTGCTCCGGCTCCGTCCCCAAATAAAACGCAAGTATTACGGTCCTGCCAATCGGTAATTGAAGACAAAACTTCCACCCCGATTACTAGAGCATTTTTATAAGTACCACAGGCAATAAACTGCTGAGCTACCGATATCCCATAAACAAAACCTGCGCAGGCTGCCGAAATGTCAAAACAGGCCGCATGTTTAGCGCCCAACCTATCCTGAACAATAGCCGCGGTTGACGGAAAAGGCATATCCCCGGTAATTGTGGCTACGACGATTAATTCGATATCTTCGGCTTTGAATTTAGCGTTGACCAGTGCCTGTTGGGCGGCTTTAATCGCTAAGTCTGAAGCGGCTTCTTGAGTGGAAGCCAAATGTCTCTGCTTAATGCCTGTACGCGTCGTAATCCACTCATCCGAAGTATCCACCATTTTCTCAAGCTGAGCATTAGTGAGAATTCTTTCCGGCAGATATTCGCCTACCCCGATAATTCCTACTTTCTTCATCTTAACCTTAATTTTTACTGTTTACCGCTCAAATTTATGGCTTCTAGAATTTTACTGTTTACCTGGCGCTCAACTTCTTCTTTGGCTACCCGAATCGCATTCTTAATCGCCTTAATACTGGAACGCCCATGACCAATAATCACTACACCGTTTACCCCTAATAAGAGTGCCCCGCCGTACTCGGCGTAATCAATTTCTTTCTTAAAACGTTTCAGGCTAGGGATCATAAAAATCAAACCAATCTTACCCCAAATATTGCTTAAAAGATGTCGTTTTAGAAATGTCTGCATGGCTTCTGCCGCACTCTCGGAAACCTTTAAAGCCACATTCCCCACGAAACCATCGCAAACAATAATATCGCACTTGCCGCTAAAAAGATCTTTGCCTTCCACGTTACCGACGAAATTTATTTTGCTTTTTTCCAATAATCCGTAGGCTTCCCGGATAAAATCCGTGCCTTTCTTTTCTTCCTCTCCGATATTCAACAAGCCCACGCTGGGATTAACTTTGTTTAAAATATTTTTACAATAGGCATCCGCCATAATCCCGTATTGCAATAGCTGGGTAGGCTTAGGGTCGATATTGGCCCCCACGTCAATAATCAAAGAAATCCCTTTTAAAGACGGCGTAATCAAGCCGATGCCTGGCCGCTCAATCCCCGGTAGCAGCCTTAATTCTAAAGTGGCTGCGCAAACTACCGCTCCGGTATTACCGGCGCTAAAAAAAGCATCTGCTTTACCCTCTTTAACTAAACTTAAACCCACTACGATCGAAGAATTTCTTTTACGCCGAACACTAATGGCCGCCGACTCAGACATTTCAATAGTCTCAGTAGCGTGTTGAACGCTGATCCGATCACCGCTGTATTTAGCTTTCTTTAAAAGAGACTGGATCCGAGGCGCATCACCAACCAGGATCACTTCTACACCATACTCTTTTACGGCAGCCAAACTGCCATCTACGACTACCTCGGGAGCATGGTCTCCTCCCATGGCATCAACGACTATTTTCATCAAAGCCCTTTCTTCTCATTTTAAGATTAACGAGACTTTTTCTTTTTTTCCTTTACTTTAATCTCGATGACCTGACGGCCGGCGTAATATCCACAGACCAGACAAACCCGGTGCGGAAGCTTCAATTGTTTGCATTGCGGGCAGGGAGTTAAGCTTGTTGCTTTAATCTTCCAATGGGTACGGCGTTTTCGGCCGCGCTGCGCTGAATGTTTTCGTTTAGGTAGAGCCACAGTTGCATCCTCCTTCGTTTTTGTTTTTACCGCATTTTAAACAAAGACCTTTGCAGCTTAAGCTACATAAAGGCTTGATTGGGTAATCTAAAATTACTTCTTCTCGGATTTCAGGCTTTAAATCGATAAAAACATCGCTGCTCTCTAAAGGATAGTGCAGCTGAATATCTTTATCGAATACCCAATCAAATTCATTTAAACAACGTGCACAATCTGCAAAAATAACCGCCTGAATGGTTAAGTCCACCGTTAAAGCATTAGTAATTCGGGTGATCCGGGCGGAAAGTTTCAAAGGAGAGCGAAACTTGATTAGGTCTGTTGCCAGGTCTAATCCGGCTGAATCGATCTCTTCTTTTAAATACAGGCCCTCTGCCGGGACCTGATTAATAATTATTTTCACTGCTTTCTGAGTAATTTCTTCTGTAAAGCCTGGCCCACAAAATCCGGAACAAAACTAGAGAGATCAGCGCCCAATACCGCCGTCTCTTTGATTAATTTAGCAGAAAGATAGCTATAAGATTCATGCGGCATAAGAAAAATTGTTTCAATATCACTGGAAAGCTTGCGATTAGTCAAAGCCATTTGAAACTCATATTCAAAATCTGAAAGCATGCGTAATCCGCGGATTAATACTTTCGCTTTCATCTTATGCGCGAAATCCACAACTAAGCCGTCAAAATGAGTTACCATCACCCCCTCCATGCCCTCTACTGCCTGTTTGAGCATAGATATTCTTTCTTTAATACTAAAAACCGGTTTCTTATGGGGATTATGCGCCACGGCAACGATAACCTCCGAAAATATTTCGCGAGCGCGGCAAATCAAATCAATATGGCCGTTAGTTACCGGATCAAATGTTCCTGGGTATAAAGCAAGCTGACACACTTTACTCTTTCTCACGCTTTGGCGTGGCTAAAAATTGAAAGCCAAGTATCACCGTACTTAGCTTCTTTGACCAAATTAAAATTTAAACCCGCTCCGGGCAATTGTTCTAGTCTGGAATGCTGAACGATGATCAAACCATTGGGCGACAATATATCATAACCCTCTAGAGTTTGCAAGATTTTTTTTGCCATATCTCTAGAGTAAGGTGGATCAATAAATATAATATCAAAATTCTTCTTATCTAGGCTCATCAGCTTAACCGCTTTTTCAGCTTCAAGATAATATAAATCATAAGTACTGATATCCAGCAGCGCTATATTCCTCTTTATTGCTAATACCGAATGATGATTAGATTCAACCAGGGTTAACCAAGCTGCGCCCCGGGAAAGCGCCTCTAATCCTACCGCCCCAGAGCCGGCGTAAAGTTCTAAAAATGTTAACCCGGCAATATCCCCTAATATATCAAATAAAGCCTTGCGCACCTTATCCTGAGTAGGACGTATGCCTTTGGGCATATGTAATTTACGGTTACGGTATTTTCCTGTAGTTATTCTCATGATGATTTTAGTCTAAAGACTGCCCCATAACAATACTTGACTCATCCTACCAACATCAATTTTTCGTATTCAGGGAATCTCTGCAGTAACTTAGCTTTTAATAATTGATGCGGGCGCTTTTGCAGACAGGCATCCTGATTAACCAAGCCAATCGCTGCTTCCCGGGCGGTTTTAAGCAGTTGCATCTGAATAAGCGGATTGGCAATTTTTAGCTCCGCTAACCCATGCTGGCGGTTTCCAAAAAATTCTCCCGGCCCTCTAATCTTAAGATCCTCTTCAGCAATATGAAATCCGTCTCCGGAACTTACCATCGCTGCCAGGCGCGCTGCTGAATCTTGAGTTTGGCTATCCGAAATAAGCATGCAAGATGATTGCAGCCTCCCCCGGCCAATTCTCCCGCGTAACTGATGCAATTGACTCAAACCAAAACGTTGAGCAGACTCAATAATCATACAAGTAGCGTTCGGAATGTCAATGCCCACCTCCAAAATGGTTGTTGCCACCAAAAGGTCTAATTGTTTATTTTTGAACTTGGAGATAACCTCATTCTGTTCCCAGGGACTTAACTTCCCATGAAGTAAACCTAAACGAAATTCCTTAAACTCGCCATTTTTTAGTTCGGTGAACATTTTTTTAGCTCCGGCCAAATCCAAAGCGTAAGATTCTTCAATCACTGGATAGATTATATATCCTTGGCGGTTATATTTAAGCTCTTCTTTAAGAAGAGCATAAGCTCTGTGTTGATCTTTACGGCTAAAATGCAAAGTTTTTATCGGGAGTCGGCCGCCGGGCAATTCGTTAATTACCGAAATATCCAGGTCGCCATATAAAGTAATCGCCAAAGTACGCGGAATAGGGGTTGCCGTCATAATTAAAACATCGGGATTATTGCCTTTTTGGGGTAAAAGCGCTCTCTGCCCGACTCCAAATTTATGCTGCTCATCAATCACAATAAAACTTAAGTTTTTGAAACGTAACTCCTCCTGCAGCAAGGCGTGAGTTCCGATCACTAAATCTAATTTACCCGCCTTTATTTGCTGATATATCTTGTCTTTTTTCGTGCCCTTGTCCTGACCGACCAACAACCCCAAGCGCAATTTAACTCCGTTAAAAGTTAGCCGGCTAAATTGCTCGGATATTTTCTCATAATGCTGCCTGGCCAGTAATTCCGTGGGCGCCATCAAAGCTGCCTGATATCCGCTTTGAATAGCTAGAAGACAAGCGGCGGTTGCCACCACGGTTTTACCGGATCCAACATCACCCTGCAAAAGTCGTTGCATGACTTGAGAAGAGATCATATCCACTTGGATTTCCTCT
Organism: Candidatus Omnitrophota bacterium; assembly: GCA_041308845.1. Taxonomy (GTDB): domain Bacteria; phylum Omnitrophota; class Gorgyraeia; order Gygaellales; family Profunditerraquicolaceae; genus UBA6249. The sequence continues at coordinate 15,784 of JBFZAT010000002.1, read as the reverse complement.
AAAGCTTTCTGTTGGGCAGCGGTAAGCTCAAAATTCAAACCAGCAATAAATTCTTTAACTAATCCTCTGTCAGCCAAATGGCTGATCCCGGCCTTATTCTTACGGTTGCGCTTCCTTAAAACCAAAGGTAGCTGAAAAAACAAAAATTCTTCGAAACTTAAACGCGTGTGCGCCGACATACGCAAAGATAAATCTTGGGGAAAATGTATGTTTAGCAGACTTTGTGCCAGATTTAGCAGATTGTGCCGGCTGCGTAAATCGAAAGGCAACGGGTCATTAATTTTAGGTAAAAATTCATCCAGGGCAGTTTTAATCAAACGGCGTAAACTGCGCTGGCTAAAACCGCTGGGCAAAGCATAAACCGGAACGATCCTGCCGACATTTAAAGAATCCTCATCATTGTCCTCATCCATAAATTCATATTCAGGATTAGTCAATTGCAGTTTACCGTTATAAACTTCGATCTTGCCATAGAGGATGAGAAGTGCTCCTGGTTTTAAATATTGGCCTAGATACGGCTGATTAAACCAGACACAGCTTAATTTACCAGAATTATCACTGACAGCTGCTTCAGTAATGCTAAACCTATTCCGCCTCCAGGAATTACGCTGCGCTCCGATTAAAACCTGGGCTTTAATGGTATAAACCCCGTTTTCTTTAAGCTCTGAAATCTTGGCGAAATTGCTGCGGTCTTCGTAGCGACGCGGGAAATAATATAATAATTCCTCGATAGTATTAACTCCTCTGGAGGTAAAACTTTTTGCCCGTTTAGGCCCGATACCTTTAAGGTACTGAATCGATGTCGTCAACATTTTGGTAATATTATACTATAGAAAAATTAACCTTTCTATCTTAGATTAATAAAAAATTTATTTTTACTGGGCTTGAAATCCTGGAATTTATATGGCATACTTGTTTACAATCAAGCAACGCCCAAACAAGGAGGCTAGGAACGATAGCGAAAGCTATTAGGCCTATCACCTACAAGAAGCCCCGGAGCGCTTTCCCGGGGATTTTTGTTAAATACATAAGACGTTTTACGTAAACATTTATATGCCAGTAGATTACAAAACAATTACTTTTTCTTACTCTTTCTTTATTTGTTTCTTAATCCTTTGCTGCGCAAATGGTTATATAAAACGTCTCGTATCTCTCAAATTTATATTATCTTAACTTTGTGCCAGAGAGAAGCTCCCTGGCTCCATCTTTATCCTGGATATAAATTTCTGGAATAAATTCCACAGATTGAGGAATTAAATCAGCGATCACTTTTTTTAAGCGCAACTGCTGAGTTTGATTCTGCAGATTAAAGATAGGATTTTGACTCAAGTCATTTAATAGCAGGATTACCGGATCATGCGAAAAAGTAAAATCTTTTAGAAGCTGTTTGATCAACAAATCCAGGTAATCCGATTTATCCTTAAATACATTCACCGCGGTTTTAAAATTAATTTTGCCCCATTCAAAATCTACGGTTTTTTGGATCAAGGCATAAGCGGATGAATACTTAATCATCTTGGTTTGGCCAGTAGCCAACTTAATAGCTGTATTCACAATCAAATTAGATAACTCTGTATGTTTAAATGTCTTAATCTCTTTGTGAATATCAATAGTCAGGAGATCGAAAATATATGCACCATGCACACTTCCAGTAGCGCTGATCGTACTACGCTTTATAAAATCCTCTACCGCATCCCAAAGAATCTTTTCGTCATTACGAATAAAATTTAAAGACAAGATAATGCAGGGCTGATTCTCTCTTACCGCTCGATATTGGCGGACCATATCCTCATCCTGCCCGACATATTCAATTCCGTCAAACAGCGGCATGTGTTTAAAAAGGTTAGAATTTTGAAATCCGTAACTAATTAGATCCAGGGAACACCTCTCTGATAATCTTTTCTACCTCCAGGCGGGTTTTAGCCCCTGAAGCCCTCTCTCTTAAACGGCGGACCTTGCATAACCCTTTAGTGTACCAGATATAAAATTTCCTGAAGATCACTACCCCGTTTCTTTCACCGTAGAAATCAATGCTGGCATTCAGATGTTCCTGCATAATCGCAGCCAGCTCTTTTTTCCCAGGACGTTCAATTATTTTACCGTTTTTAAGATATTCGTTAATCTCTTGGAAGATCCAAGGATTTCCCAGGCAGCCTCGGGCTACCGCCAACCCGTCACATCCGGTTTCATCAAACATCTTCTCAGCTAATGGTCCGGAAAAAACATCTCCGCTGGCAATCAAAGGAATAGCTAAAACTTTTTTCACTGCTCTAATTATATCGTAATCCACTCGACCAGTATAAGCCTGAATTTTAGTCCGGCCGTGAATAAATAAAGCATGAACTCCGCAGTCCTGAGCCAGTTGAGCGACCTCTTTAGCATTAACCGAATGCTTATCCCAACCAGCCCGGATTTTAACGGTTACCGGGAGCCAGGAGTTTTTAACCACTAATTTTAATATTTTAACCAATTTCTTCGGTTCCTGTAGCAAGCTCGCCCCCTCCCCCCGGCGCACTACTTTCTTTGCCGGGCAAGCGGCATTAAAATCCAAGAGATCAAATTTATACCCTCTCAAGACATCCAAAGCCTTCAGAACATATTGCTCTTCCGCTCCCAGAATTTGGATACCCAGCGGTTTATCACCAGGAGTGCTTGACAACATATGTTTAGTTTTCCTGCTTTTATGGCTAATCGAACGGCAGTTGATCATCTCCACAAAAGCTAACTCCGCACCGAATTTACGGCAAAGCATCCTAAATGGCAGGTCTGTAATTCCAGCCATCGGCGAAAGAATTAAATTAGACTTTAACTTTAATTTACCAATTTTTAGCATTATTAAAAATTTAGCGGGTGGCTTGGGTGCTTCCGCAGCGCGCTGAACGCTAGAAAACACCTAAAACAGGACCCGCTAAATTTAAAGTATATATTCAGGTTTTTTAATTAAAGGCTTGTTCTTAATCTCTTCGGTAATCGCCGCCGGGATTCCGGGTTTACCTAATTTATAATACATATAATTCTTATATCCCTCCACCCCGGGTTGATCATAAGCATTGATATTCAATAATTCCCCTTCAAAAGCCGTGGACAGCTGAAAGAAAAAGAGCAAAGCCCCCCAATTATACGCCGAGACTTCCGGCATAATAATCGTGCAGTTAGGCCGGTTCTGGCTAACCAAAGCCCATTCCGTGGCTTCTTGAGCCAGTTGCATCAGCTGACCAAAACTTTTACCGGATAATAAATCACCTTGACCGGGTATCTTTAAATCCGTTTTAAATTTTTCAACCCGAATAAAAGTAACCACTTTATTGTTCTGACCTTCGACATTATTCTGCTGGATCGAATGGAGATCATTCGTGCCGGCGGCAGCGATCGGAGTCCGGCCTAAGTTAAACAAATCATTCTTGCTGGCTAACCAGCTCTCCACTCCGTCAATATCTACTTGGATCTGACGGTGATATTTTTTCCCAAGGCTTTCGGCTAAAAGTTGAACATACCAATCTGCGGTAGATTTAAGAGTTTGTGAAAAAGGCATCAAAATCGCTAAAGCCTTTGCCCTTTTTAAATAAAGGATATAATGTAAAGTTGCGTATAAATAAGCCGGGTTTTCTAAAAGATTCTCCTTACTGCACCTAACCAGCATATCTTTAGCGCCTAGAAACAACTTACGGATATCTACTCCGACAATCGCTAAATGTAAAAGACCCATATTAAACTCAGAGAACCTTCCGCCTACCCCTTTTAAAAGCGGTAAAGAACGAAAACTCAAAGGATCTTTATTCTGCTCGACCTGGGCCCTTTTCCGCAAAGAACCATTCTCCGGATCGGTGACCACCAATATCTGCCGGCCATATTTAGCCCCCAGGGTTTTCTTAAGCCAGACCTCCACTAAAATCAACGCAGCTTTAGTCTCAGTAGTTTCACCGGATTTAGAAATAACTACCACAAAGGTCCGTTTAGGATTAAGATTTTTTAAGAGGACTTGCAAGGTATCCGGATCTAAATTGTTGCCTTCGAAATAAATCCGCGGAACTTTTTTACGTAATGATTTAAATTCATTGAAATAAGGCGCACATAGCGCATCCTGAGCGGCTTTAAGCCCCAAGAATGAACCGCCGATTCCCAAAAAAATAACATTAGCATATTGCCTATTAATCAAGCGGGCAATCTTTTCAACCACAACAATATCTGCTTCTTTTTGCTCAGGTAATTTTACCCACTCCAGGTTCAATTTCTCCCTAGTTGGTGCATCAGCGATGATCTTCTTTAAGTGCGCAGAGGCCTTTTGCACCTGCGGTATAATTTCGTCAATTTCGGATTGACTTACTCCATGCCCTTGTACACTAAAATCAAATAAATTATTAAAATCAAACTTCAAACTCATCTTTTCTCCTCTGGTTAATTAACAATTATCCGCTAACTCTAAAATTAACCGTTTAGTATCTGCCCAGCCCAAACAAGGGTCGGTAATTGACTGGCCAAAAATCTTACCGCCGGGCTCCTGCCGGCCTTCTTTGAGGTAACTTTCAACCATCAATCCTTTAATCATCTTTTTTAAATCTTTAGAGTTGGCACGACTATGCATAATCTCTTCGGCGATCCGGGGCTGCTCTTGGAAATGTTTATCAGAATTAGCATGATTAGTATCCACGATAACCGTGGGATTTGCCAGATTACGTTTCAAATAAAGTTGAGTGAATTGTATTAAATCTTCATAATGATAATTGGGGATACTTTGCCCATGGTGATCGATTGCCCCGCGGAGGATACAATGGCTTAAACGGTTACCTTGAGTCTTAACCTCCCAACCGTTATAAATAAAAGTATGCTGAATCTGCGCGGCTTGAACAGAATTCAGTAAAACATTCAAATCCCCGCTGGTAGGATTTTTCATGCCAACCGGAATATCTAAACCGCTGACGGTTAAACGGTGCTCCTGATTTTCTACCGAACGGGCCCCGATTGTCACATAACTTAAAATATCCTCCAGATACGGGTAATTTCCCGGATAAAGCATTTCATCGGCTGCCGTTAATCCAGATTCGCTCAAGACCTTAACGTGCATCTTGCGAATCGCCTTAATTCCCTGGGCGATATTCGGCCCTTCGGAAGCTTTGGGTTGAGTCAACATTCCTTTATAGCCTTCTCCAGTAGTCCGCGGCTTATTGGTATAAATTCGCGGGATCAGGATTAACCTTTTTTTAACCTTATCCTGCAGGCGGCTTAGACGCCCGACATATTCACAAAGCGCATCAGTATTATCCGCTGAGCAGGGACCAACAATTAACAGCAAGCGGTCATCACCACCTTTTAAAACATTTAAAATATCCCTATCTCGGTCAGCTTTTAACTTAATCAGTCTGGCTGACATCGGCATCTGCTGAGTAATCTCTTCCGGTGTGGGAATTTTCTGTAAGTAAGTAAAACTCATAATTCTTGCTGAATAATTTTAACTGTGGTGCGCTGGCCATCTTTCCATGGCCAAAGCATCGCCAAGATACTTTCTACACCTGAATTTTTATAATATAAAATCTGGCCCGGCAGCACCCCTCCGAACCCATCTACGGTTTGGCGTACTTTATGCGCCAGTTTATTTTTAGAAGGATAGACCGGCTCCCCGAACAAGTTCTTCAATTGATCGTTCAACTTCTTTAATTCTTCGCCCACGATCACCCCTTCAAAGAAATTATCGCAATCCGTACGCAAAGCTTCAAAACTAAACATCTTCATATCTTTTCTAATTAGGCTAAAGTCCATTTTTACTCCTTGGCTTGGTATTATAGCATGCTAAATTTTAGAAACATTCAATATTTTTACCTCCTGAAAGGCTTCAGCTCTTCTAAAAACCGCGCATCAATTTGCCCACCTAAAGCCACCACTCGATCAGCATGCCTAATGGCTAAATCATAATCTTTCAGCTTTAAATAAAAAACCGCCAGATTGAAATGCGCAACAATAAAATCCGGGTCGATACTTACACATTTCTTCCATAAACCAATCGCCGCGGAGATCTCGCCTTTTTCCGTATACTGGGCAGCCAGATTATTATAAGCTTCTGTATAAAAAGGATTATACTTAATAGATTCTTTGAGCATTTGCATTGCCTCATTTTTATTGCCTAAGTTATAGTAGGCATTGCTCAAATTGTAATAAGCTGATGCCAAAGAATTATCTAATCCCAAAGCGATCTGACAATACTTTATCCCCTCTTCATTCCTACCTGAAGAAATATAAGTATTGCAAATATTATTATAGGCTGGCGCATACCGAGGGTCTGCCCGGACAGCCATTAAATACATTTTTATCCCCGCTTCCGGATTTCCGATAGTACAATAAAGGTCTCCGAGATTACGGTAAGCATACGCAAAGCCCGGACTGATTTCAATCGCCCTTAAATATTCTTTAATGGCGGCATCTATATTGCCCGAGCGTAAATAAAGGTTGCCTAAATTATTATGTACCCGGGCATTACTAGGGCCGTAGAATAAGGTCCTTTTATAGAAAAATTTTTCCGATTGCCAATAAGCGTTCTGTTTTATGGTTAAATCGGTATAAAAAATCAACAAGCAAATTAAAGCAGCTAACGCTAATAATCTAAGTCTTCCTCTGGCATATAAAAAAGCAAAACTTTGACCGATAATGACAAAAAATCCAATAGACGGTAAATAAAGCCAATGCTCAGCCATATAAGCATTGATTGGGTAAAGATTGGCTGAGGGTAGGAGTGTGATTATAAACCAGGATAAAGAAAAACAAACCAACGGTTGGCGCTGCCGGCTTTTCAAAATTCCAGCAAAGAGTAATAAAAGTATTCCCGCACCCAATAATACTTCAGGACAAAACCAACTAAAATACAGATTGCCATACTCCATATGTAAGTTAAAAGGCTGCAATAAAATCCGAGAATAACTAGCCAGCGCAGCCAAGAAACCCGGGGTTCGCTGGGCAAGAGTGCTCGCCGCCGGAATATCATAAAAAACTGTGCCTTTAAAAGCTAATCTTAAAATAATATATACGCTAGCGATAACTAAAAACGGCCGAAACGACTTTGGCTCTAACTTCTTTTTAAAAACATAATGATAAAGCAATAGTAATGCCGGAAGGACGAGAGCGTTCTCTCTGGATAGAAGCGCCAAGATAAAACTTAAGCCGGCCATAACTAAAATCAACATTTTTTTACTCTGCAAGAACCTTAAATAAAATGCAAAAGAAATAAAAATAAATATGGCCGCTAAAGGATCCGCCCGGCCGGCAATATAAGCCACTGCCTCAACCTGAACCGGGTGAGCCACAAACAATAAGCTAGAAAATAATGCTAAGATTTGGTTTTTAAATAACAGACAAAGCAGCCAATACAGAGTTAAAGCTGCTAAAATATGCAGTAAAACATTAGTAAAATGATATCCTGCTGGATTTAAATTCCATAGAGAATAGTCCAACAAATAGGTCGCTATTTGTAGCGGCCGGTATAATGTCGACCCTTCGCCTACTCCGGACCAGATATTCTGGGTAAAAATTACGGGTAAGTTTGACCAACCTCTGATATAAATATTATTTTTGACTAATCCGAGATCATCCCAAATAAAATCTCCACCTAGGCAATTATGATATACCAAGGCTCCGAGCATTATAATTAAAAAAATAAAGATAAAAGAATTGAGTTTACCGAATAGTTTGGTGGGCATAAACTTATAAAATCTTAAGCAGGTTAAGGCCGGTAGCCGGATCGATTTCTTTGTGCGCCTTTACTCCTTTTAATTCCAACAGAATTGCCTCAATGACTAAGAAAACTTTAGAATTGCCTCTCAGGCATCCAGTCAAAACTTTATTTTTCTTACCCATGCTGGCATGAATATGAATCTGGGGCCCCTGAGAGTTTGTAAAAAGCGTGCCCAGCCCCATCACTTCCCAACCATCCTTGAATACCACTTTATTAGGCTGCGGCGGGATAACCGGATGTTTAGGACCAGTCACTAAATTACCTGATTTGAGGGCGCCGATAAAAATTAGTGTGGCAGCTTTAATCTTTTCCTTCTTGGCTAATGCACTTAGGTTCGAAATTAGAATATCTTGATTATCGAACTTAACCAGAAAAACCCGGCCGATAGTCCCTTGAGTATACTTCATATTGATAATAACTGATAATCGACTTTAATGATCTTATCAAAATTCCGGTTATAATACAGGTTATGCTCAATACCACCAAAGTAATAACCAGCTTTAATTTTAGGCTAAAACGAGGATGGACCCAAACAAGGGGCAGCATAAACGGCCCAACGCAAACAAAAGCAATAACCAATGACCAAGTTTTAAAATACCAGCGCGGATCTTTCTGGGTACCCATGCTCAATTTTTCCTGCCGGCTTTAGCCTTGCGAATATTGGCTTTATGCACCACACACAATACATCGGCAATCGGGGCGATTTTATCCCCCTCATATGGGAATTCTTTGCAAGTTAACGGTTTAAGGTTATAATCCACCTTATGTATGCGGCACAAACCATCAATATCCTGAAAAGCGCACGGTTCATCTTCGTAACTAGTGCCCACTTTATAACCGGAAGGGAAATCCCTATCTATTTCTAAATGAAAAAAATCACCCTTTATTCCTAAAGCTAATATCTTCTTAGCTTCTTCTAGATCAATCCAGGCACCGAAACGGCAGCAATCTGCTTGATTGCGGCACTTAAGACAATCAATTACGAATTTCTCCTTCTGCTTCTTTTTCATAAACTATATTATACACTTTTTAAATTAAATCAAAAGTAATTTTAAACCAGGCGTACATTAATCGCCCGCGGGCCTTTATCAGATTTTTCAACTTCATAGGAAACTGACTGCTCCTCATTTAGGGCAGCGAACTTAACTTCGACCAAACTATTCTGGTGGAAAAATAACTCCCGGCCATCAGTATCACTAATAAAACCAAAACCTCTGTCCCGAACTAATTTTTTAATCTTTCCTGTGTTCATTTTTACCCCCTTGTGTACAAACATAACCAGTGCTGCATAGCGCTTAGCACATTAGCAAAAACTCCGGCGCTTATTGCACCGGTGTGCAGTTCGTAGCGAAAAAAATAGCCTGACCTCAAATTAATTGAAGCCAGGCTATTATGGTATTTGGTTTACAGCTTGACTACATTAGTAGCCTGCTCGCCTTTAGGCCCCTTCTCGATGTTAAACTCAACATCCTGACCTTCAGCTAGAGACTTGTAACCTTCGCCCTGGATTGCGCTGTGATGAACAAATACATCGCTACCGGATTCAGGCGTAATAAACCCAAACCCTTTTTGGTCTGAAAACCACTTTACTTTTCCCTTTGCCATTATTTACTCCCCCTTTCTCTAAAATTTTAGCAAATAATGGCAGAAACAAAAAACCGCGAAGGATATTTTCTAAACCTCGCGGCCTACAAACTTCTAATCCTTTATTCACTACTTGATAAGTTTAACATATATTCAAGATTTGTCCAGTAATATTATGTATATTTTAATAAATAAGACGTTCTATATAAACCTCTGGCTATCTTATATTTATAAAACAATTATTGTATTATACCATTAAATATTTGTTTTATAATCCACGACTTGGCAATTAGTTATGTAAAACGTCTTCTATGCTATATCTAATATCTAAAGTGTACAAAAATGCGCCCGAAGTTCTTATCATCTTTCTCCAAACGATGGTAGAGCTGTTTGATCCTAGGCTGCTGCAGAAAACGCAACACACTTTTCTTTAATTGACCGCTACCTTTACCCGGAATAATCTCAACTTCAGTAATTTTATTTTTTACTGCCTCGGCAATAATCTTCTCCAGTGATTCTTCGATTCTGCGACTATCATTAAATATTTCATGTAGATCCAGTTTGAATTTACCCATTTTAATACGGCCACTTCCAATTACGAATCTCCGGCATGTCCTCGCCGTGAGAAATAATATACTGTTTGTGTTCAATTAACTTATTATGCAGCCAATCTTTAACATGCGCGGCCTGTTTTTGTAAACCCTCCATTCGGTCGATTACATCATCAGCCAGGTTAAAACGGTCAAGCTCATTCAGTACGGTCATATCAAACGGAGTAGTAGTCGTCCCTTCTTCTTTATAGCCCCGCACATGAACATTCTTATGATTAGTTCGACGATATAGGAGACGATGAATCAACCAAGGATAACCATGAAAAGCAAAAATTACTGGTTTATCTACAGTAAACAAACTATCAAAATCTTTATCCGAAAGCCCGTGTGGGTGTTCACTGCGTGGTTGCAGGGTCATCAAGTCAACCACATTAATTACCCGTATCCGCAAGGCAGGAAAATTCTGCCTTAAAATATCTACCGCAGCTAAAGTTTCTAAGGTGGGCACATCTCCGGCGCAAGCCATCACTACATCCGGCTCTGTCCCATAGTCATTACTCGCCCAATCCCAGATGCCGATCCCTTTAGTGCAATGTTTAATGGCGGCATCCATATTCAAATACTGTAGACCCGGATGTTTGCCGGCCACGATCACATTAACATAATGGCGGCTGCGCAAACAATGATCAGTCACTGAAAGCAAGGTATTGGTATCTGGCGGCAGATAAACTCGGATAATCTCAGCTTTCTTGTTAACCACGTGATCAATAAAACCCGGATCCTGATGAGAAGAACCATTGTGATCCTGCCTCCAGACATGCGAAGTCAAAAGATAATTTAACGAAGCAATCGGACGGCGCCAGGGGATACGCCGAGAAGTTTTTAACCATTTAGCATGCTGATTAAACATGGAATCTACAATATGAATAAAAGCCTCATAACAAGAAAAAAAACCATGTCGGCCGGTCAGTAAATAACCTTCTAACCAGCCCTGACAGGTATGCTCACTCAAAATTTCCATAACCCTGCCATTAACAGCCAAACGGTCGTCCTCCGGTAAGATCCGGGCTAACCAGGTACGCTTGGTCACATCAAGTATCGCCCCCAGGCGGTTAGAAGTGGTCTCATCAGGACCGAAAACCCGAAAGTTTTTGCTTCCTAAATTGCCCCTCATCACATCGGCTAAGAAATACCCCATGACCTTAGTCGGTTCCGATTCGATAATACCAGGTTGAGTAAAACTAACCGCATATTTACGAAAATCTGGAAGTTTAAGATCGACTAACAGCAAACCGCCGTTAGTATGTGGATTATCGCTCATGCGTAATTTCTTTTTGGGTGCCAGAACTGCTAACTCCTTGCTTAATTTCCCTTGTTTATCGAAAAGTTCCTGCGGCTTATAACTTTTCATCCATTGCTCCAGAGCAATAAGATGCCCGGGTTTTTCTGTCATTTCAGCAAAAGGCACTTGATGTGAACGCCAGTATCCTTCTGTTTTTAAACCATCAATACTCTTGGGCCCAGTCCAGCCTTTAGGAGTGTTCAAAACAATCATCGGCCAAATCGGACGAACAACAGTCTTTTTACGGCGACGGGCTTTTTTCTGGATAGCTTTAATCTCTGCTAAAACTTTATCCAGAGTTTCAGCCATCAACTGATGCATTTTCCCAGGATCAGCGCCTTCAACAAAATAGGGCTTATACCCATGCCCGATAAAAAACTGTTTTAATTCCTGTTTATCAATTCGCGCAAGTAAAGTAGGATTAGATATTTTATATCCGTTTAAATGTAAAATAGGTAGCACTGCTCCATCCGAAACCGGATTTAAAAATTTATTAGAATGCCAGGCACAGGCCAAGGGTCCGGTTTCTGCCTCTCCGTCACCCACTACACAGGCGACAATCAAATCCGGATTATCAAACGCCGCCCCGTATGCATGGGACAAAGAATACCCTAACTCTCCCCCCTCATGCATTGATCCCGGAGTCTCGGCACCGACATGACTGGGAATCCCTCCAGGAAAAGAAAATTGCTTGAAAAGCTTTTTCATTCCTTCCGCATCTTCTGAAATGTCCGGATAATATTCACTATAAGTACCTTCCAAATAAGCACAAGCCACCAGCCCTGGCCCGCCGTGTCCAGGACCGGTAATATAAATCATATCTAAATCATGTTTTTTAATCAAACGGTTAAGGTGAACATAAATAAAATTGAGACCCGGAGTAGTACCCCAGTGACCTAAAAGCCGCGGTTTAATATGTTTCAGACTCAGTGGCTCTTTAAGTAAAGGATTATCTAAAAGATAAATTTGGCCAACAGAAAGATAATTAGCCGCCCTCCAGTATGCGTTGAGTTTTTCCATTTCGTTTTTAGGTAATCTTGATGGATGTTTTGTTTTCATGTCAACCCTCATTTAATTAAAAGTATTTGCGTTACTATTATATTACCATACTTCAGAACAAAGAAATACTGGGCAGCCCGATTGCTCTGACTAAAACCTTACCGCAGTATTGTTTGCCTTCCCCATAAACCATTCCGCGTTTTTTAGCCACAAAAGTTACTGTTCGATCTGCTTTTATGCAACAGCCTAATATTCTACCGGTAGTAGCATCCAGCCCCGAAGGAATATCAACAGAAAGGACAGGCACAGTAGAGATATTAATCATATCGATCAGTTGTTGATAAAGCGGCCGGAGTTCCCCTTTAACCCCCACTCCTAAAAGCGCATCGATAATTAATCGAAGGGCAACGATCTTATTTCTTATGTAATTAATATTATCGGAGTTGATTTCCGTTATTTTTTGTTTTAATTCTAGTAACATATCTAAATTAACTTTGGCTTCGCTCTTAACATCTTTAATCTTACCAACCAAATATACCTGTGGCTGTAAACCCGCGACTAATAAATGCCTGGCTGCACAAAGACCATCTCCTCCATTATTACCCATACCACAGAACAGCGCAAGCTGATCTCTTCGTGATTTTAAAACTTTTAGGGTTTCTTCTGCTACTGCCCGCCCGGCATTCTCCATGAGAACCAAAGTAGAGATGCCAAATTGAGTTAAGGCTTTTTGGTCTAAAGCCTTAGCCTGCGCAGCGGTCAATAAACGTTTTGGTTCTTTCATCTTATAGATAATTATACCCCTAGAAACTAAAAATCCCAAGCCCTTTCAGGCCTGGGAAATTCAATCTACTAACGCCGCTATTTACTCGGCTAGATAAAATGCTTATAGCTGCTCACAAAAACTCTCTGGCTTTCCCGCATAAACTTAGCTAATTTTTGCTGTTTTTCAAGCTCAATATTAGTGAACGATACGCCCACCCTGAATTCATTATTTTCACAAGGCGCGCAAGAACGCACCCTAGCATTAATCTCAATCGGTTCAGTCAAGGTAGTATAAGTACCATCTTGGGCAGTAAAAATAATCAATTTAAGGCCCAGATCAGTATATACAGGTATATTAAAACTGCTCATAAACCCCATCCCAAAAGGGCTGATATCTAAAGTAACCGCTTCACGCTCTGCCCTGCCAAGCATATTTGCACCCGGAGGCGGTCGCAAGACTCTATACCAAACAACCAAATTAAGATTAAGACGCATAAATCTTCTACGATCATTGCCCCAGCTGCGTTTATACATTTATCTCCTTTTAAATAAAAAACCACGGCCGTAAAACAAAATATTTTCCACCGTGGCCGTGGTAAAACTAACTTAACTTGTTTAAAGTATATACTACAAACCTGAGTTTTTCAAGATCCTGACATAAAATATACTATAATGAAGCTGGCCAGAACATTACAATAACCATCGTCATCGCAACCTGCCTATTGATACATAACTTGGAATTTATAAACCTCCATAGAAAACGGTTCTTTCTGCTTTAGGCGCTGAGGATCAACATAATAAAGAACCACCCATCTTTTATCAATTAATTTAAATTCACCAGTAAAAGTCTGTTGACCTTGATGGGCTTGAGCGGTTACCAAATGTTTACCCGGCTTAAGTTTAAACTGAAATATTTTATGCGGCACAATACCTAAATCAGGATTTTTTTGCTTTTGAATAAATTCTTCATTAATCGCCAGCTTACCATCAATAAAAACCTTAATATCAACACTATCTTCGGTAATCAGGTGAAACTCCAGGTTACCAACTTCTACTTGGGGAATTTCAATAGCCTGAGCATAAAGAAAATAACTATGCGCACCTAATGTTAAAATTAAAAACGGGAATAAAATAATTATTAAACACGGTGTACGCATATAACCTCCAACTTCATCTTATTTTTTATGCCTGAAGATGACATTAATAATAAACGTAAGAAAAATACTGATAATTATAGAAGTCGCAACCGGAAAGTAAAAGTGAAATTTCTTTGTGTGTATCGTAATATCCCCGGGCAATCTTCCTAGAAGAGGAATCTTGCCGGTGAGTAAAATTAGTATTCCACCCAAAATAATGATAATCCCGAAAAAAACCAGTACTCTACCAATATCCAGCCAATCAGCCATGACACACCTTTAGTTTTGATTAATTTAGTACAAAGTTGCAATCCTGTGGCCGGTTTTATTCTACCCCTGCCAATGTGATTGTCAACAAAAATACGGAATAATAAAAACCTCGCTAATCTATCAGTAGATAATCGGAATAATTTTTACCCTTGCACCACTTTGTGAGAGTAGGTCGGAGTGAGCACCTATATAAAAAGACTAGGTACAAAAAGGATTCTATCCGGCAAAGTTTGAGTACCCAATAAAATATAGCGAAATCCTGCGCGCAGCGCAGGATCTTAAAATGGGGCGATCCCCGGCTAAGCCTTGTATAAAAAATTTATGGTAACGCCGAGGACAAATAAAAAAGCCAGCGAAATTAATCACTGGCTTTTTTATTTGATTTAAAGGAGCACCGACCTACTCTCACATGTCCTTACGAACACACTACCATCGGCTCTGAGGGGCTTAACGGCCGTATTCGGAATGGGAACGGGTGTTTCCCCCTCGATAAAGGCACTCCAAAATTTTTTGAATGGCAGAAAAAACTAATCAAAAAATTTTGGTACCGCGCGTTACAACATTCGAATATAATCCTAAGCGTATCATTCCACGCCTAGCGCGGTACATTTGTTTTACAAATACCTTTGGCTCCGGCGCTTGCGCGCCTTAAGAGCCTCTTGTACTTTTTTAAAAACATCAACAACTACACACAGATTTTAGTGAGCTAAAAACTACTTATCCAAAATAAACCAAATGAAAACAAAATTAAGGACAAGCCGATTGGCTGATTAGTACGTATTAGCTGAAATCCTTACGGATCTTACACTCTACGCCTATTAAGGTGGTAGTCTACCACCAGCCTACAGAGTCTTGCGACTCAGGGATACTTATTCTTGGGGGGGGCTTGGCACTTAGATGCTTTCAGCGCTTATCCCTTCCAAACGTAGCTACCCGGCCTTTGCCCTTGGCAGGACAACCGGAATACCATAGGTTTGTTTCTCTAGGTCCTCTCGTACTGAAGAGAACTCCCCTTCAAATATCCTAACGCCCACACCAGATAGAGACCGAACTGTCTCACGACGTTCTGAACCCAGCTCGCGTACCCTTTTAACCGGCGAACAGCCGGACCCTTGGGACCTTATACAGCCCCAGGATAGGATGAGCCGACATCGCAATCGTATCCGCGCTTTCGCACGGGATTAGACTATATCTTCACCCCGACGCAGTGTCGGGGGTTGGCGTGTGATAGCTTAATAATTACCCGCTATCTCAACTGCCGCATAATCCTTTAGCACCCCGGCCTTATCAAAAAAACCGGCGTGCCGCTTCTGCGGCAGCATCAGTCGTTACGGGGTCAGATAGAACAGAGTCATTTCTCATGGCGACACTAATTCGCGATACCTGATACATTATAACCCTTCTCTATAAATATATGTTT
>JBFZAT010000001.1:0-4152 GCA_041308845.1 Candidatus Omnitrophota bacterium | reverse complement strand
CATACGTGTAATTCGATAATTATTAATGCGCCGTATGATTTGGTGTTTGATATTTCCAACGATATTCCGCGCTGGACGGAGTTATTCGGCACGGAATATAAGAAGGCCGAAGTGGTTAGCAGGGAAGCCAATAAAATTACCTTCCGCTTAACCGACGAGGATGACAAATCCTGGCAGTCCGTTAGGTTTCTTTTTAAAGATAAGTATTTTGCTTATGCCCAGAGGGAGACTCCGCTATTTCCTTTTGAATATATGAAGATTATCTGGTTTTATACTCCTGTTTCCGGAGGTATCGAGCTGACTTGGATTCAGCATTTTCATATGGACGCCAAAGCCAAATTTAATGATCAGCAAGTTGAAGGGTTTATCAACGAGGGCTCCCAGCACAACTTAAAGATCTTTAAAGAGATTATTGAAAAAGAAGCGGCTAAGTGAAGAAAACCACCTTTGTCATTCTTTGCTTAGAAGGAGCGGTGCTCTCATTTAACGTAGCGGCCATTGCGGCTTTGATTCCTTCTATTGCTGCGGATTTTGCTCTTTCTCAATTTATAGTCGGGAAAATTATCTGGCTGTATATGCTTCCTTACGGGTTAGCTGCTTTATTTTATGGGCCGCTGGTGCGTATGTTTGATGCCCGGAAAGTAGAGTTAGTTTGCATATTTTTGTTTTCTCTGGCCAATCTTTTAGCGGGAGTATCGCAAAATATTACTACTCTTTTTACAGCCAGATTTATGATGGGTCTTTTTGGGGCTTCGGTTATTCCCTTAGGGTTGATTGTGATTGCCAGGCGCCTTGAGCCGCTTAAACGCGGTGGTTATATCGGATTATTTTTTGGTTCGACTTTTGTTGCTTCGCTTCTGGGTTTGTTTTTAAGCGGATTGGTCCACTGGCGACTCATCTTTGTAATCCCGGGAATTTTTGGTTTTCTCCTGTGGATCCATATGTATATTTATCTACCCAGTTTCAAGGAAGATGTGGGAAATTTTCGCCTAGGTTATTTCGAGGCCTTAAATAATAAAAAAGTAATTAAGATCTTCAGCTATATCTTCCTGATTAGCCTGATTTATCATGCTGTACAGCAATGGTTGGGGGTTTATTTTTCTACCCAATTACATTTAAGCCAGTTTTTAATCAGCATGTTGATTACCTTAACTAGTTTAAGCGGGATATTTGGTGAGGTCTGGGGCGGCCGGCTGGCAGATTCAATCGGACGCAAGAGAGTGGTAAACTTAGGGGTCCTGTCTATGACCGCCTGCATTTTCCTGCTTTTACTCAAACTGCCTTTAGGTTTATTGGCTTTGGTGATGATGATTTGGGGGTTGGGCTGGACCTTTAATCATGCGGGTTTATCTACGATGCTTACGGATCTACCGGGTGAGTTTCTGAATGAAGCCGCCAGCCTTAACAGTGCTGTGCGTTTTATCTCCGGTGGTTTAGGGGTAAGTCTGGGCGGTTTAATTATGCAGAAAAGCTTCTTTTTGGGGTTTTTAGTTTTTGGATTAGGGTTACTAGTTTTATTGGTGTTTAGTCGTTCGGTAAGCAATAAAATATAGGAGGGAAAGCATGAGCTTAGACTTAAAAGGTAAAACAGCGATTGTTACCGGTGCCAGCCGTGGGATTGGTAAGGCCTTAGCTTCTACTGCTGCCAGTTTGGGGATTAACTTGGTTATCGGGGCACGTAATCTGGGCCCCTTAAAAGAAACAGCCGAAGAGATCTCCGCAAAATTTAAAGTGCAGGTTTTACCGGTGGCTTGCGATGTAACCAAGTTGGAGGACCTGGAGAATTTAGTGAAGAACGCCAAGGAAAAGTTTGGCCAGATT
The DNA here is from genome assembly GCA_041308845.1 of Candidatus Omnitrophota bacterium. GTDB lineage: Bacteria > Omnitrophota > Gorgyraeia > Gygaellales > Profunditerraquicolaceae > UBA6249. The sequence continues at coordinate 2,331 of JBFZAT010000001.1, read as the reverse complement.
GACATTTTGATTAATAACGCCGGGGTCTCCAGCCAGTATCCTTTTCAGGAGCAGCCGATTGAAGATTTCGAAAGGTTAGCCCACACCAATTACCTAGGATATGTGAGGCTGATTCGTCTGGTGATTAATGATATGATTAAAAACAAGAGCGGAGCGATTATTAATATGGTCTCTGGCTCGACTTTATGCGATCCGCTGCCCAGAAATTTTATTGTTTATAGCTCGTTGAAGGTGGGTTTACGGGCATTTTCTAAGGGATTGTTTTGGGAGTTGCGTGACTACGGGGTTAAAGTGACTTCGATATTGCCCGGGGTAACTGATACGGATTTAACCGGTAAATTGAATGAAATTACTAATGATTCTTCGCGTTTAATGACGACTGAAGCGATTGAGAATGCTGTGCGTTTTGCTTTGACCGTACCGGCTAATGTTTGTCCTTTAGAGATTGCGGTGATTAACCAGCAAACTCCCTGGACTGCTCCGGTCATTCCATTTAAGCAGCAGCATCCCGGCAAGTAACGGTAGGTATTAGGTAGCCTGTATGGCAAGTTAACCTATAAAAGAGGAGAAATAAAATGAGCAGATTAGGATTATTAATAATGGTGTTAGTTTTGTTGACAGCGCAAGGTTGTGTGGCTGCCGATGGAAATTTTTTGTTGGATGATTTTGAGGTTGTTGTTTCCGGAGGAGCTGAGGGAACAGTTGATTTTGGTTCGGGCAATGGTTCTACTGTTCAGGTAACTGCAGCTAGTGATATTAAGAATAGCGGTAATCAGGCTTTAAAAGTCGATTATCAGGCTGTCGATGGAGGCTACATTTATGTAGCCCGCGGTTCAGGCTTAGACGCAGCCCAGGCTAATTGGGCAACTAAACCTTCGGAGATCAAATGGGAGGATTATAGCGGGATATCTTTTTATGTCTATGGTTCGGATTCTAAAGCCAGCATTGCTTTTGATATAAAAGATAACGCAGGAGAAATTTGGCGTTTTGTCACCGTAGATGATCTTGCCGGCTGGAAAAGAGTTGTGATTAATTTTGACCAATTTTTTCCCCGTGATGATTGGCAGCCGATGGATGCCGATAAAAACGGAATTTTGGATTTTCCGATCAAGGTTTTCCAGTTTGAACCTCTTCCCGGGACCAAAGGTAGGCTTTATTTTGATACAGTAGAGTTAATTAAAAAGTAATATTGAGGTAGCCGGAGGCAGTATGGATAATCAGGATAATAAAAATCTAAAAAAACGTTATTTTATCTGGTTGTATAAAACAACTAAAGAAGCATTTGATAAGTATGAGCGTAAATTTACCCAGACCCAGATCGATAAGGATATTTTGTTGGAAGTTGAAAATACGCTGATGGGGGCCTATCTGCCGCATGAAAAAGTAGAGTTGGAAAAATTGGTGAACGATTTTCAGGAGTATATTGCGACTAAGGAAAAGGCCTGCCTAGAATTAAAATATCAAGGCTTAAGGACCAACCCGGAGTTTATTTTTCTGGAGGTCAAACTTAATGCGATTGAGAAATTAATCAACAAAGAGTTTGGCCGCCGGGGATTAGCAGAGATCAAGGCTCTTTATGAAAAAGAAATGATCCACAGGATTCTTAGCAGCACGGAGCATTAATGTTGATTGACGCACATAGCCATTGGCTGCCGGATGAAATAATCTCTAATGCCCATTTTTTCCATAAAGGCTGGGGGGATATCGAATCCCAGCTTAAGATGATGGATGCGGCCGGGATAGATCGGGCGGTTTTAAGTTATCCGACCTCGGATGCGCATTTAAAGTTAGGCAGTATCTCTCAAGTAGCACATATTTATAATGACAATGTCGGTAAGGTTCTTAAAGCGTATCCGGATCGATTTATCGGGGCAGCGGTTCTGCCGGTAGATAATTCCATTGATATGCTGGAGGAGCTAAAGCGGGTTACCGGCCAGCTGGGGTTTAAGGCGGTTTCTTTGGCTTCCAGCTATAACGGTATCTATCTGGACGACAAGATGTTTCTGTCCATTTATAAAGAAGCAGAAGCGCAAGGATTGCCGATCTTTGTCCACTCCCAGATTGTTAACCCGATTGGCTTTGAGCGGGTCAAAGACCCCCTGCTTACTCCGGTGATCGAATATGTCTTTGATACCACAATTTCCGTGGGCAAGTTGTTAATGTCGGATATCCTGCGGGATTATCCCAGGGTCAAATTTATTTTTGCTTACTTTGGCGGAGCGATCTGTTATTTAAAGCAGCGGTTTGATGCTACTTATCAGATGTTGCGGGGAATGAATTTTGTTAAGGATTTGCAAGCCTTACCTTCAGATTATTTTAAGAATATTTATG